>NZ_BAAGVB010000004.1:0-354348 GCF_054781095.1 Frigoribacterium salinisoli
CCTTCGGCACCGACCAGGTCCAGGACGAGATGCTCGTCGGCGTCGCCAAGATCACCGCCGCCACCGAGTAACACCCCGCACCACCCGCACCACCCGCACCACAGCACCACCCGCAGCACCACGACGGCGCCGCCCCCACCACCGGGGACGGCGCCGTCGCCGTGCGCCCGCGGCGTCCGCCCGCGCTCAGTCGTCGTAGAGGTCGCCGTCGAGGACGTCGACCTCGAAGGGTGCGTGCAGGTGGTCGTCCCGGGTCTGCTCGTCGACGTCCTCGGTCTCGAACGTGAGCGGGACGCCGGGGCTGACGAGGACGTCGAGGCGGCTGCCGTCGTGGACGATCACGTGGACGAGGTCGCCGCCGTGGTGCACCGCCTCCGTCGCGGTCCGCTCGACGGCGTCGAGGTCCTGGCCCTGCGCGAGGAGGTAGGGCTTCCCGTCGACCGTCATCGTTGTGCGCAGCATCCGTCCAGCGAACCCGCCGGGGCGGCGCCCGGTGACCCGTTGACCTCTCCCCGTCGAGCGACTACGCGCCCCGCGGGGCGGACTCAGGAGTGCCGGTCGGACCGGACCAGCTGCGGTGAGGAGCGGGGCGCGGCAGCCCCTTGCTGGTCCCCGAGGGGCTCGGCGAGGATCTGCAGCCCCGGTCGGCTGTCGGCCGCCCGCGCGAGGAGCGCGACCCAGGCGTGGTTGATCGTCACGGGGCCGCTGATCCTGAACCGGAACAGGAGGCTGACGGCGGGGTGCAGCCAGATCGTGCTCCGCCCGCTGCCGGCCTGGGGAGGCTCGGTCCAGGAGAGGGCGAAGGCCTCGCGACGGCGGAGCTTGTTGATGACGACGATCTGCAGGTGCGCGAGCGTCCGGTCGTCGCAGCGCAGCTCGGCCGCGCCCCGCTCGTAGATCAGGTGTCCCATGAGGTCGCTCCCGTGGACGGGGCACCACCCCGAGGCGCCGTCCCAGGAGCGTCGGTGGAGACGCGGTGGCGGCCGACGACGGAGGAGCCGTCGGTGGTGCTCCTCGTCGCGGCGCCGCCCAGGAGGTCGTGCGTGCTCGAGGAGGAGCAGGCGACCTGGATCTGGGGCTACCGCTCCTCACGGTAGGGGTCGTCGGGGGTGCGGGGCGAGGTGCGGGCCCGCACCGGGACGTGGGCGGCACGGGTGGCCTACGATGGGGACAGCGGCAGGTACCCGGACCCAGCGCTCCGTCATCCCCTCACCCAGGATCGAAGCTGGATCGGAAGGCCCCATGGACGCACCCACCTCGCTCGCGACGACATCTCGTGGGCACCCCCGTGCGTGACCCCGACCTCGGCGGCGTCGCTGCCGCCGCGCGCGACCTCGCCCTCGCGACCGGGGCCGACGCCGATCTCTGCGGACCCTTCGTACGGGTCCTCGGCGTGTCCGGCGCGGCGGTCTCGACGCTCGGCGACCCGTTCAACTCCGAGACCGTCTGTGCGTCCGGCTCCCGTGCGGCCAGGCTCGACGAGATCCAGATCGACCTCGGCGAGGGGCCCTGCTGGCAGGCCCTGAGGACGAGGAGGCCGGTCCTGGAGCCCGACCTGGAGCGTTCGGCGACGACGGCGTGGCCCGCGGCCATGTCGGCCCTGAGGGAGACGAGCACCGGCTCCGTGTTCGCGTTCCCCCTCGTCGTCGCCGGCATCGACGTCGGAGCCGTCGACCTCTACTCCTGGACCCCGATGACGCTCTCCGACCAGCAGGTCGCGGACGCCGGGCTGCTGTCGCGCGTGCTCGCCCGACAGGTGCTGCACCGGGCCCTCGTGGCTGCCGAGGGGAAGGACGCCGAGACCGGCGTCAGCTCGGGCGTCCACTCCCGCCGAGAGGTCCACCAGGCGACCGGCATGGTCCTGGCGCAGCTGCACGTCACCCCCTCCGACGCCCTGCTCGTCCTGCGCGGACACGCTTTCTCCACCGGTCGGTCGGTGCTCGACGTCGCGGCCGACGTCGTGGCCCGCACGATCGACTTCTCCACCGTCACCGACTGAAGGACCTGAGGACCATGCCCCGTAACCGTGAAGCCCTCCTCGTCGAGACGTTCGTCACCCTGGCGGACTCCCTCGTGGCGGGGTACGACGTCATCGACCTGCTGCAGGCCCTCGTCGACCGTGCCACCGAGCTCTTCGACGCCAGTGCGGCCGGGATCATCCTCGGTCCCGACGTCGAGCACCTGGACGTCATCGCGTCCACGAGCGAGACCAGCCGCATCGTCGGCCTGATGCAGCTCAGGGCCGGGGAGGGCCCGTGCGTGGAGGCCGTCACCACCGGCGCCGTCGTCTCCGTCGCCGACGCCTCCGAGCTGCAGGAGAGGTGGCCGGTGTTCGCCGAGGCCGCGACGGGCTCCGGGTACCTCTCGGTGCACGCGATCCCGCTGCGCCTCCGGGACCAGGTCATCGGGTCGCTGAACCTCTTCAGGGACCACGAGGGCGCCCTCAACGAGACCGACGCGATCGCCGGGCAGGCGCTCGCGGACGTGGCGACCATCAGCATCCTGCAGGAGCGGGTCGTCCAGGACGTCAGCGTCGTGTCCGCCCAGCTGCAGCGCGCCCTCGCCACCCGCGTCGTCATCGAGCAGGCCAAGGGAGTCCTCGCCCACACGCACGGCCTCGACATGGACGCCGCGTTCCGCCTCCTGCGCCACCACGCGCGCAGCACCCAGGCGCCGCTGACCGACGTCGTGGCGGGAGTGGTCGACGGGACCGTGACGATCCCGCTCACGCACGCCCCGCGCCAGGACGCGGCGCGGCCGGAACGGCGGTGACCGACGACCGGGAGGAGGAGCGCCCGGCGAGCACGGCCGCGCCGACGCCACCCACCTCGCCGCCGCGCGACGCCTCGGTGAGGAGCGGGTGCCGCACGCCGACCGCTGAGCGAGGGGTGCCGGCCGCGTCGTCCTGCCCGCTCAGGGCGGCGACGACGAGATCACGACCCCGAGGGCGATGATCGCGACGAGTCCCAGGATCGCGGCGGCGTTGAGGCGCTTGTGCTCGACCATGATGGCGATGTACTCGCGGAGGAACGCGCTGGGCACGTAGTACGTGGCGGTGGGGGAGCCGATGACCTGTGCGGTGCTGCCGATGGACCTGGCGAGCAGGGCCGCGCGCAGCACGTGGTAGTTGTTCGTGACCACGAGGACGTCGCCGGTGCGCCCCGCGGCCTCTTGCACCTCGCGGGAGAACAGGAGGTTCTCGCGCGTGCTGGTGGACGCGGTCTCGGGGTGGACGTCGGCGGGGTCGGCGCCCTGGGCCAGGAGGTACTCGGCCATGGCCTCGCCCTCGGGGCGGGGCTCGTCCGAGCCCTGACCGCCCGAGGGCACGAGGATCGGGCGGGTCGCGTGGGCCGGCACGGAGCGGTAGATGGCGAGGGCCTTGTCGAGGCGGCTGCGCAGCAGCGGTGGCACCTCGCCCCTGATGAGGCCGGAGCCGAGCACGACGAGTGCCGCGGGCTCGCGGGTGTGCCGGTAGCGGCTGTAGACGAGGGAGTACACGGCGAACGCGGTGAAGGTCGCTGCCGCGTACGCGCAGGCGAGCACCAGCAGGAGTCCGAGCGAGATGAGTGCCAGGTCGAGCCCGGCGGGCAGGCGGCGCGCGTCGAGGCCGGTCACGAGCAGGACGCCCAGCGGAGGGACCGTGAGGATCGCGACGCCGACGAGGAGGGACAGGAGGTTGCCGAGGCTGCGTCCCTCGGACCGGAGCATGGTGACGCCGTTGCCGATCAGGAAGACGCCCAGGACGCCGATGAGCACGAGGACGCCGAGGCCCGCGAGCAGCAGCAGCGACGCGAGGAACGGCGGTGCGAGCGCGGAGAGCGCCAGCAAGGACCACCACGCCGCGGCGACGAGGTAGACCCCGTTGCGCAGGCGGCGGACGTCGCGTCGTCGGCTGACGACGTAGAGCGCGGCGAACACGGCGGCCGGGACCAGGAAGAGCATGCCGTCATCCTCCCAGGCGACGGGTCAGGAGTCCGGGGCGACGGTCCTCGGGGGGACGGCCGCGGAGCTCATCGGGGCCGCAGCTCCGTGGCGACGGGGCAGGTGAACGGGTCGCGCGCCCCGAGGCCGACGTCGTTGAGGTAGCGCACGACGATCCGGTACGACTGCACGAGGCCGGTCTCGGTGTAGGGGACGCCGTGCTCGGCGCAGTGGGCCCGCACGAGCTGACGGGCCCGGGCCAGGTGGGGCCGGGGCATGCTCGGGAAGAGGTGGTGCTCGGTCTGGTGGTCGAGGCCGCCCATGGCCCAGGTCACCCACCGGCCGCCCCGGATGTTGCGGGAGGTGAGCACCTGGCGCGTGAGGAAGTCCACCCGGCTGCCCTCGGGCAGCACGGGCAGGCCAGGGCCGCGATGTCGATGTCGGGGTCCTTGCCGACGGTGTTCGGGGAGGCGTGGTGGCGCGTGTGCTTGGTCGTCCACCAGGCCTAGCTGACGCCGACGACGCCGGCGGCGAGCACCCGCCCGACCCGGTCGCCGACGGGGCCGGTCGCGAAGACCTGCCGGTGCGCGACCTCGTGCGTGAGGAAGGCGTACTGCGTCAGCACCACGCCGAGCGCGGCGGCGACGACGAGCTGCCACCAGCTGTCGCCCAGCAGCACGAAGGCGGTGCCCGTCCCGGCGAGTGCGAGGGTCACCGCGCCGAAGACGAGGCCGTAGAAGCCGGTGCGCCGCTCGAGCAGCCCGGCGCCCTTCACCTGGACCAGGAGGGCCGAGTACGTGCTCACGGGGCGGCGCGCGCCGCCCGGGGTGGTCGGGCGGAAGGCCGCGGCCCCGACGGGCGCCGCGGAGGCGGCGGCCGGGGCGTCGGTGACGTCCTGGCGCAGGACGGTCCGGGCGGGGGTGACGGGTGCGGTCATCGTGTCTCCTGGGAGAGGGGGCGGGCGCGGCGAGGGGGGACCGGCCTGGGTCCAGGGCGACGGCAGGGCGACGGCAGGGCGACGGCAGGGCACGGGCGGGAGGGCCCGGGCGGGCGGGAGCGAGTGCGGGCACCTGGAGGTTCGGGTCCCAGGTGCCCGCCCCGTGGCGATCCCCTAGGGAAGGACCGCTCGCGTCCTCGAGGTCTACGGGTGGGACCACGAGGGCGCAAGTCAGGGGTCCGGCGTCGGGCCGGGGGAGGTGGTGAGCAGGAGGGGCTCCCGACAGAGGTGCTGCCAGGACGGACCGTGCCCGGCGCTGGCGACGGGCGACCCCGCCGAGCCGACGTCGTCGAGGAGGGGACGGCCCTGCGTGCGGCCGGGCCCTGAGCAGCGGCCGGTGCGGCGCCCGATCGGACGGACCGTGCTCGTCATGTCGCCTCCCAGATGGTCGTACGTGCTCGAGAAGGAGCAGGCGACCTGGATCTGGGGCAACCGCTCCTCACGCTAGGGCCGATCGTCCTCGGCCGCAAGGGGGTCCGTCGGTCGGTCCCCGGACGGGCTCCCGGGCGCCTGGGCGCCCGCCCGGTGCGGGTCCAGGTCACGGGCATATCGTTCGAGCATCGTTCGACCCTCGACAGGAGACCATCATGAGCACCTCACGCACACCGGGCTCGTTCGGCGTCGACATGGACGGGATGTGGCGGGCCATGGACCAGCTGCGCTCGACCTTCGACCGTCGGGACGGCGCTCGCGCCCCTCGGGGCGAGATCAGGACCGCGATCCTGGCCCTGTTGGCCGAGCGGCCGATGCACGGCTACCAGCTCATCCACGAGATCGAGGAGCGCAGCGGCGGCGACTGGAAGCCCAGCGCCGGATCCGTCTACCCGACGCTGCAGCTGCTCACCGACGAGGGCCTGGTCGTGGCCGAGGAGGCCGAGGGGCGGAAGGTCCACTCGCTCACCGAGGCCGGCCGCGCTGCCGCGGGCGTCGACCCGTCCGACCCGTGGACGCCCCCGCGCTCCTCGGGCGACCGCCGCACGGCCCTGCCCCGGGCCGGGGTCGAGCTCGCGCGCGCGACGGCCCAGATCGGTCGCACCGGCACCGCCGCCCAGGTGGACGAGGCCGTCGCGATCCTCGACGAGGCCCGTCGGCGCATCTACTCGATCCTCGCCCGGGACTGACGCGGGTGGCCTCGCCCCGACCCGACGAGGCCGGCCCCGCGGTGCGCGACCGTGCCGGTCGCGCCCGCTACCGGCGCATCCTGCGCTTCGCCTCGCGCCACCTGGCGGTGACCTGGTGGTTCGAGCTCGTGCTGCCCCGCTTCGGGCTCCGGCGCCTCGCCGAGCGCACGCGGGCCCGTCGCATGCGGCGCTTCGCCCGCGGCTTCCACGCCCTCGCGCTCGACCTCGGCGGCCTCATGATCAAGGTGGGGCAGTACCTCTCGTCCCGGCTCGACGTGCTGCCGCCCGAGATCACCAAGGAGCTCGAGGGGTTGCAGGACGAGGTCACGCCCGTCCCGTTCGCCGGGCTCCGGGCGCTCGCCGAGGCCGAGCTGGGGGTGCCGCTCGACCGCGTGTTCTCCGCCGTGTCCGCCGAGCCCATCGCCGCGGCCTCGCTCGGGCAGGCGCACCGTGCGACGCTGGGGCCGGCGGACCAGGCCGACACGGGCCTCCTGCACGTCGTGCTCAAGGTGCAGCGCCCGGGCATCGACCGGATCGTCGACGTCGACCTCGCCGCGCTCCGCAAGGTCGGCGGTTGGCTCAGCCACGTCCGCCTCGTGTCGGACCGCGTCGACGCCCCCGCGCTGGTCGAGGAGTTCGCCCGCACCAGCCTCGAGGAGATCGACTACCTGCACGAGGCCTCGGCCTCGGCGCGGTTCGCGGCCGACTTCGCCGACGACGACCGCGTGGCCGTGCCCGAGGTCGTGTGGGAGCGGAGCACGCGCCGCGTCCTCGTGCTCGAGGACGTCTCGGCGATCAAGATCACCGATCACGAGGGGCTCCTCGCCGCGGGCATCGATCCCGTCGACGTCGCCCCCGTCTTCGCCGCCGTGATGTTCGACCAGCTGTTCTCGCACGGCTTCTTCCACGCCGACCCGCACCCCGGCAACATCTTCGTGACCCCCGTCGCCGCGGCCGAGGGGGAGCGGCCCTGGCGCTTGACCTTCATCGACTTCGGCATGATGGGCGAGGTCCCGCCGGGCACGCGCACCGGGCTGCGGCGCCTGCTCATCGCGGCGGCGTCGCGCGACGGCCGCGGCATGGTCGGCGCCATGCGGGACCTCGGCGTCCTGCTGCCGACCGCCGACACGAACGAGCTCGAGCGCGCCGTCACGGCCACCTTCGCGCGCTTCGGCGGCATGGGGTTCGCCGAGCTGAGGGAGGTCGACCCCCGCGAGTACCGCGAGTTCGCGGGCCAGTTCGGCGATCTCATCCGGTCGCTGCCCTTCCAGCTGCCCGAGGACTTCCTGCTCGTCCTCCGCGCGGTGACCCTGACCTCCGGCGTGGCGAGCGCGCTCGACCCGGCCTTCAACCTGTGGGACTCGGTCGAGCCCTACGCCGCGCGCCTTGTCCGGGACGAGCGCGGGAACGCCGTCCAGGACGTCGCCCGGCGGACCACCGACGCCCTCGCCGTGGCGGCGCGGCTGCCAGGGCGCCTCGACCACCTCGTCGGCCGCCTGGAGGACGGCACCCTCGAGGTGGGCAGCCCCCGCATCGAGAAGCAGCTGTCGCGCATCGAGCGGACCGCCCGGCGGGTGCTGGCCGCGGTCGTCTTCGGGGCGACGCTCGTCGCGGGCGCCGTCCTGCGGGCCGACGACGACGGCCTGGGCACCGTGCTCCTGGTCACGTCGGTGGTGCCGCTGCTCTACGCCCTGCTCGCCGGTCGGCGAGCGGGGTAGCCGCACCGTCCGGGTGCCCGGCCCCGCGCGCGTCAGTCCCCGCGGTAGTAGACGGCGATCCGTCGCCCCTCGACCTCGTGCACGGTCACGGGGGTGCGGAAGACGTCGGTGAGCACGTCGGCACGCACGACCTCGTCGACCGTGCCCGAGGTGTGGATGCGCCCGTCCCGGAGGGCGATGACCCGGTCCGCCCAGGCGGCCGCGAAGTTGATGTCGTGCACGACGACGACGACGGTGCGGCCCAGCTCGTCCGCGGCACGGCGCAGGTGGCGCATCATGCGGACGCTGTGCTCGATGTCGAGGTTGTTCAGCGGCTCGTCGAGCAGCACGTGCTCGGTGTCCTGGGCGAGCACCATCGCGACGAACGCGCGCTGGCGCTGCCCGCCCGAGAGCTCGTCGACGTAGCGGTCGGCGAGCGGCTCGAGCCCGAGGAACTCCAGCACCTCGCCCACGATGCGGCGGTCGTCGGGACCCGGCCGTCCCCGCGAGTGCGGGAACCGCCCGAAGCCGACGAGGTCGCGCACGGTGAGCCGGGCGAGCACGTGGGCGTCCTGTCGGAGGATCGCGAGGCGCTTCGCGATCTCGGACGAGGGCGTCGTGGCGACGTCGAGCCCGGCCACGCGCACGGTGCCCGACGTGGGCTCGAGGAGGCGGGCGATCACCGAGAGCAGCGTGGACTTGCCGGCGCCGTTGGGCCCGACGAGCGCGGTGATGCCCCCGGAGCCGATGCGGCCCGCGACCGGGCCGAGCACCACTTCGTCCGCGTAGGCCTTGGTCAGGTCCGAGAACTCGATCACGTGAGCGCCTTCTTCCGCAGCAGGAGGGTCAGGAACACCAGTCCGCCGACGCCCTCGAGGAGGATCGTGAGGTAGCCGTTGGCGGAGAAGACGTGCTGCAGCACGAACTGCCCGCCGACGAGGGTGGCGAGGCCCAGGAGGAACGCCATGGGCAGCACGGCCCGGTGACGCCAGTCGCCGGCCACCTGGTAGGAGAGCGTCGCGACGAGGAACCCGAAGAAGGTCATCGGCCCGGCGAGGGCCGTGGAGAACGCCACGAGCACGGAGACGAGCACGAGCACGGTCGTGAGCTCGCGGCGGTACGACAGTCCGAGCGCGGTCGCGTGCTCGGGACCCAGCAGCAGCACGTCGAGCCGGTCGCGCCGACGCCAGACGAGCACGCCGACGACGGCGCACACGGCGACGGCGAGCGGCAGCTCGTCGGCGCCGACGGCGCTCATCCGGCCGAAGAGATCGAGCTGCAGGACGTCGAACTCGGTGGGCGACAGCAGGCGCTGCAGGAAGCTCGAGAGCGAGTCGAAGGCGAGGCCCAGGACGACGCCGACCAGCAGGAGGGTCACGATGCCGCCCCGTCTCGACGTGAGGAGCCACCGGTAGAGCAGGGTCGCGAGCACCACCATGAGCACCGTCTGGGCCACGGTCCACGCCAGCCCGTCGGCGCGCTGCACGGTCGCGCCGCCGAGCGCGAAGACCGCCGTGGTCTGCACGAGCACGTACAGGGAGTCGAACCCGAGGATCGAGGGGCTCAGGATCCGGTTGCCCGTCACGGTGTGGAACGCCACGGTCGCGACGGCCTGCGTGAACGCGACGACCGCCATCGCGCCGACGAAGGTCGCCCGGCGCGGAAGCGTGAACGACAGCGGCCCCTTCACGAACAGGAACAGGAAGCACGCCACGAGCACGACCGCCACGGCGCCGACGAGCACGAGCCGTGCGCGCCAGTCGAGCCGTGCGCGCCGGTCGAGCGGCGCGCGCCGGTCGAGCCGTGCGCGCCGGTCGAGCCGTGCGCGCCGGTCGGCCCCGGCTGCAGGGCCCCCGTGCGGGACGGGGCCGGGGCGGGCCTCCTGCGCGGGATCAGAGTGCGGCACGGGGCCCCCTCGACAGGACGAGCGCGAGGAAGGCGGCGGCGCCGACCACGCCGAGGACGACCGAGGCCGGGATCTCCATCGGCGCCACCACGGTGCGCCCCACGAGGTCGCACGCGACGAGCAGGGCGGCGCTGAGCAGGGCCACCCACGGCAGGTTCCGCCGCACGTCGTCGCCGAGCAGCGCCGACACGACGTTCGGCACGATCAGTCCGAGGAACGGCAGGAACCCCACGACCACGCTCGTCACGCCCGACGAGAGGGCCACGAGCGAGACGCCGAGGACGACCGTGCGCCGGTAGCGCAGGCCGAGGCTCGTCGCCACGTCGCGGCCGAGGCCCACGACCGTGAGCCGGTCGGCGACGACCACCGTCACGACGGCGAGGGCGGCGACCGCCCAGAGCGGTTCGTAGAAGCCGCGCACCACGCTGCTGAAGCCGCCCGACCGCCACGCCCCGAGCGACTGCTGCAGGTCGAACGTCGTCGCGAGCAGCAGGGTGCCGCTGCCGACCACCGCACCGAGCATGATGCCCACGAGCGGCACGACGAGCCCACCGCGGGCGCGGACGCCGCGCAGCACCCCGAGGAACAGCATCGTGCCGACGAACGCGAAGGCGCTGCAGGCGAGCATGCGCACGAGCGGCGGTGCCCCGGGCACGAGCACGAGCATCACGACGAGGCCCAGGCCGGCCCACTGGGTCGTCCCGGCGGTCGTCGGCTCGACGAACCGGTTCTGGGTCACGAGCTGCATCACGACGCCGCCGATCCCCAGGGCGACGGCCGAGAAGACGAGCGCGAGCGTCCGCGGCACCCGGCTGACGAGGAACATCTCGCGCTGCGCGGGGTCGGTGAGCAGGCCCCGCGGCGTGATGTCGTAGCCGCCGATCGCCAGCGACGCCGCCACGAGGGCGAGCGTCACGGCCGCCAGGGCTCCGAGCAGGAGGCGGCGGCGCCGGCGAGCGGGCGGGCCCGCGGGTCCGACCGCCACGGGTCGGGGCGCCCCGGTGGGGTCGGCCGCCCGTGGGGGCGCCGCGGTCACGCGGTGAACGCCGCGGTGATCTGGTCGTACGCCTCCTGGTACGACTGCAGGCTCTCGCGCGTGTAGAACGTGGGGTCGAGGTGGAGGACGTGGTCCTCGCGGCCGAAGGTCGTGCCGGCGAAGGCCTCCTGCGCCGCGAAGACGGCCGCGGCGGGCGAGTCGCCCTCGCCGATCGCGGCGTCGCGGTCCATGACGATGGCCCAGTCGGGGTCGGCCTGGGCGATGGTCTCGGGTGCGAGCCCGGAGTCCCCGTGCACGTCGCCCTCGTCGCCCGCGAAGACGTCGACGAGGTCGAGGGGCTCGATGATGCGGCCGAGGCGCTGGGCGCCGTTGTCGATCCTGCCGCCCGAGACGACCGCCAGGAACACGCTCTCGCCGTCGGTGGCGTCGGCGGCGGCGCGCTCCGACCGCTCGAACGCGGCGACGAGCTCGGCGGCGTCCTGCTCGCGGTCGAAGAGGCGCCCCAGCTGTTCGGCCTGGTGCTCCAGGGACGCGACGTAGCCGCCGTCGTGCTCGTCGCTGCCCGCGACGTCGACGACGGGCGCGATCCGCTCCAGTTCGTCGGTGTACTCCGCGAACCGGTAGCCGCCGATGATGACGTCGGGCTCGGCCGCGGCGACCGCCTCGAGGTCGGGCTCCCGGTGGGTCCCGACGTCGGCGATGTCGTCGTCGGCCAGCCAGTCCTCGAAGCCCTCGCGGGGCAGGAGGCCCTTGGGGGCGGCCACGGGCGTCACTCCCCAGTCGCGCAGCGTCTCGAAGCTCGTGCTGTCGAGCGCGACCACGCGCTCGGGCTCGAGGGGCACGGTGACGTCGCCGTCCCTGCCGGAGATCGTCACGGTGCGGGCGTCGTCGCCGGGTGCGGCGGCGTCGAGCGGGGCGCCCGCGCCCGAGCAGGCCGTGAGGGCGAGGGCGAGGCCGAGCCCGAGCCCGAGGGACGTGAGGGCGAGGGCGGGGCGGGAGCGAGGGGTCACAGGGGTTCCGTCCGGGTCGAGGTCCGACAAGTGAGGCAAGGCTATCCTAACAACCACCCTCGGAGCGAGCGCTGGCGGGCACCGCGCTCGGAGGTCGGCGGCGTAGACCGGGAGCCATGAAGGTCGTCGGAGTCACGCAGTTCGGAGGGCCCGAGGCCCTCGCCGTCCACGAGGTGCCCGAGCCCCACGCGGGCCCGGGGGAGGTCCGCATCGCGGTCCGTGCCTCGGCCGTCAGTCCCACCGACGCCGGGGTGCGATCGGGCGGGCGGGACACGGGCGACGCCCGACCCCCGTACGTCCCCGGCATGGACGCGGCGGGCACGATCGACGAGGTCGGCGACGGCGTCGAGGGGTGGGCGGTCGGCGACGAGGTCATGGCGATCGCCCTGCCGCTCAGCGAGCACGGGGGCGCCTACGTCGAGCGCCTCGTTGCTCCGCTCGGCTCGTTCGCGCGCGTCCCCGCCGGCACGACGCTCGAGCAGGCCGCGACCGTGCCGATGAACGGGCTCACCGCCGTGCAGTCGTTCCACCTGATGGGCCTCGAGCCCGGTCAGGTGCTCGCCGTCACCGGGTCGGCCGGACTGCTCGGCAACTACCTCGTGCAGCTCGCCGAGGAGCAGGGCCTCGTCGTGGTCGCCGACAGCGCCGAGAAGGACCGCGCCCTCGTCGACTCGCTCGGTCCCGACCACGTCGTCGAGCGGGGCGCGGGCTTCGCCGACGCCGTCCGGGCCCTCTTCCCCGACGGCGTCGACGGGCTCGTGGACACGGCCCTGCAGCACGAGGAGGCGCTGCCCGCGCTCCGCGACGGCGGCTCGTTCGTCGCGGTGCGCGGCTGGCAGGGCACCGGCGAGCGCGACGTCCGCTTCGAGCAGGTCATGGTGTTCGGCGAGTACCTCTCGGGCGAGTCGCTCGACGGGCTCCGCCAGGCCGTCGAGGACGGGGTGCTCACCCCGCGCGTGGCCGAGGTGCTGCCCGCGGCCGAGGCGCCCGACGCCCATCGGCGCATGGAGGGCGGCGGCGTGCGCGGCCGCTTCGTGCTCACCTGGTGAGGCGGTCGGCGCCCCGGCCGGACGTCAGCCCTCGACGGCCTCGAGGAAGGTGCGCAGCAGGTCGGTGACCTCGTCCACCGGCAGGAGGCTCGACCCGTGGTCCTGCCCGACCAGCCACGAGAAGCGGGCGTCCGGCATCGCCTTCGCAGCCTCCTGCGAGTGCTGCGCGCGACGCTCGTCGCGCGTGCCCGCCACGAGCAGCGTGGGCGTCCTGACGCCCGCGAGGACGTCGAGCGGGACCCCCGGGCTCAGCTCGGCCGCCTCGAAGTAGGCGCGCAGGGCGAGCGCGTCGTCCTGCGCGAAGGCGAGGCGCGTGCCGGGGTCGAGCGGGCCTCCTGCGCTCTCCTCCCACGCGTCGAGGAACGCGGCCATGTCACCCGTGCCGAGCGCCTCGCGCCAGCGGGGCGTGAAGGTGCGGGCGATGTCGCCGTCCATGGGCGCCCAGTCGCCACCGATCGTCGTGAGGGTGCGCAGCCGCTCGGGCTCGGCGGCCGCCAGCGCCAGGCCGAGGCGCGCGCCGAACGAGTAGCCGACGTAGTGCACCGGGCCGTCGACCGCCCCCGCCGCGGCGGCCGCGTCGAGCACGGCCCGCACGTCGCCCAGGTGCCGGTCGGTGTCGTAGGCGGCGACGTCGTGGGGCGTGCCGCTGCGCCCGTGGCCCCGGAGGTCGACGGCGACGACCGTGAAGTCGCGCTGCAGGTCGCGCAGGTAGCCGAGCCCGCGCCAGGTGCCGCGGGACAGGCCCGAGCCGTGCACGAGCAGCAGCGGCGGCCCCTCGCCCGCGGCCTCCCACGCGATCTCGACGCCGTCGACGGGGTTCGGGGTGGTCGCGCGCATCCGTCCATCCTCCCACCCCGGCGGTCGGCGGCCGGTCGCGCGGGCCACCATGGCGGCATGGACGGGTACTCCGCCGCGCAGGTGCGCGCCGCCGAACGACCGCTGCTCGAGGCCGGGGAACCGCTCATGGCGCGCGCCGCCGCCGGGCTCGCCGCCGAGGTGCGGCGCCGCCTCCGGGCACGGCTCGCCGCCGCCGGGCGGGCCGACCGCGGTCGCGTGCTGCTGCTCGTCGGCAGCGGCTCGAACGGCGGGGACGCGCTGTTCGCCGGCGCCGAGCTCGCCGCCGAGGGGGTCGAGGTCACGAGCGTCGCCCTCGGCTCGCGCGTGCACGAGGACGGCTCCGCCGCCGCCACGGGCGCAGGAGTCGCGACCTCGCCCGTCGACGACTGGCAAGACCCCGCCACGGCCCGCGCCCGCCTCCGCGGGGTCGACGTCGTCGTCGACGGGATCCTCGGCACCGGCACCGGCGACGACCCCGCGCTCCGCGGTGCGGCCGCCGCGGTCGTCGCCGCGCTGCTGCCCGCGCTCGCCGGGGAGGGCGCCCCGATCGTCGTGGCCTGCGACCTGCCGAGCGGGACGGGACCGGACGACGGCGCCGTGCCGTCGCCGGTGGTGCTCCCCGCGGCCGTCACCGTGACCTTCGGGGCGTGCAAGGCGGGGCTGCTGCTGGCGCCGGCCCGCGACCTCGCCGGCGAGGTGGTCGTCGTCGACATCGGCCTCGGCCCTCAGCTCGCGGGGCAGGAGCCGCTCGTCCGCGGCTGAGCCGGCCCGCCCCTCCTGCGCCGCCGCCGCGCGGCCGCGCCGCCGCGCCGCGCCGCCGCCGTGCCGGTCCACCCCAGGAACACGCGTGCACCCCAGGAACGGGTCTGGGGTGCAGGCGGGTTCCCGGGGTGCGGGCGGGCGGGCGCGCGCGCCGGGGCGGCGGCGTGCCGGCTGCGGTCAGTGCCCCATCGGGACGCCGTCGGCGGGCAGGTTCGCCGGGCGGCGCACGAAGAACGCGCCGACGACCGATACGAGCGAGATGCACGCGCCCACGAAGAACGCCGAGCTCACGCCCTCGGCCGCGGCCGTCACGTCGCCCGCGCCGTCGCTGCTGGCGGCTGCCGCGGCGAGCGTCATGGTCGTGATGAACAGCGCGGTGCCGGCCGCGCCCGCGACCTGCTGGATCGTGCTCACGGTCGCCGAGCCGTGCGAGTACAGCTTCTGCGGCAGCGAACCGAGGCCCGAGGTGAACAGCGGCGTGAACGTGAAGGCCAGGCCGATGCTGAGCAGCACGTGCATCGCGAGCACGAACGGGATCGGCGTCGCCTCGTCGACGGTCGTGAAGGCCCACAGCGCGGCGCTCACGACGATCGTGCCGGGCACGACGAGCGGCGTCGGGCCGAAGCGGTCGAACAAGCGGCCGACGACGGGGGCGAGCACGCCCATGACGATGCCGCCGGGGAGCAGCAGGAGGCCCGTCGGCAGCGTGTCGAGCCCGTGCACCTGCTGCAGGTAGAGGGGCAGCAGGATGAGCGTGCCGAAGAGGGCGATCATGCTCACGCCGAGCACGGTGGTCGAGATCGTGAACGCCTTGGAGAGGAAGACGCGGAGGTCGAGCAGGGCCGCGTCCCTCTTCTGCAGCGAGCGCTGGCGCAGGACGAACGCGACGAGCGAGAGGGCGCCGACGACGACGGGCACCCACGCGGGCACCGCTGCCTCGCCACCCTCGCCGAGCGTGGCGAGGCCGTAGACGAGCCCGCCGAAGCCGAGCGCCGAGAGCACGATCGAGAGGCCGTCGAGGGGGGCGCGACGGGGCGTGGAGACGTTGACGATCTTCCAGGCGCCGAGCGCGAGGGCCGCGAGGGCGATCGGCAGCACGAAGAGGAACATGGCGCGCCAGCTGAACGCCTGGAGGATCAGGCCCGAGATGGTCGGTCCGACCGCGGGCGCGACCGAGATGACGATCGAGATGTTGCCCATGGTGCGGCCGCGCGTGGCCGGCGGCACGAGGTTGAGCACCGTGGTGATGAGCAGCGGCATCATGATCGCCGTGCCGCT
The DNA here is from genome assembly GCF_054781095.1 of Frigoribacterium salinisoli. Classification (NCBI taxonomy): domain Bacteria; kingdom Bacillati; phylum Actinomycetota; class Actinomycetes; order Micrococcales; family Microbacteriaceae; genus Frigoribacterium; species Frigoribacterium salinisoli. Next base: position 15,576 of record NZ_BAAGVB010000004.1, read on the forward strand.
GGCCTGCACGACGCGGCCGAGCAGGAGCACGCCGAACCCGGGCGCGAGGGCCGCGACGAGCGTGCCGGTGCTGAACAGGGTCATGGCCGCGAGGAACACCGGGCGCGTGTTGAAGCGCTGGAGCAGGAACCCCGTGACGGGGATCACGACCGCCATCGTGAGCATGAACGCGGTGGTCAGCCACTGGCCGGCCGTGGCGGTGATGCCGAGGTCGGCCATGAGTCGCGGCAGGGCCACGCCCATGATCGTCTCGTTGAGGATCACGACGAACGCCGACACGAGCAGCAGCCCGATGACGAGGCGGTCGCGGGCGGCCAGCGCCGCGTCCGTGCCGTCGGGGGCGCGCCCGTCGGCGGCGGCGCCCGTGGGCTCGGCGACCCGGCCGGGGGCGCCGGTGCGGTCCGTCCCGTCGGCGTCGGTCGTGCTGGTGGTCGTTCCGTTCGTCACGGGCGTGCTCCTCGCTCGGGCGGTGCCGACCGGGCGGGCCCGGTCGGGTGCAGCTGGATGTGTCAGGGGGTGCGCGCCCGGGGGATCGGTCCGACGCGGTGCACCGCTCCGGGACAAGCGTCGGCCGGTCGGGATCATTCCCGACCGGCCGATCGATCTGCGCGACGCGTGTCGCTCAGCGCTGGTGCTGCGTGCCGCTCACACGTCGCGGCGCTTCACGAGGGCGAGGCCGATCACGAAGAAGAGGACCACCCAGCCGGCCAGCACGAGCGCTGCCTGCCAGGGGTCCAGCACGATCGCGCCGTCCACCGGCGGCAGCACGAACGGGTTGTCGCTGCCCTCGAGCGTGTACTCGTACATGCGCGTGGCGGCCTGCGCCGGTGAGAACTCCTGCAGGTCGCTCGGCCAGGCCGCGTCCTGCACGCTGTTGACGAGGAGCGCGAACAGGATCGGCAGCACGAAGACGATGCCCACGGCCGCGGCGATCGCGCCGGCGCCGTTGCGGATGATCGCGCCGATGCCGAACGCCATCATCGCGATGAGCGCCACGCTCCCCGCCGCCGCCAGCAGGGCGGTCCACAGCTTGCCGTCGCCGAGGTCGGGGGAGACCCCGGCGCCGTCGAGCAGGGGCAGCGAGACGCCCAGTGCGCCGAGCAGGCCGAGCGCCGAGGCGACGAGCGTGAGCAGGCCCACGAGCAGCACCTTCGCCACCAGTGCCGCGGTGCGTCGGGGCACGGCCGCGAAGGTCGAACGGATCATGCCCGTGCCGAACTCGCCCGTGATGATCAGGGCACCGAGCACGGCCGCGATGAGCTGGGCGAAGACGATGCCGATGGTCAGCGCGGAGAGCGCCAGCTGCTGGTCGAGGCCCTCGGGCGCCGGGGCGCCCGGCGTGCCCTCGGGGCCCGAGCCCGTGACGCTCGAGAGCAGGGCGGCGAAGCCGACGATGACGACGACGATGAGGGCGGCGCACCACCACGTCGAGCGGAGGCTGCGCAGCTTGATCCACTCCGAGCGGAGCACGCCGCCGAAGGTGACGCCGCGGCCGGCGGAGTGGCCGGTGCGGGCGGGAGCGGTGGTCGTGGTCATCGTGCGGCCTCCTGCGGTGCGCCGGTGGTCCCGGCGTGGTACTCGACGGCGTCCTGCGTGAGGGCCAGGTAGGCGTCCTCCAGGGAGCGCTCGACGGGGGTGAGCTCGTGCAGCGCGAGACCGGCCGAGGCCGCGACCTCACCGACGCGCGCGGCGCTGACGCCGCGCAGCTCGACCAGCCCGGGCTCGAGGGCGACGACGTCGGTCGCCTCGGGCCGGACGAGGCCGACGAGGTGGTCGACGTGCGGGCTGCGCACGCGCGCGCCCACGCCGGAGGCCCCGCTGATGACGTCGCGGAGCGGCGAGTCCGCCAGCACCCGGCCGCGGCCGAGCACGATGAGGTGGTCGGCCGTCTGGGCCATCTCGCTCATGAGGTGCGAGGAGAGGAACACCGTGCGCCCCTCGCCCGCCAGGTGGCGGCACAGCTGGCGGACCCAGGTGACGCCCTCCGGGTCGAGGCCGTTCACGGGCTCGTCGAAGATGACCGTCCGCGGGTCGCCGAGCAGGGCGGCCGCGATGCCGAGGCGCTGGCCCATGCCGAGCGAGAACCCGCCGACGCGCTTCTTCGCGACCGGCTCGAGGCCGGTGAGGCCGATGACCTCGTCCACGCGCCTCCTGCCGATGCCGTGCGTCGCGGCCATGGCGAGCAGGTGGTCGCGCGCGCTGCGGCCCTTGTGCACGGCCTTCGCGTCGAGCAGGACGCCGACCTCGTGCAGCGGCGCCCGGTGCGCCGCGTACGAGGTGCCGTTGACCGTCACGGTGCCCGAGGTGGGGCGGTCGAGGCCCACGACCATGCGCATGGTCGTCGACTTGCCGGCACCGTTCGGGCCCAGGAACCCGGTCACCACGCCGGGGCGCACCGTGAACGTGACGTCGTCGAGGGCGGTCTTGGGGCCGTAGCGCTTCGTGAGTCCGTGGGCTTCGATCATGCGGTCGTCTCCATGCTGCCGACCGTACCGAGGGGTCCGCCCCGGGCGCATCCCCCGCTCGGCCGACCCGCGGGGTCGATCCCACGGCCGACCGCACGGTGCCAGGGGCGCGACGACAGCCGTTGCTAGGGTGCCCCGGTGACGATCGCCGCGACCCTCGCCTCCCTGCCCGCCGCCCTGCCCCTGCTCGGCGGCTTCACGCTGTTCGAGCCACAGGAGTTCCTGCCGCAGTTCGGGCCGTGGGCGCTCGGCATCGTCGCGCTCATGGTCTTCGTCGAGTCGGGCGTGCTGTTCCCGTTCCTGCCCGGCGACAGCCTGCTCTTCACCGCGGGCGTGCTGCACGAGCCGCTCGGCCTGCCGATCTGGCTGCTCGCGGGCACGGCCTTCGTCGCGGCGTTCCTCGGCGACCAGGTCGGCTACCTGCTCGGCAACCGCTTCGGCCGCCGCCTCTTCAAGGACGACGCCCGCGTGCTCAAGACCGCCTACCTCGAGAAGGCCGAGGCGTTCTTCGCCCGCCACGGCGGCAAGTCGCTGATCCTGGGCCGCTTCGTGCCCATCGTGCGCACGTACGTGCCGCTGGCCGCGGGCACGGCCGGGTACCGCTACCCGCGGTTCCTCTTCTTCAACGTCACGGGCGCGTTCCTCTGGGCGGTCGGCCTCACGGTGCTCGGTTCGCTGCTCGGGGGCGTGCCGATCATCGCCGACCACATCGACCTCTGGGCGATCGTGCTCGTGCTGCTCTCGGTGCTGCCGATCGTCCTCACCGGCCTGCGCAAGGTCACCGTCACGAGGCGCGAGAAGGCCGCCGCGGCGCGCCTCGAGGCCGAGGGGCGTGCCTCCGGCCGCACGGCGCACGAGTGACGTGAGCGCGCGCCCGATCGCGTCGCCGGCCGACGCCCTGGCCCGCGTGGGCGTGCTCCGCACGGAACGGCCCGGCCGCCGCCTCCTCGTCGGCGTCGCCGGCGAGCCCGGCAGCGGCAAGAGCACCGTCGCGGCCTCCGTCGTCGCCGCGCTGGTCGCGTCGGGGGTGCCGGCCGTCGGCGTGCCCATGGACGGGTTCCACCTCGCCGGCTCGACCCTGGCGCGGCTCGGCCGCCTCGATCGCAAGGGCGCGATCGACACCTTCGACGGCGAGGGCTACCTGGCCCTCCTGCGCCGCCTGCGGGAGCACGCACCGGTCACCGTCTGGGCCCCCGACTACGTCCGCGGCGTCGAGGAGGCGCTCGGCGGCGCCATCGAGGTCGGCCCCGAGATCGAGGTGGTCGTCAGCGAGGGCAACTACCTGCTCGTCGACGAGGGGCCCTGGCGGTCGGTCCGCGACGTCGTCGACGAGACCTGGGCGGTGGAGGTGCCCCGGGACCTGCGCCTCGACCGGCTCGCCGCCCGGCACGCGGCGTTCGGCATGGCGCAGGAGGCCGCCCGGGCCTGGGCGGAGGGTCCCGACGAGGCCGCCGCGCGGCTGGTGCGCCCCACCCTCGTCCGCGCCGACGCGCGCGTCGACGGCGCCGGGGCCTGGGCCTGAGGCGCGGCCGCCTCGTCGGCGGCGGCCCGTAGGCTGGGCGTCATGCGCCTCCTGCTCGTCCGCCACGGCCAGACGCCCGCCAACGTGCTCGGCGAGCTCGACACCGACGTCCCGGGCCCCGGGCTCACCGACCTGGGGCGGCGCCAGGCCGCCGCGCTGCCGTCCGCGCTCGCGGGCGAGTCCCTCGGCACCGTCGTGGTGACCGACCTCGTGCGCACCCACGAGACCGCCGCCCCGCTGGTCGCCGCGCTCGGGATCGAGCCGCTGCAGATCGGCGAGCTGCGCGAGATCAGCGCCGGCGACCTCGAGCGGCGCTCCGACCCCGAGGCCGTGCACGCCTACCTCTCGGCGGTCGTCGGCTGGGCCGAGGGCGACCTCGACCGGCAGGTGCCCGGCGGCGAGTCGGGGCACGAGTTCTTCGCCCGCTACGACGCGGGGATCGCGAGCGCCGTCGCCGCCGCGCACGCCGCCGGGCACGGCACGCTCGCCGTCGTCAGCCACGGAGCGGCCATCCGGTGCTGGGCCGCCGGCCGGTCCACGGGGCGCGACGAGGGGTTCCTCCGCACCCACCAGCTCGAGAACACGGGCGTCGTCGTGGTCGAGGGCGAGCCCGACGACGGCTGGCGGCTGGTCGACTGGCACGGCGACGCCGCGGGCGGGGCGCAGCTCGGGGACGCCGGTCGTCCCGACCCGACGGGCGAGGGCGTGCCCGACGGCCGATAGGCCCCTGGTCGCCACCGGGGTCGTGCCCGACGGGGCGTGCGCGCCGGACCGGGGCCGCGCCTCCTGCGCGGTGGCAGGAGGGGCCGGTCAGCCGAGCAGGCGCTCCAGGTAGGGCCCGCGGAAGGCCCCCTCGGGGTCGACGCGGGCGACGAGCGAGGCGAAGTCGTCGAGCCGTGGGAAGGCCACGGCGAGCTGCTCGCGGGGCATCGACGAGAGCTTGCCCCAGTGCGGGCGGGGCCCCCACGCGCCGAGCGCGCGCTCGACCCGCGGCACCAGCTCGCCGACCTCGCGGGGGTGGTCCTTCCACGTGAACGCGATGGCCAGGCTGTCGACGGGGGTGGGGGAGAGCCACTGGTCGTCGCCCGCGACGACGCGCGTCTCGCAGGTGTGCAGGTGCGGCCGGAGGTCGGCGCCGAAGCGCTGCAGCGCCCGGAGGGCCGCCGCGCCGTGCTCGAGCGGCACGAAGTGCTCGCTCTGCAGCTCGGAGCCCACCGAGGGCGTGGCGTCGATCCTGAAGTGCGGCAGGCGGTCGGGCCAGGCGCCCACGGTGCCGTCCATCGGGGTCATGTGCGACGGTGCCACGTCGTCGGCGGCCGCCACGCGCTCGTGCTCGTCGACCTGCCGGCGTCGCGCGCCGAAGAGCTCGTCGGGGACGTCGACGTCGTCGCGGCCCTCGGGTACGCGCGTCTTGACCAGCAGCTCGCGCACGGTCTCGTCGAACTCGTGGAACAGGCTCACGCTGTAGCCGGCCGCGAGGACGTCGACGAGCGAGTCGTCGACGGCCGACCAGGGCAGGTCGAGGTAGGTGTCCTGCCGCATCCGGAAGCTGGGCTGCACGTCGAGCTCGACGGCCACGACGACCCCGACCGCGCCCAGGGCGAGCACGCTGCCGCCGAAGTCGGCGTCGCCGCGGGCCACGCGGCGCAGCGACCCGTCCGCGCCGACGATCTGGACCGCGGCGACCTGGCTCGCCAGCGACCCCAGGGCCAGGCCCGAGCCGTGCGTGCCCGTCGAGATCGCGCCGCCCACCGAGATGTGCGGCAGGGAGCCCGTGTTGAGCAGGGCCAGGCCCTGGGCCTCGAGGGCGGTCGCGACGACCGCGTAGGTGGAACCGGCCGAGACGGTGGCGGTCCTCCGGTCGGCGGCGACCTCGAGCTGCGCGGGCAGCAGCTCCGTGGAGACGAGCAGGCCGGGACCGTCGGCGACGTCGCTGAAGCTGTGCCGCGTGCCGAGCGCGCGCACCCGGCGGGCGCCGCGGACGAGCTCGCGCAGCTCGTCGACCGACCCCGGCCGGGCGACCCGCTCCGCGGAGTACTCGAGGTTGCCGGCCCAGTTGCGCACGCGTGTCGTCGTCACGGGGGGAGTCTCGCACGCCGAGGTCCGCTCGCGACCGGCGGTGGGGACACGGGCACCGGGGCCGCGGGGCGCCCGCTCGAAGACCTCTCCTCCCCACGACTGGGGTGCGGGGCTTCCCCGCAGGCCTTCGATCCACGGTTTACCCTTCCGCGCTTCCCGCCTAGGCTGGTCCGGATCCTCCCCCCGTCGCCCCGACGGCCGCCGCGCGCGGACGCCAGGGCGGTGACCACCGAACGATTGGCACCTCCTTGACCTCGTCCCGCCGCACGCTGGCCAGCGCCCGTCACCGTCCCGCGATCGCAGGCGCCGGTGCAGGGGTCGGCGCGGCGAAGCGGTTCGGCGGCGCGACCTCGGCGCTGCTGCTGGCGCTCGTGGTCGTCGTGGCGGGCGTCGGCACGAGCTCGCCCGCCCAGGCCGCGAGCTACCCGTCGTGGGACGACGTCGCGGCGGCGCGCGGCAACGAGAACGCGAAGCAGGCGCAGATCCGCGAGCTCCAGTCGCTCATCAGCGGCCTGCAGGCCGACGCGTCGTCGAAGCAGGCCGAGGCCGAGCGCCTCGGCGTCGCCTTCCAGGAGGCGCAGGAGGCCGCCGACCTGCAGGCCGTCGAGGCCGCCGACCTCCAGGCCCAGGCCGACGAGCAGGACGCGATCGCCACGGCGAGCGAGCAGCGCGCCGGGCAGGTGACCGCCCAGCTGGCGCGCACCGGCGGCGGCAACGTCACCACGCAGCTCGTCGGCGACACCGACGGTGCCGACGACCTCCTCTACCGCCTCGGCACCATGAGCAAGCTCACCGAGCAGACCAACGGCATCCGCGAGCAGGCCGTCCAGGACCGCAACACGGCGCAGTCGCTGACCGACAAGGCCGTCGTCGCACGCGACGCCCTCGCGAAGAAGAAGGCCGACGCGCAGAGCTCGATGGACGCCGCCCAGCAGGCCTCCGACGCCGCCGCGGCGGCCGTGGCCGAGAAGGAGGCCAACGAGGGCCAGCTGCAGGCGCAGCTGTCGCTCCTCCAGGACGCCACCGCCGAGACCGAGGCCGGCTTCGCCGCGGGCGTGGCCGAGGCCAAGCGCATCGCCGCCGAGAAGGCCGCCGCCGAGGCCGCCGCCCGTGCTGAGGCCGAGGCCGCGGCCCGTGCCCAGGCCGAGGTCGACGCCCGTGCCGCCGCTGCGGCCGCTGCGGCCGCCGCGGCAGCACCCCGGCCGTCCGCGCCCCGCCCGTCGGCGCCGGCCCCGGCTCCCGCACCGAGCCGACCCGGCAACGGCGGCGTCGTCGCGCCCCCGCCCGCCCAGGGCGGCTCCGGCTGGGTGCGTCCCGGTGGTGGCTACATGTCGAGCCCCTACGGCTACCGCGTCAACCCCGTGACCGGCGTGTGGAAGCTCCACGAGGGCATCGACCTGGCCCCCGGCTGCGGCACGCCGATCTACGCGGCGTCGGCCGGCACCGTCAACTACGCCGGGTACTACGGCGGCTACGGCAACTACGTGCGCATCTCGCACGGCGGAGGCGTGTCGACCGCCTACGGTCACATCCTGAACGGCGGCATCCGCGTCGCCAACGGCCAGCGCGTCGCCGCCGGCCAGCTCGTCGCCCTCGTCGGTTCGACGGGCAACAGCACGGGCTGCCACCTGCACTTCGAGACCCGGATCAACGGGAGCCCCACCGACCCGGTGCCGTTCATGGCCGCGCGGGGCGTGCGCTTCTGAACCGGTGCCACGATGGTGGGGTGACGACGATCGACCCGACCAGCACCTCCGCCCCCGAGGGCACCACCAGCGACGCGCCGTACGCCGTGCACGCGGACGCCGAGCCCACGACCCCCGACCTGCGCCTCGAGCAGGTGCCCTTCGACGACCCCCGTGCCGCGCGACTGCGCGACGACATGGACCGCGAGATGACCGCGCGCTACCGCGACCCGGGCGTCGACGAGCCCGCCGAGCTCGTCGCGGCCCGCGAGGCCGCGCTGCGCCTGTCGGCCGAGCACGTCGTCGCGACGCTGCTCGTGCTCGACCACGACGACCGCGTGCTCGGCCACGCCGCGATCCGCCGTCGCGGGGACGACTGGGAGGTCAAGCGGGTCGTCGTCGTCGACGGCCAGCGCGGTCGGGGCATCGGCAGGAGGCTCATGGCCGAGGTCGAGCGCCTCGCCCACGCGGCCGGCCAGCCCCGCCTCGTGCTGCAGACCGGTGCACGGCAGCCCGACGCCGTCGCGCTCTACGAGAAGATCGGCTACGTGCGGATCCCCCTGATCCCCGAGTACGCGGAGACCATGCCCGCGTCGTTCATGTACGAGAAGGTGCTCGACCGTGCCTGAGGGCCGCCGCGTGCTGTCGGTCCGCGAGGTCGCCCAGCGCCTCGACGTGCCCGTCGAGATGGTGCGGCGGCACGGCCTCAGCGGCCGCGTGCCCGAGGCGACCGTCGTCGCCCTCGAGGCCGAGCCTCCTGCGTGGTTGCTGCAGTCGCGGGCGAACCGCACGGGCGCGCCGGTCTGGGTGGAGCTCGCGTGCGTGGTCTGCGGTCACGCCGAGAAGGAGCGGCCCAAGAAGTGGTGGCCGGAGTGGACGCACCTCAGCTGCTTCCGGCACGCCCCGACCGAGGCGCCGGCCCCCGCCGAGGGCACCGTCCGCCGCGAGGTCGACGGCATCGGCAGCCAGTTCGTCGCGCTCGTCGACGAGCCCGTCGCCTGACCCGGGCGACCGCGGTCAGGCGTAGCGGATGCTGCTCGGCGGCTCGAGCCCGGCGAGCAGGTGCACGTACGCCTGTCGGGCGTCGTCCGCGAGCATCTGCCGCTGGATGTGCTGGTCGTGCCAGTGCACGAGGTCGGCGGGCGTGACGTCGTCGACGTCGTCGGCCACGAAGTACGTGAACGCGACCGCGAGGCCCTCGTGCTCGAGCGTGCGGCGGTAGCCGAGCGGCGCACGGGTGGCGGCGTCGACGAACGACTCCCAGCCGGGGTCGGAGGGGTCGTGCAGCTCCACGTCGACGCGGGGGTGGGCCGCGCTGGCCACGGGTGCGACGACCCTCGTGCCCAGGGGCGCCCGCACGCGCAGCGGCGTCGCGGGGACCGTGCCGGTCCCCGCCGTCGCAGGGCCACCGGACCCGCCGGTCGGGGGCAGCGGAGGCGGCGTGCTCAGGTCGCGCCCCTCGACGACGTCGTCGAGCAGGCGCTCGACGGCCGCGTCGATCCAGCCCGAGAAGAGGGTGAGCAGCCGGACGGTGCTGCGCAGCCACGTCTCGAGCGCCCGACGGTCGTCCTCGTCGAGGTCGTCCCCGCCCAGCGAGTGCAGGTGGAAGTCGGCCGCCTCCACCGACCACTCCCACGAGAGCACGGCCCGGGTGAGCGCGTCGACGCGGGGCAGCACGGCCAACGTGCCGCGTCGCAGGCCCGGCGCGAAGTGCAGCTCGGGCTCGTCGAGCAGGTGTCGGACGGGGTCGGCCGCGGACCGGGCGGCAGGAGGCACCAGGAAGACCGCCTCGACGTCGCGCCACGGCGTCGCGCGGCCCGGCACGGCGTCGTCTCCCCGCAGCACCGTCAGCGAGCGGGCGAGGTCGCCGTGGGTCGCGGGGGTGAGATCGGGGGCGGGCACGGCCGCACATCTTGCCACACCCTCCCGGGCGGGCCTGGGGAGCGCCGCCCGTCGGGTCAGAGCGCGACGTCGGCGGTCTCGGCGAGCGGCAGCCACGTGCCCGCCGTCCCGGCGGGCGGCTGCGCGGTCGGCAGCGGCCGCAGGGCGTCGACGACCGCGAGCTGCGAGAACTCGAGGCCCGTGAGCTCGGCGACGTCGCGGACCGGCACCTGGAAGGTCCGGAACGGCCCCAGCGGCGGCGGGTCGCCGGCCGTGCGGTCGCTCGTGACGCCGCGCGCGAGGTCGGCCTCGTCGAGCTCGGACGACTGGTCGAGCACGAACGCGGCGGCGCGCACGTTCGCCCCGCCGTCCACCGCCCACGCGGCCACCTTGAAGAACAGCAGCGGCAGCTGCACCCCGCGGTACGTCGGGTCGTCGGGCCGCAGCACGGGACCGGTGAACACGGTGAGCCGCTGACGGTGGGCCCGCGCGTGCTCGAGGACGTGGTCCTCGAGGCCGAGCCACAGCTCCTTCGACTGGTTGAAGCCCGACGCCTGGGGTGCCGCGTTCGGGTAGGCGAAGGTGTCGAGGTTCGCCCGGGAGGCCACGCCGGGCGTGCCCCACACCGGGTCGCGCCGGCGCACGAGGTGCCCCCGGTCGAGGTCGTTGCGGGCGTAGAGCTCGCCGCCGACCTGCTCGCCCTCGGGCACGCGCGGGTCGAGGTGCCAGTCGTCGCCCCGTTCGAGGTCGACCAGCCGCGCGCCGTCGACGTTGACCGCGGTCAGGGCCGCCAGCCGTCGCTGCGGGTCGAGCAGCACCGTGAAGTGGGCGTAGGGCAGCGTGCGCACCACGCGGCCGCCCGTGTCGGGCAGGGGCACCCGCACTCCCAGGAACCCCGGGTCGTAGCCGTGCTCGGTGACGTCGTCGGGGGAGTCGGTGGCGATGCTCATGCGGCCATGATGCCGACGGCCACCGACGCGCGGCCGCGGCCCGTGCCTCCTGGCCCCGTCCCTGGACGCGCCCTCCACGGACGCCCCGGCCGCGGACGGCGCGGCCCCCGCGGTGCATCCTGGGTCGTGGCGAGGTGCACGCCCCGCCGCCACACCCGAAGGAGGAGACGCATGAGCGACATCGAGAACCCGCGCGACCCCGCCGACGCCGACGTCGTCGACCCGCTGGTCGACCCGATCGCCGACGACGAGACGGCCGACGACGACACGGTCACGGGCGTCGACGCCGAGCGCGCCGTGCCCACCGGCGTGGACGACTTCGACATCGACATCACGGAGTCCGAGGGACCCGACCTCGAGGCCGGCGACGACCTCGACACCGGGGCCGCCGCCTCCTGACCCGCGGCCGCGATCCGACGGCCGGAGGCCCGCCCAGCAGGGCGCGCCTCCGGCCGTCGCGTCGTGCGCGCCCCGGCTCAGCTGGCGGGCTGCACGCCGAACGCCGTCGCCAGCTTCTCGATCTTCTGGGCCCGGCCGAGGCGCGGCAGGTCGCTGCCGTCGCGGATGACCCGGCCGCGGCCCTCGAAGTCCGCGAGGAAGTCGTGCGCCCAGGCGACGTCCGACGGGGTCGGGCTGATGACCTCGTTGATGACGGGCAGCTGCTCGACGTCGAGGCACAGCTTGCCGGTGAGGCCGAGGGCCACCGCGACCGACGACTGCTCGCGCAGCACGGGATGGCTGCTGCCGACCGTGGGGCCGTCGATCGGGCCGGGGAGACCGCCGATCCGGCTCGCGACCACGAGGCGCGAGCGCGGGTACGCCATCGCCAGGTCGTCGGCGCTCGTGCCCGTGTCGCGGCGGTAGTCGCCGCTGCCGAAGGCCAGGCGGAAGGCGCCGCGTGCCCTGGCGATCGCGGGGGCCTCCTCGATGCCGAGCGCCGACTCGACGAGGGCGAGCACGCGCGTGCCGCCGCCGAGGCGGTCGGCCGTCTCGGTGACGTGCTCGGGGGCCTCCGTCTTGGCGAGCATGACGCCCTGCAGGCCCGGCAGGCCCACGAGCGCGTCGACGTCGTCCGACCAGAACGCGGTGGAGCGGTCGTTGATCCGCACCCAGGCGGTCCCGCCGCCGCGGAGCCAGGCGACGACGTCGTCGCGGGCCGCGGGCTTGCGGGCCGGGTCGACGGCGTCCTCGATGTCGAGGACCACCTGGTCGGCGCGCGAGGCGGCGGCGGGGTCGAACCGCTCGGGGGCCGTGCCGGGGACGAGCAGCCACGAGCGGGCGATGTCGGCGGCGGGGCGCTCGCGCCGTGTGCTGCGGCCGGGGGCCGGGGTGGTCGTGGTCTCGGGGGTGTCCGTCATGCCGTCCTCGCTGCCGTTGTCCTCCGACCACGGTAGCGTGCGCCCGCGCGTCCGCCCCGGTGCCGCCCGGCCGCGCATCCGCCCCGGGCGTCCGCTCCGGGCGTCCTCGCCCGCGAGTCCGCCGAGAGCGGCGAGGCCTCCGGCCCTCGGGCACCGTGCGGGCGTACCGTTCAGCGAGATCACAGGCGCCGCTCTCGACGTCGGCGCCCGTGCCCCGAGCACCGAACACAGGAGTGAGCCATGACCGATCCGAACGGACCCGCGTCCGACCGTCCCGACGACCGCCGCCCCCTCGACGGCGAGCGCGACGGGGACGCGACCGCCTCCGATCAGCGCGACCCCTCCGCTGGTGGCGCGTCCGACGACCACCGCCCCGCCGGAGCCCCCACCGACTTCGGTGCGGCCGACGGCCCCGCGATCGACTTCGGCGCCCCCGCCGCCCCGGCCGGGTCGAGCCCCGCCGACGGCCGGGCCCCGTACGGCAGCGGTGACGCCGGTCGGGGCGAGCCCTCGATCCCGGCTCGTGCGCCCGGCGACGACGCCGACGCGCCCATCGCCGACGGTGGGGACCGTCCCTTCGGCTCGACCGACCGTGACGGCCGTGACGCGCTGCCGCAGGCGGACGTCGACGGCGAGGTCGTCTCGACGGAGCGCAGCGAGCAGGGGCACGGCACGGCCGCCGACCACTCCGAGACGGAGCGCCTCGACGGTGCCGGCGTGGGCATCGGCTCCGCCGCCACCGGTGGCGTGGGCGCAGCCGTGGCCGGCGGGTCGGGCGACGGCGACCGTCGCCCGCTGCACGACGACGACGCGCTGCGGGCCGCCGAGGCGCACCAGGCCGCGCCGAGCGACCGCGGCGACCAGGGCGGCCGCGTGCCCCCGATCGCCGAGCGCACCTCCGACGACCACCGCGACGGCGTGCGCGACGACCGCGACGGCGACGCGCGCGACGACCGCGACCGTGACGGCGACGCGGGCCGCGACCGCGAGGCCCCCCGGGTGCCCGCCTGGTCGACCGCCGGTGCCGCCGGTGCCGCCGGTGCGGCGGGCGGGGCTTCCGGTGCCCGACCGTCCGGCAACTACCCCCTCGTGCACGAGGAGAACCCCGACCGGACCACCGTGCGCCGCCAGACGCTCATCGCCCAGCGCGACGAGTTCAGCGGCATGAAGTTCGGCGCGGGCCTGCTGGGCTGGTTCGCCGCGACGGGCTTCGGCGTGGTGCTCTTCGCCCTCTTCGCCGCCGTGGTCGGCGGGATCGTGGCGAGCCAGGCCGACGGCGCCTCGCGTCAGCAGTACCTCGACGACAACGCGCAGACCGGGGCGATCACCGTCGCGATCGCCGTGGGCGTCATCGTCCTGCTGGGCTACTTCGTCGGTGGCTACACGGCCTCCCGCATGGCCCGCTTCAGCGGCTTCAAGCAGGGCCTCGCGGTCTTCATCTGGGGCGTCGTCATCAGCGTCGTGCTGACCATCGTCGGCCTCGTGGCCGGTGCCCAGGGCGCCGGTGGCCCCATGGGCGACTTCGGCGGCTCGAGCGACGTCTCGCTGCTCGGCTCGCCGGCCCTCGACGCGGTCGTCGCCGTGCTCGTGCTGCTCGTGCTCGCCTTCGGCGGCGCCGTGCTCGGCGGGCTCGCCGGCCAGCGCTACCACCGCCGCGTCGACCGCTTCGAGCCCGTGGAGTGGCCCGAGGCCTAGGCCGCCCCGGCCCGGTCGGCGACCCCCAGCCGGCCGGGCCTACGCTGGTCACGACCAGGACCGCCCAGACAAGGAACCCGTCATGCTCCGCACCCCCCGCTCCTCCGCCACGACGACCGCGCTCGGCCTGCTCACCGCCGGGGTCCTCGCCCTCTCGCTCGCGGCCTGCTCGTCGACCTCGGACTCGTCCGGGCACAACACCGCACCCGTGCACCGCGAGAACGCCGAGCGCGCCGACGAGGCCGGCGGCGAGTCGTCGCCCGCCGAGAGCCCGCTGGCGATGATCCCCGCGTTGACGGACGGCGTCGACACGCAGGTCACCGTCGACGAGGGCTTCGTCGAGGCGCTGACGACGCTCGGGCTCACCCCGGGCACCGTCGGCTCCGCGTCGTTCGCGGACGGCGTCTTCGCGTTCCCGATCACGGGCGGCAACGTCACCTACTTCGACCCGGAGGGCGAGGTCCGCCCCTACGTCCAGGGCGAGATCCAGCACGACGGCTCGGGCATCAGCCTGACGGCCGGCGACACGGTCGTCGAGCTGTCGAACTTCGACATCGATCCCGGCACCTCCGAGCTGTACGGCGACGTCTCGGTCGACGGCACCGTCGCGGCCATGCACGTCGTGGTGTTCGACCTCTGGGGCGGCACCCTCGAGCCGTTGCGCACCGAGGGCACGAACGCGGTGCTCGAGGGCACGACGGTGCACGTGAGCGAGGGCGCCGCCGAGCTGCTCAACGAGGCCTTCGGCACGCAGCAGGTCGAGGGCGGCTTGCTCGTCGGCGAGGCGAAGATCACGGTCGCGACCGAGTAGCCACGACGGTCCACGACGACGGCGCGCCTCCTGCAGGAGGCGCGCCGTCGTCGTCCGTGGACCTCGCCTCGCTCCCGCGCGGCGCCGTGCGGTTCGTCGAAAGCTGGTGTTCGTGGACCCGAACATCTCGCTATGCTCGCAGCATGAGCCGTTCCGCGACCGACGACGCGTCCGCGCCCCGACCGGCCGGGGCCTCCGGACGGCGCCCCCGAGGGCTCCTGCTCGGGCCCGCCTTCGTCGCCGCGATCGCGTACGTCGACCCCGGGAACGTCGCCGCCAACCTGACGGCCGGGGCCGAGTACCAGTACCTGCTGCTCTGGGTGCTCGTGCTCGCCAACGCGATGGCCGTGCTCGTGCAGTACCTCTCGGCGAAGCTCGGCGTCGTCACCGGGCGGTCGCTGCCCGAGGTGCTCGGCGGGCGATTGCGCCGCGGCCCCCGCTTGGCCTTCTGGGGCCAGGCCGAGGTCGTCGCGGCCGCGACCGACGTCGCCGAGGTCATCGGCGGGGCCCTCGCCCTGCACCTGCTCTTCGGGGTGCCGCTCGTCGTCGGGGGCCTGATCACGGGTGCCGTCTCGATGGGCCTCCTGCTGCTCACCCGCTACCGCGGCGGGCGCGTCTTCGAGGGCGTCATCGTGGCGATGCTCGCGGTGCTCGCGGTCGGCTTCTGCGCGGGCCTGCTCTTCGCGCCGCCCTCGCCCTCCGGCATGCTCGGGGGGCTCGTGCCGCGCTTCGAGGGCACCACGTCGGTGCTGCTCGCGACCTCGATGCTCGGCGCGACGGTCATGCCGCACGCCGTCTACCTGCACAGCGCCCTCGCCCGTGACCACCACGGCACCGTCGCCGAGGGGGCCGACCGGCACCGGGTGCTCCGGGCGACGCGCGTCGACGTCGTGCTCGCCCTGATCGTCGCCGGCGCCGTCAACATCGCCATGCTCGTGCTCGCCGCCGCGACCCTCTCCGGGCGCACCGGCACGGACACGATCCCCGGGGCGCACGCCGCCATCGAGCAGGCGCTCGGTCCCGTGGTCGGCGTGCTCTTCGCCGTCGGGCTGCTCGCGTCCGGCTTCGCCTCGACGTCGGTCGGCGCCATGGCCGGCGCCGAGATCATGAAGGGGCTGCTGCACGTGCGGATCCCGCTGCTCGTGCGGCGCGTCGTCACCCTCGTGCCGGCGCTCGTGCTGCTCGCGACCGGGATCAGCCCCACGTGGCTGCTCGTGCTCAGCCAGGTCGTGCTGAGCTTCGGCATCGCGTTCGCCATCGTCCCGCTCGTGCTCGCCACGAGCGACCCCGCGATCATGGGATCGGCGCGGAACGCGCTCGGCACGCGCGTCGCCGCCTGGGCGGCGACGGCCGTCGTCGTCGTGCTCAACGTGGCCCTCGTCGTGCTCACGGTGGGCGGGCAGGCGTAGCCAGCGCGCGCCGCGCCACGGCGTCCGAGGTCCGCGAGCGACCCGGGCACCGGGCCCGGGCAGGGTGCCCGGGCCGCTACGGGGCGTCGGTCGCGCCCTCGGCCCGGTCCTGCGCGCCCTCGGCCTGGTCCTGGGCGCGCTCGTAGGCGCGGTCCATCACCTCGGCGTGGGCGGTCTTGGCCTCGCCGAGCGCCTCGTCGTCGTCGCGCGACACCGCCACGCTCTGCTGCACCCGGGTCGCGACGTCGGCGACGAGGTCGCCGAGGCTCGGGTCGAAGGCCTCGCGCTCGTCGCCCGGGCCGGCGCCGTCGTACTCGTGCACCTCGGGCGGGCCGACGTCGTCGAGCCGGTGCTCGGCGTGCGCGACGCAGAGCTTCGCGACCTCGTTCGCGTGCGCGTGCATGACCGAGTGCGCGGCGTTCGGCATCTCCCAGAGGCGGGCGTGCGGCATCAGCCGCCCGATGCGCTCGATCCACGCACGGTCGGCGACGTGGTCGTGCTCGCCGCGGATCACGAGCGTGTCGGCCTGGACGAGGGGCAGCTGGTCCTCGATGCGGTAGTGCATCATCGCGGGCAGGATGCGCGAGAACCAGCGGATCCCGCACTGCAGGTACGCGGTCACGGCCAGCACCTTCACACGGCCGGGCTCGTGCCACGCCGAGTGCAGGAACCGCAGGGCCTGTCGGACCACGCGCCTCTGCGCCGGGTCGACGACCGGGCCGATGAGCACGAGCGTCGACAGCTCGTGGCGCCGCGCGGCCAGGTCCACGACGACCTGGGTGCCCATGGAGTGGCCTACCACGACCGGGTCGTGCAGCTCGAGCTGGTCGATCGCCGCGCCGACGAGGTCGGCGTACTGCCGGATGCTCATGGCCTCGCCGGGGTGGGGCACGCCCGCGAACCCCGGCAGGTCGAGCGCGTGCACGGGGCCGTACTCGTTGAGGTTCGGGGCCAGGCGCTCGAAGTAGTCGGACGAGACGCCGATGCCCGGCACGAGGACGAACGGACGCTCGCCGCTCGACCCGATGGTGCTGACGCGCGCGTAGACGTCGCCCTGCTGCACGCGCGACACCGTGACGGTGGTCGACGACTGCTCGCGGTCGCGCCGGCGCGGGTGCGGCAGGCGCGGGCGCGGCAGCGGCGGGCGGCGGGTCATCGGACCAGTGTGGCACCGGAGGCCGTCCGCCCTCTGGGCGGCGGCCGCAGCGCGTGCCGCGGGGGCTCCACCGCGGCACGTCGCCGACACCGCGGCACCGACGGACGTGCCGCGGTGTCGCGGACGTGCCGCGGTGTCGGGGACGTGCCGGGCGCGCGCCCGGCCGGGCGCTCTGCCAGGGTGGCCGCATGGACCTGCCCACGCCCTCGAGCTTCCTCCTGCTGCACGGCTGGGAGAACGAGCGCCCGCCGGGGCACTGGCAGCGCTGGCTCGCGACGGAGCTCGCGCGGCACGGGCACGACGTGCGCTACCCGCAGCTGCCGTCGCCGCACGAGCCCGACCCCGCCGCGTGGGAGGCGACGATCCGCGCGAACCTGGCCACGCTCACCGAGGGGCCGGTCACCGTGCTCGCGCACAGCCTGGGCACGATCGCCTGGCTGGCCCTGCAGGCCGGGGACGCGCCCGTCGCGGTCGACAGGGTCGCGCTGGTGGGGCCTCCTGACCTGGCGCTCGTCGCGCAGGAGCCCGCGATGCACGCCTTCGTGCCCGAGGCGCGGATCGGCCCCGCCGACGGGGGCCCGCTCCACCACGGCGCCCGGGGCGAGGCCGTCGTGGTCGCGGGCGACGACGACCCGTGGCTGCCGCGGGGCGTGGCCGACACCTGGCGTGCCCTGCTGGAGGTGCCGCTGCACGTCGTGCCCGGCGGCGGGCACCTCACGCCCGAGAGCGGCTACGGCCCCTGGCCACCCGTGCTCGAGTGGGCCCTCGGCGCCCCCGCTCACCGCGCCTTCGGCGACCCGCTGGCCTGACGCGGGTCGCGGCACGCGCCGGGGCAGGAGGCGCGGCCTACGCGGTCGGGGCGAGGAACGCCTGCGCCGCGAGGGCCAGGTAGCCGGGGTCGTCGGCGCCGCACAGCTCACGGGCCGAGTGCATGCCGAGCAGGGGCACGCCGACGTCGATGGTGCGGATGCCCAGCCGCGTCGCGGTGATCGGCCCGATCGTCGAGCCGCAGGGCACGGCGTTGCTCGAGACGAACTCCTGGAAGGGGACCCCGGCCTGCGCGCAGGCGCGGACCCACTCCGCCGCCCCGAGCCCGTCGGTGGCGTAGCGCTGGTTCGCGTTGATCTTGAGCAGGGGCCCGCGGTTGACGACGGGCTGGTTCGCGGGGTCGTGCCGCTCGGGGTAGTTGGGGTGCACGGCGTGGCCGGCGTCGGCGGAGAGCACCCACGAGGCCGCGGAGGCCCGACGACGGTCGGTGCCGGAGGCGCCCAGGCCGGCCCCGATGCGCGCCAGGACGTCCTCGAGGAAGGGGCCCGCGGCTCCGGACGGCGTCGCCGAGCCCACCTCTTCGTGGTCGAACGCCGCGAAGACGGGGATCGCGTCGAGCTGCACCGCCGCGTCGGCGGCGGCCGTCGCGAGCAGGGCGACGAGCCCGGCGTGCGTCGCCGAGAGGTTGTCCATGCGGCCGGAGGCGAACAGGTCGCCCTCGAGGCCGAGCACCGCGGGGGCCTGCGTGTCGGCGACGACCACGTCGTAGCCGGCGACGTCGTCGCCGCGGAGGCCGGCGAGGCCCGCGAGGTGGCCGAGGACGTCGGCCTCGTCGAGCGGGGTCGCGCCCACGACCGGGGCGAGGTGGCGCTGCGGGTCGAGCTTCAGCCCCTCGGCGTTGACGGCGCGGTCGAGGTGCACGGCCAGCTGCGGGATCCGCAGGAGGGGCCCGGTGCGCACGAGGTGCGTCTCGCCCGTGCGCGTCACCAGCCGCCCGGCGAGCTCGAGGTCGCGGTCGAGCCACGAGTTGAACAGCGGACCGCCGTAGACCTCGACGCCGACCTGCACCCAGCCGCGCGTGCCGGTGGTCGACCTCGGCTTCAGCTTGAACCCGGGGGAGTCGGTGTGCGCGCCGACGATGCGGAAGGGCGTCGTGGCGTGCGCCGTGTCGGGCTGGACCCAGGCGATGACGGCGCCGTCGCGCACCACGTACCGGCGACCCGGACCGGTGGGCCACTCGGCGGTCTCGTCGAGCGCGGTGAAGCCGGCGGCGTCGAGGCGGCGGGCGGCCTCGGCGGCGGCGTGGAAGGACGAGGGCGAGGCCTGGACGAAGCGGGCGAGATCGTCGAGGTGGGGGCGCTGGGGAGTCATCGGGACCAGCATGCCACCGGGCGCCGACGTCCGAGGGCAGGAGGTGGGCTCAGCCGAGCGCGTCGGCCCAGAGGTGGAAGAGCGCGTACGCCCGGTGCGGCGACCAGGCCGCGCCGGCGGCGTCGACCTCGCGCGCGGTGCGGCCGCCCAGGGCACGGCGCAGCACGAGGTCGCCCGACGGCCACGCGTCACGGTCGCCGAGCGCGCGGACGGCGAGGTACTCGACGGTCCACGGCCCGACGCCGGGCAGGGCGAGCAACGTGCGACGGGCCTCGGCCCGGTCGGCCCCGGGGTGCACCTCGAGCCCGTCGGCGAAGGCCGCGGCCACCGCGTGCAGCGTGCGGGCCCGCGCGTTCGTCACGCCGACGGCGGCGCGCAGCTCGTCGACGTCGACGTCGGCGACGGTCCGCGCGGAGGGCCAGGCGAGGAGACCGCCGGCGCCCGGAGCGGCGACGCCGTGCGCCGAGACGAGCCGCCCCGCGAAGGTGCGGGCCGCGGCGAGCGACACCTGCTGGCCGAGCACCGTCGCCGCCGCGGCCTCCCAGCCGACGGGGTGCCCGGTGACGCGGATCCCGGGCCGGCGGGCGAGGGAGGGACCCAGCACGTCGTCGCGGGCGAAGGTCGCGGCGACGGCGTCGAGGTCGGCGTCGAGGTCGAGCCACCGCCGGACCACGTCCACGAGGCCGGCCAGCTCCTCGTCGTCGAGGCGGGCGCCACCGGCGGGCGTGGCCGTCAGGTGGACGTGGTCGGTGGCGAGCCGCAGGTCGAGGCGGACGTGGCCCGGGTCTCCTGCGCCGCCCGGGTCGCTCGTGCGGTCCGCGTCCCTCGTGCTGCCCGGGGCGAGGACTCCGCGCGGCACGACCCGTGCGTGCGTGCACGCCGCACGGTCGACGAGCTCGGCGCCCGGGACGGCGTGACCGGCGAGGAGGCCGAGCGCGTGGTCGAGGTCCCAGGGGCCCGCGACGGGCAGGGAGGTGCTGCGGACGACGGTCACGTGGGCCACACGCCCGACGACCCCCGCCGGTGGCTGCCCACGAGGTGAGTGTCGACGAGGCCGACCGCCTCCATCAGGGCGTGCATCGTGGTCGGGCCGACGAACGAGAACCCGTGGCCCTTGAGCGCCCGCGAGAGCGCGACCGACTCGGGGGACGTGGTGGGCACCTCGGCCGTCGTCGTCGGGCGGGGGGTCTCGGCGGGGCGGTGCGACCAGATCAGCTCGGCCAGGCCCCCGGAGGCCCGCAACGCCACGGTCGCCCGCGCGTTGCCGATCGTCGCGTCGACCTTGCGCCGGTTGCGCACGATGCCCGCGTCGGCGAGCAGGCGGTCGCGGTCGGCGTCGTCGTAGCGCGCGACGACGTCGGGGTCGAAGTCGTCGAACGCGGCGCGGAACGCGGGCCGCTTGCGCAGGATCGTGGCCCAGGAGAGGCCGGACTGGAACGCCTCGAGGCTGAGCCGCTCGAACAGGCCGCGCTCGTCGCGCACGGGCAGGCCCCACTCGTCGTCGTAGTAGGCCCGCAGCAGCGGGTCGACGGCCGCCCAGGCCGGTCGGGCGAGCCCGTCGTCGCCGACGACCAGGCCGGAGGTCGAGGTCGCGCCCGGCGCACGGGTCGCGCCGGCCCCGCCGGGTGCCCCGGCCCCGCCGGGTGCCCCGGCCCCGCCGCTCCCGGCGGGGACGTCGGTCACGCCGCGCCCTCGAGCCGCAGCAGCGCGGTCTTCGCGTCGGCCCCGCCGAGGTAACGGCCCCAGGTGCCGTCGCTGCGCACGACGCGGTGGCAGGGCACGACCACGGGGATCGGGTTCGTCGCGCAGGCCGTGCCGACGGCCCGCACGGCGCCCGGGTTGCCGGTCGCGCGGGCCACGCCGGCGTACGACTCGGTGCGACCGTAGGGGATCGCCTCGAGCAGCCCGAGCACGGTGCCCCGGTAGCCGCCGCTGAGCCGACGGTCGAGCGGCAGGTCGAAGGTGCGGCGGCGACCCGCGAAGTACTCGTCGAGCTGGGTCGCGACCGCGTCGAGCCGCACGGGCGCCTCGTCGACGCGCGGACCGAGGCGGGCCGACAGCGCGGTGAGCTGCGCGTCGTGCCCCTCGACGTCGAACGCGACGCGGACGAGCCCGCGCTCGGTGGACGCGAGCAGCAGGCGCCCGACCGGGCTGTCGACGACCCGGTAGGCGACGTCGGGGTGCGGAGCGTGGGCCATGTCGTCCTCCTGTGGGACCGAGCGTAACCGGGGCCGCCGACACGAGGGGGACCGCGCGGGGGACGGGCGTCGAGGAGGTGGGACCCAGCCGTACCTGCTAGACCTGTCCTGCGCCCTCATCGGCGCTCCCGGTCCGGGGACTCCACGCTGTCGGGTGCGTGTCGAGCTCCCGGACCGGGTCTGCACCGCCGGGCGTCGCCGGCCCGTCGTCGGGCACCGGCCCCGCCGGCTCAGTGCCGCGTGCTGAAGCCGGCCTCGCCGGTCGGCGTCGCGTCCTCGACGGCGACGCCCTCGACCTCGGCCCCGACCGGGCCCTCCTGCAACCAGTCGACGAGGGCCGCCACGGCGTCAGGAGTCCCCTCCGCCTCGACCTGCACGGTCCCGTCCGGCAGGTTCCGCACCCAGCCCGCGAGGCCCAGGCGGTCCGCCTCGCCCTCGGTGGAGAAGCGGAAGCCCACCCCCTGGACCCGTCCGCGGACGACCGCGCGCCTCCTGACCACGTCGACGACGTCGCCCACGATCAGCGGTCCACCGTGGACATGTCGGCGTAGCGGTCGCCCGTCGGGGCCGCGACGTCGTCGAGGCGCGCGACCTGCTCCGGGGTGAGGCGCAGCTCGTCGGCGGCGACGTTCTCCTCCAGGTACGTGCGGCGCTTCGTCCCGGGGATCGGCACGATGCCCTCGCCCTTGGCGAGCAGCCAGGCCAGCGCGACCTGGCCGGGGGCGGCGTCGACCTCGCGGGCGACGGCATCGACCTGTTCGACGATGCGGATGTTCGCCTCGAGCGCGTCGCCGGCGAAGCGGGGCGAGAAGCGCCGGAAGTCGTCCTCGTCGAGCTCGTCGACCGAGCGGAGGGTGCCCGTCAGGAACCCGCGGCCGAGCGGCGAGTAGGGCACGAACCCGATGCCGAGCTCGCGCGTGAGGGGGAGGATCTCGGCCTCGACGTCGCGCGTCCACAGCGACCACTCGGTCTGCAGCGCCGTGATCGGGTGCGTGGCGTGCGCGCGGCGGATCGTCTCGGGCGCGGCCTCGGAGAGCCCGAGGAACCGCACCTTGCCGGCCTGCACCAGGTCGGCCATGGCCCCGACGGTGTCCTCGATCGGCACCAGCGGGTCCACGCGGTGCTGGTAGTAGAGGTCGACGTGGTCGAGGCCGAGGCGGCGGAGCGAGCCGTCGATCGAGCGGCGCACGTACTCGGGGCGACCGTCGACGGGGCGCTCGGCCCGGGCCTCCGGGTCGGTGACGTTGCCGAACTTGGTCGCCACGACCACCTGGTCGCGGTCGACCGAGCGCAGGGCGCGGCCGAGCAGCTCCTCGTTGGTGTGCGGGCCGTACATGTCGGCCGTGTCGAGCAGGGTCACGCCCAGGTCGAGCGCGCGGTGGACCACCCGCACCGACTCGTCGTCGTCGGTGCCCGCCCCCGTGTAGAAGGCGCTCATGCCCATGAGCCCCAGGCCGAGGCGGCCCACCTCGAGTGCGCTGTCGGCCGTGCCGAGTGTCGTCGTCTGCATGCCTCGATGCAACACCCGCGCGCCGTCCGGCGGCCCGGGCCTGCAGGCCGCGACACCCCAGGAAGCCGCCGGCACCCCAGCTCGTGGGCTGGGGTGCCGGCGGCTTCCTGGGGTGCGGTGGCGCCCAGGAGGCGTCAGGCGCCGGCGTCGGGCTTCGGGTGACCGGGGATCGAGTCGCCGCTCATGTTGAGCTCGGACGGGTCGACCTCGACGTCGCCCTCGTCGTCCGGTCCGCCGGTGCCGGGCAGGGCGTTCACGGCGTCGCCGTTCACCTCGCCGTCGTCCATCGCGGGGGAGTCCTGCACGCCGCCCTCCTGGGCCGCCTGCGTGGTGCCCTCGCTGCGGGGGCTGTCGAAGCTGGGGTCGTCGGTGTCGGCCGTGCCGTCTCCGTGGCGTGCGTCCGTCATGGTGGGTCCTTCCGTCGGTGGAGCCTGGGTGGTGCAGGAGTGCGGGGGTGGTGCGGGAGTGGTGCGGGGTGGTGCGATCTCGGGGGTCGGCGCCGCGTCAGGCGACGTCGAGCACGGTCTTCAGCCAGCCGGCGTCGCGCCGGTCGAAGTGCTGGTAGGCGTCGATCGCCGACGTGGTGCCCTCGCGCTGCGTGATGAACGGCAGCGGGTCGAAGGCGCCCGTCGCGACGAGGTCGAGCAGCGGCCGGGTCACGGTGTGGTGGTCGCAGTTGCCCATGCGGATCGTGAGGTTCTTGAGCATCGCGGCGCCGATCGGGTAGCTCGTGACCGTCGGGGCGTAGACGCCGATGATGCCGATGCGGCCGTACTTCGCGACGGTCTCGACGGCCCACTGCGAGGCCTGGCTCGGCGCGTTCCCCGGCACCCACAGGTCGCCCTCGGGCTGCGCACCGGGCGCGACCTGCTCGACCTCCGAGCGGAACGCCTCGGCCTCCTCGGCCGACGGGGCGGCCGGGCCCGAGGTGGGGTGCTGCGCGTCGACGCCCACCGCGTCGATCACCGCGTCGACGCCGCTGCCGAGCGTGAGGTCCTGGACCACCTGGACCGGGTCCTCGGAGTCGAAGTCGATCACCTCGGCGTTCTGCGCCCGCGCCTGGGCGAGGCGGTCCTGCTCGTGGTCGACGGCGATGACGCGGGCCGCACCGAGCTTCCAGGCGCTGGCGATCGCGAGCTGGCCGACGACGCCGGCGCCGTACACGGCCACCGTGTCGCCGGGGCGGACGCCCGCGAGCTCGGCACCGAACCACGCCGTGGGCAGGATGTCGCTGAGCAGGATCGCCTGGTCGTCGCTGACGTTCTCGGGGAGGGGCGTGAGCGTGTTCTGGGCCCACGGCACGCGCACGTACTCGGCCTGGAGGCCGTTCCACGGGCCGGTGCTGGCCGGCCCGCCGAAGAAGCTCGTCCCGGCCTGCGGGCCGTTCGGGTTCGCGACGTCGCACTGCGCGGTGTGCCCCGCGCGGCACTGCGCGCAGACGCCGCACGACACGGTCGAGTTGATGATGACGCGATCGCCCGGGCTGAACCCGCGCACCGCACGGCCGACCTCCTGCACGACGCCGACGGCCTCGTGGCCGAGGACGGTGCCCTCTTGCATCGGTCCCATGGTCCCGCGCACGAAGT
Source organism: Frigoribacterium salinisoli (assembly GCF_054781095.1). Taxonomy (NCBI): domain Bacteria; kingdom Bacillati; phylum Actinomycetota; class Actinomycetes; order Micrococcales; family Microbacteriaceae; genus Frigoribacterium; species Frigoribacterium salinisoli. The sequence goes on from NZ_BAAGVB010000004.1 coordinate 40,020, forward strand.
GCAGGTCGGTGCCGCAGATCGCGCTGCGGGTGACCTTCACGATCGCGTCGGTGGCCTCGACGATCGACGGGTCGTCGATCGAGTCGAGACGGATGTCCCCTTCGCCGTGCCAGACGACTGCCTTCATGGTGCACCTCCGAGTTGTCAGGGCGCGGGTCGTGCCCGCGGTGCGTGGCACGGTAGGCCGCTCCCGCCTGGGTGCACGCCCAGCGTCGGCGTGGCGTGCGCCGTGCGGACAGCGCAGGAGGCGCGGGCGGCGGGGCCGGGCCGGGACGCGCCCGTCGCGTCGCCGTCGCCGGTCCGCGCCATGATGGTCGGATGACCCGCACGGCTCCGGCCCGCACGCGCAGCGAGCGCCTCGACGAGCTCCCGTTCACCCGCCGGCACGCCCGCCTGCTCACCGGCTCCGGCATCGGCTGGGCGCTCGACGCCCTCGACATCGGGCTGCTGTCGTTCGTCCTCGCGCAGCTGTCGGTGACCTGGTCGAGCGACGCCGGCGCGCTCGCCTGGGTCGCGAGCGCCGGCTTCGCGGGCATGGCCCTCGGTGCGGCCGCGGGCGGCAGCCTCGCCGACCGCTTCGGCCGCAAGCAGGTCTTCGCGGCGACCCTGCTGCTCTACGGCCTCGCGACGGGCGTCTCGGCGCTCGCCTGGTCGGTCGGCGTGCTGCTCGCCCTGCGCTTCGTGGTCGGGCTGGGCCTCGGCGCCGAGCTGCCCGTCGCCTCGACGCTCGTCAGCGAGTTCTCGCCCAAGCGCATCCGTGGTCGCGTCGTCGTGCTGCTCGAGGCCTTCTGGGCGCTGGGCACGATCGGCGCCGCGCTCGTGGGCTTCCTGGTGGTGCCGACGAGCGACGACGGCTGGCGGTGGGCCCTCCTCATCGGTGCCGCGCCCGCCGTCTACGCCGTGTTCGTGCGGCTGCGCATGCCCGAGTCGGTGCGGTTCCTCGAGTCGAAGGGGCGGCACGACGAGGCCGAGGCCATCGTCCGCCGTTTCGAGGAGTCCGCGGGCGTCGCCGCCCCCGCCGCGCACGAGAGCCCCGCCCCCGCCGCGCACGAGGCACGCACGCACGAGGAGCGCACGCACGAGGAGCGCACGCACGAGGAGCGCGCGCAGGAGGCCCGGGCCCGCGACCGCGGCGACGGTGCCGGCCCCAGGGGCGGCGCGACGCACCCCGTCGGCGCCGGTCGGGCCTCCGGCCCCTCGCTGCTCTCGCCCGAGCTGCGCGGCCGCACGATCGCCGCCTGGGTGGTCTGGCTCGCGACGAACTTCTCGTACTACGGCGCCTTCGTCTGGCTGCCGACCCTGCTCGTGCAGCTCGGCTACCCGCTCGTGCGCTCGTTCGAGTACACGCTGCTCATCACGCTCGCGCAGCTGCCCGGGTACGCGGCGTCCGCCTGGCTCGTCGAGCGGTGGGGCCGGCGGCCCACGCTCGCGACGTTCCTGCTGGGCTCGGCGCTCGCCGCGGGGGCGTTCGGGCTCGGCGCCGTGAGCGGCAGCGAGGTGCAGATCATCGTCTCGGGCATGGTGCTGTCGTTCTTCAACCTCGGAGCCTGGGGCGCCCTCTACGCGGTCACGCCCGAGCTGTACCCGACCGCGCTCCGGGCCACCGGTGCCGGGCGGGCGGCCGGCATCGGGCGCCTCGGCTCGATCGTCGCACCGCTCTCGGTGCCGCCGCTGCTCGCCCTGGGCGGGCCGGTGCTGCTCTTCGTCGTGTTCGGGGCGGTGTTCCTCGTCGGCGCGGTGGCCGCGACGCGGCTGCCCGAGCTGCGCGGCCAGGAGCTCGCCGAGTGACGCGCCGCCCCGCCCCGCGCGGTGGCCGCGACGACACGCTCCGCCAGGCGCGCGAGCTCATGGTCGGGCTCGACGAGCTCGTCGCGCCCCGGCGCCGGGGGAGACGACGCCCGCCGCGCAGCGTCGCCCTCGTGGCGGTGCTCGTCGTGGTCGCGATCGTCGTGCTGCTCGTGCCCCGGCTGCTCGACGGCACAGGAGGGGCGTGGCCCGGAGGCGGCACCGGCCCCGGGGGAGCCGCGGTGCCGGCCGAGGTGCCCGACGGTGCCGAGCGCGCCACCGTCGAGCGCGTCGTCGACGGCGACACCGTGGTCGTCGACCTCGACGGCGAGAGCGACCGCCTGCGCCTCATCGGCGTCGACACGCCCGAGACCGTCGCGCCGGGCCGTCCCGTCGACTGCTTCGGCCCCGAGGCGAGCGCCTGGACCACCGAGGCGTTGCCCGCGGGCGCGACCGTCTGGCTCGAGGCGGACCCGACGCAGGGCGACCGCGACAAGTACGACCGCCTCCTGCGCTTCGTGTGGACCGACGCCGGTGCGCTCGTCAACCGCGAGCTCGTCGAGCTCGGCTACGCGCGGGAGGACACCTACGACGAGCCGTACCGCTACCGGGACGAGTTCGTCGCGCTCGAGGAGGCCGCCGAGGCGGAGGGCGCCGGCCTCTGGGGCCGCTGCTGACGCCGTGCCGCCCGACGGGCCTCAGGCCGCGTGCGGCGCCCGCCCGCGGTCCGGCGCCGCAGGGGTGGTCCGGGCCGGCCACCAGAAGCGGTCGCCGAGCAGGAACACCAGGGCCGGCACGAGCACGGTCCGCACGACGAGGGTGTCGAGCAGCACGCCGACGCAGACGATGACGCCGACCTGCGTGAGCGCGACCACGGGCAGCACCCCCAGCACCGCGAAGACCGCGGCGAGCAGGATCCCGGCGCTCGTGATGACGGCGCCCGTCGAGGCGAGGGCGCGGACCATGCCCTCGCGGGTGCCGTGCAGCAGCCGTTCCTCGCGTGCCCGCGTCGTGAGGAAGATGGCGTAGTCCACGCCCAGGGCGACGAGGAAGAGGAACGCGTAGAGGGTGACGCTCGTGTCGAGGGCGGGGAACCCGAGCAGGCCCTCGAAGATCCAGGTCGACGCGCCGAGGCTGGCCGCGAAGGTGGCGAGCACCGAGGTGATGAGCAGGACCGGCGCCACGAGCGAGCGCAGCAGCAGCACGAGCACCACGAGCACCACGACGAGGATCAGAGGCGCGAGCAGGGCGAGGTCGCGGTCGGCGGCCTGGCGGGCGTCCCACGCGGTGGCGTCGGTGCCGCCGACGAGGGCGGCCGAGACCTCGCCGCCGGCGTCCGCGTACCCGTCGCGGAGGGCCTGTACGGTCGCGAAGGCGTCGGCGCTCTCCGGGTCGGCGTCGAGCTGCACGGCGATCGCGGTGCGGCCGTCGGCGGCCTCGCCCGTCGTGGCGGAGGCGACGCCCTCGACGCCCTCCGCGAGGCGGGCGGCCTCGTCGGCCACGGCGGTCGGTGCGAGCACGGTCGTGCTGCTCGTGAGGCCGGCGGCGAACGACCCGTCGACGATCTCCTGGCCGACGACCGAGTCGGGCTCGCCGAGCAGCTGGTCGGTCTGCGACAGGCCCACCGTGGTGCCCGTGAGGCCCGTGGCGAGGCCGCCGAGGGCGAGCACGGCCACGGTCGCGACGAGCGCGGGGCGACGGGCGACACCACGGCCGAGGCGTTCCCAGCCCCGGGGCCGTGCCGTGCGCGGCGACCGGGCCGGCGCCTGCTCGGCGACCCGCGGCACGAACGGCCAGAAGAGCCCGCGCCCGCAGACGACGAGGGCGGCCGGCAGCACGACGAGCGCGAAGGCCAGGGCGACGACGATCCCGACGGCGCAGGCGAGGCCGAGGGCCCGGTTGCCCGAGAGCGAGGCGAGCAGCAGCGTCAGGAGGCTCAGGGCGACCGTGCCGCCGCTCGCGAGGATCGCGGGCCCCGCGCTCCGGAGGGAGGTCGCGAGCGCGGCCCGGGCGTCGGCCCGGCGCGTGAGCTCCTCGCGGTAGCGCGCGACGAGCAGGAGGGCGTAGTTGGTGCCGGCGCCGAAGACGAGCACCGAGAGGATCCCCGACACGCTCGCGTCGACCGTGACGTCGAGGGCCTGCGCGACGGCGCCGGCGACCCGTCCGGCGAGGGCGTCGGCGGTCCCGACCACGACGAGCGGCACGAGCCAGAGCACGGGGGAGCGGTAGGTGACGATGAGCAGGGCCGCGACGACCGCGACGGTGACGAGCAGGAGGCGGACGTCGGCCCCGGCGAACGCGTTCGCCACGTCGTCCTGGAACCCGACCGGCCCCGTGAGGTAGGCGGTCACGCCGTCGGGCAGGTCGGCGGACGCGGCGTCGCGGAGCGCGCTCGCGGTCCCGGCGACGTCGTCCTCCACGGCGCCGGCGTCGAGGGGGACCGCGACCAGCACGGACGTGCCGTCGTCGGACACCTGGGGTCGCACGGCCCCGGGCGTCGTCGAGAGCGCCGCGAGATCGCCCGCGCGCGCCGTGACGGTGGCGACCTGGGCGTCGGTGAGGTCCGCGCCTCCTGCCGACCAGACGACGATGCCCACGGTCCGGTCGGCCGAGGGGAAGCCCGCGAGCAGCTCGGCCACCTCGGCGCTGTCGCTGCTGTCGGGGACGCCCGACGGAGCGCCCGCCTCGCCGTCGGCGGTGGGCAGGGCGACGAAGAGCAGGGCCACGGCCACGGCGGTGCCGACGAGCACGGCCCAGGCCGACCGGGGTCCGCTGACGAGACGGGAGAGCGCGCGCACGGTGATTCCTTCAGCGAGTAGATGTCTTAGTTGCTGAGAGTATTGCACGAGCGGCACGCGGGTGCCCGGCTCCCGGTCCGAGGGGAGACAATGGACGGCAGGAGGTCCCGATGCCCGACCGCGCAGCACCCCGCCGCCTCGACGCGCGCGCCGACGTCGTCCGGCACCTGCAGCGGCTCACGACCGAGTCGCAGCGCATCGCCCAGGCGTTCGCCGCGCGCCACGGCCTCGGGCAGATCGACCTCGAGGCGCTGCTGGCCGTCATGGAGGCCGAGCGCGCCGGCGACCCCCTCACCTCGGGCCGGCTCGGCGAGGCCCTCGGCGTCACCTCGGGTGCCGCGACCGGCGTCATCGACCGGCTGGAGCGCGTCGGCCACGTGGTGCGCCGCCGCGACGACGCCGACAGGAGGCGCGTCCTCGTCCACTACGGCGAGCGCGCCCGCGAGGTGGCCGGTGCGTTCTTCGGGCCGCTCGGTGGCGTCACCGACACCGTCCTCGACGGTTTCACCGACGACGAGCTCGACGTCGTCACCCGGTTCCTCGGCGCGATGAGCGGAGGGATGGCCGAGCACGCCCGCAGCATCGGGCGCCCCGGTCCGGACGGGCCCCCCGCGTCGGACGAGACCGAGAGGATCGCCTCGTGACCGCCGCCGTCGTCGAGCACGTCTCGGCCCTCGACCTCTTCTCGATCGGCATCGGCCCGTCGAGCTCGCACACGGTGGGCCCGATGCGGGCCGCGCGCCTCTTCCTCGAGCCGTTGCGCGCCTCCGGTGCCCTCGCCCTCGTCGCCCGGGTGCGCGTCGTGCTCTACGGCTCGCTCGCCGCCACGGGGGCCGGCCACGGCACCCCCGCCGCCGTGCTCGCGGGGTTGGTCGGGCTCGACCCCGAGACCTGTGACCCCGCGGTCGTCGCCGGGCTGCCCGAGGCCGTCGAGCACGGCGGCGGGCTGCGCCTGCTGGGCGTGCAGCAGGTCGCGTTCGGGCCCGCCGACCTGCGCATGGCCCCGCTCACCCGCATGCCGCGGCACCCGAACGCGATGAGCCTCGAGGCGCTCGACGCCGACGGCGAGCAGGTCGCGAGCGACGTGTTCTTCTCGGTGGGCGGCGGCTTCGTGGTGCGCGACGGCGACGACGAGGTGCCCGTGCCCGCGAGCCCCGCGCCGTACGCCTTCGCCGACGCGGCCGACCTGCTGCGGCTCTGCGACCGCGAGGGCGCCTCCATCGCCGAGCTCGCCTGGCGCAACGAGGTCGCGGTCCACGGCGAGGACGCGGCGCGTCGTGGCCTCGAGGCGCGCTGGGACGCCATGGCCGCCTGCGTCGCCTCCGGCCTCGAGACCGAGGGCGAGCTGCCCGGGTGGATGCGCGTCAAGCGCCGGGCGCACGCGGTCGCCACGCGGCTGCAGCAGCAGGAGGCGCTGGTCCCGGTGGGCGCGCCTCCTGCCCCCGCCCTGCTCGCCGACCTGCCCGCGCAGTGGCTCCAGGCGTACGCGATGGCCGTCAACGAGGAGAACGCGGCCGGCGGGCGCGTCGTGACGGCACCGACGAACGGTGCGGCGGGCATCCTGCCGGCGGTCGGCGTCTACGCGAGCCGGTTCCACGGCACCTCGCGCGAGGTGCTCGCCCGCGACTACCTGCTCACGGCCGCCGCGATCGGCTCGCTCTACAAGCGCAACGCCTCGATCTCGGGCGCCGAGGCCGGCTGCCAGGGCGAGGTCGGCAGCGCCGCGTCGATGGCAGCCGGGGCCCTCACGGCAGTCCTCGGCGGCACGCCCCGGCAGGTCGAGAACGCCGCCGAGATCGCCATGGAGCACCACCTCGGCCTCACCTGCGACCCCGTCGGCGGCTTCGTGCAGGTGCCCTGCATCGAGCGCAACGCCATCGCCGCCGGCACCGCGGTCGCCGCGACCCGCATGGCGCTGCTCGGCGACGGCGAGCACGTCGTCAGCCTCGACACCGTCATCGAGACCATGCGCCAGACCGGCCGCGACATGAGCGCGAACTACAAGGAGACCTCGCAGGGCGGGCTCGCCGTCAACGTCGTGGAGTGCTGAGGGGCTCGGCCGTGCCAGCGGCCGGGCGGGGCGCGTCCGGGACCGACGCGGCCTCGCGGGGATGCGCCGGACGCGTCAGGCGGTGGGCGGCGTCGTGCCGGGTGCGACCTCGGTGGCCGTCGGCGGGCTCGGGCAGCGCAGGTACGTCGGTCGCGTCGCGTCGCCGCGCGTGACGACGTGGTCGGCCATGAGGGCGCCGCAGATCGGGCAGCGCGGCTCGGCGGTCGGCGTCGCGGCGTCCTCCGGCCGGCCGATGCCGACCTGCGCGGGCCCCGCGTAGGTGTACACGAACCGGTTGAGGCGGCCGAAGAACCCGGGCACGCCGTCGTAGGGGTTCAGTCCGTCACCGCGTCGCTTCCCCATGCCGCCAGCCTACGTGCCCCGGCCGTCTCGTCCCTCCTGCCCCTCCTGCCCCGCCCGCCCATCTCAGGAGGGTGTCCACGACACGCGGAGCGATCACCGCCGACAGTACGGAGTGTGGACACGGTCCCGTCCGCGGTATCCACGATGCGTGGGTCGCGCGCCCGTCCGTCCGCGTGTCGTGGACACCCTCGGAGGGGAGCGGGGCGGAAAGGGGCATGACGTGCAGGAGGCGCGGTGCCGGGCCGGCATCGCGCCTCCTGGGGGCGAGGCGGTCGCGCGGGGCGACCGCGTCCGTGCGTCAGGCGCCCGCGGGCACCCTCACGGCGCGCTCGTTCGGCACCGTGTGGGTCATGACGAGGCCCTCGACGTCGCGCGGGCCGTTGTGGCCGAGCTTCGCCAGGCGGGCCAGCTCGTCCTCGGAGAGGGTCTGGGACTGCAGCGGAGGCAGGCCCTTCACCTCGTCGAGCGTGATGCCGAGGCCCTCCCCGACGCGGCGACCGAGGTCGTCCTCGACGAGGTAGAAGTGCCAGAGCATGCGCTCCTGCACCGGGCGCGCGGCCTGCGAGATGAGGTCGACGAAGTTGGCGACGAGGTCGTCGCGCTCCCAGTCCTCCATGAGCAGGTAGCGCTGGCCGGCCTGCGCGTAGTCGTTCGTCCGCTCGATGCGCTTGCGCGTCAGGCGGCCGGTGATCTCGGGGCCCTGGTCGTCGTGCGTCGGGTACTGGCCCTCGCGCAGGCTGCCCTCGGTGATCGACGGCTCGTAGTTGACGTGCGGGTTCGCGCCACCGCCCTGGTGGTACGCCATCTGGCCGTCGCGCTGGTTGGTGGCGACGTCCGCGCCCTTGGGCGCGTTGACCGGCAGCTGCAGGTAGTTCGGCCCCACGCGGTAGCGCTGCGCGTCGGAGTACGAGAACGTGCGGCCCACGAGCATCTTGTCGTCGCTGAAGTCGAGGCCGTCGACGAGCACGCCCGTGCCGAACGAGAGCTGCTCGTTCTCGGCGAAGTGGTTCGTGACGTTGCTCGTGAGGCGCATCGTGCCCACGGCCTTCGCCGGGAACTCGTTCTCGGGCCACACCTTCGTGTCGTCCAGCGGGTCGAAGTCGAGCTCGGGGTGGTCGTGGTCGTCCATGAGCTGGACGCGGAGCTCCCACTCGGGGTGGTCGCCGCGCTCGATGGCGTCGTAGAGGTCCTTCGACGCGTGCCCGAGGTCGCCGCCCTGCACGACCGCGGCGTCGGCCTCGGTCATGGAGCTGACGCCCACCGACGGGATCCAGTGGTACTTGACCAGCTTCGTGCCGCCGTCGGCGTCGACCCACTTGTACGTGTTGACGCCGAAGCCCTGCTGCGTGCGGTAGTTCGCGGGGATGCCGCGCGGGCTGAAGAGGTTCATCAGCATGTGCATCGACTCGGGCGTCTGCGACATGAAGTCGAAGATGCGCGCCGGCTCCTGGCGGAACGTCACCGGGTCGGGCTTGAGCGAGTGGATCACGTCGGGGAACTTGATCGCGTCACGGATGAAGAAGACGGCCAGGTTGTTGCCGACGAGGTCCCAGTTGCCGTCCTCGGTGTAGAACTTCACGGCGAAGCCGCGCGGGTCGCGGGCCGCCTCGGAGGAGTCGCGGCCGCCGATCACCGTCGAGAAGCGGATCGCGATCGGGGTCTCCTTCCCGGCCTCCTGGAAGAGCTTCGCGCGGGTGTACCGCGAGATCGGCTCGTCGCCCCAGGTGCCGGTGGCGGTGAAGGTGCCGAACGCGACGGCCCCGCGCGCGTGCACGACGCGCTCCGGGATCCGCTCGCGGTCGAAGTGGCTGATCTTCTCCAGGAACTGGTAGTTCTCGAGCGTCGCGGGGCCCCGGGAGCCGACCGTGCGCTGGTTCTGGTTGTCGTAGACGGGGTGGCCCTGACGGTTGGTCAGGACCTCGCGGTCGTCACCCTCGGCGGGCGGCTGGGACGAGACGTCGGTCATCGATCGGTCCTTCCTCGGTGCGGAGCTTGCCCGGCCGAGTCTGCTCCTCCTGCCCCTGGGCCGCCCCCGGGTCGGGGGACGCTGCGCTCCCCGGCCCGCGCCTCCTGCCCCGCCCGGCCTCCTGCCCCGCCCGCCCGTCCCGCCCGCTTCACCGAGGGTGTCCACGACACGCGGAGCGGTCGTGACGGGAGCCGCACGTCGTGGACACCCTTCCGGCGACGGTGTCCACGAACGGTGGGCGTCGCGCTGCTGCGTCCGCGTGTCGTGGACACCCTCGGCCGGCAGGACGGGGCAGGACGGTGCAGGACGAGGCAGGAAGCGGCGGCGGGAGGGGCAGGAGGCCCGCCGCCCGCCGCTCAGCGGGTGCGGGAGCGGAGGTGCTCGACCGCCGCACGCGTGAACGCGGCGTCGGTGGCCAGGTCCTCGCCGTCGAGCGAGACGACGGGGGCGAGCAGGCGCCCGCTCGAGGTGAGCCACAGGCCGGAGGCGCGGCGCAGCTCGTCGACGCCGAGGGCGCGGAGCGCGGTCGGTCGGCCCTGCGCCTCGGCCCAGGCGAAGAGGTCGACCTGCGTCGTGCCCTCGAGCACGCCCAGCGCGGGCGGCGTCGAGACGAGCACGCCGTCGACCAGGGCGACGACCGTCGAGTTCGGTCCCTCGAGGACGACGCCGTCGGTCGAGACGAAGACGACGTCGTCCGCGCCGCGGCGCGCCGCCTCGCGGAGGGCGGCCTTGTTGACGGCGTAGGAGAGCGTCTTGGCGCCCTGCAGGAGCCACGGGCTGGTCTCGGCGACGTCGCTGCGGTAGCCGCGGTCGAGGGTGACGACCCGGATGCCGTCCTCGTGCTCGGCCGTGTGGTCGGGCATCGCGAAGGCGTGCAGCCAGCCCGTCGGGCGGTCGCCGAACTCGTCGCCGCGCGACCAGATCAGCTTGAGCAGCACGTGCGCCTCGTCGGCGACCTCGGCGGCCGTGCCGAGCACGAGCCGGCGCCACGCGTCGAGGTCGGGAGCGGGCAGGTCGAGCATCGCCGACGACCGCGCGAACCGCGCGAGGTGCATCTCGACGGCCTGCGGGCGGCCCTCGAAGACGCCGATGCTCTCGAAGACGCCGTCGCCGCGGGTCGCGGACAGGTCGGAGGCGCTCACCTGCGGCAGCGCCGGGTCGACGCGCTCGACGCCGGTGACCTCTCCGGTGGGGTCGGCGTGCAGCAGGAAGAGGAGGGGCGTCGGCATGACGTCACGCTACCGCCGCCCGCGGCTCGGTGTCGGGGCGCGGTGGTACGGTGCTGCTCGAGCAACGCGCTCCGGGGTCAGTGCAATTCTGAGCCGGCGGTCACAGTCCGCGAACCGAGCGCCCTCCTCGTCCGAGGCGGGTGCGAGGCCGAACCGGTGGAACCCCGGTACCGACGGTACAGTCCGGATGAGAGGCAGCGCGTGCCCGGCAGGCCCCGCCGTGGGCGCGTCGGGTGGCCTCGCGACCCCTGTGTCGTCATCGCCCCGGAGCACCGACCGGAGGCCGCCATGACCCGCACCGCACGCACCGCCCGACGCACCGAGGGCGGCGCCTGATGTTCACCGGACTCGTCGAGGCGCAGGGCACCGTCGTCGGCCTCGAGCCGCAGGGCGACAGCGTGCGGCTGACCGTGCGCGGCCCCGAGGTCGTGGGCGACGCCGCGCACGGCGACTCGATCAGCGTCAGCGGCGTGTGCCTCACCGTCGTCGAGCACGACGCCGAGACCTTCACCGCCGACGTCATGGCGCAGACCCTCCGCATGAGCACCCTGGGCGGCCTCGAGCCGGGCCAGCCCGTCAACCTCGAGCGCGCCGCCCGCGTGGGCGACCGCCTCGGCGGCCACATCGTGCAGGGGCACGTCGACGCGACCGCGCGCGTGCTCGAGGTGGAGGACGGCACCGCCTGGCGTCGCGTGCGCTTCGCCCTGCCCGACGACCTGTCGGCCCTGCTCGTCGACAAGGGCAGCGTCACGCTCGAGGGCGTGAGCCTCACCGTCAGCGGCATCAGCGACCCCGGCGCCGCCGAGGGCTGGTTCGAGGTCTCGCTGATCCCCGAGACGCTCGCGGCGACGACGCTCGGCGCGAAGGCGCCCGGCGACGCCGTCAACGTCGAGACCGACGTGCTCGCCCGGCACGTGCTGCGCATGCGCGCCGTCGACGCGGCCGCCGCTGCCGCGGGCCCGGGCGCGGGCCCGGGCCCGGGCGCTGGCGCGGCCGCTGACCCGGGCGGGGCGGCCGCGGGCGGGGCAGGAGGCGCGGGCCGGGGAGCGCAGCGTGGCGCGCCCGCCGAGGCCCCGGCCGGTCGACACGCGGAGGTCTCCTCGTGACCGGGCCCGCCCCCGTGACCGGGCCCGCCGACGACGGGTCGTCGATCGCGGGTGACGTGCACGTCGCGGGCGAGGCGCCCGTCGAGCTCGTGCTCGAGCACCTGCGCGCGGGTCGCCCGGTCATCGTCGTCGACGCGGAGGACCGCGAGGACGAGGGCGACGTCGTGCTCGCCGCCGAGCTGGCGAGCCCGGAGTGGATCGCCTGGACGGTGCGGCACTCGTCCGGGTTCCTCTGTGCGCCGATGGCCCCCGAGATCGCCGACCACCTCGACCTGCCGCCCATGGTCGCGCACAGCGAGGACGTCCGCGGCACGGCCTACACCGTGAGCGTCGACGCGGCGCACGGCGTGACCACGGGCATCAGCGCCAGCGACCGGGCCACCACGCTCCGCGTGCTCGGCGCCGCCGACAGCGTCCGCGACGACCTGCACCGGCCCGGGCACGTGCTGCCCCTGCGCGCCCTGCCCGGTGGGGTGCGCGTGCGGCCCGGCCACACCGAGGCGTCGGTCGACCTCGTGACGGCCGCGGGCCTCCGGCCGGTCGCCGCGATCTGCGAGATCGTCGGGGACGACGGCGAGATGCTCCGCCTGCCCGGGCTGTTCGCGCTCGGCGCCCGCGAGGGCGTGCCCGTCGTCACCATCGCGTCGATCGCCGCCTGGCTCGACGCCCGAGACGCCCGCGACGCCGGAGACGCCCGCGACGCCCGAGACGCCCGCGACGGCGCGGGGACGCGCGGCACCGCCGCGACCAGCACCAGCACCAGCACCACCGACCGGACCGACCCTGAAGGAGCGACCGCATGAGCGGCGACGGAGCCCCCACCGACCACGAGATCCCCGACGCGACCGGCCTGCGGGTCACCGTCGTCGCCGGCACCTGGCACGACGCCATCACCGACGGGCTGCTCGCCGGTGCGCACCGCGTGCTCGACGCCTCCGGTGCCACGACGACGGTGCTGCGCGTGCCGGGCAGCTTCGAGCTGCCGGTCGTCGCCAAGGCTGCCATCGAGGCCGGGGCCGACGCGGTCGTCGCGCTGGGCGTCATCATCCGGGGCGGCACCCCGCACTTCGAGTACGTCTCGGACGCCGCGACGAGCGGGCTGCTGCGCGTCACCCTCGACACCGGTGCGCCCGTCGGGTTCGGCGTGCTCACCCTCGACGACGAGCAGCAGGGCCTCGACCGTGCGGGCCTGCCCGGCTCGAAGGAGGACAAGGGCGCCGAGGCCGCGCACGCCGCCCTCGAGACGGCGCTCACCCTCCGTGCCCTCCGCGGCGGCACCCCGCACCCCGCCTGACCGCCGCCCGCCCCACCCGGCCGGCCCGGCCCGGTCGGCCCGGCCCGGTCGGCCCGGCCCGGTCGGCTCGGCCCGGTCGGCCCGGCCCGGTCGGCTCGGCCCGGTCGGCCCGGCCCGGTCGGCTCGGACCGGTCGGCCCGGCCCGTCCGGTTCGGTCGACGTTCCCCTCTCGTCCGAAAAGGCGACGACCAGGCGCGGGCGGTGCCTCCTGCCGGACCCGCCCTCGGCGTGTCGCGGCGCCGTGGTCGCGTTCGGCGCCGAACGCGACTGCGGACGACCGTGGACGACCGCGGGAGCCCGCAGGAGGCGCGGAGCAGCCCGCCAGCCGGGCGCGCGCCTCGGCGCCGGTCACCGCGCCGGCAGCCCCGGCCCGTCCGGTTCGCTCGGCGTTCCCCTCTCGTCCGAAAAGGCGACGACGAGGCGCGGGCGGTGCCTCCTGCCGGACCCGCCCTCGGCGCGTCGCGGCGCTGTTGTCGCGTTCGGCGCCGAACGCGACCGCGGGAGCCCGCAGGAGGCGCGGAGCAGCCCGCCAGCCGCGCTCGCGCCTCGGCGCCGGTCAGCGCGCCGGCAGCCCGGCGACCTCGTCGACGAACGCGAGCATGGCGGCCCACGAACGGCGGTCCGCCCGCTCCTGGTACTGCGCGCCGTGCTCGGGGGCGTCGGTGCCGGGCACCGCGAACGCGTGCATCGCACCGCTGTAGGTGACGACCTGCCAGTCGGGGGCGCCCGCCGCGCGCAGCTCCTGCTCGAACGTGACCACCGCGTCGTCGGGGACCACCGGGTCCGCGCCTCCTGTCAGCACGAGCACGGGGGCGGTGACGGCTCCCGGCAGCGCGGGGGCGCCGGTGCCGAGCCCGCCGTGGAACGACACGACGCCGGCCACGTCGGCCCCTGCCCTGGCCAGCTCGAGCGCGCCCGACCCGCCGAAGCACCAGCCCATGACGACGATCCGGTCGGGGTCGACGCCCGGCTCCGCCCGCAGGCGCTCCAGGCCTGCCGTGAGCCGTGCCCGGAACAGGTCGACGTCGCCGTAGAAGCGCCCCGCCGTCTCGGCGGTCTCGGACGGCGCCGGGCGCACGCCCTGTCCGTAGACGTCGGCGGCGAGCGCGACGACCCCGAGCCGCGCGAGCATCTGGGCACGCACGCGGACGTGGTCGACGACGCCGTTCCAGTCGTGCACGAGGAGCGCGGCGGGCCGCAGGGCCTCGTCGGCGCCGGAGGCCCGGGTCGCCCGGGCGAGGAACCCCTCGAGCACGGTGCCGCGGTCGTCGTACTCGACGGTGCCGCCCGTGACGGGGGCGTCGGGCACGCCGTCGAGCAGGGCCCGGAGCTCGGGGGACAGGTCGGGGATGAGGTCGGTCGTCTCGGTCACGGCCCGACGCTACGCCGCCGGGCACGCGCCGTGCCCTCGCCGTGCGGTCGGCGGGGCGCCCTCTCCGTACCGGGCCCCCTGCGCCCGAGGCCCTGCCCCCAGCGCCCCACGCCCAGCGCCCGAGGCCCGACGCCCAGCGCCGGACGCGCGGCGCCGGCTACGCGACGAGCCGCGCGACCGCCTGTCGCACGATCTCGGTGCGACGCTCGTGCGGACCCTGGTGCAGGTTCGACCCGGACGGCGTCACGAACCAGGCGAGCACGACGCCGAGCACGAGGGTGGTCAGTTCGTCGGGCGACCAGTCGGACCCGACGTGGCCGGCCTCCTGCGCTGCTCGCACGGCGTGACGGCGTGCCTCGAGCTGCTCGAGGTCGACGACGCCCGGGCTCGGGGCCGCTGCCCCCTCGATCTGGGCCCAGAGCAGGAGGCGCCCGTCGTCGGGGTGCCGGGCGAGATGGTCGTAGAGGCGGGCCGCCCACGAGGGCAGGTCGTCGGCGTCGAAGGGGATCGCGGCGGACCAGCGTTCGATGCTCTCGGCGAGCGTGGCGTCGAAGAGGTCGCGCTTGGTCGCGAAGTGCGCGTAGAGGCGTTCCTTGCTGGCGTGCGCGACGCGGGCGATGGCGTCGATGCGGGCGCCGGAGAGGCCGGAGGCGGCGAACTCGGCGTGGGCGGCCGCGAGGATCCGCTCTCTCGGCGGGGTCTCGAGGCGGGGCACGCTCCGAGTGTACGACCGGACGGGGCCGGCGACCGTGCCGGTGCGCGGCGGAGGGGGCTGCCCGCGGCCCGGTGCGTCAGGCCCCGGCGGGCGCGTCCGTGGTGGCGGCGGCGGCGGGGCGGGCGTCGCGCTCCATGGGCACGTGGGGGATCCCGTCCTCGAGGAACCCCGGCCCCGCCACGACGAACCCCGACCGGGCGTACCAGCCCTCGAGGTGCGCCTGGGCGTCGAGCCGCACGAGGCGCTCGCCGCTGAGCTCGACGCCGTGCTGCACGAGCACCGCCGCGAGCCCCTGCCCCCGGGCCCCGACCGCCGTGGCGACGCGGCCGATCCGTCGGTCGGGTCCGTCGCAGAGCAGGCGGGCGGTGGCGAGGACCTCGCCGTCCTCCTCGACCCAGAGCTGCAGGGCGTCGGGCTCGAGATCGCGGCCGTCGAGCTCGGGGTAGGCGCACTCCTGCTCGACGACGAAGACGTCGACGCGCAGCCGCAGCAGGGCGTAGAGCGTCCCGGGGTCGATCTCGGCGAGGGGTGCGGAGCGGAGCTGCGTGGTCACGGCGCCACGGTACCCGACGGCGTGGCGCAGGAGGCGCGCCCCGGCCCCGCGCGCACGGTCCGGCGGCCGGTCCCCCGTCGCGGCTCAGCCCTGTCGCGTCCCCATCGGCTCGGCGGCCATGGTCCCGCCGAGCACGTCGCGCGCGGCGGCGAGCTTGTCGGCGTCGTCGAAGCGGTCGGCGTGCGCCTCGGCGTCGTCCCGGGCGAGGAACCCGATGGCCTCGCCGGCGGCGTGCGAGACGGGGCAGCGCGTGTTGCGGGACACGCCCCAGACGACGTGGTGGCCCGGAACGTCGAGCGCGAGGGCGGCCTCGACGAGGCGCGCGGCGTCGGCGGGCGACAGCCAGGTCCCGAGGCTGCGCGCGGTGGAGGGCTCGGGCTCGCTGGTCATGATGCGGGCGCTGACGACGACGTGGCCGTGCCGATCGGCGTAGAGGCTGCCGATCGCCTCGAGCAGCACCTTGCTCACGCCGTAGAGCGTGTCGGGTCGGGGAGCCGGGACGTCGTCCCGCGCGGCCTCGGCGACGGGCAGGAACCCGACGGCGTGCACGGAGCTCGCGGCCAGGACGCGGGGCACGCCGGCGCGGTGCGCGGCCTCGTGGGCGGTCCACGCGCTCTCGAGGTTGAGGTCGCGGATCTCGGGCCAGGTCCGCTCGTCGGCGTGCGAGGCGAGGTGCACGAGCAGGTCGCTGCCCCGCACGGCCTCGGTCAGCGCGTCGAGGTCGGTGACGTCGAGCGCCTGCGAGGTCTCGGTCGCCGCGAGGTCGGCAGGAGGCTCCAGGTCGAGCAGGTGGACGGCGTGCCCGGCCGCGGCGAGGTGCGGACGGACGGCCGTGGCGACCCGGCCCGCGCCTCCTGTGATCGTGATGCGTCCCATGCGCTCAGCATGGCCCGGCCGCGGGCGCGGCGCCCGAGGCCGGCCGTGAGCGGGACCGTCAGGAGCGCCGGGGGCGCCGGCTCAGTGCGGCGCCTCGGCGCGCACGCGCACCGTCTGGACGCGGGGCGGGCGCTCGGGCGTGAGGCGGATCTCGAGGCGCAGCACGCCCCGCCCGCCGGGCACGCGCCAGACCAGGTGCGACGGTGCCGTCGACTCCTCGCCCGCCTCGACGTCGAGCCCTGAAGCCCTCGACCCCGACCCCGACCCCGACCCCGCGGCCGCCGACCCGGCAGGGGCAGCCCCCTCCGCCCGGGGCAGCAGTCCGCCGACCCGCTCGGCCTCCTCCTGCCACGCCGTGCGGCGTCGCTCGAGGGGCTGGTCGAGCTCGACGTTCTCGCTGAACAGGCCCGGGGGGACGGCGCCCCCGCGGACGACGCGCTCCACGGCCTCCTGCGCGGCACGCGTCTCGGGCCACGGCGTCACGACGGGGGCGACGCCCTCGTCGGCGAGCACGCCGTCGAGGGCCTGCGTGAGCGGCACCGAGACCTGGGCGTAGGTGGCGTTCTCGAACGCGACGGCGCCGAGGCCCGAGGCCGGGTGCCAGCGCATGTGCGCCGAGAACCCGGGGTAGCCACCGGAGTGCGACACGACGGGCCCGAGGTCCGGGTACTGCTCGACGAAGAGGCCGAAGCCGTAGGCGGCAGGATGCGCGCCCCGGCCGGGCACGGTCCGGTGCGCCTGCTGCATCTCGCGCCGCGACGCCCGCGAGAGCACGCCGTCGAGGTCGCCGCGCCCCTCGGGGTCGAAGGCGCTGGCCAGCCACCGCGCCCAGCGGGCGAGGTCGGTGACCGTGCTGAACAGGCCGCCGATGGGCGAGAACCCGCCGGGGCCGGAGAAGGGCAGCGGCTCCCACGCGTCGCCGTGCCGTCGGTGCCCGGTGGCGACACCGCCGGGGGCGGGCACGTCGACCGTGAACCCGGTCGCGGCGAGGCCGAGCGGGCGCAGGATCGCGGTCTCGACGACCTCGCGGTAGGGGCGCCCGGACGCGTGCTCGACGACGCGACCGAGCAGGGCGTAGCCGAGGTTCGAGTAGGCGAAGGTGGTGCCGGGCACGCTGTCGAACGAGAGGCCCCGGTGCAGGAGGGCGTCGAGCTCGTCGTCGGTGATCGACTCCTGCCGGTCGCCCCAGGGGTCGTCGGTGGGCAGCCCGGCCGCCATGGTGAGCAGCATCCGCACCGTGGGCACGGGGGAGTCCGCGGTGGGCAGGGCCACCTCGGCGAAGGCGGGCACGAAGTCCGTCACCGGCTGGTCGAGCTGCAGGGCGCCCGCGTCGCGCAGGGCGAGGAGGGCCGTCGCCGTGAAGCTCTTGGTGCACGAGGCGATGCGGTAGGCCGTGTCCGCACCGGGCAGGGCGCCGTCGACCTCGCCGGTGGCCCCGACGTGGCGCAGGCCCTCCGGTCCGAACGTGCCCCAGACGGCGCTGGGCGCCCGGTGCTCGGCCTGGCGGGCCTCGAAGACGGCGTCGATGCCGGTGGTCATGCTGCTCCTCGGTGGGGTGCGGTGCGGGGCTGTCGGGCCGGGGGCGTCACGAGCGGCGCATGGTGTCGTAGGCGTCGAGCGCCCGGCGGCGCGACTCCTTGAGGTCGACGATCGGCTCGGGGTACGACTCGTCGTCGACCTCGGGCACCCAGTGCCGCACGTAGTCGCGGTGCGCGTCGAACTTCTGCTGCTGCAGGACCGGGTTGAAGACCCGGAAGTAGGGGGCGGCGTCGGCGCCCGAGCCCGCCACCCACTGCCAGTTCGCGGGGTTGTTGGCCTCGTCGGCGTCGACGAGGCAGTCCCAGAACCACTTCTCGCCGACGCGCCAGTCGACGAGCAGGTTCTTGACGAGGAAGCTCGCGGTGACGAGCCGGACGCGGTTGTGCATGGCGCCGCTGGTCCACAGCTCGCGCATGCCGGCGTCGACGAGGGGGATCCCGGTGCGGCCCTGCTGCCACGCGCGCAGCTCGTCGGGGTCGGGCTCGGGCCAGGGGAACGCGTCGAACTCGCGTCGCAGGTTGACCGAGGCGAGGTCCTCGGCCTCGTAGAGCACCGAGTGGTTGAACTCGCGCCAGACGACCTCGCGGAGGAACGGCTGCGCCTGTTCGCGTGCGGCCGGCGGCAGGTCGCCGCGCAGGCGGTGCCACACCTGGAACGGGCTCACCTCGCCCCAGCGCAACCGGGGGGAGAGGTGGCTCGTGGCCTCCTGGGCGGGGTGGTCGCGCTGGCCGTAGTCGGCGAGCACCTCGGTGGCGAAGTGCTCGAGGCGGTCGAGGCCCGCGGGCTCGCCCGGGGTCCAGGCGTCGCGGAGGCCGCCCGCCCAGTCGGGCGCGGTCGGCAGCAGGGCCCAGTCGTCGAGGTCGTCGGAGCGCCAGTCGCCCTCGGGCTCGGTGAGCCGCTCGGGCGCGGGCAGGGGGGCGCGGGGCTCGGGCATGTCGAGGCAGGCGCGCCAGAACGGCGTGAAGACGCGGTAGGGGCCGCCCTGGCCGGTGCGGACCGTCCAGGGCTCGAAGAGCAGGGACCCCTGGTGGCTGTGCGCGTCGATGCCCGACTCGTGCAGGGCGGTCTTGACGGCGGCGTCGAGCTCGCGCGGACCGCGTGCGTAGCGCCGGTTCCAGTGCACGGCGCCGGCCCCGACCTCGGCCACGACCTCGGGCAGCACGTCGGCCGAGGCGCCGCGGCGCAGCGTCAGGCGCGCCCCGAGCTCGCGCAGCGACGCGTCGAGCGACAGGAGGCTGTGGTGCAGCCACCACTTCGCCGCGGCGCCGATCGGGCGCAGCCCCGGCGTCACGTCGTCGTGCAGGTAGAGCACGACGACGGGACCGCCGCGCTCGACGGCGGCCTGGAGGGCGGGGTTGTCGGCGACGCGCAGGTCGTCGCGCAGCCAGACGACGGTGGGGGAGGTCACGGCGCGACCACCGCAGACCGCTCACCGGGGGCGGCGTCGGCGGTCCGCAGCTTGGTGCAGAGCTCGGTCAGGGCCGAGAGCTCGTCGGCCTCGAGGGCGTCGCCGACGCGGCGCTTGATCGCGGTGGCGTGGCTGACGGCGGTGCGCCGGTAGAGCTCGTACCCCTCGGGGGTCATGGCCACGACGATGCCGCGCGCGTCGCGCGGGTCGGGCTGCTTCTCGACGACGCCGCGCGCCGCCAGGCGGTCGACGAGGCGGCTGATGCTGGGCTGGGTGAGCAGGAGGTGCCGCGTGAGGTCGCGGATGCGGGCCCGGCGGTCGGGCTGGCCCGAGAGGTTGTAGAGGACGTCGTACTCGTTGAAGGAGATCTCGCCGCTCGGGAAGCACTCGCTCAGGTCGCGCATGACGGTCACCTGCGCTCGGAACAGGGCCTCCCAGGCCCCCACGGCCAGGCTCGTCTCGTTCATCGTCTGCACCTCGTCGACGGCTCGTGCCCTCCGGTCCGGAGGCTGTCGACAGTGTACGAGCCGCCACCGTCGCGGGCCCGCACGGCCCCGGACGTGCTGAAGGCCGGCCGCTGACGGCGGCCGGCCTTCTCCCTTGCACCAGAGTGTCCTGCGATCACAGCGCCTCGGCCGCCACAGCGAACGACCTCGACCCGCTCACTGTATAACGACCCGGTAACGGCGTCCAGGGTCCGTTCCTGCGAGGAGCCTGAGCGACACCGGCGGGGAGGACCCCGAGGGGGACGGGCTCAGCGGGCCTCGTCGCCGGCGTCCTCGATGCAGCTGAGCGCGCGCTCGGCCTCGTCGGAGTCCTCGTCGGCCTCGCCGGACGCCTGCGCCGAGGAGGAGCTCGCGGTGCGGGCGTCCTCGTTGAGGGCCGTCCAGGAGCCGTCGAACTCGTCGGCCGAGATGTCGCCGGTCGTCGTCCAGAGCCCCACCTCGTCCGAGAGGACGTTGCTCTCGCCGATCGGCGCCGCGACGTACCAGAGGTCCCCGGCCTGCACGCCGTAGCCGAGCTGCACCGGGTCGTCGTCGACCTCCGACTGCAGCGACTCGAGCGCCGAGGCGTCGACGCGCGTGCAGGGCAGGTCGTCCTGCTGACCGGCGTCGGTGCGCTCGGTGGTCGAGCCCGGCTCCTCACCCGCGGCGTCGATGTTCTGTGCACCTCCCGTGCACGCCGTGAGCGGCACGACGAGGGCGGCGGCGGCGAGGGCACTGAGGAGCATCTTCTTGGTCATGGGGTCGACGGTAGCCACCTGGCGGCCGGAAGGACCGCCTCCTGCCCGTCGGAGGCGGAGCGCAGGAGGCGCGACCCGGCCCCGCCGGTCGTCAGAAGACGTCGGGCGAGGGCGTCGACGCCTGGCGGATCGAGACGTCGGCGTGCCGGTCGAAGCGGTAGCCGACGCCGCGGACCGTGCGGACGATCTCCTCGAAGGCCCCGAGCTTGGAGCGGAGCCGACGCACGTGCACGTCGATGGTGCGCTCGTTCGGTGCCTCGTCGTCGGCGGCGCCCCAGAGGCCCGAGACGATCTCGGTGCGCTCGATGGTGCGGCCCTCGCGCAGCACCAGGTACTGCAGCAGCTCGAACTCCTTGTAGGTCAGCGGCGCGACGTCGCCGTCGAGGAGGACCCGCTTGCGCGAGATGTCGACGACGACGCCGCCCCGGGAGCCGGGCTCGTCCTCGGGCGAGGCCGGGCGGCGATCGGTGCGCAGCGACGGGTCCTGCAGGGCGCGTCGCACGACGTCGACGTCGCGACCGCCGGAGCCCTCGGGGGCGAGCGCGACGGCGGCGTGCGTCTCCGCGCTCGGCGCGATCGTGCGGAGCAGTTCCTTCAGCTGGGCGACGACGGCCGGCAGCGACGTGCCCGAGGCGGCCGCCTCGAGCTCGTCGAGTCCGACGTAGAGCGCGAAGCCGCGCGCCTCGGTGCCCTCGGGGACGGAGCGGGGCCGGGCGGGCGCCGCCGCGCCGGACGACGTCGCAGCGGCGACGGGGGAGGCGGGCACCGTGCTCGGCCGCGGCGCGTGCCGGGCGGCCTCGGCCGGCCGGACGGCGGGGGCGGGACGAGCGGTGGTGGTGGGGACGACGGGGCGGTCGAGCGTGAGGGACATGAGGGGACCTTCGGCGAGGTGCGCCGACGGGACCGTGCGCCGGGGTGCGGCGACGACGGGAGCGTCGGTGCTGATCAGTGTCGGTGTCCCGGCCGGTCAGGGCCTGGGACGGGCGGTGTGCGAGCACACCCGGAGGACGCGCGCCGGAGTGGTGGCGCTGGTGCGTCCAGGAGTCGCGGGCCGGCCAGCGGGATCGCGCTGGGGCCTCGGGTCGACTCGGCGGTACGTGGCCGGATCAGGCGCACATTCGACACAGGACGGCGTGCATCGGCATCATCATGCCGGCGCTCCCGAAGGCCTCGGAGGAGGTCGGGGCGAACACGCTGTCAGTCATGACAGCAGAGCATCGCAGCACCGGGCGCGCCTGTCAAGGACGACCGCGCACGACGACGCCCCCGTCGCCGCGCGGGCGGGGACGGGGGCGTCAGGAGGTGCGGTGCGGCTCAGGCGAGCCCGTACAGGCGGTCGCCGGCGTCGCCGAGGCCCGGCACGATGTAGCCGTTCTCGTCGAGCCTCTCGTCGACCGCGCCGAGCACGACGGTGACGTCGCGGCCCTGCATGGCCTCCTCGACGGCCGCCAGGCCCTCGGGGGCGGCGAGGATGCACACGGCGGTCACGTCGACCGCGCCCCGCTCGAGCAGGTAGTCGATGGCGGCGATGAGCGAGCCGCCGGTGGCCAGCATGGGGTCGAGCACGAAGCACTGGCGGTTCGAGAGGTCGTCGGGCAGGCGCTCGGCGTAGGTCGTCGGCTGCAGCGTCTCCTCGTCGCGGACCATGCCCAGGAACCCCACCTCGGCCGTCGGCACGAGCTTCGTCATGCCCTCGAGCATGCCGAGCCCGGCACGGAGGATCGGCACGACGAGCGGTCGCGGCTGCGAGATGGCGACGCCGACGGTCGGCGCCACGGGCGTCTCGATCTCGATGGGCGTGGTGCGCACGCCCCGCGTGGCCTCGTAGGCCAGCAGCGTCACCAGCTCCTCGGTGAGGGCACGGAAGGTCGGCGCGGGCGTGGTGCGGTCGCGCAGGACCGTGAGCTTGTGGGTGATGAGGGGGTGGTCCGCTACGTGCACTCGCATGGGGTCCACGCTAGCCCAGGCGTGCCTCCTGCCCGACCTGCCGACGGGCGGCCACGCCGTCGTGCGAAGCTGGTCCGGTGACGACGATCCCCGCCCGCTACGCCGCGTGGGCGGGCCTCGCGCTCGCCGAGGCGGAGGCGTGCCGCGCCTCCCGCGACGTGCCCGTGGGCGCGGTCGTGCTCGACGCGGCGGGCGACGTGATCGGCCGGGGCCGGAACGAGCGCGAGCTGCGCCAGGACCCGACCGCGCACGCCGAGGTGCTCGCCCTGCGCGCGGCGGCCGAGAGCACGGGGGACTGGCACCTCACCGGCACGACCCTCGTGGTCACGCTCGAGCCGTGCCCCATGTGCGCCGGGGCGATCCTGGCCGCACGCGTGCCCACGGTCGTCTTCGGTGCCTGGGACGAGAAGGCAGGAGCCGCGGGCAGCGTCTACGACGTCCTCCGCGACCGACGCCTCCCGCACCGGGCGGAGGTCTTCGCGGGCGTCCGCGCCGCCGAGGCGACGGCGCAGCTCGAGGCGTTCTTCGCCGAGCGCCGGGCCGAGGGCGCGCTCGGCTGACGGTCCGGCGACGGGCGACGGGCGACGGGCGACGGGCGACGGGTGACGGGCGACGGGCGACGCGGACATCCGCCGGGTGGTCCGCGGTGCGCAGACCGCGGTCCGCGGACCGCGGTCCGCCGTGCGCGGTGCGGTCAATCCGCGGCGCGGATGACGATGGCGTCGGTGGGCGGGTCGACCCGGCCCGGGCGCACCCACACGTCGGGCTCGACGTAGATCACGCGGGCGAGGGGCACGGCGCGCCGGACGCGCAGCTCGACCGCGTCGATGCCCGCGGCCACCTCGCGCAGCACGGTGCCGCCCGGCATGGCCACCTTGACGGCGACGAGGAGCTCGTCGGGGCCGAGGTAGAGGGTCTTCATGTGGATGATCTGCTCGACCTCGGGGCCGTCGGTGACGGCGGCGCGGATCTTCGCGACGTCGTCGCGCGAGGCGCCCTCGCCGACGAGCAGGCTCTTCGTCTCGATGCCGAGCACGATCGCGACCGCGACGAGCAGCAGGCCGATGAGGAGGGTGCCGAGGGCGTCGTAGACGCCGTTCCCGGTGATCCAGGTGAGCACCACGCCGGCCAGGGCGAAGGCCAGGCCGAGCAGGGCGGCGGCGTCCTCGAGGAGCACGACCGGCAGCTCGGGGGCCTTGGCGCGGCGGACGAACTGCGCCCAGCTCTGCTGGCCCTTGGCCGGTCGCGACTCGCGCACGGCGGTGCGCAGCGAGAGCGACTCGAGCGTGATCGCCACGAGGAGCACGAGGACGGGCAGCCACGGCACGTCGAGGGGCTCGGGGTGCTCGAACTTCTCGACGGCCTCGTAGATCGAGAAGACCCCGCCGACGCTGAACAGGACGATCGAGACGACGAACGCGTACACGTAGCGCTCACGACCGTGGCCGAAGGGGTGCTCGGCGTCGGCGGCCTTCTTCGCCTGCTTGGCGCCGAGGAGGAGCAGCAGCTGGTTGCCGGAGTCGGCGAGCGAGTGCACGCCCTCCGCGAGCATCGAGGCCGAGCCCGAGAAGAACCAGGCGACGAACTTGGTGACCGCGATGCCGAGGTTGGCGCTGAGCGCCGCCACGATCGCCTTGGTGCCGCCCGACGTGCTCACGGTGCCCTCCTCCGTCGGTGCCGCCCACGGCCCCGTCCGCGACCGATCTTAGGATGACGGCATGGTCACCACGCTCCCGCCCACCACGATCCTCGGCGCCGGCTCGATGGGGGGTGCGATCCTCAGCGGCCTGCTGCGCCCCGACGTCGTCGTCGAGGGCGGCGTGCGGGTCACGAACCGCAGCCCGGAGAAGGCCGACGCCCTCCGCTCCGAGGGCGTGACCTCGCTCGCGACGAGCGTCGACCCCGGTGCCAACGCCACCGCCGTGGCCGGAGCGCGCCTGGTGCTCGTCGGCGTCAAGCCGCACCTCGTCGTCGACCTGCTGCGCGAGGTCGCCCCCGCCCTCGAGCCCGGCGCCGTGGTGGTGAGCCTCGCCGCCGGCGTCACGACGGCCACCATGGAGGCCGCGCTGCCCGAGCACGTGCGCGTCGTGCGGTCCATGCCGAACACGCCCAGCGTCGTCGGGCTCGGCGTGACCGGCCTCGCGGCCGGGTCGCGGTCCACGCCCGACGACCTCGAGCTGGCCCGGTCGCTCTTCGCGGTCGTCGGCGACGTCGTGGTCCTGCCCGAGGACCGCATCGACGCCCTGAGCACGATCTCCGGATCGGGACCGGCCTACGTGTTCTTCCTGGTCGAGCAGCTGCAGCGCACGGCGGTCGGCCTGGGCTTCACGCCCGAGCAGGCCGCGACGATGGTGCAGGGCACCTTCCGCGGCGCGTCCGAGCTGCTCGCGCGGAGCGGTCTCGAGCCCGCCGCCGACGCGCCCGCCGAGCTCCGGCGGCGCGTCACGAGCCCCGGCGGCACGACGGCGCGCGCGATCGCCGAGCTCGAGGCGGCCGACCTCGGCGCGGTGCTCGACCGGGCGACGGCGGCCGCGCTGGCCCGCGCGCGCGAGCTCGG
Organism: Frigoribacterium salinisoli; assembly: GCF_054781095.1. Taxonomy (NCBI): domain Bacteria; kingdom Bacillati; phylum Actinomycetota; class Actinomycetes; order Micrococcales; family Microbacteriaceae; genus Frigoribacterium; species Frigoribacterium salinisoli. The sequence goes on from NZ_BAAGVB010000004.1 coordinate 64,821, forward strand.
GGCGAGCTGACCCGACGGGCAGGAGGCACGACTCCTGCCCGCCCCGGGGCGCACGCCCGGCGCGCCCCGCCTCAGCGGTCGAGCGCCGAGAACTCGTCGAGCCGGCGCGAGTCGCCCGACACGATGATGAGGTCGTGGTCGCTGATGACCGTGTCGGGGCCGGCCTCCTTGAAGCCGCTGCCGGGCGACTTCACGCCGACGACCGTGACGCCGTGCTTCTTGCGGATGTTCGACTGCGCCAGCGTCACGCCGCGCACGGGCTTCGGCGGGTACATCTTGACGATCGCGAAGTCGTCGTCGAACTCGATGTAGTCGAGCATGCGGCCCGAGACCAGGTGCGCGACGCGCTCGCCGGCCTCGGCCTCGGGGTAGATGACGTGGTTCGCGCCGATGCGGGCCAGGATCTTGCCGTGCGACTGGCTGATCGCCTTCGCCCAGATCTGCTGCACCTTCAGGTCGACGAGGTTCGCCGTGATGAGCACGCTGGCCTCGATCGACGAGCCGACGGCGACGACCGCGATCGAGAAGTCCTGGGCGCCGATCTGGCGCAGCGCGTCGATGCTGCGCGCGTCGGCCTGGACGGCGTGGGTGACGCGGTCCGCCCACTTCTGCACGAGCCTCGCGTCGGTGTCGACGGCGAGCACGTCGCGGTCCTGCCGCTCGAGCTGCCCGGCCGTGGCGGCGCCGAAGCGGCCCAGGCCGATGACGAGCACGGGGGCGTCGTGCCGGATCTTGTCGACCACCGATCGTGCTCCTCGTGTCGCCGGGCGGGGCCGACCACGGCTCGTGCCGGGTCGGTGGACAGCCACTGTACCGACCTCTCGCCCCGGCCGTGCCCGCTTCACTACGCTGGTCGCATGCCCGACATCTTCGCCGTGATCGCCGACGGCACGCGGCGCGACCTGCTGCGCGCCCTCCTCGACCGTCGCACGACCGGCTCCGGGTCCGGCTCGGGCTCCGGGGCCTCGGGCGAGCTCAGCGTCTCCGAGCTGGTCGCGGCGCTCGGCCTCAGCCAGCCGACGGTGTCGAAGCACCTGCGCGTGCTGCGCGACGCGGGCCTCGTGCACGTCCGCGAGGAGGGGCAGCACCGCTACTACGGGGTCGAGACGGCCCCCCTCGAGACCGTCGAGGACTGGCTGCTGCCGTTCCTCAGCGCCGACGTGCTCGGCCTCGACCTGGAGGCCCTCGAGGCGGTCGAGGGGTCGCCCGCCTTCGCGGCCTGGGCCGGTGCCGCCGTGCCCGCGCCCCTGCGCCGCGCGGCCGAGAACCTGCCCGACGCCGACGACGTCGGCGCCACGCTCGGGCGCACCGTCGCCGACGCCCGCCACCGGGCCGGGGCCGCGCTCGACCCCGTCCTCAAGCGCCTCGGGCGGCACGGCGACTGACCCCGCGGGGCTCGCTTCGACAACGGGCCCCGGGACGGCTAGACTGCCCGGAGGCATTTTTCCGCGGTTCTGGAACGGACCCGGTCGTCCCGTCCAGCAACGAGTGAGGTCCCCATGGGTTCTGTCATCAAGAAGCGTCGCAAGCGCATGGCGAAGAAGAAGCACCGCAAGCTGCTCCGCAAGACTCGCCACCAGCGCCGCAACAAGAAGTAGGTCGCACCAGCGACAGCACGAAGGCCCCCGACCTCGGTCGGGGGCCTTCGTCGTGCGCCCGGGCCATGGACGTCCTCCCGGGGCCGCCCCCGCGGGGCGTCCTCCCGGGGTCGTCCGAGGCCGGTGCCCTACGCTCGGAGGGTGCCCGCACCCCGCCTCACCCTGCTCACGAAGCCCGGCTGCCACCTCTGCGACGACGCCCGCACCGCCCTCGAGGCCGTGCTCGCCGAGCCCGAGTTCGGCCTGACGTACGAGGAGCGCGACATCCTGGCCGACCCGGCCCTCGCCGCCGAGTACGCCGAGGAGATCCCCGTCGTGCTCATCGACGACCGCGTGCACACCATCTGGCGCGTCGAGCCCGACCGCCTCCGCACCGCTCTGAGGAGGGCCGACGCGTGACCGTCGAGCACATCGTGATCTGGACCCTGGCCGCCACCGACGAGCAGGAGCGCGCCGCCGCGGCCGCCCGCGTCGACGAGCTGCTCAGCGGCCTCGTCGGCACCGTCGGCAGCATCCGCGACCTCGTGGTCGGCGTCAACGGCGCCTACCCCGACAAGAACGGCGACGTCTGCGTCGTCGCGCACTTCGACGACTACGCCGGTCTCGAGGAGTACATCGTGCACCCCGCCCACCAGGAGGTCGCGGCCGAGATCCGCACGCTGGTCACGGGGCGGACGGCCATCGACTTCGAGCGCTGACCGGCGCCTCCTGCCCGTCTCGCGCCCCGGCGCGTGCCACGACGGCCCCCGCTCCTCGAGGAGCGGGGGCCGTCGTCGTCGTGCGACCGGACGTGGTCAGGGGGTGAGGCGCGTCGGGCCGCGGAAGAGGTAGGTCACCTCGCGGATGTTCGGCTGGTGCAGCATGAGCATGAGCACGCGCGCCAGGCCCATGCCGAAGCCGCCGTGCGCGGGGGCGCCGTAGCGGAAGAAGTCGAGGTAGTCGCCCAGCTCGGCCGGGTCCATGCCCTTCTCGCGGATCTGCGCCTCGAGCACGTCGACGCGGTGCTCGCGCTGTGCACCGGTCGTGATCTCGGTGCCGCGGTAGATGAGGTCGTAGCTCTTCGTGAGCTGCGGGTCGTCGTCGTGGCGCATGTGGTAGAAGGGCCGGATCGAGGCGTCGTAGTCGGTGAGGAACACGAAGTCCGAACCGTACTGCTCCGCGACGTACTCGGCGATGCGGCGCTCGCCCTCCGGGTCCATGTCGGCGTCGGCGCGGGGCACCTCGTAGCCGCGCTCGGCGACGATGCGCTTCGCCTCGGCCAGCGGGACGCGCGGGAACGGCGTCGCGGGGACGGTCAGCTCGACGTCGAAGAGCTCGCGGATCTCGTCGCCGTGCTTCGCCACGACCGCGCCGATGGCGTGGGCCAGCAGCTGCTCCTGCATCTGCATGACGTCTTCGTGGCTGTCGATGTAGCTGATCTCGGCGTCGACGCTCGTGTACTCGGTCGCGTGGCGCGAGGTGAACGAGGGGTCGGCACGGAAGGCAGGGGCGATCTCGAACATCTTGCCGAAGCCGGCCGCCTGGGCCATCTGCTTGAACAGCTGCGGGCTCTGGGCGAGGTAGGCGGCACCGTCGAAGTACTCGAGCTTGAACAGCTCGGCCTTCGACTCGCTGGCGGTGGCCATGAGCTTGGGCGTGTGCAGCTCGACGAAGTCGCGCTCGATCCACCAGGTGCGCATCGCGTGCTCGAGGGTGGTCTGCACGCGGAAGATGAGCGCGTTGCGCGGCACGCGCAGGTCGAGGAACCGCCAGTCGAGGCGCTTGTCGATGCCGCTGTCGGCCGCGATGGGCGTCTCGGGGTCGGCGGCGCCGTCGACGACGAGCGTCTCGACCTTGACCTCGATGCCGCCGAGCTTGACGCGCTCGTCGTGCTTGAGCTCGCCGGTGACGGTGACGAAGCTGCCCTGGGCGAGGCCCGAGATCGCCTCGGCCACGTCGTCGGTCTCACCGCGCTCGGCGAGCACGTCGGCCGCCGTCCGGGGGCGGACGAGCTGCACGGCGCCCGACTCGTCGCGGAGGACGACGAACTGCACCTTCTTCTGGTCGCGGACCGTCTCGACCCATCCGGAGACGGTGACGGGCCCGTCGGGCAGCGGGGCGAGGTCCTTGACGAGGGTGCGTTCGATCACGAGGCCCGAGTCTAGCCGCTGGGGTGCCGCACGGCGGTGCCCCGGCCGCTGCCCGGGCGTCAGAGCGGCCGGGGGTCGAGCACCAGGTGCGCCCGGTCCGTGCCGGGGTCGACCACGACCCGGGCCCGGACCCCGTAGACGTCGGCGACGAGCTCGGGCGTGAGCACCTCCTGCGGGGGGCCGGCCGCGACCGCACGACCGTCGCGGAGCACCAGCACGGCGTCGCAGAACAGGAGCGCCAGGCCGAGGTCGTGCAGCGCGACGACCGTCGTGACGGGCAGCGCCTGCACGAGCGAGAGCAGCTCCAGCTGGTGACGGACGTCGAGGTGGTTCGTGGGTTCGTCGAGCAGCAGCTCGCGGGGCTCCTGTGCGAGCGCCCTGGCGATGTGCGCCCGTTGGCGCTCGCCCCCCGAGAGCGTGCGCCAGGCGTGCCCGGCCTTGTCGGTGAGCCCGACGTGCGCGAGGGCGCCGTCGATCGCCCGGCGGTCGTGCTCGCCCTCCCCGCCCAGCAGCGAGCGGTGCGGGGTGCGCCCGAGGCGGACGACGTCGCGCACGACGAGGTCGACGTCGGTGTCCGCCTGCTGCGTGACGGTGGCGACCGCCCTGGCGACCTCGCGCCGGCGGAGCCCGGTCAGGTCGTCGCCGTCGAGCTCGACGCGGCCGGCGTCGGGGCTCGTGGCCCCCTGCAGCAGGCGCAGGAGGGACGACTTGCCCGAGCCGTTCGGCCCCAGCAGGCCGACGGTCGAGCCGGGCGCCGGGTCGAGCGAGACGTCGTCGACCACGAGGCGGCCCCCACGGCGCCAGCTCACGCGCTCGGCCCGCAGCGTCACGAGCGCGTCCGCTTCCGCACGAGGAGCAGGACGAACACGGGCACGCCGACGAGGGCCGTGCCCACGCCCACCGGCAGGGGGCTCGGGGAGAAGGCGACGCGCGACCCCGCGTCGACCCACACCATGAAGAGCGCGCCGAGGACGACGGTCGTCGGGACGACCCGGGCGTGGCGGTGGCCGACGAGCAGCCGCGCCGCGTGCGGCAGCACGAGCCCGACGAAGCCGACGGCGCCGGCGATGCTCACGAGCGTCGCGGTGAGCAGGGCCGTGACGACGAGCAGCAGGGTGCGGGTGCGGCGCACGCTCACGCCCAGCGAGGCGGCGACGTCCTCCCCGAAGGCGAAGGCGTCGAGGGCCCGCACCCCGGCGAGGCAGGCGACGAGCCCGAGGGCGACGACGCCGGCGCTCAGCGCCACGTCGTCCCAGCGGAGGCCCTCGAGCGAGCCGAGCAGCCAGAACATGACGCCCCGGGTCTCGTCGGAGTCGGCGAAGGCGAAGACGACCAGCGAGGTCACCGCCGAGAACAGCTGCGTGCTGGCGACGCCGGCGAGGACGATCCCGGCGGTCCCTGCCGAGGAGGCGCGCGCGAGCAGGAGCACCAGGCCGAAGGCGAGCAGGGCCCCGAGGAACGCCCCGCCCGAGAGGCCGATCGCCCCGCCGCCGAGGCCCAGCACGCCGACGAGCACCGCTCCGGTCGAGGCGCCGGAGGACACCCCGAGCACGAACGGGTCGGCCAGGGGGTTGCGCAGCAGCGACTGCAGCACGACGCCGCACAGGCCGAGGCCGGCACCGCAGGCGGCGGCGACGAGGGCGCGCGGCAGGCGCTCCTGCCAGACGATGGCGTCCTCCGAGGCCCGCACGGGGATCTCGGCCTGGGCGAGGTGGTTGAGGAGGACGTCCCGCACGTTCACCAACGAGACGTCGGCCGGCCCGAGCGTCACCGCGACGCCGACCGAGAGGACGAGGGCGGCGACGCCGGCCGCACCGAGCAGGGCCAGGCGCAGGGCGACGGCGGAGCCGCGTCGGGGGACCGGCGCAGGAGGCGGCACGGCCTCCGTCGCGGGACCGCGCGCGGGCGCCGGTGCCGTCACGGTCACCGGCGCTCGTCCCCGTGCTGGTCGGCCGCGTGCTGGTCGGCCGCGTGCTGGTCGGCCGCGTGCTGGTCGTCCCCGTGCTCGTCGGCCCAGGCGCGGATCTTCTCGAGCGCGTCGACGAAGCGGATCGACGGGTTCATCTCGGCGCCGTGCAGCGCGATGGTGCGCCCCTCCCGCACCGCGTCGAGGTCCTTCGTGAGCGGGTCCGTGCGCAGGAACGCGAGCTTGTCGTCGAGCCGGTCGCCGGGGAACCGGTCGCGCTGCAGGTCGCCGAGCACGAGCACGTCGGGGTCGGCGTCGACGACGCTCTCCCAGCCCACCGCGGGCCAGTCGTCGTCCGCGGCGGCGAAGGCGTTCCGGAGGCCCGTGGTCGTCGCGAGGAGCGACGCCGAGCCGAGCCCGCCCGCGACGTAGGGCGTCTTGGTGTCCGCGAACCAGAAGGCCACCGTCTGCCCGTGGAGGTCCAGGCCCTCGGTGGCGGCGGCGGCACGGGACCGGAGCTCGGCGACGAGCGCGTCGCCGCGCGAGGGCACGTCGAAGACCTCGGCCAGCTCGTGGACCTCCTGGTACAGGGCGTCGACCGTGAGCGGCTCCGTGCGGGTCCCGCCGCCGTTGACGCTGACGCCGTGGTCGCAGTCCGTGGGGGAGAGGTACGACCCGACCCCGGTCTCGTCCAGCCGGTCGCGGGTGACGACGCCGCCCTCGCGGTAGTGGCGGCCGAACGAGGCGGTGACGAAGTCGGGGTCGGCCCCGAGCAGGACCTCGTAGGTGGGGGCGTCGGCGGCGAGGCGGGGCACGCCGGCCTCCTCGTCCGCGAGCGACGGGAGCACGGGATCGGTCCACGACGCCGTGCCGACGAGCCGGTCGGCCAGGCCCAGCGACAGCAGGATCTCCGTCGAGCCCTGGTCGAGCGACGCGACGCGCTGCGGCGGAGCGTCCACGGTCACCTCGTGGCCGCAGTTCTCGAGCACGAGCGGGTAGCTCGTGCTCCCCTCGCCGTCGGTGGGCACGTCGAGCGCGGTGACGGCCTCGGAGGCGCCGCAGCCGGTCAGCGGGACGAGGGCGAGGACCGCGAGGGCGGCGGGGACGGCGCGCAGGCGCTTCGGGATCATGGGTGCTCCTGGTCGGGGGACGGTGCCGAGTGAGCATAGCCTTACCTAACTTCGTCACGCACGCCGACGGCCGCTCGCGGCCCGTCCCCAGGGTCCGCCGACCTACACTGGTCGCCATGCCCGCCCAGCAGATCCACCTCGTCCGTCACGGCGAGGTGCACAACCCCGACCACGTGCTCTACGGCCGCCTCGAGGGCTTCGGTCTCAGCGAGCTCGGGCACCGCATGGCCGCCACCGCCGCCGAGGCCCTGCAGCGCGAGGGCGTGCCCGTGCGCGGGCTCGTCGCCTCGCCCCTCCAGCGCACGCGCGAGAGCGCCGCCCCCTGGGCGCGGGCCTTCGACCTGCCCGTGCAGGTCGACGAACGGCTCATCGAGCCCACGAACAAGTACGAGGGGCGGCGCGCCTCGTTCGGCGTGAAGAACCTCACGGTCCCCGCCGAGTGGCCCTGGGTCGTGAACCCGCTCAAGCCCAGCTGGGGCGAGGCCTACGTGAGCATCGCGGCCCGCATGCTGTCCGCCGTCGAGGAGGCCCGGGCGAGCGTCGACGAGGGCGACGTCGTCCTGGTCAGCCACCAGCTGCCGATCTGGATGGTCCACCGCAGCGTCACCGGCGCCCGGCTCTTCCACGACCCCCGTCGGCGACGCTGCTCCCTCTCCAGCATCACGACCCTCGAGCGCCGCGGGGACGCCTTCGTCGAGGTCGCCTACCGCGACCCGGCCGCGGCGCTCGCCGAGACCGCCGTCGACCTCGGGGCCGTCTGATGCCCGCCCCGACCGGGTCGCGCCTCCTGCGCGCCGCGACGGCCGTCGGCCTCGCCGCCCTCGTGCTCACCGGCTGCACGGCGCAGGGCGACGACCTCGCGCAGCAGTACGGCGACGGCACCACCGAGAACTACATCTCCGGCAACGGAACGGTCACCGAGATCGAGCCCGCCGACCGGGGCGACGTCATCGACTTCACGGGAGAGACCGACACCGGCGAGACCCTGTCGCGCAGCGACCACGACGGCGAGGTCGTCGTGCTCAACTTCTGGTACGCGGGCTGCCCGCCGTGCCGCGCCGAGGCTCCCGCCCTCGAGGAGGTCGCGGAGGCCTACGCCGACGAGGACGTGCAGTTCATCGGCGTCAACGTCCGCGACCAGGCCGCGACCTCGCAGGCCTTCGCCCGCACCTTCGACGTGAGCTACCCGTCCATCGTCGACACCGGCTCGGGCACCGTGCAGCTCGCCCTCGCGGGCACCATCGCGCCCAACAGCGTGCCGACCACGATCGTGCTCGACAAGGAGGGGCGGGTCGCGGCCCGGATCCTCGGCGGGCTCGACGGCACGAGCATCCTCCGCACGCTCGTCGGCGACGCGCTGGCCGAGCAGGCCTAGGTGTACCAGGGCAACCCGTTCTTCGAGGCCGTCGCCGGGGGCCAGCTCGCCGTCGGGCTCCCCGTCGCGCTGCTCGCCGGCCTCGTGTCGTTCCTCTCGCCGTGCGTGCTGCCGCTCGTCCCCGGGTACCTGGGCTACGTCGGCGGGCTGACCCGGGCCTCCGGCGACCCCGACGACGCCCGCCGCGACCGGCGCCGCGTCGTGCTCGGCGTGCTGCTGTTCGTGCTCGGCTTCTCGGTCGTGTTCGTGGGCACCACGCTCGCGTTCGGGGCCGTCGGGTTCTGGCTCATCCAGTGGCGCGACCTGATCACGCGGGTCATGGGCGCCGTCGTGATCGTGCTCGGCCTCGTCTTCATCGGGCAGTTCACGGTGCTGCAGCGCACCGTCCGCTCGTCGTTCGCGCCGCGCACCGGTCTCGCGGGGGCCCCGCTGCTCGGCCTCGTGTTCGGCCTCGGCTGGACGCCCTGCATCGGCCCGACGCTCGCCGCCATCTCGGCGCTGTCGCTCACCAGCGGCTCGGCGGGGCAGAGCGTGCTGCTCGGCATCGCCTACTGCGTCGGACTCGGCCTGCCGTTCCTGCTCGTCGCGATCGGCCTCGGCTGGGCGACACGGTCGCTGTCGTTCGTCAAGCGCCACGTGCGCGTCGTCAACATCGTCGGAGGGTCGCTGCTGGTGCTCATCGGTCTGCTCATGGTCACCGGGCTCTGGTCCGACCTCGTGTCGCGCGCGGGGGCGGTGATCGCGGGCTATGGCACGGTCGTCTGACGGTCCCGCGCTCGGCGGCGACGACCGCACCGACGTCGGCGCCGACCCGCTGCGCCCCAGCGACCACGTCGACGCGGTCGACGAGGCACCGGCAGGAGGCGCCGGTCCGGTCGCGCAGCCCCGGCTCGGCCCCGTCGGCTACCTGCGCTACTTCTGGCGCCAGCTCACGAGCATGCGCACGGCGCTGTTCCTGCTCATGCTGCTCGCCGTCGCCGCGATCCCCGGCTCGCTCGTCCCGCAGCGCACGAGCGACCCGAACGGCGTGGTGCAGTACCGGGTCGACCACCCGCAGCTCTTCCCGGTGCTCGACCGGCTGGGCGTCTTCGAGACGTACTCGTCCCCGTGGTTCTCGGCCGTGTACCTCCTGCTGTTCGTGTCGCTCATCGGCTGCATCCTGCCGCGCACGAAGCACCACCTGCAGGCCCTGCGGGCGCGACCACCGCGCACGCCCGTGCGCCTGTCCCGCCTCGCCGGCTACCGCTCGGTGACCCTCGCCACCGGTGCCGACGACGCGGGCGAGCCGCTCACGCCGACGACCGCGGTCGCCGCGGCCCAGGCGCAGCTCCGGAAGGCCGGCTACCGCACCGAGCTCTACGGCGACTCGGTGAGCGCCGAGCGCGGCTACCTGCGCGAGACCGGCAACCTGCTGTTCCACACCGCGCTCGTCGGCGTGCTCGTCACGGTCGGCGTCGGGGGCGGCTTCGGCTACTCCGGCCAGCGCGTCGTCGTCGAGGGGCAGACCTTCTCGAACGTGCTCAGCGCCTACGACTCGTTCAACCCCGGTCGCTGGTTCGACGAGTCGCAGCTCGAGCCCTACTCGATCGGGCTCGACCGGTTCACGACGACGTACGAAGAGGCCAACCGCGACGCCCTGGGCCAGCCCACCGACTACACGGCCGACGTCACGACGCGCACGCAGGCCGGCGACGAGTCCGCCGAGCGGATCAAGGTCAACGCTCCGCTGTCGATCGGCGGCACGAACGTCTACCTGCTCGGCAACGGCTACGCCGTCGACGTCACGGTTCGCGACGGCCAGGGCGACGTGGCCTTCCGCGACCAGGTGCCCTTCCTGCCGCAGGACGCGGACCTCACCTCGCAGGGCGTCATCAAGGTGCCCGACGCCGTGCCCGAGCAGCTGGGCATGATCGGGTTCTTCTACCCGACCGCCTACGACGCGGGCGACGGGATCCTGCGGTCGAACTACCCCGACACCCTCGATCCCGTGCTCAGCCTCAACGTCTTCGAGGGCGACCTCGGCCTCGACGACGGCGTGCCCAAGTCGGTCTACGCGCTCGACACCGACGACATGACGCAGGTCGCCGGGCTGAACGCGGGCACGAAGGCGCTGCAGCTGCGGCCGGGCGAGACCGCCGAGCTGCCCGACGGGCTCGGATCGGTCACCTTCGAGGGCGTGCAGCGCTTCGCGTCGCTCGACGTGCACCACGACCCGTCGCAGCTGTGGGTCGGCGGGTTCGCCGCGCTCGCGTTCCTCGGGCTCATCGTGGCCCTCTTCGTGCCGCGCCGCCGCGTGTGGGTGAAGGCGCGGGGCACCGCGGACGGGCTCGTGCTCGAGTACGCGGGCCTGGCCCGCGGCGAGGACCCGACGCTCGAGCGCGCCGTGGGCGACCTGGCCTCCCGGCACCTCGTCGGGCTGGGCGTCCCGGAGGACCGCGCACGCACAGCGGGCCTGTCGGACGCCGACCGTACACTGACCCCGTGACCGTCGCAGAGCTCGCCTCCTTCTCGCTCGTCGCCACCTACTCGGCGATGGCCGTCTACACGATCGCCTTCGTCGCGTACGCGCTCGACCTCGCCAAGCGGTCCGGCGACGCACAGCTGCGGGCGACCGCCGACGAGCGCGCCGCCGCCGCTGCCGCGGGGTCCGCTGGTGGTGCGGCGGGCGGCCCGGGCTCGTCGGGCTCCGGCTCGACCATCGTGCTCGAGCGGCAGGCCCCCGCCGGGCAGCCGTCCTCGCCGGGGCGGCCCTCCGCGTTCCAGCGCGTCGGCACCGCCATGGTCGTGCTCGGCCTCGCCGTGCACCTCGCCGCGGTCGTCACCCGCGGCGTCGCCGCCGAGCGCGTGCCGTGGGCCAACATGTTCGAGTTCGCCCTCACCGGCACGGCCATCATCGTCGGCGTCTACCTCGTCGTGAGGCTCTTCGTCGACCTCGGCTACCTGGGCGCCTACGTCACCGGCCTCACGCTCATCCTGCTCGGCGTCGCGACCGTCCACTACTACGTCGACGTGGTCCCGCTCCCGCCGGCGCTCCAGTCGGCCTGGCTCGTCATCCACGTGCTGGTGGCGATCCTCGCGACGGCGTTCTTCGCCCTCGCCGCCGGCCTCTCCGCCCTCCAGCTGGTGCAGGCGAAGCGCGAGCAGGCCCAGCTCGCCGGCCTCCGCTTCATGAGCACGCTGCCCGGTGCCGCCCGCCTCGAGGACCTCGCCTACCGCGTCGCCCTCGTCGGCTTCGTGCTCTGGACCTTCACGCTCGCCGCGGGCGCCGTGTGGGCCGAGCGCGCCTGGGGCCGCTACTGGGGCTGGGACACCAAGGAGGTCTGGACCTTCATCATCTGGGTGCTCTACGCCGGCTACATCCACGCCCGGGCCACGCGCGGCTGGCGCGGGTCGCGGTCATCGTGGCTGTCCATCGTCGGCTTCGCCGCGGTGCTCTTCAACTTCGGCGTCGTCAACGTCTTCTTCAAGGGGCTGCACGCCTACTCCGGGCTGTGACCATGCGTGGCGACGAGGGCTGAGCGCTCGACGGCCGCGTCCCAGGCCGAGCGGACCCGCTCGAGCCACCACGACCTCCTGCCGTCCTCGACGGCGTGCTGCTGCACGAGGTCGGCGTCCACGTCGACGCGGCGCACCGCGATCGACCCGTCGACCGGCGCGAGCGGCTCCGTCGTGACGTCCGCCGCGAGCAGGGCCGCGGTGCCGAGGCCGCAGGCGTAGGCCACGCCGGGGGCGGACGCCGCCAAGTGGGCGCCCATCGAGAGGCCCACCGAGGTGTCGATGGCGCTCGAGACGACGACGGGCAGGCCGGCGGCCTCGACGATGCGGAGCGCCGCCGCCACCCCGCCGAGCGGTTGCGCCTTGACCACGAGCAGGTCGGCGGCACCGGCCCGGGCCACGGCGAGGGGGTCCTCCGCACGGCGCACGCTCTCGTCGGCGGCGACGAGCACGCTGCCGCCGAGGCGGCGACGCAGCTCGGCGAGCTCCGGCACCGTCGCACAGGGCTGCTCGAGGTACTGCAGGTCGTAGGGCGCGAGGGCGGCGGCCGCGGCGACGGCCTCCTCGACCGTCCAGGCCGCGTTGGCGTCGACGCGCACCGCACCCGCGTCGCCCACCCACCGGCGGGCGGCGGCGACGCGCGCGACGTCGTCGGCGAGGTAACCGCCCCGCTCGGCCACCTTGACCTTGACGGTGCGGCAGCCCCGGTAGCGGGACAGGGTCGCGGGGACGTCCTCGGCGGCGACCGCGGGGAGCGTCGCGTTCACCTCGACCCGATCGGTGCGGACCGGTGGCTCGGCGCCCCAGCCGAAGTCGAGCGTCGCCGCGAGCCAGGCAGCGGCCTCGTCGGGGCCGTACTCGACGAAGGGGCTGAACTCGGTCCAGCCCCGCGGGCCCTCGACGAGCAGGGCCTCGCGCTCGGTGACGCCGCGAAACCTCGTGCGCAAGGGGAGGCGCACGACCCTGGCCCCGGCGAGGACCTCGTCGAGGGAGGGGAGCGAGGGGATGGGTGCGGGTGCGGGAGCGGGTGCGGGTGCGGGTGCGGACGCGGACGCGGTGGCGGGTGCGGGAGTGGGGGCGGGAGTGGGCGCGGACGCGGGTATGGGTGCGGGTGCGGGAGTGGGGGCGGACGCGGGTGCGGGCCCGGGGGCTGGCGCGGTGGCCGGCCCGGTGGTCGGCGCCGGCCGGCGCTCGGGCACAGGGGCGGCGGCGGACGGCGACATGCGCCCAGTGTCCCACCGGGTCCGGGCGCGTCGGCGCTACCGTCGGTCGGGTGACCGAACCGCTCGACGTCTTCGAGACGCAGACCCACGACCCCGCCGACGAGCCGCCGCGGAGCCGCCGGCTCGGTGCCGTCTCGTTCGTGCTCGCGGTGGTCCTGCTCGTCGTCGACGCCGTCGCCTTCGGTCTCCTCACCGCCGACCAGGTGGAGCCCGCGGCGGTCCTCGCGCTCGTCGTGCTCGTGGGGTCGGTGCTCGTCGGCGTCGTCGCGCTCGTCGCCGTCGCCACCGCGCGGGGGCGGTGGTGGGGCGTGGCCGGCGTCCTCGTGGCGGTCCTGAGCAACCCGTTCGTCGTCGTGCCGCTCGTCGGGCCGCTCTTCACCTGACGGTCCGCGTCTCCTGCTCGTCGGTCGCTCTCGGCGCCGGACGCGACAGGTCGCCGGCGACACGCCGCACGGGCGGGCCCCGTCCGGGCTGGGCGAGAGCGCCTGGTCGCCTTTTCCGCGTGCCCGCCCGCCTGCCTGTCTGCCTGCCGCGCGCCCGCCGGCCGGCCTGCCTGCCTGTCTGCCTGCCGCGCGCCCGCCGGCCGGCCTGCCTGCCGGCCGGCCGGCCTGCCTGCCGGCCCCGGCCCGCGCCTCCTGCCCGCCCGCCGCTCGCCGCCGCCTGCCGGCCTTCGTCTCCTGCCGGGCCCGGCCCGCGCCTCCTGCCCGGTGGGTCGCGTTCGGCGCCGAACGCGACAGTCCGCGGGCGACACGCCGCACGGGCGGGCCCCGTCCGGGCTGGGCGAGAGCGCCTGGTCGCCTTTTCCGCGCACCGCCCACCGCCCGCTCGCCCGCCCGCCCGCCCGCCCGCCCGCCCGCCTGCCCGCCCGCTCGCCCGTCGGCCCGCGCCTCCTGCTCGTTGGTCGCGTTCGGCGCCGGACGCGACAGGTCGCGGGGGACACGCCGCGCGCGCGGTCCCTGGGGGTCTCCGGGAGGAGCGTCCGGTCGCCTTTTGCGCCAGCACGGGGCAGGAGGTGGCCCCGCGGCCCGGTGGCCCCGCGGATAGGCTCGGGGCATGCAGCACGAGGTGTCCGACCTGTTCGACCCGACCGTCTGGGAGGCCGTCGACGGCTTCGACGACCTCACCGACGTCACGTACCACCGGCACGTGTCGGGGCGGATCGTGCGGGTGGCGTTCGACCGGCCCGAGGTGCGCAACGCGTTCCGTCCGCGCACGGTCGACGAGCTGTACCGCACGCTCGACCACGCACGTCAGAGCAGCAGCGTCGGCGTCGTGCTGCTCACCGGCAACGGCCCGAGCCCGAAGGACGGCGGCTGGGCCTTCTGCAGCGGTGGCGACCAGCGCATCCGGGGCCGCGACGGCTACAAGGCCGAGGGGGCCGAGGCGAACGTCGCCGACCCGGCGTCGGCCGGGCGGCTGCACGTCCTCGAGGTGCAGCGCCTCATCCGCTTCATGCCCAAGGTCGTGATCGCGGTCGTGCCCGGCTGGGCGGCCGGGGGCGGCCACTCGCTGCACGTGGTCTGCGACCTCACGATCGCGAGCGCCGAGCACGCCCGGTTCAAGCAGACCGACGCCGACGTGGGCTCCTTCGACGCGGGCTACGGCAGCGCCTACTTCGCCCGTCAGATCGGCCAGAAGGTCGCCCGCGAGGTGTTCTTCCTCGCCGAGGAGCACAGTGCGCAGCGCATGTACGAGCTGGGCGCCGTGAACCGCGTCGTGCCGCACGCCGACCTCGAGCGCGAGGCGATCGCGATGGCCGAGACGATCCTCACGAAGTCGCCGACCGCGATCCGCATGCTCAAGTTCGCCTTCAACGCCGTCGACGACGGCATCGTCGGCCAGCAGGTCTTCGCCGGCGAGGCCACGCGCCTCGCCTACGGCACGGACGAGGCCGTCGAGGGGCGCGACTCGTTCCTCGAGAAGCGCGCGCCCGACTGGTCGCCGTTCCCGTGGCAGTACTGACGATCGGCGGGCAGGAGGCCCGGGCGTGATCCGCCCGCTGGTCGCGGTCGACGCGCGCCGGCCCGCCGCCGTGCTGGAGGCCCTGCGCTCGGCGCTGGCCGGCGGCCCCGCGGTCGCGCCCCGCACGGACGACGTCGTGCCCGACGACCTGCCCCGGGAGGTGCCGCTGCCCGTCGCCCTCGTGGTGGAGACGAGCGGCTCGACGGGCCGCCCGAAGCGGGTGGCCCTCTCGACCGACGCGCTGCTCGCGGGTGCGGCCGCGGCGGACGGGGCCCTGTCCGGACCGGGCCAGTGGCTGTCGGCCCTGCCGGCGCACTACGTCGCCGGCACGAACGTGCTCGTGCGCAGCGTCGCGGCGGGCACCAAGCCCGTGGTGCTCGGCACGGGGCACGTCGACCCGGCGGCGTTCGTCGCCGCGACGGGTCGCCTCGAGCACCCCGTGGCCTACACGTCGCTCGTGCCCGCACAGCTGGCGACCCTGCTCGACGCCGCCGACGACGACGTCCGCGTCGCGGACGCGCTGCGGCGGTACGCGGCGGTGCTCGTCGGGGGCCAGGCGACGCCGGCCCGCCTGCTCGACCGCGCCCGGGCCACGTACGTCGCCGTCGTGCGCACCTACGGGGCGAGCGAGACCAGCGGCGGCTGCGTGTACGACGGCGTCCCCGTGGGGCGCACGACCGTGGCCGTCGTCGACGGGCAGGTCGAGCTGAGCGGGCCGTCGCTGGCGGAGGGGTACCTCGACGACCCCGAGCGCACGGAGTCCGCCTTCGTCGTGCGCGACGGCGTCCGGTGGTACCGCACGGGCGACGCGGGCACGCTCGACGCCGAGGGTCGGCTCACCGTCACCGGCCGGCTGGACGACGTCATCGTGTCGGGCGGCGAGAAGGTCGCGCTCGGCGTCGTGGAGCGCCTGGTCCGCGAGCACGCGGGGTTGGGCGACGCCGTGGTCGTGCGCGGCCCGCACGAGCGGTGGGGCGAGGTGCCCGTCGTCGTGACGAGCGCGACGATCGTCGACCTCGCCGCGCTCCGCGCCGAGGTCGCCGCGGTGGCCGGTCGCGCGGCCGCCCCCGACCGGGTGCTCGTGGTCGAGGCCCTGCCGCGCACCCCCAGCGGCAAGCCCGACCGACGAGCCCTCGAGCGGTGGGTGGCGGCGACGGCAGGAGGCCCGGGGCGCGCCTGACCGCCGCGGTCGCGTGCGGGAGGCCGCGCCCGGCCGCCGACCGGCCCGCTGGTTAGACTCGCCCCCGTGGCGAAGACGAGGACCTCGAGCAGCACCAAGCGCAGCGGACGACCCGGCGGTCGTCCGGGCGGTCGCCCCGGGCGTCCGGCGCCTGTGACCGTCGGGCCGCGCGACTGGATCGGCGGGGCCCGGCTCCGCACCCTGCCCCTCGGCGTCGCCCCGGTGGCCCTGGGCACCGGCGTGGCGGCCGCGAACGGCGGCTGGCACCTGGGCCTCGCCCTCCTCTGCCTCGCCGTGGCGATCCTCCTGCAGGTCGGCGTCAACTACGCCAACGACTACAGCGACGGCGTCCGCGGCACCGACGAGTTCCGCGTCGGCCCGGCCCGGCTGACCGGCTCGGGGGCCGTCCGTCCGCGCACGGTCCTCCGGGTCGCCCTGGCCTGCTTCGCCCTCGCGGCGGTCGCGGGCGTCGCGGTGGTCGTCCTCACCCAGATCTGGTGGCTGCTGCTCGTCGGCGCCGCGAGCGTCGTCGCCGCCTGGTTCTACACGGGCGGCAAGCGGCCCTACGGCTACAACGCCCTGGGCGAGGTGTTCGTCTTCGTCTTCTTCGGTCTCGTCGCCACGGTGGGCACCACGTTCGTGCAGCTCGAGCGGGTGCCCTTCGACGCCTGGGTCGGCGGAGTCGTCACGGGCCTGTTCGCCTGTGCCGTGCTCATGGTCAACAACGTCCGGGACATCGAGCCCGACGCCCGCGCCGGCAAGCGCACGCTCGCGGTGGTCGTCGGCGACACCGTCGCCCGGGCCCTGTTCGCGTCCTTCCTGCTGCTGCCGTACCTGTTGCTCGTGTACTTCTCGTTCCTCTACTTCTCGGCGCCCTACGTGTGGTTCACGCTGCTCGTGGCCGTGCCCGCGACGGTCATCGGCGTGACCGGCCGGACGCCGAAGGAGCTCGTCCTCGCCCTGCAGCTGGCCAGCTTCGCGGCGCTCGCGTACTCCCTCGCGCTCACGGCGGCACTGTTCGCGACCCCCTGAGGTCGAGCCCGTCGACCGCCGCGCAGGATGCCCAGGGCGGCGCTCGTAGACTCGTCCCGTGAAACCCTGGGTCACCTACTCGATCGTCCGCCTCGGCCTCTTCGCGATCGCGCTCGCCGTGCTGCTGCTGCTCGGCATCGACCCGCTCTGGGCCGCGGTGCTCGCCGCCGTGATCGGCTTCTGCGTCTCCTACATCTTCTTCGCGAAGCTGCGCGCGCAGGTCGCCTCGAGCCTCGCGGCACGACGTGCCGCCCCGCCCGAGAAGCACGTCGACGACGCCGTCGAGGACGACGCCGTCGACGGGCGGGACGCCCGCGAGGGCCCGTGATCACGACTCGGCGTCGGTGCAGCTCGTCCACAGCTGCCGCCCCGCCCGCCCGCCTAGGATCATCGGCATGGTGAAGTTCTGGATCGTCGCGATCGTCGCCGCGGTCGCCTTCATCGTCTACGCGGTCGTCGATTGCGCCTTCGCCCCCGCGCAGCGCATCCGGTCGCTCAACAAGCCCCTCTGGATCGTCCTCATCCTCCTGCTGCCGGTCATCGGCGGCGTGCTCTGGCTCCTGCTGGGCCGGGGCCGCAAGAGCGGGCAGTCCACCACCCGTCGCACCGTGGCGCCCGACGACGATCCCGAGTTCCTCGGGTCGAGCCGTCGTCCGCCGAGCGACCTCGACCGGGAGACGACCGACGAACGCATCCGACGCCTCGAGCAAGAGCTCGCCGACCTCGACGGCGACGACGCCACCGGCCCCCAGGGCAGCACGACCTAGCGGCAGTCCCGCGAGCGACCAGGCGCTCGAGCTCTTCGCCGGCCTCGTCGAGGCGGGGGTGCGCGAGGTCGTGCTCAGCCCGGGATCTCGGTCGCAGGCCCTGGCCCTGGCCGCCGCCGAGTTCGAGCGAGCCGGCCTGCTCCGACTCCGGGTGCGCGTCGACGAGCGATCGGCGGCCTTCACGGCGCTCGGCCTCGCGGTCGAGGGCCGGGCTCCCGTCGCGGTCGTCACCACGTCGGGCACGGCCGTCGCGAACCTGCACCCCGCGGTGCTCGAGGCCCACCACAGCGGCGTGCCGCTCGTGCTGCTCACCGCCGACCGCCCGCGCGAGCTGCGCGGCATCGGGGCCAACCAGACCACCCACCAGCCGGGCCTCTTCGGCGTCGCCGTCGCCTGGTGGCGCGACGTCGAGGCGCCGTCCGACACGACGCACGACCCGGTCGCCGTGCGCGCCCTCGCCCGCGAGGCCGTGCGGGCCGCGCTCGGGCAGGGCTCGGGCGACGACGACCTGCCCGTCTCGCCGGGACCGGTCCAGCTCGACCTGGCGTACCGCGAACCGCTCTCGGCGGCCGTCGAGGCCCTGCCCGAGGTCGATCCCGACGCCGTGCCGGTGCCGCTCGTGCGCGAGCCGCGCCGCCGCCTCCGCCTCGCCGTGGATGACGTCCCGGCGACGGTCGTCGTCGCCGGTCACGCCGCCGGCCCCCTCGCCGAGCGCCTCGCGCGCGAGCTCGGGGCGCCCCTCGTCGCCGAGGTCTCGAGCGGTGCTCGCTTCGGCCCCGCGCTCGTGCCCTCCTACCGCGAGGTGCTGGCCGACCCGGCCTTCGGCGGCCGTGCCCGCCGGGTCGTCGTGCTCGGCCACCCGACCCTGAGCCGCGAGGTGCCCGCCCTGCTGACGCGCGAGGGCGTCGAGGTCGTCGTCGTGCAGGGCGACGCCCCCGAGGCCTACGACCCCGGTCGCGACGCCGTCGTCGTCGACGCGCTCGACGTCGTGGCCGGCCCCGCCGACCCCGACGACGCCGCCCACCGCGCCTGGGTCGGGCGCTGGGTGCACGCCGGCCGCGCCCGGCTCGCGGTCGAGGAGCCCGCCCCCGACCTCGCCGCCGCCGGCTCGGACGACGCCGCGGTGCGCGCGAGGTTCCTGCGCGACGAGGTGGACCTCCTGCGCCGTCCCGTCACCCGGGCGTCGCTCGCGGAGAGCGTCTGGCGCGTCACCTGGCCGCACGACCGGCTCGTGCTCGGCGCCTCACGGCTGATCCGCGAGTTCGACCGCGTCGTCGGCGGCAAGGCCGTCACGGTCCACGCCAACCGCGGCCTCGCGGGCATCGACGGCACGATCGCGACGGCGACCGGCATCGCCCTCGCGGCCGCCCGCGACGCGCGCCGGGGCGGCACGACGCGCGTCGTCGTCGGCGACCTCACGGCCCTGCACGACGTCGGCTCGATGCTGCTCGGGGTCGGCGAGGAGCGTCCCCGCCTGCAGCTGGTCGTCGGCGACGACGGCGGAGGCACCATCTTCGACGGCCTCGAGGTCGCGCGCACGGCGCCCGCCGACGCGATGCGCCGGGTGCAGACGACGCCCCAGGAGGTCGACTTCTCGGCGCTGGCCGCCGCCTACGGCTGGCGGCACGTGCACGCGGCGACGCGCAGCGACCTCGACCGGGCGCTCGTCGCGCCGGGGGAGGGGCCCGTGCTCGTCGAGGTGCCCCTGCGCGACCGAACGCCGCCGGGCGCCCGCACGTAGGCTCGGCCCATGGCCAAGACCTGGACGACCCGACCCGCCACCGCCCTGCTCGCCGACGAGTCGACCTCCCTGGCGGGGATCGACACGCGGTCCACGCCCGGTTTCGAGGGGGACAAGGCCTACGGGGCCCAGGTCCTCGAGTCGGGCCGCGGCACGCTCAGCGAGCTGCAGGAGCAGCTCTTCGCGGGCAGTCGCACCGGTGGGTCGCAGCGCGCCGTCCTGCTCGTCCTGCAGGGCATGGACACCTCCGGCAAGGGTGGCATCGTGCGCCACGTCGTGGGGGCCGTCGACCCGCAGGGCGTGCACCACAAGGCGTTCAAGGCGCCGACCGAGGAGGAGCTCGCGCACGACTTCCTCTGGCGGATCCGGCGCGAGCTGCCCGGCCCCGGCACGATCGGCGTGATGGACCGCTCGCACTACGAGGACGTCCTCGTCGGCAAGGTCCGGGAGCTCGCGTCGCTCGACGAGATCGAGCGCCGCTACGACGCGATCGCCGAGTTCGAGCGCGAGCTCGTCGCGCAGGGCACCGTGATCGTCAAGGTCATGCTGCACATCTCGTACGACGAGCAGAAGGAGCGCCTGCGCGAGCGCCTCGACCGGCCCGACAAGCACTGGAAGTTCGAGCCCGGCGACATCGACGAGCGCAACCTGTGGACCGACTACCAGGCCGCCTACGAAGAGGCGGTCCGCCGCACGTCGACGCCCGACGCGCCCTGGTACGTGGTCCCCGCCGACCGCAAGTGGTACGCCCGGGTCGCCGTGCAGGCGCTGCTCGTCGACGCGCTGCGCGGCCTCGACCTCACCTGGCCCGAGGCGCACTTCGACGTCGACCTCGAGCGCGTCCGCCTCGCCGCCAGCTGAGGCCTCAGCCGAAGGCCTCGACCACGGGCCGGAACTTCATGGCCGTCTCGGCGGCCTCGCGCGCGGGCTCGCTCGCCTCGACGACGCCCGCGCCCGCGAAGGCCCGGACCGTGCCGTCGGCGGAGACCTGGGCGCAGCGCAGGGCGATCGCCCACTCGCCGTCGCCGTCGGCCCCGACCCAGCCGACCGGTCCGGCGTAGCGCCCGCGGTCGAAGGGCTCGAGCTCGCGGACGAGCTCCAGTGCCGCCTGCGTCGGCGTGCCCGCGACGGCCGCGGTGGGGTGCAGCGAGTCGATGAGGTCGAGCGAGCTCGACCCGTCGACGAGCCGGCCCCGCACGTCGCTCGCGAGGTGCCAGAGGTTGGGCAGCTTGAGCGTGAACGGCTGCTCGCCCGTGACCACGTCGGTCGCGTGCCCGCCGAGCGACAGCAGCAGCGAGCGCAGCGCGAAGGCGTGCTCGTCGAGGTCCTTGGCGCTGGTCGCCAGGTCGAGGGCGGCCCGCTCGTCGCTCGCCGCGTCCACGCCCCGGGCGGTGCTGCCCGCGAGCACGCGGGCCGTGACCTCGCCGCGCTCGGTGCGGACCAGGGTCTCGGGGCTCGCGCCGACGAGCCCGTCGACCGCGAAGGTGAAGCAGTCGGGGTACCCGGCCCGGAGGGCGCTCGTCACGGTGCGCAGGTCCGCCTCGGGCGGCAGGTGGCCGACCAGGTCGCGCGCGAGCACGACCTTGCTCACGCGGCCGGCGCGGATCGCGTCGACCGCGCTCGCCACGGCGGCCGCGTAGCCGGCCTCGTCGAGCGCGCCCTCGCGCAGGCGCACGCGCGCCGAGGCGCCGCGCGCGGTCGGCGGCGGGAACTCGGCGCCGTCGACCCGGGTGAGGAACGCGACGCCGCCCCTCCGGCCCAGCACGAGGCGCGGCACGACGAGCACGCTCGCCTCGGCGGAGGCGTCGTCGAAGGCGAAGGAGCCGAACGCGACCAGGCCGGACCCGGGGACGCCCACCTCGTCGTCGACGGTGGCCCGGGCCGCGATCGCGCGCCACGTGGCCGCGGCCTCGCGCATCCTGTCGGGGCCACGGAACTCGAGCCGGACCGCCTCCCCGATGCCCGCGAGCCCCTCGTCGCGACGCACGAAGACCAACGGTCGTCGCGGGTCGACGAGCTCCAGGAGGGGGCTGACGTGGTCGATCCGGGTCGTGCGGACGGTGAGGGCGGGGACGGACGCGGCCGGGTCGTTCACCGTCGCAGCCTACTCGGGAGACCTGCAGCGCATGCCGGTAGGATCGTGCCTCGTGACCAAGGCCGATATGAGCAAGCGACCCGACGTCGTCGCCTCCATGTTCGACGGCGTCGCGCGGCACTACGACCGCACGAACGACGTGCTCTCGGCCGGCAACGCCGCCCTGTGGCGGGTGGCCACCGTCCGGGCGGTCGACGCGGGGCCGGGCGACCGCGTGCTCGACATCGCCGCGGGCACCGGCACCAGCTCGGCGGCGCTCGCCAAGCGCGGCGCCGCCGTGACCGCCCTCGACTTCTCGCGCGGCATGATCGAGGTCGGCCGGGAGCGGCACCCCGACATCACCTTCGTCGAGGGCGACGCCGAGGCGCTGCCCTTCGACGACGACGTCTTCGACGCCGTCACGATCTCGTTCGGGCTGCGCAACGTCAACCGGCCGAAGGTCGCGCTCGCCGAGATGCTGCGGGTGCTCAAGCCCGGCGGCCGTCTCGTCGTCTGCGAGTTCTCCACGCCGCCGGTGGTCGTGGTGCGGGCCGCCTACCGGGCGTACCTGCGGTTCGGCATGCCCGTCGTCGCGCGGCTCGTGAGCAGCAACTCGCCCGCCTACTCCTACCTGGCCGAGTCCATCGCGGCCTGGCCCGACCAGGTCGAGCTCAGCCGGTGGCTGCGCGGCGCCGGCTTCACGCGCGTCGCCCACCGCGACCTCACGCTGGGCGTCGTCGCGCTGCACCGCGGCCGCAAGCCGGGGCGCGCCTCCGGTCGGCCCGCGCGCCGGGGCGGTGGCGAGGGGTGAACGCCGTGCCGCAGACCGGGACCGCTCCCGCCCGCACCTCGCTCGCCTCGTCGCTCGGGCTGGGCGAGCGCCTCTTCGCGTCGCCCGCCGACCGCCGTTTCGTGGCGGCCGTCGACGCCGGCCTCGACGAGGTCGAGGTCGGGCTCACCCGCGAGATCGCGTTCGCCGACGAGCTCGCCGACGTCACGGCGCGCTACCTGCTCTCCGCCGGTGGCAAGCGCGTGCGGCCCACGCTCACGCTGCTCATCGCGCAGCTCGGCGAGGGGGCCACCGAGGGCGTCACGGCCTCGGCCATCGCCACCGAGATGACCCACCTCGCGTCGCTGTACCACGACGACGTCATGGACGAGGCGCAGATGCGCCGCGGCGTGCCCAGCGCGCAGTCGGTCTGGGGCAACTCCGTCGCGATCCTCACCGGCGACCTGCTCTTCGCGCGGGCGAGCCAGATCGTGTCGGCGCTCGGCCACGAGGCGATCCTGCTGCAGGCCCAGACCTTCGAGCGGCTCTGCCTCGGCCAGCTGCACGAGACCATCGGACCGCGCGACGACGACGACCCCATCGCGCACTACCTCGACGTGCTCGCCGACAAGACCGGCTCGCTCATCTCGACGGCCGCTCGGGCCGGCGTGCTGTTCTCCGGGGCGCCGCGCGAGTACCTCGAGCCCGTCGCCACCTTCGGCGAGAAGATCGGCATCGCCTTCCAGCTCGTCGACGACGTCATCGACCTCTCGCCGCAGCTCGAGGAGACGGGCAAGAAAGCCGGCACCGACCTGCGCGCCGGCGTCGTCACGCTGCCCGTGCTCTACCTGCGGGCCGAGGCGCGCACCGACGCCGGGGCGGCCGCGCTGCTCGCCTCCGTCGACCACGCCGTGCAGCAGGCCCACGCCGACCCCGCGACCGTCGACGAGGCGGCCCTCGACGACGTCGTGCGCCAGCTGCGCGAGCACGAGGTCACCACGCGCACGCGCGACCTGGCGCACGCGTGGGCCCGAGAGGCCGTCGAGGCGCTCGCCCCCCTGCCCGACGGCCCGGTCAAGAAGGCGCTCACGCGCTTCGCCGACCAGGTCGTCGAGCGAACCGCCTGACCGGCGGCCCCGAACCCCACGGGGTCCGCGCTCCGGCGCGCCCCGTGTCAGCAGGACACCGGACACCAGAAGACCGAACGGCCGGCACGACGGCCTCAGCAGGAAGAGATCACCGTGACGAAGTTGCGCCTGGCCATCGTCGGGGCCGGCCCCGCCGGCATCTACGCCGCCGACATCCTCCTCAAGAGCGAGCGCTCGTTCGACGTGTCGATCGACCTCTTCGAACAGCTCCCCGCGCCGTACGGCCTGGTGCGCTACGGCGTCGCTCCCGACCACCCTCGCATCAAGGGCATCGTCACCGCGCTGCGCGAGGTGCTCGACCGTGGCGACATCCGCATCTTCGGCAACGTCCGCTACGGCGTCGACATCACGCTCGACGACCTCAAGCAGCACTACAACGCGGTCATCTTCTCGACCGGTGCCATCAAGGACGCCTCGCTCGACGTGCCCGGCGTCGACCTCGTCGGCAGCCACGGCGCCGCCGACTTCGTCAGCTGGTTCGACGGCCACCCCGACGTGCCCCGTACCTGGCCGCTCGACGCGCAGAGCGTCGCCGTCATCGGCAACGGCAACGTGGCCCTCGACGTGTCGCGGATCCTCGCCAAGCACGCCGACGACCTCCTGCCCACCGAGATCCCCGCCAACGTGTACGAGGGCCTCAAGGCCTCGCCCGTCACCGACGTGCACGTGTTCGGTCGCCGCGGCCCGGCGCAGGTCAAGTTCACGCCGCTCGAGCTCCGCGAGCTCGGCGAGCTGCGCGACGTCGACATGATCGTCCACGACGAGGACTTCGACCACGACGAGGCCTCGAGGACGGCCATCGCGACGAACAAGCAGGTCTTCGTCATCGACAAGGTGCTGAACCAGTGGCGACAGCGCGAGGTCGGCCAGGCCTCCCGCCGTCTGCACCTGCACTTCTACGCGGCACCGGTCGAGATCGTCGGCGACGACGGCGGCCGCGTCACCGCGTTCCGGTACGAGCGCACCCGACCCGACGGCGAGGGCGGCGTCGAGGGGACCGGCGAGATCCGCGAGGTCGCCGTGCAGGCCGTGTACCGGGCGGTCGGCTACATCGGCTCGCCCCTCGACGGGCTGCCCTTCGACGAGAAGCGCGGGGTGCTGCCCAACCACGAGGGCCAGGTGCTCGACGACGAGGGCCAGGTCGTGCCCGGCGTCTACGCCACCGGGTGGATCAAGCGCGGGCCCGTCGGCCTCATCGGCCACACGAAGAGCGACGCCATGGAGACCGTGCGCCACCTGGTCAACGACGGCGCCCAGTGGTGGCTGCCGGCCGACCCCTCCGAGGAGGGCGTCGACGCGCTGCTCCGCGAGCGCGGCGTCGAGTACACCGACCTCGACGGCTGGCACCGCCTCGACCAGCACGAGCAGGCCCTCGGCCAGCCCGAGGGCCGCGCCCGGGTCAAGGTCGTGCCCCGCGACGAGATGGTGCGCGTCTCGCGCGAGGACGTCGCGCAGCAGGCGTAGCCGCGACCCACCGGGCAGGAGGCGCGAGGGCGGACGCACCGCGCCTCCTGCCCGGTATCGTGGGGGGCATGGCAGACAGCTCCTTCGACGTGGTCAGCAAGGTCGACAAGATGGAGGCCGACAACGCCCTCCACCAGGCCCAGAAAGAACTCGAGCAGCGGTACGACTTCAAGGGCGTGGGCGCCTCGGTCGAGTGGAGCGGCGAGAAGCTGCTCCTCAAGGCGGCGACCGAGGAGCGCGTCAAAGCCGTCCTCGACGTGCTCGAGTCGAAGCTCATCAAGCGCAGCATCTCGCTGAAGAGCCTCGAGGTGGGCGAGCCCTTCGCCAGCGGCAAGGAGTACCGCATCGAGGCCAGCCTCAAGCAGGGCATCGACCAGGCCGCCGCCAAGAAGCTCGGCAAGATCATCCGCGACGACGCGCCCAAGAGCGTCAAGAGCTCGATCCAGGGCGACGAGCTGCGGGTCCAGTCGAAGAGCCGCGACGACCTCCAGGCGACGATGGCCCTCCTCAAGGCCGCCGACGTCGACCTCGACCTCCAGTTCGTCAACTTCCGCTGACGCGGGCGCTGCTCTTCGCGCCCCGCACTCGTCGTCCTGCGGCGCCGGGTCCCGCGGCCCCCGGGTCGCGCCTTCCCTGCGCCGCTGCCCTCAGGTCGCCTCCTCCCTGCGCCGCTGCCCCTCGTGCGGAAAAGGCGACGACTGGGCCCGGGCCGGGCGCGATGAGGTCCCCCTGAGCGGCGTGTCGCGGCTCATCTGTCGCGTTCGGCGCCGAACGCGACAGCGGTGGCGACGGGGCGGCGTCGGACGGCAGGAGGCGCGCGGGGTCACTCCGGACCGGCGCGGTCGGAGCCCGGCGGCTCAGGTGCTCGGCCGGGTGCGGGTCTCTCCGGCGGCTCAGGTGCTCGGCCGGGTGCGGGCCTCTCCGGCGGGTCCGGGCCTCGGTGCGGGCTCTTGCGGCGCGATGCAGGGCGGTGCAGGGTGGTGCACGCAGCCCAGCGCAGCCCAGCTCAGCCCAGCGCAACACCGCGCAGCGCAGCGCCGCGGAGCGCTGCACTGTGCAACACCGCGCAGCGCAGCGCGGGACCAGCAGGGGCCCGCCGGCTCCCACTGGGAACGGCTCGTGATCAGCGGCCGAGCGTGACCAGGATCGCCCGCTCGACCGCGGGCCAGTCGTCGACGATCTGGTGGTAGGTGAACTCGAGCACGACGTAGCCGGCCGTCACGAGCCGTGCTCGCCTCGTCGCGTCCCGTTCGAGGGCCCGCGGGGTGCCGTGGTGCTCGCCGCTCGTGCACTCGATGACGAGCCAGCCGTCGACGAGCAGGTCGACGCGGATGTCGGGTGCGACCCACACCTGCGGCTCGGCCGTGATGCCCCGGTCGCGGAGCCGGACCCGCACGAGGGACTCGCTGCCGGCCTCGGCGCGGTCGTCGACCAGGTCGACGAGCTGCGTGACCCGACGGCGGCCGAGGAGCCTCCGGACCCGCTCGAGGTCCGGGCGCTTCTCCGCGGGACGGAGGCGCATCGCTGAGTCGAGCACGGCCACGGCCACGTCCGGCGGATGGTGCAGCAGCACCTGAGCGGCAGCGCGGTGCGGTGAGGCGCCCGTCCGTTCACCCGGACCGTAGAGGTGCCCGTCGCGGAGCACGAGCACGCGGGCATCGTCGTCGGCCAGGGGCCGTCCGGCGTCGTCCGGATCCCGGAGGCGACGAGCGTTGTGCGGGACGCTGACGGTGAGCCGGTCGCCCGGCGGGCTCCAGGCGCCGAGCTGCGTCAGCTGCGACGACCCCGCGAGGCGACCGCCGACGCGTGCTGCCCGGACGACGTCAGGAGGCGCGTCCAGCGTCGCGTAGAGCCCGTGCCGGACGCGGAGCACGGTCCCTGCCCGCCACGCCGCCTCGATGTCGACGCGCCGGTGCCCCCGGGCCAGCAGGTCTCGCCGGTGGGCGAGGCCGAGGGCACGGACATCGTGGAGGACGCGGTGGACGCTCATGAGGAGACAGTGGTGCGGCGGCGGGCGGCGCGGGGCGGACGCGGGGCGTCCTGGGGGTCGTTGGTGCGCCTCCTGCGCTGGGGAGGAGGGGTGAAGCCGCCGAACGCGACAACGGTCGGCTCCTCCGCCCGCCCTGGGGCCCTCCCTCCGGCGTGTCGCCGGCGGGAGGTCGCCTTTTCGGAGGACAGGACGAGTGGCGGAGCGCAGGAGGAGCGGGAGGAGCAGGAGGAGCGGGAGGAGCGGGAGGGGGACGGAGGGGCGGCCGCCCGTGGTCCCGAGGGGGGTGCGCGAGCATGTATGCTCGTCTGGCGCCTCCGGTCGGTGACTACACGGGTCGGGCGTGCATGGCAAGTTACCCAAGCGGCCAAAGGGATCTGACTGTAAATCAGCCGGCGTAGCCTTCGGGGGTTCGAATCCCTCACTTGCCACCACGAGACGGACCCGAGCGATCGGGTCCGTTCGTCGTTCCGGGGCCGTCCGGTCCCCGACAGGAGACCGCATGAGCACGCCGTCCACCCCTCGTCCGACGCCCGACGAGCTGCGCCGCGTCGCGGTGCTCGTCGCGACCGAGGCGGCCGACCTCGCCCTGCGCCGACGCCGCGAGGGCGTCGAGGTGGCGGCGACCAAGAGCAGCTCGGTCGACGTGGTGACGCACACGGACCGCGAGGTCGAGGGGTTCCTCCGCGACCGGCTCGCCGAGCTCCGGCCGGGCGACGGCTTCCACGGCGAGGAGGGCGACCCCGACGACTCGACGACGGGCCTCACCTGGGTGGTGGACCCGATCGACGGGACCGTGAACTTCCTCTACGACCTGCCCCAGTGGGCGGTGAGCGTGGCGGTCGTCGAGGGCGGCGCCGACCCGCTGCGCTGGCGCGCGCTGGCGGGGGCCGTGGTCGACCCCTCGAAGGGCGAGACCTTCAGCGCGTCGCGGGCAGGAGGCGCGTGGCTGGGCGACCGGCCCCTCACGGTGGCGGGTCCGCCGTCGCTCGACCAGGCGCTGTTCGCGACCGGGTTCTCGTACGACGCCGCGCGCCGGGTCGAGCAGGCGGAGGCGCTCGTCCGGATCATCGGGCGCGTCCGCGACCTGCGCCGCCTCGGCGCGGCGTCCCTCGACCTGTGCGCCGTGGCGGCGGGCCGGCTCGACGTCTACGCCGAGCGAGGGTTGCACCCCTGGGACCACGCGGCGGGCGTCCTCGTGGCGCGCGAGGCCGGCGCCGTGGTGGTGGGCAGCGGCGGTGCCGAGCCCTCGTCCGAGCTGGTGCTCGCGGCCGCGCCGACGGTCGCCGAGGAGGCGCTCGCGCTCGTGGAAGAGGTCGGGCTCTGAGCGACCGGGGCCCCGCGGTCCGGGGGAGCGCGTGCCTGGGCGCCCGCTGCGGGGACGCCCGGGAGCGACCGTGCGCCCCCACCTGGGGTGGCGGAGTCCGCGCATCCTCGTTACGCTGATGAGGTTCGTGACCCGTTCGTGATGTGCTCCGGCACCGATGTGCCCCGGCACCGAGCGGACCAGGCGAGACGCGTTCCCCCCGGCGCTCCCGCACCCGACGACCCCGAGGACTCCCAAGCACGTGACGAAGTACGAGAAGCTCGCCGAGACCGGCGACGGCCCCACGCCGCGCACCCCCCTCGACGACCCGATCGGCTCGACGTCCGGCACCGCCGCCAGCACGGTCGCAGCACCCGGGGCTCCCGTGCAGTACCTCACCCGTCGTGAGGCGCGCGAGGCCGAGCGTCGCGCCGCCGCCCAGGCCGCCGCCGAGCAGGCTCCCGCCGTCGAGCAGGCCCAGGCCGCCGAGCAGGCTCCCGCCGCCGAGCAGGCTCCCGCCGCCGTTCCCGCCCCCGCGCAGCAGTCGGCCGCGCAGCAGGCGGCCGCCCAGGAGGCCCCGGTCGCCGACCACGTCGCGACCGCCGCCCGGCCCGCCCCGGCCGGGCGCGCCTCCGGCGCCCGTGCCCGCCGCGCGTCGCAGCCGACGCGCCGGACGAGCCACCAGGGCACCGGTGCCCGTCGTGCCTCGGCCTCCGCCCCGACGCGCGCCGAGCGCGCTGCGGCCCTGCCCCGGCCGGCCTCGCGGTCGTCCTTCGGGCGCACCACCAAGAAGGTGACCGTCCTCGGGTCGATGCTCTTCGCCGGCGGCATGCTCGTCGCGACGAGCGTCCCCGCCCTCGCGTTCCAGGTCGAGACGGCCGACCCGACGGCCGCGGCCCGCACCACGCTGGGCACGCAGAGCTTCGTCGCCGACGGCGCGGCCGTCGAGGGCGACGTCACCCGCGACGGCTACTCGGTGACGAGCGCCGCCGCCAAGATCGCGAAGACGGACCCCGACTCGTTCGCGAACGACGTGAACGGCTCGGTGCAGTGGCCGTTCCCGACGGGCGTCCCGATCTCCAGCGGCTTCGGTGCGCGCCAGGTCGCGGGCTGCAGCTTCTGCTCGACCTTCCACCAGGGCCTCGACTTCGTCCCGGGTGCGGGCACGCCGATCCAGTCCATCGCCGACGGCGTCGTCACGAAGGTCGACGGCCCCGGCGGTGCCCTGGGCAACAACGTGTGGATCGAGCACACCGTCGACGGCACCAAGGTCACGAGCGTCTACGCGCACATGCAGACCGGCTCCGTGGCCGTGTCGACGGGCGAGACCGTCAGCGTCGGCCAGAACGTCGGCAAGGTCGGCAGCACCGGCAACAGCACCGGCGCGCACCTGCACTTCGAGATCATCATCGGCGGCGTGCCGGTCGACCCCTACCCCTGGCTCACCGCGAACGCGAACTGAGCGACTCCCCGCGCGAGCGGGGGCAGCGACGACGAGGGCCCGGCAGCAGCAGCTGCCGGGCCCTCGTCGTGGGAGCGGTACGGCTCAGCCGGCGTCGACGATCCAGACGGCGGCGTTGGGCGGCAGGGCCGGGCCCTCGATCGACATGGTCGACAGGGCGACCTCGCCGACCGGCAGCTCGACGATGCCGTCGCCGGTGTTGGCCACGACCGTGACCGCGCCCACCCGGAACGCGACGACGTCGTCGTCGAAGCCCTCGAGCCAGGTCAGCGTGCCCGTCCCCAGGTCGTGCTGCGACCGGAGGCGCAGGGCCGCCCGGTACAGCTCGAGCGTCGACGAGGCCACGCCCCGCTGCTCGTCCCGGGCGTAGGTCGACCAGTCGGCCGGCTGGGGCAGCCAGGAGGCTCCGGTCGGGCTGAAGCCGAAGGCGGGGGAGCCGGACTCCCAGGGGAGCGGCACGCGGCAGCCGTCGCGGCCGTACCGCTCGCCGTCGGTGCGGAACCAGGTGGGGTCGCGGCGGGCGTCGTCGGGCAGGTCGATCGCCTCGGGGAGCCCCAGCTCCTCGCCCTGGTACAGGTAGGCGCTGCCGGGCAGGGCGAGCATGACGGCCGTGGCCGCACGGGCGCGCGCCAGCCCGAGCTCGGGCACGGGCAGGCCCTCGCTGCGCGGTCCGATGCCGTGGCCCTGGGGGTGGTCGCCGGTGAGGGCGAGCCGACTCGCGTGGCGGACGACGTCGTGGTTGCTGAGCACCCAGGTGCTCGGTGCCCCGACGCTCGAGAAGACGCGCAGCGACTCGTCGACGACGGTCCGGATCGCCGCGGCGTCCCAGCCGGTCTCGAGGTACGCGAAGTTGAAGGCCTGGTGCATCTCGTCCGGTCGCACCCAGTCGGCCAGGCGGTCCATGGGGTCGACCCAGGCCTCGGCGACGAGCACGCGCTCGCCGGGGTAGGAGGCGACGACCTCGTGCCAGCTGCGCCAGATCTCGTGCACGCCCTCCTGCGCCCAGTAGGGCGGGGGAGCGGTGTCGCCCAGGCCGCCGCCCATGCTGCCGGCGTCGGCGGGCGGCACGAAGTCGGGGAGGCCCTCGGCCTTGACCAGGCCGTGGGCGACGTCGACGCGGAAGCCGTCGACGCCCCGGTCGAGCCAGGTGCGGAGCACGTCGAGGAACGCGTCGCGCACCCAGGCGTTCGTCCAGTCGAGGTCGGGCTGGGACGAGTCGAACAGGTGCAGGTACCACTGGCCGGGCGTGCCGTCGGCCTCGGTCACCCGCGTCCAGGCGGGGCCGCCGAAGACGGACTGCCAGTTGTTCGGCGGCTCGTCGCCGGCCGGGCCGCGACCGTCACGGAAGAGGTAGCGGGCGCGCGCCTCCGAGCCGGGCCGTGCGGCGAGGGCCTCGACGAACCAGTCGTGCGCGCTCGAGGTGTGGTTCGGCACGAGGTCGACGATGATGCGCAGGCCCAGCTCGGTGGCGCGGGCCCGGAGCGCGTCGAAGTCGGCGAGGGTGCCGAAGAGCGGGTCGACGTCGAGGTAGTCGGCGACGTCGTAGCCGGCGTCGGCCTGCGGGGACCGGTAGAAGGGCGACAGCCAGACGGCGTCGACGCCGAGGTCGGCGAGGTCGGCGAGCCGGGAGGTGATGCCCGGCAGGTCGCCGATGCCGTCGCCGTCGGAGTCGGCGAAGGACCGGGGGTAGACCTGGTAGATGACCGCGCTGCGCCACCACTCGTGGCCCGCCTCGGCGGTGCGCTGGTCGGTGGGCTCGGGTGCCGGGGGCGCGGACGCGTCCGTCGTGTCGTCGAGGGGCATGGCCGCCACGATACGGGAGGCGTCCCACCCGGGGCCCGCCTCCTGCTGAGCCGTGCGCCGGTCCGCTACCGTGGGGGCACCACGACCCGAAGGGACGACCCCTGAACGCTCCCGCCAGCGCCCTCGTCGCCGACCTGTTCGGCGACGTGCCGCCCTTCCCGCTCGCCCTCGGCACGAACGTGTTCGGCTGGACGGTGGGCGCCCCGACCGCCCTCGAGGTGCTCGACGTCTTCGCGGGCGACGGTGGTCGCGTCGTGGACACGGCCGACGTCTACTCGGCCTGGCTCCCCGGCAACGTGGGCGGCGAGTCGGAGGCGATCATCGGGCGGTGGCTGGCCCGGCCCGGCAACCGTGAACGCGTCGTCGTGAGCACGAAGTGCGGCCAGCACCCCGACGCGCCGGGCCTCACGCGCGCGAGCATCCGCAGGGCCGTCGACGCGTCGCTGGCGCGCCTCCGGACCGATCACATCGACCTTTACTTCGCGCACTTCGACGACGACGAGGCGCCCCTCGACGAGACGGTGGGCGCCCTGAGCGAGCTGGTCGACGAGGGCAAGATCCGGTACCCGGCGGCCTCCAACTACACGGGGGCGCGCCTGCGGCAGGCGCTCGCCATCGCCGACCGCGACGGGGCCCACCCCTTCGCCGCGGTGCAGTCGCCCTACAACCTCGTGCGACGGGGCGACTTCGAGGCCGACGTGGCCCCGGTCGCCGACCACTTCGGCCTCGCGGTGCTGCCGCACTCGTCCCTCGCGAGCGGGTTCCTCACCGGCAAGTACCGCGGCGACGGCCGTCGGGGCGACTCCCCGCGCGGCGGGCGCGCGCTCAGCTACGAGACGCCGCAGAACCTCGGCACGCTCGAGGTGGTCGTCGAGGTCGCGCAGCGGCAGCAGGTGTCTCCCGGAGCGGTCGCGATCGCCTGGCTGGCCTCGCGCGACGACGTCGTCGGGGCCCTGGCGAGCGCCCGCACGACGATCCAGCTCGAGGGCCTGCTCGAGGCGGCGCGCGTCGAGCTGACCGCCGACGACCTCGCGGCCCTCGACGCGGCGTCCACGCCGCTCGACGGACGGGGCTGAGCGGCCCTCCCGCCCCGCCCTCCCGGCCGGGCCCTCCCGGCCGACGGTCCCGCGGCCTCCTGCCCTCCGCCGACGGGGTCAGAGGGGCGTGACGACCTTCGCGGTGCCGTCCCAGCGTCGTCCGGACGACAGGGTCGCGCCCTCCAGGGCGGCGCCGTCGGCGTCGTCGAGCGCCTGCAGGGCGCGGGAGAGCTGCTCGGGGGTCATCCGGTGGGCGAGCGTCACGTGCGGCGTCCAGTGGCCGGGGGTCGTGTGCCGGGCGTCGCCCACGGCGGCGCCGAGCGCGTCGTGGACGTGGGCGTGCAGGTCGAGGAGCGCCGTCGTGACCACGACGAGCCGGGCCAGCACGAGCCCGCGCGGCGGTGCCCCGAAGACGACGAGCGCGCCCAGGTCGACGGGCAGGGGCAGCGCGGCGAGGACCTCGCCCAGCCGCTCGTCGGCCGAGTCGTCGAAGAGGGGCCTTGCGGCCAGGGTCACGTGCGGCGCGTTGGTCGCGCCCTGGTGGTCGGCCTGGGTCGGCAGGTCGGCGGCGCGGAGCACCTGCCACTGGTCGCGGACGGCGGCGTCGGTCGACGCGTCGAGGAGCAGTTCGATGCTGTGCACGGTCCCAGTCAACGCGCTCCCGCCGCCGTCGGGTGGACCCGGCGCCGTGTGCGCGGGGGCCCCTGCGCTCTGCTACCATCGACGGGTGCCGATCGGCAGCGGGTCTCCGCTCCGCTCAGGTCACGCCCCGATAGCTCAGTGGTAGAGCACTTCCATGGTAAGGAAGGGGTCGTCAGTTCAATCCTGACTCGGGGCTCTGGTCGTCACCGACCGCACGGTCACCACCGGCGGGCGCCGACCGCGGCGGGGTAGCTCAGTTGGTCAGAGCACACGGCTCATAATCGTGGTGTCGCGGGTTCAAGTCCCGCCCTCGCTACATCCGAGGCCCGGTCCCCCGAGGGGCCGGGCCTCTTCCTTCTCCCGTACGCTGAGACGATGCCCGTCCACCTCCGGAGCATCGGGACGGCCCTGCCGCCCACGGTGCTGACCCAGGACCACGTCCGCGACGTCTTCGCCCGGCAGCCCGACCTCACCAAGCTCGGCCGCCGCCTCGTCGGGGCGGTCTTCGACGCGGCCGGCATCGACACCCGTCACTCGGTGCTCGACGAGCTCGGCGCCGCCGAGCCGGAGCTCGACCTGGGCGCGGACGCGACGGGCCCCGTCTACCTGGACCGGGCCTCCGGCGACATCCTCACGCCGGGCACCGGCGCGCGGAACGCCACCTACGTCGAGCGGGCACCGGGCCTCTTCGAGGGCGCGGCCCGCGAGGCGCTCGAGGCCGCCGCCGGACTCGGGGCGGCCGACGTGACGCACGTGGTCACGGTCTCGTGCACGGGCTTCTTCGCCCCGGGGCCGGAGTTCCTGCTCGTCCGGGCGCTCGGCCTGGCCGAGTCGACGCAGCGCTACCACCTGGGCTTCATGGGCTGCTTCGGGGCCTTCCCGGCGCTGCGGGCCGCGCGCGACTTCTGCCTCGCCGACCCCGACGCCGTCGTGCTGGTGGTGTGCGCCGAGCTCTGCACGCTGCACCTGCACAGCGGCAGCGACCCCGACACGATCGTCGCGAACTCGGTCTTCGCCGACGGCGCGGCCGCAGCCGTGGTCACCGCCCGGCCGGCGCCGGCGGGCACGACGGTGCTCGACCTCGACGCGTTCGAGACGATCCTCACGCCCGTCGGCGAGGGCGACATGGCCTGGTCGATCGGCGACCAGGGCTTCGACATGGTGCTCAGCAGCTACGTCCCGCACATCATCGAGGAGCACGTCGAGCTGGCCCTCGCTCCGCTCTTCGCCCACGAGCCGGCCTTCGCCGACGAGCCCTGGGGCGACGTCGAGCACTGGGCCGTGCACCCGGGCGGGCGGAGCATCCTGGACCGGGTCGAGTCCCAGCTCGCCCTCTCCGAGGCCCAGCTGGCGTCGTCCCGGCAGGTGCTGCGCGAGCACGGCAACATGTCGAGCGCGACCGTCCTGTTCATCCTCCGCCGGATCCTCGAGGGCCGCGACGCGCAGGAGGCCGGGGCGACGTCCGCGACGGAGCTCCCGCCCGCCCCGGGCCCGCGTCCCGGCGCCGGTCGGGTCTGCGCCATGGCGTTCGGCCCCGGCCTCACGGTCGAGAGCGCCCTCCTCACCCGGCGGACGGCGTGACGAGCACCCGGCGGGTGCCCGAGGCACCGGTCCGGGTGCAGCTCGGTCGGCGCGAGACCGACCTCGCCGAGCTGATGGACGACCCGGACTGCGACCTCGAGCAGCTGCGCCTCACCTACGAGCGCTTCGACGTCGTGAACCGGCTGGTGTCGGGCTGGCGGCGCACGTGGCGGCGGCACGTGGTGCCCCTGGCCGTGGAGGCGGCGGGCGCCGGGCGCCGACTGCGGCTGCTCGACGTGGGCTCGGGCGGCGGCGACGTGCCCCGGGCCTTCGCCCGCTGGGCGGCCCGCTCCGGCCTGCCGGTCGACGTGACGGCCGTCGACCCGGACGCCCGGGCGCACGCCTTCGCGACGGGCCGACCCACCGGGGGAGTGACCTTCCGGGCCGCCTCCAGCGCGGACCTCGTCGCCGAGGGCGCCCGCTTCGACGTCGTGACCTCGAACCACGTGCTGCACCACCTCGACGACGCCGCGCGAGCGGCGGTCCTCGCCGACAGCGAGCGCCTCGCCGAGCGCCTCGTGCTGCACGGCGACCTCGAGCGCGGTCGTCTCGCCTACGCGGCGTGGTGGGCGGGGACCCTCCCGGTGCGCCGGTCGTTCCTCCGCACCGACGGGCTGCGCTCGATCCGACGCAGCTGGACCGCCGCCGAGCTGCGGGCCGTCGTGCCGCCGGGCTGGCGCGTCGAGCGGCAGCGTCCCTGCCGCCTCCTGCTCGTCCACGAGGTCCCCGGGAGCGCACCGTGCTGACCCACGACGTGCTCGTCGTCGGCGGGGGGCCGGTCGGTGCCTTCACGGGTGCCCTCCTCGCGGACCTCGGCCTCGACGTCCGGGTGTGGGAGCGGCGCAGCGAGGAGCCCTCGCTCAGCCGTGCCATCGGCGTGCACCCGCCCTCGCTCGAGGCGTTCGACCGGCTCGGCGTCGCCGACGCGCTCGTCGCCGAGGCCGTCACGGTGCGCCGCGGCGTGGCCGTCAGCGGTGGGCGCAGGCTCGGCACGGTGCCCTTCGACCGCGTCTCGGCGACGCACCCCTACGTCGCGGCCCTCCCGCAGCACCGCACCGAGAGCCTGCTCCGCGAGGCGCTCGCGGTCCGCTCTCCCGAGGCCCTCGTCACCGGTGTCGAGGTCGGCACCGTCACGGAGGGGCCCGAGTCCGTCGTCGTCCGCGGCGTGCGCGACGGCGAGCCCGTCGAGGCCGCGGCGCGCTTCGTGGTCGCCGCCGACGGCTGGAAGAGCACGGTCCGCCGCAGGCTCGGCGTCCGCAGCGCGACCCGTCGGTACCCGGACTCGTTCGTGATGGGGGACTTCCGGGACGACTCCGGCCACGGCTCGGACGCCGTGGTGCACCTCGAGCGCGAGGGCGTGGTCGAGTCGTTCCCGCTGCCGGGGGGCGTGCGGCGGTGGGTGCTGCACGTCGACGGGCCCGTGCGCGACCCCTCACCCGAGGCCCTGGCCGCCGAGATCGCGGTCCGCGTCGGCGGCGTCGTCGACCCCACGACGAACAGCATGCTCAGCGGCTTCTCGGTCCGGCGTCGCTTCGTCGAGACGATGGCGCTCGGGCGCGTGCTGCTCGTCGGGGACGCGGCCCACGAGATCAGCCCGATCGGCGGGCAGGGCATGAACCTCGGGTGGGCCGACGCGGTGGCCGCCGCCGACGAGCTGCGGGCGGCGCTCCGCGTGGCGGGCGGGCGTCGGCACGACCCGGCGCGCTTCGCGGCCTTCTCGTCGACCCGGCTGCGTGCCGCGCGTCGTGCCGCCGCGCAGGCCGAGCTCAACATGGCCCTCGGGCGTCCCGCGAGCGGACCGGCCCTCGCCGCGAAGCGGGCCGGCCTCGGCCTGGCCCTCACGCTGCCCACCCGGCGTGCCCTCGCCCGTACCTACGCGATGTCCTGGGGCCGGTAGCCGGCCCCCGGTCCCCGGTCCCTGGCCCGCCGGTCCCCGTCGCCGGTGGCCCCCGTCGCCGGTGGCCGTCGCCGGTGGACGGTGGCTCGTCGTTCGTGGTTCCCGGCGGAAAAGGCGACCGCCAGGAGCCCCGTGGGGGAGCACCAGTCGCCCAGCACGGCGTGTCGGCCGGAGACTGTCGCGTTCGGCGGGGCAGGAGGGGCGGCGGGGCAGGGCGCAACTCGCAGGCCGGCTCCCCCGTCGGAAAAGGCGACCACCGGACGGCGGCAGGAGGGCGCATGCCCCCGCAGGGCGGCGTGTCGGAGTGAGGTTGTCGCGTTCGGCGGGACGGGAGGCGCGGCGGCGCAGGAGGTTCGGCGGGGCGGGAGGTGCGGCAGGACGCAGCTCACTGCCGGGCCCCTTCGTCGTAAAAGGCGACCGTCGGGCCGTGCCAGGAGGTCGGGAGCCCGGACTGGGCGGCGTGTCGGAGTGAGGTTGTCGCGTTCGGCGGGACGGGAGGCGCGGCGGGGCAGGAGGGTGGGCGGGGCGGGAGGTGCGGCAAGACGCGGCTCACTGCCGGGCCCCTTCGTCGTAAAAGGCGACCGTCGGGCCGTGCGAGGAGGTCGGGAGCCCGGACTGGGCGGTGTGTCGAGGTGAGGTTGTAGCGTTCGGCGGGACGGTCAGCGCGGCGGCGCAGGAGGTGCCGCGGGGCGGACAGCGCGGCGGTGCAGGAGGTGCGGACAGCGCGGTGGGGCAGGAGGTGCGGCCCCCAGGGGGGAGCTGCGGGCCGGGTCGGCGTCGGGACCGGCCCTCGAGACCGGCCCTCCCCGCCGGCCTCGCGACGGGGCTAGGCGACGAGGCGCGTGCCGCTGAGGCCGAGCGACAGTGCGACGAGCAGGGCGGCCGCCATGACGAGCCGGAACGTGGTGCGGCTCGGCGGCCGCCAGATCGCGAGGCGCACGCCCACGGCGGCGATGCCCATGACGCCGACGGCACCGAGGAGGGCGACGAAGGTCGACGCACCGCCCGGGCCCACCGGTCCGCCCACCTGGCCGACGACGACGAGGCAGCCGGCGCCGAGCAGCGCACCGAACGCGACGACCCCGCTGCGCACGCGGCCGATCCGGTGCGGCAGGCCCGAGACGCCGGTGCGCGCGTCGTCGTCGAGGTCGGGCAGCACGTTCGTGAAGTGCACGGCGACGCCGAAGACGGCACCGACGCCGACGGCCCACGCGGCAGGAGCCGCGGGCGGCGAGGACGCGAGCGTCACGACGGCGGGCAGCAGCCCGAAGCTGACCACGAACGGCACCACGGAGGCCGCCGTGCGCTTCAGGCCCACGTCGTAGGCGAGGCCGGAGAGCACGAGGACGGTGTGCGCGACCCCGGCCGCGGGGCCGAGCAGGAACGACAGGAGGAGCGCGACGACCAGGCAGGCCAGGGCGGCCGTCCGCACGGTCGCGGGAGACACGTCGCCGCGCACGACGGGCTTGTCGGTGCGACCGACGGCGCGGTCGCGGTCGGCGTCGATCCAGTCGTTCGCCAGGCCGATCGAGAGCTGACCGAAGAGCACGGCGAGAGCCACGAGGACGGTGCGCCCGGGATGGTGGCCGACCGCCACGGAGAGGACGACGGCGAGCACCGTCACGAGGACGGTCGGCCCGGGGTGCGACGACAGGGCGACGGCGCGCAGTCGGGCGGGCAAGGGGGCGGCGGTGGTCATGGGGCTCCGTCGTCGGGGTGCGGTCGTCGGCGGTCCGGGCTCGGCGGCCGCGGGCGTCGTCGCCGCCCGCCCGGCGACGACGCGGGCGGGCTCAGGCCCCGCGACCCGTCTTCTGCTGCAGTCGGTCGATGTGCTCGCTGGCCTCGGCCTTGGTCATGTCGGCGGGGAGCTCCTCGCCGGCCTCGCGCGCGAGCGTGTCGAGGTAGCTCTTCTGCGGCCCGGTGATCGGCTCGTCGCCCGTCACCCAGTCGTCAGGGTCCTTCGAGGCGGTGGTGGAGGAGTCGGGGCGCGCGCCGCCGAGGGTCTCGCCGGGCTCGGCCGCACCCCCCGCGTCGGGGGCGTCGGCCTGGGAGGGCTCGGCCTCGGCCGCAGCCGGGTCGACGGGCGTGATGTCGGGATCGATGTTCGCGTCGCTCATGTCGTGGACGCTACGCCCGACCACCGACGCCCGCCCGTGCGGCGGGCCCGCGCGCGCACCGGCCCCCGCTCGCGACGACGGTCCTCCGGCCCGCCCCGGGAGGTCGGTGGTCCCGCCTAGACTCGTCGCCGTGCCAATCAACCCAGATCTGCAGGGGCGGGCGTTCCCGCCGACGCCGCCCTACCTGGTGGGCCGCGAGAAGGTGCGCGAGTTCGCCCGCGCGACCGGCTCGACGAGCCCCCTCTCGCTCGACCCCGACGCGGCCCGCGCGGTCGGCCACGCCGACGTCGTGGCGCCGCCGACCTTCGCGGTCGTCGTGCAGGAGGCCACGTTGGCGCAGCTGCTGGCCGAGCCCGACGCGGGCATCGACTTCGGGCAGGTGGTCCACGGCGAGCAGCGCTTCAGCTACAGCCGCCCGATCGTCGCCGGCGACGAGCTCACGGCCACGCTGACCGTGACGAGCGTCAAGGCGCTCGGCGGCAACGCCATGGTGACGGCCGCCTCCGAGATCGTCGACGCGGCGGGCGAGCACGTCGTCACCGCGACGTCCACCCTCGTCGTGCGGGGCGACTCGTGAGCGCCGCCGAGGTCGGCGAGGTCGTCGCCGAGACGACGTACGCACTGGACCGGGGCTCCCTCGTCCGCTACGCCGGGGCCTCCGGCGACTTCAACCCCATCCACTACCGCGACGACGTCGCCGCGTCCGTGGGCCTGCCCGGCGTGCTCGCGCACGGCATGCTCACCATGGGCCTCGCCGTGCAGCCGGTCGTCGCGTGGCTCGAGTCGATCGCCGACCCGGGCCAGGCCCCGGGCTGGGTCACGGACTACCAGGTGCGCTTCACGCGGCCGGTCGTCGTCGACCCCGAGGCCGGCGCCGAGGTCACCGTCACGGCGAAGCTCGCCCAGGTCGACGACGACGGCGCGACCGGGCGCATCGACCTCACCGTGACCGCTGCCGGGCAGACCGTGCTGGGCAAGGCGCAGGTGCGGGTGGCGTTCGCGTGACGACGGCCCTCGCCGAGCTCACCACGCTGCGCGTGGGCGGCGAGCCCACGAGGCTCGTCGAGGTCACGACCACGGACGAGCTCGTGGCCGCCGTGCACGACGCGTGGAGCGACGGCGAGCCGTGGTTCCCGCTCGGCGGGGGCTCGAACACGCTCGCGGCCGACGGCCCGATCGACGCGACGGTCGTGCGCGTGCTCACCCGCGGCGTCGAGCGCGTGCCCTCCGACGACGGCCTCGTGCACCTGCGCGTCGCCGCGGGCGAGCCGTGGGAGGACCTCGTGGAGCGCACCGTCGCCGACGGGCTCAGCGGCCTCGAGGCGCTGAGCGGCATCCCGGGGTCCACGGGGGCCTCCCCGATCCAGAACATCGGCGCCTACGGGCAGGAGGTCGCCTCGACGATCGTGTCGGTCGACTTCCTCGATGACGACACCGGCGAGTTCGTGCGCATCCCGGCCGCGAACCTCGGCCTCGGCTACCGCACGAGCATCTTCAAGCAGGGGCGCCGCGGCGTGGTCACCGCCGTCGAGTTCGCGCTCGCCGACGAGTCGGGGCTCAGCCGGCAGGTGGCGTACCCGCAGCTGGCCACCGCCCTCGGCGTCGAGCTGGGCGCGCGGGTCCCCGTGGCCGAGGTGCGCGAGGGCGTGCTCGCCCTGCGCCGGGCCAAGGGCATGGTGCTCGACGCGAGCGACGCCGACACGACCTCCGCCGGGTCCTTCTTCACCAACCCGATCGTCTCGCGCAGCACCGCGGCCGAGCTGCCCGCCGAGGCGCCCCGCTGGGCGACCGAGCCCGAGCCCGCCGACGTGGTCGTGCCGCTGGGCGAGGAGCCCGCCGCGCCGCCGCCTCCCGGCGAGGGCCGGGTCAAGCTCAGCGCCGCGTGGCTGATCGAGCGGGCGGGGGTCCGTCGCGGCTTCGCCCTGCCCGGGTCCCGCGCCGCGGTGTCGTCGAAGCACACGCTCGCGCTCACCAACCGTGGCGGCGCGACCGCCGACGAGGTCGCCGAGCTGGCCCGCTTCGTGCAGGCCCGCGTCGCGAGCGAGTTCGGGGTGCTCCTGCACCCCGAGCCCGTGCTGGTCGGCTTCACGCTGTAGCCCCGCCGCGCCCCGCCGCGCCGCGCCGCGCCGCGCCGCGCCGCGCCCCGCCGCGCCGCGCCCCGCCGGGCCCCGCCGGGCCCCGGGCACGCCGGGGCCCCGCGGGCACGCGGGGGCGCGGGGGCGGGACCGTCAGCGGGGCGCCGTGGGCAGCCAGCCGCGCTCGAGGGCGAGCGTGACGGCCCGGGTCCGGTCGTCGACGCCGAGCTTCTCGAAGGTGCGCAGCAGGTGCGTCTTCACGGTGGCCTCGCCGATGAAGAGCCGTCGACCGATCTCGGGGTTGGAGCAGCCCGCGGCGACCAGGGCGAGCACCTCGGTCTCGCGGGGCGTCAGGGGCGTGCGGGGCGCCTCCTGCCGTCGGGCCCGGCCGACCAGGGCCGCGGCCATCGACGGGGCCAGGGCGACCTGGCCGGCCACGACGGACCGGAGGCCGGCGAGCAGTTCCGCCTCGGGAGCCGCCTTGAGCAGGTACCCGCTGGCGCCGGCCTCGATGGCCGCGAGGATGTCGTCGTCGGACTCGTAGGTGGTGAGCACGACGACCCGCGCCTCCGGCAGCTCGGCGCGCAGCCGGACGGTCGCGCCGACCCCGTCGAGGACGGGCATGCGCAGGTCGAGCAGCACGAGCCCGGGGCGGAGCCGCAGCGCCAGCTCGACCGCCTCGAGGCCGTCGGCCGCCTGCCCGACCACCTCGAAGTCGGGCGTGGTCGCGAGCAGGCTCGCCACGCCCTGGCGCACGATGGGGTGGTCGTCGGCGACGAGCGTCCGCACGCGGGCGGTCGGGGCCGGTCCGGAGGCCCGGGTCGCGTCGGCCGCGCCCTGGTCGCCCGTCACGCGCCGGGTCCCCGGGTCGGCGGGACGGCGACGGGCAGGCGGGCCGAGACCGTCGTGCCGGCCGACGACGAGGCGACCTCGAGGCGCCCGCCGGCCAGCGCGAGCCGCTCCGCGAGCCCGTCGAGCCCGAAGCCGGAGCGCGGGGCGGCGGTGTCGAAGCCCGTGCCGTCGTCGGCGACCGAGAGCACGACGTCGTCGCCGTCCCGGAGGAGCGCGACGCGGGCCGTGGCGGGGCCGGCGTGCTTGCGGACGTTGGCCAGGGCCTCCTGCGCGCAGCGGACGAGCACGACCTGGACGTCGCGCGGCACGTCGCCCGGCCCGGTCGGCGTCGGGAGCCCGCCGAGCCCGACCGGCCCGGTCTGCGTCGCGGGCGCGACGTCGAGGTCGACGGGCACGCCCGACTCCCGCGTGAACCGCTCCACGACGCGCCGGAGGGCGACGACGAGGCCCGTGCCGTCGGGGCCCGGCGAGGCGGTCGCGGCCACGAGGGTGCGCGCCTCGGTGAGGGCGTGACGGGCGGCGTCCTCGATGAGGTCGAGGCGTGCCCCGGCGGCGGCGACGTCGCCGGTGGCGAGGGATCCCCGGGACTGCTGCGCCAGCATGACGAGCCCGGTCAGGCTCTGGGCGATGGTGTCGTGGATCTCGCGGGCGAGGCGCTCGCGCTCGGCGACCGTGCCGTCGTCGCGGGACCGCGCCGCGAGCTCGGCCTGCGCCGCGCGGAGCTCGGCGAGCAGCCGTCCGCGTTCTTCGCCGACGCGGGCGATGCTCGTGATCCACAGGCCGAGCGCGAGGCTGAAGGCGAACGACAGCGCCTGGCTGGTCACGGCGGTGACGAGGGCGTCGCGCGTCGTCCCGACGGACAGCAGGAACCCGGCCCCGACGGAGAGCGACAGGAGGGCCGAGGCGCCGATCGCCTGCGCGGCGCGCGGCACGAGGTTCCAGAGCAGCGGCATGAGGAACGCCTGCTGCACGGCGAGCTGGGGGAGCGCGGCAGCGGCCAGGAGGCCCGTGGCGAGGACCGCGAGGACGGCGACGAGGGCGGGGGCGGTGACCCGGTCGACCCCTCCCCGGAGCGCCGGACGGGCGAGGAGCAGCCAGGTGGCACCGGGTGCCAGTGCGGCGACGGGTGCCCACGGCGGGGCGTCCCGGGCGACCGCGACCAGCACGAGCGACACGACGACGGTGGCCGCGGCGCCGGCGTCCCAGCCCCACGGGGTCGACGTCGCGCTCCGGGCCGACGTCGCGGTCGCGGTCGACGTCGGCGTCGACGCCGGGAACGGGGCCGCGGTCGGTGCGACCGTGGTCGACGCCGGGGACGACGGTCGCGCGTCGGACGCGCCCCGCGCCTCCTGCCCCGTGGTCATGACGCCACCGTAGCGCGCGTCACGCGTCGGTCCTGGTCCAGCGGAAGGTCAGCCGGGCCAGGACGGCGCCGATCACGACGAACCCGCCGAGCACCCCGAGCACGAGCGGCAGGTCCCAGCTGCCCCCCGGTTCGAGCGTCGCGAACCCCTCGGGCAGGAACGCGCTGCGCAGCCCCTGGGCGATCCAGCGCAGCGGGAAGGAGCTCGACACGACCTGCAGCCACTCGGGCAGCTGCGTGAAGGGCAGGTAGACGCCCGAGACGAACTGCAGCACGACCGTGACGGGCACGACGACGGCGGTGGCCGCCCGCCCGCTGCTGGGCACGCGCGACAGCGCGACGCCGAGCAGGGCCGACGCGGTGATGCCGAGGAGGTACACGGCGGCGAGGCGTCCCCAGC
Organism: Frigoribacterium salinisoli; assembly: GCF_054781095.1. NCBI lineage: Bacteria > Bacillati > Actinomycetota > Actinomycetes > Micrococcales > Microbacteriaceae > Frigoribacterium > Frigoribacterium salinisoli. The sequence goes on from NZ_BAAGVB010000004.1 coordinate 108,336, forward strand.
GCTCAGGCTCGGTCGGCAGCTCGACGCCGAAGGCGACCCGGGCGACGACGAGCAGCACGACCACCTGCACGGCGCTCGTCACGAGGACCTGCCCCGCCTTGCCGAGGACGTAGGACGATACCGGCAGGGGCGTGCCCGCCAGGCGCTTGAGGGTGCCGTCGCCGCGCTCGGTGGCGATGTCGACCGCGAGGCCCTGCACGCCCGAGAGGAGGATGCCGGCGGCGATCATGCCCGGCAGGTAGTAGGCGGCGGCGGTGACGGCGAGGCCGTCGGCGTCCGAGCCGAAGGACTGCTCCGAGAAGGCCACCGAGAACACGGCGAGCAGCAGGACGGGGAACGCGAAGGTGAAGAAGACCGTGTCGGCCGAGCGGGCGTAGAGGCGGACCTCGTGGCGCGCCCGGGCGAGGCCGAGGGCGAGCGCGTTCACGGGGCCACCGCCTCGGTGCCGCGGGCCGGGGCGCCCGGATCGGGTGCGCCTCCCGTCCCGGCGCCCGGGGAACCGGCCCCCGCCCCGACGAGCTCGAGGTAGACGGTCTCGAGGTCGGGCCGGTGCACCTCGAGGCCCTCGGGCTCGCCGCCGTCGGCGTGCAGCCGGGCCACGAGGGCGGCCGGGGCGTCGGTGCGGACCTCGTGCGGTCCGGTCGCGTCGTGCCAGGTGACGCGGGGCGTCCTCGCCGCGGGCCCGCCGAGGTCGGCGGGGGTGCCCTCGGCCAGCACCCGGCCCCCGTCGACGACGAGCAGGCGGTCGCTGAGCTGCGCCGCCTCGTCGAGGTAGTGCGTGGTGAGCAGGATGCTCGTGCCCTCGTCCGCGAGGGACCGCACGAGCGCCCAGAAGTCGCGGCGCGCCTCGGGGTCGAAGCCGGTCGTCGGTTCGTCGAGGAAGAGCACCTCGGGCCTGCCGACGATGCCGAGGGCCACGTCGACGCGTCGCCGCTGCCCGCCCGAGAGCGACCGGAGGCGCGCCCCGGCCCGGTCGGTGAGGCCCACCGCGGCGATCACCTCGTCGACGTCGCGCGGGTGGCGCCAGCAGCGTGCGGCGAGCGCGACCTCCTCGCGCACGGTCGCCAGGCCCGCGTCGCCCGAGGACTGCAGGACGATGCCGAGCCGGGACCGCCAGGCGAGGCCTCCCCGGCGCGGGTCGGTGCCGAGCACCCGGACCTCGCCGCCGCTGCGGTCGCGGTGCCCCTCCAGGATCTCGACGATCGTCGACTTGCCGGCCCCGTTCGGGCCGAGCAGGCCCAGCGTCTCGCCGGGGGCGACGTCGAAGGAGACGCCGTGCAGGGCGACCGAGCCGCCGTAGGACTTCGTGAGGTCGCGGACCGTGACCGCGGGTGGGTTCGTCATGGTCCGAGCCTCGCGGGGGAGGCGCGGCGGCGGCACCTCCGACCGGTGCACGGGGCGTCCACCGGTCGGTGGACGCCCCGTGCACCGGGGGCCCGCACGTCCCTGCCCTGCACGGCCCTGCACGTCCCTGCCCTGCACGGCCGTGCCGCTCGGGCTCAGCGGACGGTCACGCGTGCCCGGGAGGAGGTGCTCCCCGCGACGTCGGCCGTGCCGGCCCACGAGACGGCGACGGTGACGGTGCCGCGCTTCGACTGCTTCGGGAGGACGACCGTGAGGCGCCCGCGGTCGGCGCTGCGGAGGGTCGGCGTGGCCACCGTCCTCCCGTTCACGGTGACCGTCAGGCGACCGGTGGGTCGCGGGAGCGCCGCGCTCGCGACGGTCACCCGCACGGAGGGCGCCGTGCCCCGGGCCACCGTGGCCCGGACCGGCGCGACGGTGGTCGTGGAGGTGGCCTTCCGCACGGTCACGGTCTGCGTCGTCGAGGTGGAGCCGAGGAACGACGGGTCGGACGGCGTGAAGGTCGCCACGAGGCGCTGCGTGCCGGCCGGCGTGCCGGAGGGCAGGGTCCAGCTGGCGGTGCCCCGGGAGACCGCGACCGTGGCGACCGCCGTGCCGTTGCGCGTGAACCGCACGCTGCCGGCCGGCACCGTGCCCGCGACGGGCGAGACGGTGGCCGTGAGCGTCGTGCCGGCACCGCCGTGGACCTGCGTCGCGGCGGCCCGGCGCAGCGTGGTGGTCGTGGCGGCGCGGTCGACCGTGACGGTCGTCGACGCCGAGGTGGACGCGGCCTGGGTCGCGTCGTCGGGCGTGAACGAGGCGGTCAGGGCGTGGCGTCCGGCTGCGAGGGTCGTCGGCAGGACCGTGCGCAGGGTGCCGGTGGCGTCGGGGCGGCCCTGGGCGAGGACGGTCGAGCCGTCGCGCAGCGTGATCGTGCCGCGCGGTGCCGCGCCGGAGGCCGTGGCGACGACGGTGGTCGCCGTGGCGGCGGCCCCGCGGTGGGTCTGACGGGTGCGGTCGACCGTGAGCCGGGTGGTCGTCGCGGTCGTGCTGGGCGGCGGTGTCGTCCCGAGGGCCACGTCGAGGACGGCGCCTCCGGTCGGCGAGAGCGACCGGACGGAGACGGTGACGCCCCCGCCCGCGCTCGTGAAGCGCTCGCCCGCGTCGAGGTGCGTGTCGCGCGTCGTGGCGGGCTGGCCGGCGACCGGTCCCGCCGCGAGGACGACGGTGCTCTGCGGCGAGCCGGGCGTGCCGAGGGTGCGGAGCACGCGCACGCCGCCCGTGGCCGGGTCGCTGGTCAGTGCGCACTTCGTGAAGCCGGCGCCGACGCTCGAGCAGCGCGGCTGACGGCGTCCGAGCTCGGTGCTGGTGGCGTCGCGGCCGGCGGCCGTGCGGTACTCGACGACGTACCTCGTGCCGGTCAGCGGGTCGACGACGGTGACCGCGCGGGGACCGGTGCGCCCGTCGAGGGCGCTCAGCACGACGCGCTGGCCGGGGGTGCGGGCCCTGAGCTCGGTGGCGTCGGGCAGCCACCCGGCGAGCACGCGCTGGGGGGCCGAGAGGTGCGGGCGGGCCCCCGGGATCGAGTAGCCCATGATGTCGGAGAAGTCGCCGTACTCCTCGACGGGGCAGGAGGCGCTGCTGCTGCTCGCGTCGGCGGCGGTGCGGTAGTCGCTCGCGGCGCCGTCGGCGACGGTGGTGCTGCGGCACATCGCCGAGCCGGCGTGGCCGAAGCCGAGGTTGTGGCCGAACTCGTGGAGGAGCACGGGCACGCCGAGCTGCTGGCCGAGGCCGTACGAGCTGAAGATCTCGCCGCCGGCGCCGCCGACGGTGCCGAAGGCCCTGGTGCCGCAGGCCTCGCGGGTGAGCACGAGCAGGTGGTCGTTCGTGCCGGCCCAGGCGAAGGAGGCGAAGCGGCCGCCGTGGGCGACCCCGCGCACGGCCTGGAAGACCGCGGTGGGGTCGCACGCGTCCCGTCCGAGCGAGCGCTGCTCGACGGCGGCGAGCTGCACGTCCACGCGCCCGCCGGACTCCTCGGCCCAGAACGCCCGCAGGTCGGCGACCGCACGCTGGACGGAGGCGTCGTCGAGACCGGTGACGGTGTCGTCGGCGGTGCTCGCGGTCGCGGCGACGGTGGTGACGTAGACGCGTTCCACGGTGACGTCGCCGGGGGCGGCGTCGGCGGTCGCCTCACCGCGAGCGCGGGTGCGCTGCGGCACCGGCACGGTGTCGCCGGAGAGGTCGGTCGGGGCGGCGGCCGGTGCCGCGGCCGCGGGGGCCGCGGCCGGGGTGGTCCCGGCGGCCGGGGGCGCGGCGCTGGCGGGCGTCGCGACGAGGCCACCGAGGAGCGCGGCGGTCGCGAGGGCGACCGCCGCGAGGCGGGGCAGGGGTGACGAGGGCATGGTGCTCCAGGCGACCTCCGGGCACACGACGGGGAGCCCGTGCGGGGCGTCGGGGGACGCTCCGGCACGGGCAGCAGAGGTCGTGGCGGTGGGGTCGGGTCGGGCCGGTTCAGGGCTGGTCGAACGGGGGGTGGTGGTGCGCGGGTGTCGGCGCCGGGAGGTCGGGTCGGGTGACGTCCGGGCCGACTGACAGCCTCGCCGGTAGATCGATGACGTGTCACCCCCAGTTCGAGCAGCCCCCCCTTCCGGGAGCCACCCGCGGGGGCGGCCGGGAGCCGGGAGGTCGGCGGGAGCGGCACCTCCGCGCGAGCGGGGCTCACCGCCCCGCCGGGCCCGCGAACACGCTCCACGGCATCGGCACGCCCTCGCGGCGCGCGAGCCAGCTCAGCCCGTGCGCGAGCCGCCCGGGCTCGTTGCAGACGGCGACGTCGGCGAGGCCGACGGCCACGTCGCGGGCCGCCGCCACCGTCGAGGCCGCCGCCCGGTCGAGGCGACGAGCCCGGCGGAGGGCAGGAGGCGCGAGCTCGTCCACGAGGCCCCGCACCTCGGGCAGGGACGCGACCACGACCACCGGCCGGGCCACCGCGTCGGGCGAGCGCACGGCGAGCCCGTAGGTCGGCGTCGGGTGCACGACCACGCCGAGCAGGGCGAGGCAGGGGTCCCAGTGGAACCGCGTCGCGCCCGCGAAGGCGCTGGGGACGAGCGCGGCCGTCGCGCTGCCGTCGCGCACGGCCCGACGGGCGTCGTCGAAGTCCTCGTGCAGCTCGACGTCCACCTGCCCGCCCACCGCGGCGACGACCGCGGCCAAGGACCGCGCCGCGTCGTCGGCGGAGGTCCCCGCCGGCCCCAGGGTGGCCAGGCGCAGGGTGCCCCGCCCGTGCCCGACGGTCGCGAGCGCGAGGGCGACCCCGGGTGCGCCGAGGGCGACCGGGGGCGCGACGGGCGCCCCGGGGGCGACCCGCTCCTCCTGGGCGGTCACGTGTCGATGCCCCGGCGGCGGCCCAGGGCCGTCGCGACCCGGGCCTCGTGGTCCTCGCCCCGGCGGCGGTCCACGACCCGCGCGGCCTTCCAGCTGACGAACGCGCCCGTGCTCACGCGCCCGTCCAGCTCGTCGACCGCCTCGACGTCGCAGTCCACCCCGAACCGCTCGGCGACGCGCTCGCGGACGACCGCGGCCGTCCCGGCCGTCGTCGGACGTGCCGCGGCCGTGGGCTGCAGTCGCACGGTGACCCGGTCGCGGCCGTCGACGACGTCGATCAGCACCTGGTAGCCGAGGCAGCCGCGCACGCCCTCGAGCACGGCGGTCTCGATCTCGGCCGGCGTGGCCGAGCCCTCGCCGAGGGGGACCCCGTCGGCGACCCTGCCGAGCACCTCGACCACCGGCCCCGGCAGCTCGCCGGGACCGCGCGGGGCGTCGTGCAGGTGCACGAGGTCGCCCGTCCGGTAGCGGACCAGGGGCTTGATGCCGTCGGTGAGCATCGTGACGCACAGCTCGCCGCGGCCGCGCGACCCCCTCACCTCGCCCGTCGCGGGGTCGAGCACCTCCGGGAGGTAGTTCAGCTCGGCGAACCGGAGGCGGCGCGAGGGGCAGGCCACGCCCATCACGAGGGCCTCCTGCGAGCCGTAGAGCACGTCATAGGTCGTGGCGCCCCAGAGGTCGTCGAGGTCGGCGGCGAGCGCGGGCGTGCAGATCTCGCCGGTGACGAAGAGGACCTCGACGGCCAGGTCGCGGTGCAGGTCGATCCCCTGCTGCTCGGCGGCCCTGGCGAGGTTGAGCAGGACCCCGGGCGTGGCCACGACGACCTGCACCCGCAGGTCGCGCAGCAGCTCGAGCGCGCGGCGGAAGCCCACGACCGGCGAGTACGGCCAGATCTTGGCGGCACAGGCGCCCACGTCGCGGGCGACGTCGCCGAGCGTGTCGCCGAAGGAGTGGATCTCGGTCGGCCCCATGAGCCCGACGACCGGTCGGGCTCCGCCGAAGTGGCGCGCGAAGACGGCCCGCCACGACGCGGCGACGTTCGCGTTGCTCGTGAGGATCTCGCGCTCGTCACGGGGGCACGGCGTCGGCCTGCCCGTCGTGCCGGTCGTCTCGTAGTAGTACGCCGCCTCGTGGAGCTCGCCCGAGAGGACGTCGTCGAGCTCGCGGCGGAGGTCGTCCTTCGTCGTGAACGGCAGTGCGCGGAGGTCGTCCGGCCGGATCGCGGCCAGGTCGACCCCGGCGAGGTGCCGACGGTAGAAGGGCGATCGGGTGCTCACCTTCTCGAGCACGGCCGCGAGCTGCTCGCGCTGCCAGTCGTCGACGACGGACCGGGGGCCGCCGGTCCACCAGGACCGGTGCACCCGCCCGAAGCGGTCGGCGAGGTCGGCGACCGCCGCGCGGGCGGTCGGCAGGGGGACGGGGGGCGTGGCGGTCATGTCGTTCCTCTCGTGGGGGTGGCGGCCGGGACGAGGCGTCGTGCCACGTCGACCATGCGGTCGACGAGGGCGTCGACGGCCTGGAGGCCCTCCTCGTCGTGGAGGGGCGAGGCGCGGCCGTCGGTGTGGAGGACGGCCGGGAAGCCGCTGCCCGGCAGCACCATGCGGTTGAGCAGCATGTTGTGCTGGAGCTGGGCCACGACCTCGGTGTGCGCGTAGCGGCGGCCCACGACGACGACCCCGCCCACCTTGTCCTCGAGCGGTCGCTCGAAGCGGAGGTGGCCGACGCCGGCGCGCTCGACGAAGGCCTGCATGAGGGAGCTCGTCCCGAAGCCGTGCACGGGCAGGGCGTAGACGACGCAGGAGGCCTCGAGGAGCTGGCCGACGAGGGCCGCGACGTCGTCGTCGACGGCGCAGGGCACCGTGCGGGTCGTGCAGTCGCCGCACGGGCCGCACCCGACGAGGCGGTGGTCGCGGAGGGCGAGGACCCGCAGCTCCGCGCCCTGCCGGGCGAACCTCCTGCGCATGTGCTCGAGCACGGTCGCCGTCGCGCCGCCCGGCCGCTCCGACCCGTCGACCGCGACGACGAGCGGGCCGCCGCTCACGCCGGGCGCCCGTCGACGTGGGTGGCGAAGAACGAGCGGAGCATCGCGAGCCCTCCCTCCGTGAGCACGCTCTCCGGGTGGAACTGCACGCCCTCGACCGGGAGCGTCCGGTGGCGCAGGCCCATGACCGCGCCGTCGTCCTCGGCGACGGCCGTCACGACGAGGTCCTCGGGCAGGTCCTCCTCGCTCACGACGAGGGAGTGGTACCGGGTGACGGTCGTCCCCGGCGCGGCACCCGTGAGGACCCCGCGCCCGTCGTGCCGCAGCGTGCTCGTGTCGCCGTGGCGCGGTGCGGCGGCGCGCACGACGCTGCCGCCCCCCGCGACCGCGATCGCCTGGTGCCCGAGGCAGACGCCGAGCAGGGGCACGTGCCCGCCGAAGCGGCGCACGAGCTCGGGGTGGCCCGACGTCTCGGGGCGCCCCGGCCCCGGGCCCAGCACGAGCGCGCGGGGCTGCACCGCGTCGACGAGGTCGCCGACGTCGGGTCCGCTCCGCACGACGAGGGTCTCGTGGCCCAGCACCTGGAGGTACTGGTCGATCACGTGCACGAAGCTGTCGAGCGCGTCGACGACGACGACGGTCACGCGGGCTCCTCCCCGGTCACGGCCCACCACGGGGCGGCCAGCTTGAGCCAGGTCTCGGCCCACTCGTCCTCCGCCGTCGAGGCGATCACGATGCCCGCCGAGGCGCGCAGCGACCACTCGTCGCCCTCGCGGACGGCCATCCTGATGGCGAGGCCCAGCACGGCCGAGCCGCCGCGGCCCACGAGCCCGAAGGCCCCGGCGTAGAGCCCGCGCGGGGACCGCTCCAGGGCGTCGATGACGGTCATCGCCTCGACCTTCGGCGCGCCCGTCATGGTGCCGGCCGGGAAGCAGGCCCGGACGAGGTCGCCGACGTCGGTGCCGGGCCGCAGCTCGGCCTCCACGGTCGAGACGAGGTGGTGCAGGTGCGAGTACCGCTCCACGGCCAGGAGCTCGGTCACCTCGACCGTCCCGGCGCGGGCGACGCGGCCCAGGTCGTTGCGGCAGAGGTCGACGAGCATGACGTGCTCGGCGCGCTCCTTGGGCACGTGCCGGAGCGGGGCGTCGCCGGGGGCGAGGGGCCCGCCGGGCGCGGGTGCGCCTCCTGCCGTGCCCGCGATGGGGCGCATGGTGGCGCGCCGGCCGTCGCTCCGCACGAACAGCTCGGGGCTCGAGGCCACGACCTGACGCCCGTCGACGGTGAACAGGGCCATGTAGGGCGACGGGTTGCGCGTCGCGAGCCGCGCGTAGACGTCGTGCGGGGCCGCGGTCGAGCGCACGCGCACCGCGTGGCCCAGCTGCACCTGGTAGAGGTCGCCCGCCCGCAGGTGCTCGGCGCACCGCTCGGCCCGCGCGAGGAACTCGTCGCGCGTGAGCTCGTCGACCCACCCGGTCGGCGGCGGCACGTCGGGCAGCCCCTCGGGGCGTCGCCCGGCGCGCCCGAAGGTCCCGCGCAGGCGACGGGTGTCGTCGGCGGACCACCCCGCGCCCTCGTGCACCGTGAGGCGGGCCGACCCGGTCGCCAGGTCGACGACCGCGACGGCGCGCACGATGCTGAACCAGGCGTCAGGAGGCACGTCCCGGCCCCCGTGGGACGCGGGCCTGGGCAGGTGCTCGGCGTACCGCACCGCGTCGTAGGCCCACGCCGTGAAGAGCTCGACGGGCGGCTGCCCCTCGGCCGGCGGGCCGTCGCCGTGCACGACCTCGACGAGCGCCCGGGGCAGGCGCCAGAGGTCGCCCGGGGAGGCGAGGCGCAGCCCCTCGTCGGCCACGCGCACCAGGCCGCGGTCGAGCAGGGCGCCGCGCACGGGTCGCACGAGCCCGGGGGCGCCCGTGAGCTCGACGCTCCCGTCACGGACGGCCACGTCGAGGGCGCCCGAGAGGCCGACGCAGGTCGACCGCACGTCGGTCGACGGCCCCTGCCCGCTCTCGAGCAGGAACGCGCGCTCCGCGCCGTGCTCGGCCGCCAGGGCGGCGTGCACGGCCAGTGCGTCGACCTCGCCGAGCTCGTGGTGCCGGGGGACGAGCAGGGGAGCGGCGGTCACGAGGCGCCTCCCTCGGGGGCAGCGACCGTCGACGCGGTGCCCCGGCTGCGGCTGCGCGCCAGCGCCCGGGCCACCGCGTGGAGGGCCGGCGGGGCGTCGAGGGGGTCCGTCCGCACGACGACGACCTGTGCGCGGTCCCGCGCGGAGAAGGCCGCGGCCAGGGCGGCGCGCAGCTCGCCGTCCGTGGTCGGCGTCGCGACGTCGACGAGGTCGGGCCCGACGACGGCGCGGACGAGCGCCGGCCAGTCCCAGGGCACGACGTCGTGGTGCCGTGCGGACGGGTCGCCGAGCAGCCGCTCGATCGTGTAGCCGCCGTTGTCCACCAGGACGAGCACGATCCGGGCACCCGCGCTGCGCACGAGCCCGAGCTCCTGGAACGTCACCCGCGCGGCACCGTCGCCCACGACCGCGAGCACGCGCTCGTCCGGGGCGGCCAGCGCGGCCCCGAGCGCGGCAGGCAGGGCGAAGCCGATCGCGGCCCAGGTCGTCTGCGACTCGAGGCGCGTGCCGGCGGGCAGGTGGGACGCGAGCACGCCGGAGGTGGCCGTCCCCGGGTCGACGACCACCCGGTGCGCCGGGGGCAGGGTCGCCTCGAGCGCCGCCCAGAGCCGCGCCTGCGTGACCGCGGCGGTCGCGTCCGTCGCGGGTGCCGCCGCGCAGGAGGCCCGCGCGGGTCGGGCGCGGACGGTCCCGCCCGTCCCGGCCGCGCCTCCTGCCGCGACGGCTCGACGCGCGGCCACGAGCGCGGCCGTCGCCACCTCGATCGGCACGCGGACCTCCTCGTCGCCCCAGCGGAGGGCGTCCCGGCCGAGGACGAGCGTCTCCCCGACGGAGAGGTCGTGCGCGAAGCCCGCCGTCGCCGCGTCGGACAGCGTGCCGCCGAGCAGCGCGCGGCCGGACCTCGACTCCACCGCCTCGCGCACCCCCGGCGCGGAGAGCGGGCCCTGGTAGCTCCCCAGCAGGGCGGGGTCGTCGTCGTCGACGGCCGTCCGGCCCGCGGGCAGCACGGCGAGCGGGGTGCCCAGGGCCGCGAGCTCCTCCACGGCGTCGCGCAGGCCGCGGCGGTGCACGAGATGACCCAGCACGACGGTGGCGCGGGGTGCCGCGACGACGAAACGGTGGACGAGGGCGGCGGCGCGGTCGCGGACCTCCTGCGCCACGAGGGCGCCGGTGGCGACGACCGATGGGGACGGCACCGGCAGGTCGACGAGGTCGTGGGGCACCACGAGGACCGCGGGCCGGCGGTCGCGACGCCACGTGGTCAGGGCTGCCCCGAGCGCCTCGGGGCGGTCCGGCGCCACCACGTGCACGGCGGCCCCCGCCTCCGCGGCCACGCGCAGCCAGTGCCCGCCGTCGCCGTCGGCCAGCGAGTGGTGCACCGCCGCCCCGCGCCGCAGGCGGTCCGACGCGGGCGCCCCCACGACGTGGAGCACCGCGACGTCCTCCGCGGCCCAGCCCGCCGCCGCGCCCAGCGCGGAGAGCTCGCCCACGCCGTAGGTCGTGCAGACGACGCCCAGCCCCCGGGCGCGCGCCTGGCCGTCCGCGACGAAGGCGGCGCCCAGCTCGGTGCTGCACCCCGCCCAGAGGAGCCCGGGGGTCGCCTCGAGCGCCTCGAGGAGGCGGAGCGAGTAGTCGCCGGGGACGCCGCTCACGTGCCCGACGCCGGCCTCGGCGACGGCGCGCCAGAGCGCGGCGGCGAGGGGGCGCGAGGGGGGGACGGGGGAGGGCTGGACGTCGGTGCGGACGTCGTCTCGAGCGGACATGGGCACCACTGTGGAGCAGGGCCCATGTCGCACGCAACATCGATGTTCACATATCAGTGGCCGGGGGTCAAGGGCCGGTGGGCCGGTCCGTGATGGGGACGCGGTCCGCCCGGGACCGGCCCGGTGCCGCCCCGGGCGCCCGCCCCCGTCCGTCCGGCCGGACGGCTCAGCGGCGGAACAGGCGCTGCAGGCGCTGGACGCCCTCCAGGAGGGCGTCGTCACCGAGCGCGTACGACAGCCGGAGGTACCCGCTCGGCCCGAACGCCTCGCCCGGCACCGTCGCGACCTCGGCCTGGTCGAGGATCAGGTCGGCCAGCTCGAGGGACGTGGTCGGCGTGACGCCGCCCCACGTGCGACCCAGCAGCCCGGTCACGTCGGGGTAGACGTAGAAGGCGCCCTGGGGGGTGGGGGTGACCACGCCCTCGATCGCGTCGAGCTCGCGCACGATGGTGCGGCGCCGCACGTCGAACGCACGGCGCATCGCCTCGACGTCGTCCTGGGGTCCCGTCAGGGCCGCCAGTGCGGCGCGCTGCGACACGTTCGACACGTTGCTCGTGAGGTGCGACTGGAGGTTCGCCACGCCCTTCGCGACGTCGGCCGGGGCGATGAGCCACCCCACGCGCCACCCCGTCATGGCGTAGGTCTTGGCGACGCCGTTCACCAGGACCACCTGGTCGGCCAGCTCGGGCACGGCCTCGGTGATCGACACGGCGCGCACGCCGTCGTAGGTGAGGTCCTGGTAGATCTCGTCCGTGATCACCCAGATGCCGTGCTCGAGGGCCCAGCGCCCGATCGCCTCGACCTCGTCGCGGGAGTGGACGGCGCCGGTCGGGTTCGAGGGCGAGCAGAAGAGCAGCACCTTCGTGGCGGGCGTGCGTGCCGCCTCGAGCTGCTCGACCGTGACGCGGTAGCCCTGGTCGGCGCCCGCGAAGACCTCGACCGGCACGCCGCCGGCGAGCTTGACCGCCTCGGGGTAGGTCGTCCAGTACGGCGCGGGCAGCAGCACCTCGTCGCCGTCGTCGAGGAGGGCTGCGAAGGCCTGGTAGACCGCCTGCTTGCCGCCGTTGGTGACGACCACCTGCGAGGGGGAGACCGTCGTGCCCGAGACGCGCAGGGTCTTCTCGACGATCGCCTCGCGCAGCTCGGGGAGCCCGGCGGCCGGGGTGTAGCGGTGGTTGCGCGGGTCGCGCGCCGCGGCCGCGGCGGCCTCGACGACCGATCCGGGCGTCGGGAAGTTCGGCTCGCCGGCGGCGTAGCTGATGACCGGCCTGCCCTCGGCCTGGAGGGCCTTCGCGCGCGCGTCGACCTTGAGGGTCGCGGACTCGGCGATGGCGGCGATGCGGGACGAGAGGCGGCGAGCTGTCGTGGTCACGCGGCCAGACTAGCGGCGGACTTGGCACCTGCACCGGTCGTCGCCTACACTCGGACGAGCGGTCCTGACGACCAAGCTTCAGCGCGCCCGTGTCCCTCAGCAGAGCGGCCCGGTGCGCGTCCACTCCCCGTAACCGAGCGGGCGGTGGGCATGTCGCGTCGGGCCCGAAGGGCGGTGGCTCAATTGGTAGAGCAGCGGTCTCCAAAACCGCAGGTTGCAGGTTCGAGTCCTGTCCGCCCTGCAGCCCGGGTCGTGTGATCGCACGGACTGATCACGCGGTCGACGGACCCAGGCCCTCGGGCCGGAGCTCGGAAGGTACGAAGCACAGTGGCGAGAAAAGACCTCGACGTCCCGAGTGAGGACGTCGTCGAGAAGGCGAAGTCGGAGCGCTCCGAGAGCCGCAACCCCTTCGCGCGCATCGCCCTCTTCATCCGCCAGGTGATCGGCGAGCTGAAGAAGGTCGTCACCCCGACCCGCAAAGAGCTGATCAACTACACGCTCGTGGTCCTCGTCTTCGTCGTGATCATGATGGCCCTCGTGTCGCTGCTCGACCTGATCTTCGGCACGGGCGTCGGCTACATCTTCGGGAACGGCCCGACGGGCAGCTGAGCCGCCCGCACGCCCGACGCACCACGCACCTGAACGGAAGAAGGACCCTTGCCTGACAACGAGCGCGACGACATCGACCTCGCCCCCGCCGCCGAGCAGTCCTCGGAGGTCGGCGAGACCCAGGAGGGCGACGTCCTCGACGTCGACGCCCAGGGCGACGCCGGCTCGGCCGAAGAGGCAGCGATCTCCGTCGTCTCCGAGGGCGACGAGGGCACCGACGACACGGACGACCTCGACGGCCTGCTCGACACCCTCGCCGAGACCAGCGACCCCGAGGCCGACGCGGTCGTGGACGACGCCCTCGACATCGACGACGCCGACGAGGCCGAGGCCGCCGTCGAGGCGACCGACGACGAGGCCGACGACGTGGCCGAGCAGTCCGTCCAGGACGCCGACGCCGAGATCGCCCACGACGACGTCGAGGTCGACGTCGCCACGGTCGACGACGAGGCCGACGAGCCCGCCGAGGTCGACCCCTACGAGGCCTTCCGGTCCGAGCTGCGCGGCAAGCCCGGCAAGTGGTACGTCATCCACTCCTACGCGGGCTTCGAGCGCCGCGTGAAGCAGAACATCGAGAACCGCATGATCTCGATGACCATGGAGGACTTCATCTACCAGGTGGAGGTCCCCATGGAGGACGTCGTCGAGATCAAGAACGGGCAGCGCAAGCTGGTCACCCGCGTGCGGATCCCGGGCTACGTGCTCGTGCGCATGGACCTCGACGAGGACAGCTGGTCGGTCGTCCGCCACACGCCCGGCGTCACCGGCTTCGTGGGCAACGCCCACAACCCCACCCCCCTCCGCTTCGAGGAGGCCTTCCAGATGCTGAAGAGCCTCGTGCAGGTCCAGGAGGCCGCGCCCGTCGCCAAGGGCGGCGCCAAGGGTGGCAAGGCCGCCCAGCGCGTCATCCCCGCCGAGGTGGACTTCGAGATCGGCGAGACGATCACGATCAAGGAGGGCTCGTTCGCGGGCCTTCCCGGTACCATCAACGAGATCAAGCCCGAGAGCGGCAAGCTCACGGTGCTCGTCTCGCTGTTCGAGCGAGAGACCCCCGTCGAGCTCAGCTTCGACCAGGTCACCAAGCTCTGACAGCCACCCCCTCCACGACCGGAGCCCGCTCGGGCCACCGGGAGAGCCGGCCGCGACCGCGACCGGCTCGAACCCCAGAAGAAGGAACAGAAGAATGGCACCGAAAAAGAAGGTCACGGGTCTGATCAAGCTTCAGATCAACGCCGGCGCCGCGAACCCCGCCCCGCCCATCGGCCCGGCCCTGGGTCAGCACGGCGTGAACATCATGGAGTTCTGCAAGGCCTACAACGCGGCGACCGAGTCGCAGCGCGGCAACGTCGTCCCCGTCGAGATCACCGTCTACGAGGACCGTTCGTTCACGTTCGTGCTCAAGACGCCGCCGGCGGCCGAGCTGATCAAGAAGGCCGCGGGCGTCGCCAAGGGTTCGCCCACGCCGCACACGGCCAAGGTGGGCTCGCTCACGATGGACCAGGTCCGCGAGATCGCCGCCACGAAGCAGGCCGACCTCAACGCGAACGACGTCGACGCCGCCGCGAAGATCATCGCCGGCACCGCCCGCTCCATGGGCATCACCGTCGACGCCTGAGCGTCCGACCACACCAAGCACACAGTGGGAGAGCCGGCCAGGCTCGTCACCACGCTCTCGTGATCAGGAGATCGCACATGGCTCAGAAGTCCAAGGCGTACCGCGCCGCTGCCGAGAAGATCGAGGCAGGCAAGTTCTACAGCACTACCGAGGCCGTCGCCGTGGCCCGTGAGACCGGGTCGAAGAAGTTCGACTCGACCGTCGAGGTCGCACTCAAGCTCGGCGTCGACCCCCGCAAGGCGGACCAGATGGTGCGCGGCACCGTCATCCTCCCGCACGGCACGGGCAAGACCGCCCGCGTCATCGTCTTCGCGACGGGTGCCGCGGCCGAGGCCGCCCTCGCCGCGGGCGCCGACGAGGTCGGTGGCGACGAGCTCATCGAGAAGGTCGCCGGCGGCTACACCTCCTTCGACTCGGCGGTCGCGACCCCCGAGCTCATGGGCAAGGTCGGTCGACTCGGCAAGGTGCTCGGCCCCCGTGGCCTCATGCCCAACCCGAAGACCGGCACCGTCACCCCCAACGTCGCTCAGGCCGTGAACGACATCAAGGGCGGCAAGATCGAGTTCCGCGTCGACAAGCACGCCAACGTGCACTTCGTCATCGGCAAGGCCGGCTTCACGCAGGAGCAGCTCGACGCCAACCTGGACGCCGCGCTCGAAGAGGTCACGCGCCTCAAGCCATCCAGCTCGAAGGGCCGTTACATCACCAAGGGAACGATCTCGACGACCTTCGGTCCCGGCATCCCCCTCGACGTCAACGCCTTCTGATCCCAGAGGCGCGCAGCGTCACCCGGAGGCCGTCCAGCACCAGCTGGGCGGCCTCCGTCGCGTCAGGAGGCCGGACGGACGCCACGGGGACGGCCCCGGCTGGCAGCATGGTCCCGTGAGCCCCACGATCCGCACCGCTGACCAGGGCGACGCCGACGCCATCGCGCACGTCGCCGCCGTCACGTTCCCCCTCGCCTGCCCACCGGGCACGAAGCTCGACGACATCGCGTCGCACGTCACCACGCACCTGTCGCCCGAGGCCTTCGGTCGGTACCTGGTCGATCCCGACCGGACCGTCCTCGTCGTCGAGAGCGAGAGCGAGAGCGAGAGCGCGAGCGAGAGCGAGAGCGAGAGCGGGGACGAGGGCCAGGGCGGGCTGCTCGGCTACGCGATGCTCGTCCGGGGCGAGCCCGCCGACGCCGAGGTGGCCGCGGTGCTGCCGGAGCGTCCGGCCGTGCTGCTCGACAAGTGCTACCTCCTGCCCGCCGCGCAGGGCACCGGGGCGGCGGACCTGCTCGTGGCGGCAGCCGTCCGCGAGGCGGTCGCGACCGGAGCCTCCTGCCTGTGGCTCGGCGTCAACCGCCACAACGCCCGGGCCGCGCGCTTCTACGAGCGGAACGGCCTGCGCGTCGTCGGCCGACGGAGCTTCCGCGTCGGTGACGTCGTGCACGCGGACGACGTGCGGGCCCTCGTGCTCGCGCCTCGCTGACCGCCCGAGGCCGCTCACTCCTCGCTGACCGCGAGAGGTGATTCATCCCTCGCCGACCGCGAGAGGTGATTCATTCCTCGCTGACCGCGAGCACCAACCTCCCGCGGACGTGGCGGCGCTCCAGGCGGGCGTGGGCCTCGGCGGCGTCGGCGAGGTCGTAGACGTCGTCGACGTGCACGCGCAGGTCGCCCGCGTCGAGGAGGCGTGCCACGACCGTCAGGGCCGCGGCGTCGGGGGAGGCCTCGTAGCCCGTCGCCCGCACCCCGGCCGCCGCGGCCCCGGCCAGGACCTCCGACAGGGACCGCGCCGGCGCGTGCACGAGCAACCCGCCGCGACGCAGCGTGGCCGCTGCGGCCAGTGCCGTGGGCACGTCGTCGACGAGGCCCAGGACGACGTCGACGTCGCGCACCGCTCGCGCCAGGTCGGTGCTGCTCCGGTCGACCACCTCGTCGGCGCCGAGGGCGCGGAGCCAGGCCGCGTTCGGCTGGGAGGCCACCGCGACGACGTGGGCCCCGAAGTGCGAGGCGAGCTGGACGGCGAGGTGGCCCACGCCTCCTGCCGCCGCCTGCACCAGGATCCGCTGCCCCTGGTGCGCCTTGGCCACCTCGACGACCATGCCCCAGGCGGTCAGCGCCGCGAGGGGCACGGCTGCCGCCTCCACGTGCGACAGCGTCGTCGGTGCGTGCGCGACCGCCATGGCCGGCACCGTGAGGTACTCGGCGTAGCTGCCCGAGCCCCGCGGCGACAGGGTGGTGCCGAACACGCGGTCGCCCGGGCGCAGGTGGTGCGAGGCGTAGGGGCCCTCGACGACGACCCCGCTGAAGCACCGGCCGAGGACGGCCGGGAAGGCTCCGATGCCGGCGCTGTCGCCCCGGCCGGCGCGGCACTCGGCGTCGACGCTGTCGACGCCCGCCGCGACGACACGGACCAGCACCTCGGAGGCGAGGCGGGCGGGCAGGGGGACGTCGGTCGCGACGAGCTGCTCGGGCCCGCCCGTCCGCTCGATCACGACGGCGCGCATGGTGGCGGTCGGCGTGCTCCGCGAGGTGCCGCCGGCGGGGGCGGCCCCTGCCGTACTGGTGGTGGTGGTGCCCAGGGGTGTGGTCGTCGTCATCGGACTGCTCCGTCCCGCGGCCCGCGCCTCGGCCCTCGAGGTGCGCGGTCGTCGCGCGTCACGTCCCAGTGGACAGGTCGGTTGTTTCGCCCGTGTCACCGCCGCGTGACCTTCTCGGGACGTTCCGACCCGCGTGGGTCCCGCGCGCCCGTCGCCGTGCCCTGCACCGGTCGCCGTGCCCTGCACCGGTCGCGGAGCGGCGCGGCGCACGTCAGGGGTGCGGCGAGACCGGGATCGCCGCGCGCCGTCAGCGCAGCGGGTCGTAGGGCGGCGGCTCGTAGCCCCAGGGGTCGACGGGCGGTGCGGCGGCGAGGGCGTCGAGGACGGCGTCCGCGAGGGTCACCAGGCGGTGGATCTCGGAGTCGTCGCGCTCGACCCAGCGGCACTCGGGCTCGGCGTCGACGGGCACGAAGTCGACGTGCCGTTCCCAGACGACGAGGGTGCGCTCGGCCCCGAGCACGTACTGCTGCCAGGCGACCTGCCGCAGGTACGACCGGGGGATGCTCGACCAGGCCTTCTTGGTGGTCTTGATCTCGGCGAGCACGACCGTGCCGTCGTCGAGCAGGCCGACGCCGTCGGGCGTGGCGAGGTGCCGGTCGCTGGCCTCGGCGTGGAACAACCGCGAGCTGGGGGCGATGGCGTGGTTCTGCAGGACCCAGCGGGCGATCTCGGGCTCACGGGCGCGGCCGTGGTCGGTGTAGGCGTTGCCGCCGAACCCGTTGCCGTAGAGCTTGTCGAGCACGACGGCCTGGACGGCCTTCGCGCTGGACAGCCTGGCCACGTCGGTGGCGGTGATGCCGCGGCTGCGGGCGCGCAGCCAGGCGACGCGGTCGCTCGAGTCGGCGAGCACGCGCGCCTCGTGGGCGGGACGGGCAGGAGGCGCGGGTGCGGCCTCGGGCTCGTCGTCCCAGAGCGAGAGCACCGGTTGCACGAACGTCACGCCTCCATTGTCGCTCGCCCCGCCGACGTCGGGCGACCACCGCCGCGCGCGGCGCCCCGCCGACGTCGGGCGGCACCCCGCTGTGCGCGGCGGGCCGTCGAGCACAGCGGGGGAGCAGGCCGGGGCCACGGCCAGGGATCGTGGCCCCGGTGACGCGGACGGGTCCGCGGACGACCGCACGTTCGGGCGTACGGCGACCGGCCCACGGTAGAGCGACGGCTGTCGTTCACCGAATCGGCGTCGTGATCTGGACAGGGCCCTCCGTGCGTCGTCCCCGAGCCGGCGGAGCCGGTGGCCGGGCGCGGGCCCGGACCGGCGGTGCCGCGCGCGTGGTCGGCGCCCGGGCCGGGCGGGGTGCGGCCTCAGCCGGTCGCGGCGAGCTCGTCGAGGGCGGCGGGGGAGAGCGCGTGGTGGATCGCGAGCATGCTCGCGCCGACGAGGGCCGCCCCGTCGCCGGCCCGCGACGGCACGATGCTGAGGTGCTCGGTCGCGAGCGGCACCGACCGCTGGTAGACGACCTCGCGGACGCCGGCCAGGAGGTGCTCGCCGGCCTGGGCGAGCGAACCGCCGAGGGCGATCACCGAGGGGTTGACCATGTTCACGCAGGTGGTGAGGACCTCGCCGAGGTCGCGGCCGGCCTGCCGGACGGCCTGGACGGCGGCGACGTCCCCCCGGCGCACGAGGTCGACGACGTCGCGGCCGGAGTGCACGTCGTGCCCCTCCCGCCGGAGGGCCGCGGCCACCGCGGGCCCGGAGGCGACCGCCTCGAGGCAGCCGGTGCTGCCGCAGTGGCAGGGGATCCCCTCGCCGCGCGGGACCCGCACGTGGCCGATGTCGCCGGCGATGCCCTGGGCGCCGCGCTGCAGCCGTCCGCCCGAGATGATGCCCGCGCCGATGCCGGTGGCGACCTTGACGAAGAGGAAGTGGTCGGTGCCCGCCCAGGACCGGGTGCGTTCGCCCAGGGCCATGATGTTGACGTCGTTGTCGACGAGCACGGGCACGTCGAGCTGGCGGCGCACCCGACCGGGCACGTCGAAGCCGTCCCAGCCGGGCATGATCGGCGGGTTCACGGGGCGTCCGGTGACGAACTCGACGGGGCCGGGCAGGCCGATGCCGACCCCGATGAGGTCGGCGCGCGTCTTGCCCAGCTCGGCCAGGAGCTCGTCGGCCTGGTCCACGACCCAGCCGAGCACGGCCTCCGGCCCGTCGGCGATGTCGACGCTGCCGCGTCGGCTCACGAGCTCCTCGCCGAGCAGGTCGGTGAGGGCGAGGTGCCCGTGGCTGGCGCCGAGGTCGGCCGCGAGGACGACGCGGGCGCTGCGGACGAGGGCCACCCGGGTGGGCGGGCGTCCCCCCGTCGAGACGGCGTCGGCGACGGGGCCGACGAGCCCGAGCTCGCCCAGGGCGTCCAGGCGCAGGGCGACCGTGGACCGCGCGAGGCCGGTCATCGCGGCGAGCTCCGCGCGGGTGCGGGGCTGCCCGTCACGGAGCAGCTGGAAGAGCTCGCTGGCCCCCGTGCTGCCCAGCGCGGAGGGCCGCGGAGTGTCGGGCATGGGTGCATTGAACCACACGTGACGTCGGACCTCGGACCATGTGCGCCGGGATCCGTTCGACTTTTGCTTGCGCCTCGACAGAAGTCGTGCCACAGTGGCCGCAGGTCGACGACGATCGCCCCCGATCAGGGGTCCTCGCAGGGTCGACCGCGTCCATGCACCTCGACGAGGAGGAACCCCCTGGTGACCACCCCACCGCTCTCGGTCCAGCTGTACACGGTGCGCGACGCCGTCGCCGCCGACCTGCCCGGCACGCTCCGACGCCTGGCCGGGCTCGGCTTCACGCAGGTCGAGCCGTACGCGTTCGTCGACCGCGTCGACGAGTACGCCGAGGCACTGCCCGCCGCCGGGCTCACGGCCCCCACCGCGCACGTCCGCCTCGTCGGGGCCGACCTCGCCCCGATCTTCGCGGCCGCGACCCGCCTCGGCATCGGCACCGTCATCGACCCGCACATCGACGAGCAGCGCTGGACGACGCGCGAGGACGTCGAGGGGATCGCCGCCGAGCTCGCCGACATCGCGCGGCAGGCCACGGAGCACGGCCTCACGGTCGGCTACCACAACCACGCCTTCGAGCTCGAGCGCACGATCGACGGCCGCCCGGCCCTCGAGGTGCTCGCCGAGGCCCTCCCGCCGGAGGTCGTGCTCGAGGTCGACACCTACTGGGTCGCCGTGGGCGGCCAGGACGTCCCCGCCCTGCTGCGGCGCCTCGGCGGCCGCGTCACCGCCCTGCACGTCAAGGACGGCCCGCTCACGAAGGACGACCGGGAGCAGGTCGCCGTCGGCGCCGGGTCGATGCCCGTGGCCGAGATCCTGGCGGCCGCGCCCGAGGCGCTCCGCGTCGTCGAGCTCGACGACTTCGACGGCGACGTCTTCGACGCGGTCCGTGACAGCTACGACCACCTGTCCGGGCTCGCGCTCGGCACCGACGACCTGGGAGCCCTCGAATGACCGACACCGCCGCCCGCCCCGCCGTCGCCTCCGACGGTCGCACGGGCCCGGTCGGCGTCGGCGTCATCGGCGCCGGCGTGATCAGCGACCAGTACCTCGGCAACCTCACGCGGTTCCCCGACCTGCGCGTCCTGTTCGTCGCCGACCTCGACGAGGAGCGCGCCGCCGCGCAGGCGGCGAAGTGGGGGGTGCCCGGGAGCGGCTCCGTCGCCGAGCTCCTCGCGCACGACGACGTCGAGATCGTGGTCAACCTGACGATCCCGGCCGCGCACGTCGAGGTCGCCCTCCAGGCGGTCCGTGCCGGCAAGCACGTCTGGGGCGAGAAGCCGTACGCGCTCGACCGCGAGAGCGGGCAGCAGCTCGTCGACGCGGCCCGCGAGGCCGGGGTCCGCGTCGCCGTGGCCCCGGACACCTTCCTCGGGGCCGGGCTGCAGACGGCCCTCCGGGCGGTCCACGGAGGTGCCGTCGGCACCCCGCTCACCGGCCTGGCCCTGTTCCAGGTGCCCGGCCCGGAGTCGTGGCACCCGAGCCCGGAGTTCCTCTTCGCCCACGGCGCCGGACCGATGTTCGACGTCGGCCCCTACTACCTGACGACGCTGGTGCAGGTCTTCGGGCCCGTGGCCAAGGTCACGGCGACCTCGTCGAAGGCGCGCGAGACGCGCGTGATCGGGTCGGGGCCCAAGGCCGGCACGGAGTTCCCCGTCGAGGTGCCCACCCACATCAGCGCCCTGCTCGAGTTCGAGTCCGGCGCGAGCGCGCAGGCCGTCTTCAGCTTCGACTCGAAGCTGGCCCGTGCCGGCTTCGTCGAGATCGCCGGCACGGAGGGCACGGCCGTCCTCCCCGACCCCAACACGTTCGAGGGCGACACCCTGCTGCACACCGGCGGCGACGAGCCGATCGTGGTGCCCGCGACGGGGACGACCTCGACGCGCGGCACGGGAGTCGCCGAGCTCGCCCAGGCGATCCGCGGCGACCGGCGCGAGCGCGTGCCCGGCGAGCTGGCGTTCCACGTGCTCGACGTCATGGTCTCGCTCGCCGAGTCCGCCGAGCGCCACGAGGGCGTCGTCGTCGCGTCCAGCCTCGAGCCCACCCCCGAGCTGCCGGAGGACTGGGACCCCACCGTCCCGACCCTCGGCTGACCCCGGTGCCGGCCGCAGCGTCGTGGCCGGCACCCACCCCGTCCCCCGTCCCGCACCACCCGACCAGAGCACCACCACAGCACCACAGCACCACAGCACCACCACAGCACCTCCGCCACTCAGCGCAGAGCCCTCTCGAAGACGAGACACCAGGAGAAGCCATGAACACGAAGTTCCGTTGGGCCGCCGCCCTCGCCGTCGGCGCCGTCGCAGCCGGGTCGTTGACCGCCTGCTCGGCGTCCGGAGGATCGGGCGACGACCAGACCATCACCTACTGGGCCAGCAACCAGGCCCCGACCCTCGAGCGCGACGCCGAGGTCCTGCAGGAGTCGATCGACCGCTACACCGAGGAGACCGGGGTCGACGTCGAGCTCGAGGTCATCCCGTGGAGCGACCTCTACAACAGGATCCTCACGGCCGTCTCGAGCGGCGAGGGCCCCGACGTCCTCAACATCGGCAACACGTGGGCCGTGTCGCTGCAGTCGAGCGGCGCCTTCGTGCCCTTCGAGGGCGACGCCCTCGAGACGGTCGGCGGCCAGGACCGCTTCGTCCAGTCCAGCTTCGCCACCGGTGGCGCCGAGGGCCAGGCGCCCACGTCGGTGCCGCTGTACGGCCTCGCCTACTCGCTCTACTACAACACCGCGATGTTCGAGGAGGCCGGCATCACCGAACCGCCCGCCACGTGGGACGAGTTCGTCGAGGACGCCAAGGCCCTCACGAAGGACACCGACGGCGACGGGTCGATCGACCAGTGGGGCGTCACGATGGCGGGTTCGAGCATCTCGAACAACGCCCACCAGGCCTTCGTGCGCGGCCTGCAGAACGGCAGCGAGCTCTACGACGAGGACGGCAACCCCGACTTCACCGCCGACGGCATCGTCACGGGCGTGAAGCAGTGGGTGGACCTCATCGGGGAGGACGGCGTCGTGTCGCCCTCCGACGCCGAGAGCGTCAACGGGTCCGACATGGCCGCGACGTTCGCGGACGGCCAGGCCGCCATGTTCTTCGACCAGGCCCCGGGCGACAACCTCCGCCAGCGCGACTTCACCGACTACGCCGCCGCACCCGTGCCGATGATGTCGGCCGACGCGACCGGCCTGGAGGGCACGCAGAGCCACGTCGCCGGCATCAACATCAGCGTCTTCGAGAACTCGGGCAACAAGGACGCCGCGCTCGACTTCGTGGCCCACCTGACGAGCGACGACGAGCAGAAGTACCTCGCCGAGTCGTTCAGCGCGCTGCCCGTCGTGACGGCCGCCTACGACGACCCCGCGTTCCAGTCGGAGGCGATCCAGCTCAAGCAGGTCACGCTCGAGGACCACGCGCAGCCGATGCCGCTGTACCCGTCGGAGGGCCAGATGGAGACCCTCGTCGGCACCGCGATCAAGGACCTCCTCGCGCAGGCCGCGCAGGGGAACGAGGTCTCCGAGGACGACGTGCGCTCGGCGCTCGACTCCGCCGCCAGCCAGATGAACTCCGCGGGCTGACCCACCAGCCCGTCCCGACGCCAGGAGGCCCGGAGCCGGTCGCGAGACCGGCTCCGGGCCCCGGGCCCGGGGTCTCGAGAGGACCGCCATGACCGTCAACGTCCTGCCCCCCGCCAGCGCGGAGCAGCAGTCGCAGCCCGATCCGCACCAGGCGGCACCGCTGCAGCCCTCCACGCGCAAGAAGAAGCGCTCGTTCCTGCCCTACGCGCTCGTCGCCCCCGCGGCGCTCGCCGAGATGCTCGTCCACATCGTGCCGATGATCCTCGGCGTGTGGATCGCGTTCATCTCGCTCAACCAGCTGAGCATCGCCAACTGGGTCAACGCGCCGTTCGTCGGCATCCAGAACTTCGTCACGACCCTCGACCCGTCCTCGCCGATCGCCGCGCAGCTGTACGGCGCCATCGGCCGCACGGTCGTCTTCACGATCATCGTCGTGGCCATCGCCTGGAGCATGGGCATGCTGGGCGCGGTGCTGCTCACGAGCTCGTTCAAGGGCCGTGGGCTGCTGCGCACGCTCTTCCTCGTGCCCTACGCCCTGCCGTCCTACGTCGGCACCATCGCCTGGGCCTTCATGTTCAACCAGCGCGACGGGGCCATCAACCGGTTCCTGGTCGACGACCTGGGGATCCTCAGCGAGCGGCCCTTCTGGCTGCTCGGCGGCAACTCGTTCTGGGCGATCGTCATCGTCACCGCCTGGCAGTTCTGGCCGTTCGCGTTCCTCATGCTCCTCGCGGCGCTGCAGAACATCCCGAACGACGTCTACGAGGCGGCGAGCCTGGACGGCGCGAGCCTCTGGAAGCAGTTCCTGCAGATCACGCTGCCCATGATCAAGCCGGCCAACGCCGTGCTGCTGCTCATCATGAGCCTCTGGATCTTCAACCAGTTCAACGTGCCGTACGTGCTCTTCGGGCCGGCCTCGCCCGAGGCGGCGACCCTCATCTCGCCGCTCATCTACCAGCAGTCGTTCAACAACTGGAACTTCGGCCTCGGCGGTGCGATGAGCGTCATGCTGCTCGTCGTCCTCCTCATCGCGTCGGCGTTCTACATCCGCATGGTTCTCCCGAAGGGACAGCACGATGATTGAGACCCGCGGCTTCAAGGTCTTCCGCTTCTTCGGACTCGCGTTCCTGTCGTTCGTCGTCCTCGTGCCGCTGTACGTGGTGCTCACGACGTCGATCAAGCCCCTGGCCGACGTGCAGGGCCTCTTCCAGTGGATCCCCTCGCGGGTGACGATCGAGCCCTACGTGCAGATCTGGCAGACGGTGCCGCTGGCGCAGTACTTCCGCAACAGCCTCATCGTCACGATCTCGGCGACGGTGCTGTCGGTGGCGATGGCGGTGCTCGCGGCCTACTCGCTGGCCCGCCTGCGCTTCCGCGGGCAGCGCAGCTTCAGCCTGGTCGTGCTGTCGACGCAGATGTTCCCGGGCATCCTGTTCCTGCTGCCGCTCTTCCTCATCTTCGTGCAGATCCAGCGCACGGTGGGGGTGCAGCTCACGGGCAGCTACCTCGGCCTCATCATCACGTACATGACGTTCTCGCTGCCGTTCTCGATCTGGATGCTGACGGGCTACTTCGCGTCGATCCCCAAGGAGCTCGAAGAGGCCTCGATGATCGACGGCACGGGCCGCCTCGGCGCCCTGTTCCGCGTGATCATCCCCGTCGCGAAGCCCGGCATCATCGCCGTCGCCGTGTACGCGTTCATCACGGCGTGGGGAGAGGTGCTCTTCGCCTCGGTCCTCACCAACCGCGACACCCGCACGCTGTCGATCGGGCTGCGGGCGTACGCCTCGCAGCAGGACGTCTACTGGAACCAGCTCATGGCGGCGTCGGTGGTGGTGTCGCTGCCGGTGCTCATCGGGTTCATGCTCGTGCAGAAGCACCTCATCACGGGTCTCTCCTCGGGCGCCGTGAAGTGACCCACGTCGGCGAGGCGGCCCCGCTCGCCGGGGCAGCGACAGGGGCCAGGGCGTCGACGGGCGCGTGGGCGCGGGCAGGAGGCGCGACCCGCGTCCGCCCCGTCCGCGTCGGCGTCGTGGGCGGCGGCTTCATGGGCCGCGTGCACACGGCGGCGGCCCGGTCGGCGGGCGCCACCGTCGTCGCGGTCGCCTCGTCGAGCGCCGAGAGCGCGGGCCGTGCGGCCCGCGCCCTCGGCGTCCCCGCGGCTCACGCCTCGGTCGCCGACCTCGTCGCCGACCCCGAGGTGGAGGTCGTGCACGTGTGCTCGCCCAACGCCAGCCACGCGGCCTTCGCGCTCATGGCCCTGCGGGCCGGCAAGCACGTCGTCTGCGAGAAGCCGCTGGCGACGTGCTCGGCCGAGGCGGACGAGCTCGTCGCGGTCGCCGAGGCCTGCGGCCTCGTCACCGCGGTGCCCTTCGTCTACCGGTTCCACCCGATGGTGCGCGAGGCACGGGCGCGCGTGGCCACGGGCCGGGTGGGCCGCGTGCTGAGCGTGCGCGGCAGCTACCTGCAGGACTGGCTCCTGGGCGCCGACGACGTCGACTGGCGCGTGGACGCCGCGGCGGGCGGGCCCTCCCGGGCCTTCGCCGACATCGGCAGCCACCTCGCGGACCTGCTGGAGTTCGTGCTCGGCGACCGGATCGCGCGGGTCTCGGCCCTCACGAGCACCGTGCACGCCGTGCGCGCCGGGGCCGCGGTGACGACGGAGGACGAGGCCGCGGTCGTCCTGGCCACCGCCTCCGGCGCCCTCGGCACGCTCTTCGTGTCGCAGGTCGCGCCGGGGCGCAAGAACCACCTGGTGCTCGACGTCGCGGGCAGCGACGAGAGCGTCGAGTTCCGGCAGGAGGAGCCCGAGCAGCTGTGGCTCGGCCGCCGACGCGGCAGCGAGCTACTGCCCCGCGACGCGGCGCAGCTCTCGCCCGACGCGGCCCGGCTGTCGGTCGTGCCGGCGGGCCACCCGCTGGGCTACCTGGACGCCTTCGCCGCGTTCGTGCGCGACGCCCACGAGGCCGTGCGGGGCGGCCGCCCGGAGGGGCTGCCCACCTTCGCCGACGGGCGTCGCGCCGTGCGGGTCACGGAGGCCGTGCTGGAGTCGGCGCGCACCGGCGCGTGGGCCGACGTCCCGTGACGCGCGGGGCGCATCCTGGTCCCGTCCCTGCTGCACCGCCGCACGAGAGGAACCCATGAGCGAGAGCTCCCGTCCCGTCACCCTGTTCACCGGTCAGTGGGCCGACCTGCCGTTCGAGGAGGTCGCCGCGCTCGCGGCCGGCTGGGGCTACGACGGCCTCGAGATCGCCGCGTCGGGGGACCACCTCGACCTCGAGCGTGCCGACGAGGACGACGCGTACCTCCGGTCGCGCCTCGAGGTGCTCGACCGGCACGGGCTCGGCGTGTGGGCGATCTCGAACCACCTCACGGGGCAGGCGGTCTGCGACGACCCCATCGACTTCCGGCACCGGGCGATCGTGCGGCCGTCGACGTGGGGCGACGGCGACCCGGAGGGGGTGCGCCGTCGCGCGGCGGAGGACATGAAGCGCTCGGCCCGGGTCGCGCGCCGGATGGGCGTCGACACCGTGGTGGGCTTCACGGGCTCGAAGATCTGGCCGTACGTCGCGATGTTCCCGCCCGTGCCGCAGTCGGTCATCGACGACGGCTACCAGGACTTCGCCGACCGCTGGGACCCGATCCTCGACGTGTTCGACGACGAGGGCGTGCGGTTCGCGCACGAGGTGCACCCGAGCGAGATCGCGTACGACCACTGGACGAGCGTGCGCGCCCTCGAGGCCATCGGGCACCGCGCCGCGTTCGGGTTCAACTGGGACCCCTCGCACCTGGTCTGGCAGGGCGTCGACGCCGTGGGGTTCATCGTCGACTTCGCCGACCGGATCTACCACGTGGACTGCAAGGACACCCGCCTCCGCCCGCCCTCGGGCCGCGCGGGCGTGCTCGGCTCGCACCTGGCCTGGGGCGACCCGCGGCGCGGCTGGGACTTCGTCTCGACGGGCCACGGCGACACGGCGTGGGAGGACGCGTTCCGCGCCCTCGACGCCGTCGGCTACGCGGGACCGATCTCGATCGAGTGGGAGGACGCCGGCATGGACCGGATGCACGGGGCCCCGGAGGCGCTCGAGCACGTGCGCTCCCTGCTCTGGCCCCGGCCCACCGCGTCGTTCGACGCCGCGTTCTCGGCGCAGCAGGGCAGGATCGACCCGTGCCCCGGACCCTGAAGCCCTCCCAGCGCTGCCTCGTGCTCGTCGTCGACGCGGCGACCGGCAGCTCCACCGTCGTGCTCGAGCGGGACGACCTGCTGCTCGAGGCCCCGAACTGGAGCCCGGACGGGCGCTGGCTCGTCCTCAACGGCGACGGCGTGCTCTGGCGCCTGCCCGTCGACCCGGCAGGAGGCGCGACGGGCCCGCTCGAGCGGGTCCCGATGGTCGGCGTCCCCGAGATCAACAACGACCACGTCGTGGCGCCCGACCAGGGCAGCGTGGTCGTGAGCGCCCGGGACGGCCACCTCTACGAGGTGCCCTGGGGCGGCGGCGAGGCGCGTCGGATCACCCGTGACCACCCCGAGGGGCGCTCGTACAAGCACTACCTGCACGGGATCTCGCCCGACGGCGCGACGCTCAGCGTCGTCGCGGGCGCCCTGCCCGAGGCGGGCGCGGCGCAGGAGGCGTGGCGCACCGACGTCACGCTCGTCGCGGTGGCCGACGGCGCGGTCGTGCCCGTGACGGCCGACGAGCACCCCGACGACGGTCCCGAGTTCTCGCCGGACGGCCGGCACCTCTGGTGGAACAGCGAGCGCGGCTCGACGGTGCCGGGCCACGCGCAGCTCTTCCGGGCCGGCCTCGACGGGGGCGACCTCGTGCAGGTGACGGACGACGACCGGGTGAACTGGTTCCCGCACGTGTCGCCCGACGGCTCGACGCTGCTCTGGCTCGCGTACCCGACGGGCACCCTCGGGCACCCGGAGGACCGCGACGTCGTGCTCCGCACGCTGCCCCTCGGCGCCGACGGGCTGCCCGTCCCGGGGGAGCGGCCGCGCGACCTGCTCGCCCTGCACGGCGGGCAGGGCACGACCAACGTGCCCGGCTGGGCCCCGGACTCGCGCCGGTTCGCCTGCGTGGCGTACCCGGTGGGCTGACGCGCGGAGCGCCTCCTGGTGCTCACGGCGGGATCATCGCGGGCTCACCGGTGGTTCATAGGGAACGCTCGACAATGGGAAGGGTGACCACGACGACCTCCGCCCCCACGCTCACCCGCCCCGACGGCTCGGCCCTGCGCGTGCTCGTCGTCGACGACGAGCACAGCCTCACCGACCTGCTCTCGATGGCCCTGCGCTACGAGGGCTACGAGGTGAGGGCCGCCGCCGACGGGCAGGGCGCCCTCGGGGCCGCCCGCGACTTCGCCCCCGACGCGATCGTGCTCGACTGGATGCTGCCCGACATCGACGGCATGCAGGTGCTCGCCCGGCTGCGCGCCCAGGGCGTCGACGTGCCCGTGCTCTTCCTCACCGCGAAGGACGCGGTCGAGGACCGCGTGGCGGGGCTCACCGCCGGCGGCGACGACTACGTCACCAAGCCCTTCAGCCTCGAGGAGGTGGTGGCGCGGCTCCGCGGCCTGCTCCGGCGTTCCGCCTCCGTCGCCGAGCAGGCCGACTCCCGCATCGTCGTCGGCGACCTCGTGCTCGACGAGGAGAGCTACGAGGTGCACCGCTCCGGCCGGGAGATCGAGCTCACGGCCACCGAGTTCGAGCTGCTGCGGTACCTCATGCGCAACCCGCGGCGCGTGCTGAGCAAGGCGCAGATCCTCGACCGCGTCTGGAGCTACGACTTCGGCGGCCGGTCGAGCGTCGTCGAGATCTACATCTCGTACCTCCGCAAGAAGATCGACGTCGGCGAGCAGCCCATGATCCACACCGTGCGCGGCGTCGGGTACGTCATCAAGCCCACCTCGTGAGCGGGGCCCTGCCCGCCCGGGTCGGTGCGCGCCTCCGGTCCGCGGCGCGCGGCGTGCCCGGCCTCGACGGCCGACCGGTGACGCTGCGCCAGCGCCTCATCGCGAGCATCGTCGCGCTCGTCGTGCTGCTCGCCGTCGCGATCGGCGCCGTGAGCGTGGTCGCCCTGCGCAGCTCGCTCGTCGACCAGCTCGACGCGCAGCTGGCGCAGTCGGTGTCCCGGGCCACGTCGCCCTTCGGCGGCGGGCCGGGCGGCTCGCCCTCGTCCACCCCCGACCAGGACGACCTCAGCGGTCCCCGCCAGGCCCCGGGCACCGTGACGGCGACCGTCGTCGGCGACCAGGTGCAGGCGGTGCGCCTCGACGAGGACGGCTCGGTGCGCTCCCTCTCCGCCGAGCAGCTCGCGGCCCTCACCGCCGACCTCGTCGCGGGGGAGCCGCGCACGGTCGACCTCGGCGCGGAGCTGGGCGAGTACCGGATCGAGGCCGTGCCCGTGCGCTTCGAGGGCCCGTCCGGCCTCAGCTCGGCCTCGGGCGCCCTCGTCGTCGGCCTGCCGACCACGTCGGTCACGCAGACCGTGACGGCGATGGTCGCCGTCATCGCCGTGGTCACCCTGCTCGGGCTCGCGCTCGCCATCGCGCTCGCCGTGGCGGTCGTGCGCAGCGCCCTCCGGCCGCTCGAGCGCATGGCCGACACGGCCCTGCGCGTCGCCGAGCTGCCCCTCGACCGCGGCGAGGTCGCCCTCGCCGAGCGCGTCGCCGAGCCCGACGCCGACACCGGCACCGAGGTGGGGCGGGTGGGTGCGGCCCTCAACCGGATGCTCGGGCACGTCGGCGACGCCCTCACCGCCCGGCAGCGCAGCGAGGAGAAGGTCCGGCAGTTCGTCGCCGACGCCAGCCACGAGCTGCGCACGCCGCTCGCGTCGATCCGCGGCTACAGCGAGCTCACCCGGCGGATGCACGCCGACCTGCCCGACGACGTCGCCTACTCGATGGGCCGGATCGAGTCCGAGTCGCTGCGGATGACCTCGCTCGTCGAGGACCTCCTGCTGCTCGCCCGCCTCGACGAGGGGCGCGACCTCGTCACGGGCGAGGTCGACCTGACCCGCACCGTGGTCGACGCCGTGAGCGACGCGCACGTGGCCGCGAGCGGGCACCGCTTCGACGTGGCGGTGCCGGACGAGCCGGTCACGGTGCCGGGGGACGCCGCGCGGCTGCACCAGGTCGTCGCGAACCTGCTCGCCAACGCCCGCACGCACACGCCGGCGGGCACGCACGTGCACGTGGCGCTCGACGTCGACGAGGCGGCGCAGGAGGCCCGGATCACGGTCGCCGACGACGGCCCCGGCATCGACCCCGCCGTGCTGCCCGTGCTGTTCGAGCGCTTCGCCCGCGGCGACGGCTCGCGCTCGCGCACGGCCGGGTCGACGGGCCTGGGCCTCGCCATCGTGCGGGCCGTCGTGCACGGGCACCACGGCGTGGTCGACGTGCACGGCGGCACGGACGGTGCCGTCTTCACGGTGCGCCTGCCGCTGCACGGGGCCGAGGGCGCGACGAGGGGCCCGCGTGCCGTCACGGCCGTCGTGCCGCCCGGAGTTGCGGGAACGCCCGGCGTCGCCTAACCTGGACCCAGCCCAAGACCGCCGGTTGATCGCTCGTGCTCGCACGAACGATCCGAAGGTTCTCGAGAGAGAGCGCCTGCGCAGGTGTGTGAAGTCGTTCCTCGCTCGTCAGAGCGAGACTCAGCTCCGTGCCCCTGCGCCGGAGCTTTTTTCGTGCGTCCAGCACGCGTGAGGCCTGGGGGCTGCCGGCACATCCACGTAAGGAGAGCCATGGCGAACAAGGAAGCTTCGGTCGCCGAGCTCACGGAGTCGTTCCGTAGCTCGACCGCCGTCCTGCTCACCGAGTACCGCGGCCTCACTGTCGCCCAGCTCAAGGAGCTGCGCAAGGGCATCAGTGCAGACGCGACCTACGCCGTGGTGAAGAACACGCTCAGCAAGATCGCGGCGAACAATGCCGGCATCTCGTCGTTCGACGACGAGCTCACCGGCCCCTCCGCGATCGCCTTCGTGCACGGCGACCCCGTCGCCGTCGCCAAGAGCCTGCGTGACTTCGCCAAGGCGAACCCGGCGCTCGTCGTCAAGGGCGGTTACTTCGACGGTAACCCGCTGACGGCCGCCGAGGTCACCAAGCTCGCCGACCTCGAGTCGCGGGAGGTGCTGCTGGGCAAGCTGGCCGGCGCCTTCAAGGCCTCGATGTTCGGTGCGGCGTACCTGTTCAACGCTCCGCTGTCGAAGGCCGTCCGCACGGTCGAGGCGCTGCGCGAGAAGCAGGCCGCCGACAGCTGACCCGCTGTCGACGAACGAACACCCCCCACTTCCAGCACCACACACCACGCAATTAGGAGAACACCATGGCGAAGCTTTCGCAGGACGAGCTCATCGAGGCCTTCAAGGAGCTCACGCTCATCGAGCTCAGCGAGTTCGTGAAGAAGTTCGAGGAGGTCTTCGAGGTCACCGCTGCTGCCCCCGTGGCCGCCGCCGGTGCCGCCGGCCCCGCCGCCCCCGCCGAGGAGGTCGAGGAGAAGTCCGAGTTCGACGTCGTCCTCGAGGCCGCCGGCGACAAGAAGATCCAGGTCATCAAGGAGGTCCGCGCGCTCACGAGCCTCGGCCTCGGCGAGGCCAAGGCCGTCGTCGACGGTGCCCCCAGCACCGTCCTCGAGGGCGCCAACAAGGAGACCGCGGACAAGGCCAAGGCCCAGCTCGAGGCCGCCGGCGCCACCGTCACCCTCAAGTAGTCCGAGGGCCGGCGAGTCCGGCCCCGCGGCCCCGGCCGCACTGCACGCACGAAGGGCGTCGCTCCAGCAGGAGCGGCGCCCTTCGTCGTGCTCCGGGAGCCGGTCAGGGGCGGGCGGCGCCCGACGCGGCGTCCCTGGCGACGACCGAGTGCCTCCTGCCGTAGCCCAGGTAGATCGCCGTGCCGACGAGCATCCAGAGCGCGAAGGCGATCCAGGTGACGCTGCCGAGGGTGACCATGAGCAGCACGCAGCAGGCGAAGCCCAGCAGCGGCGTCACGGGGTAGAGGGGCACGCGGTAGCTGCGCTCCAGCTCGGGGCGGTCCCGGCGCAGCCAGACGACCGAGAGGTTCACGAGCGCGAAGGCGAAGAGCGTGCCGATGCTCGTCGCGTCGGCGAGGGCCCCCAGCGGCACGAGCGCGGCGGCGACCGCGACGGCCCCGCCGACGATCAGCGTGCCCGCGACGGGGGTGTGCGTCCGCGGCGAGATGCGACCGAGCACGCGGGGCACGAGCCCGTCGCGCGCCATCGACACGAAGATGCGCGTCTGGCCGTAGAGGACCGTGAGCACGACGCTCGCGATGGCCGCGACGGCGGTCACGGCGAAGAGGAACGCGACCCACGGGGCCCCCGTCACGTCGGCGACGATGGTGACCAGCGTCGCCTCGCCGTCGGTGAAGTCGGTCCAGGGCCGGGCGCCGATCGCCGCGACGGCGACGAGGATGTACAGCACGGTGATGATGACGATCGAGGCGATGATCGCCCGGGGGAGGTCGCGCTTCGGGTCCTTCGCCTCCTCGCCGGCCGTCGAGGCTGCGTCGAAGCCGATGTAGGAGAAGAACAGGCGCGACGCGGCGGCCGAGACGCCCGCGGCGCCCATGGGCGCCAGGGGGGCGAAGTTGCCGGCGCGGAACGCCGTGAAGGCGACCGCGATGAAGAAGACGAGCAGGCCGACCTTGACGACCACGAGCAGCGTGTTCACCCACGCGCTCTCGCGGGTGCCGGGCACGAGCACCGCGGTCGCGAGCAGGACCAGGAGGGCCGCCGACAGGTCGAGGACCCCTCCGTCGGCGGGGCCGGCCGCGATCGCGGGCGGCAGCGACAGGCCGAAGACCCGCAGGGCCTCGTCGACGTACTGGCTCGCGCCGACCGCGACGGCCGCGACGGACACGGCGTACTCGAGCACGAGGCACCAGCCGCAGACCCAGGCGAGGCCCTCGCCGAGCGTCGCGTAGGCGTACGAGTAGCTCGACCCGGAGACGGGCACGCTTCCGGCCATCTCGGCGTACGACAGCGCGCTCAGCAGGGCGGCGACGCCCGCGAGCACGAACGCGAGCCACACGGCGGGGCCCGCCAGCGGGACCGCGGTGCCGAGCACGACGAGGATCCCCGTGCCGAGGGTCGCCCCGATGCTGATCGCCGTGAGGTGCCAGACGCCGAGGGCGCGGCGCATCCGTGGGCCGGACGGCCCCGCCCCGTCGGTCCCGCCCGCCGCCTCGGCCGCGAAGGCCTCGAGCGGCTTGCGGCGCAGCAGCTGCGCGCCGAGGGTCAGTGGTCGGGCGTCGGTGGGGGAGTCCTGGGGCACCGCGACATCGTAGCGACCCGGTCAGTCGTCGTCGTGCAGCCCCAGCTGGCGCACGCGCACCATGGCCTCGCGGCGCGACGTCGCTCCGAGCTTGCGGTAGATGCTCCGCACGTGGCTCTTCACGGTGTTGACCGAGATGTAGAGCTGGGCCCCGATCTGGCCGAGGGTCTGGCCCGTCGCGAGGTGGCGCACGATGACGAGCTCGCGGTCGCTGAGGGGCTCCTCGAGCTGCGGGGGCGCCTGGACGACGCTGCCGAGCAGGCGGTCCAAGGGGGCCTGGGTCGCGGCCGCCTGGGGGCGCCGGACGGCCCGCTCGAGCAGCACGTCGCGGAGGTCGCCGGGCAGCACGGCGAAGGGCCAGAGGGCCTGGTTGAGCCCGGCCTGGAGGAGGGCGCGGTCGAACTCGAGGTCGCTGTGCGGCTCGTCGCCGAGGGCCAGCAGCGCCGCCGAGGTGAGCACGTGCACGTGCGCCGCGGTCCGCTCGCTGTGCAGGTCGCCGAGGGCCCGGCACGGGGCCAGCGCCTGCAGCGCGCCCTCGGGCTCGCCGGCCGTGAGGTGGGCGACCGCGACGACCCGGGCGGGGCAGAGCGTGTGCCGGGTGGTGGGGCGCACGTCCACCGCGAGCGCGCGCGCGTCGTCGACGTGGCCGAGGGAGAGCATCACCTCGGCGCGCAGCAGCGCGGCCTCGGCGGCGACGGCGGGCGTGCCGGTGAAGGCGTCGACGAGCCTGGTCACCTTGCCGAGCAGGTCGAGCACCTCGACGTGCCGACCCTCCGCGAAGCGGACGAGGGCCTCGGCGTACCAGCCGACCGCCTCCCACTCGCAGCCCCGCGTCGCGCTGCGGACGTCGTCGAGCGAGCTCTCCCAGCTGCCGGTGTGCTCGCCCCGCTCGAGCTCGAGGAGGAGCTTGGCGACCTGGGCGAGGCCGCCGAAGGAGCTCAGCACGAGGTCGCTGCCGTCGGCCACCTCGACGGCCTCGGAGAGGCACTCGTCGGCGTGGTCGAACTCGCCGGTCAGCACGTGCAGGTAGGCCAGGGCGCCGAGGCACTCGACCCGGTCGGCCGTGCTGAGGTGCTCGGCCGCGAGGCCCTGGGCCATGCCGAGCGCGAAGAGCGCCTGCTCGTGGTCGCCCTCGTGGATCCGCACGAGCGCGAGCTGCAGCGAGAAGGCGGCGCTCAGGGTGATGCGGGCGTCGACGCTGTTGCGGGTGTCCGTCTCGAGCAGGGTGCGGCACACCTCGAGGTGCTCCTGCGCGACGACGACGTTGCCGAGCGCGCGGAGGGTCGCGGCGAGCTGCACGTGGTAGCCGCCGCGCACGTCGATGGGCAGGTCGGGGTCGGCCTCGATGGCCTTGGCGACGCCGCGGAACCAGGGCAGGGCGGCGCTGTGCGAGCGGGAGCCGATCGCCCGGTGGCTGGCCGCGAGGGCGAGCAGGATGCGCGGGCGGCTCCGCCACTCGGCCTCGGGCGTGGAGCGGACGGCGTCGCGCAGGCGGGCGCCCTGGAGGGGCGCGATCTGGCGCCAGCCCTGCTCGATCGCGTCGAGGGCGGCGCGGTGGTCGGTCGGCCGGAGCTCGGTGGGTGGCGGCGCGACGGCCGTGTCGTCAGTGTTCACGGGGTCCTACCTCTGCCGCGGGTCGATCCCCGTCGGGTACGGGGACGTCGTCCCGGTCGGGTCCGGGAGCGGCGTCTGGGGGACCCTCGCGGGTCCCTGGAACAGATCTTAGGCGGAACGGCCGTTCTGTCGCACCGTCCGTACCCGGACTGGGGGTCGGAGGTCGGGCCTACAGTGGGCCGGTGAGCAGCATGCACCCCGTCGCGCCCTCCGGCGGTCCCCGAGGCGGCGGCCCCGGTGCCGGGCCCCGCGGCTCGGGCCGTGGTGCACGCGTCTCGAGCGGCGACGTCGCCGCGCAGAGGGCGGCCAACGCCGCCGCGCCCCGTGTCCCGCACCTCCTGCGCCGCATCGGCGGGCTCTTCGCCCCGCACCGGCGTGCGCTCGCCGTCACGATCGTCCTCGTCCTCGTCGGTGCGGCCGTCAGCGTCGTGCCGCCGCTGCTCACGCAGCAGGCCTTCGACCGGGGGCTCTTCCCCGCGGGCGGACCCGACGTGCCCGTCCTGCTCGAGCTGGTCGGCGCGATGGTCGGTCTCTGGGTGGTCTCGGCCGGCATCGGCGTCGCTCAGACGTACCTGACCGCCACGGTGGGCAACACGGTCATGGGCACGCTCCGCATCCGGCTGTTCAGCCACCTGCAGCGCATGGAGCTGGCCTTCTTCACGCGGACCAAGACGGGCGTCATCCAGTCGCGGCTGCAGAACGACGTGGGCGGCGTCGCCAACGTCCTGAGCAACACGATCTCGAGCGTGCTCGGCAACACCGTCACCGTCATCGCGGCCTTCGTCGCGATGCTGCTGCTCAGCTGGCAGATGACGGTCGTCACGGTGGTCCTGCTGCCGCTGCTCGTCGTGGCCCAGCGCCGAGTCGGCCAGGTGCGGGCCCGCATCGCCACGAAGACGCAGGAGTCGCTGAGCGACATGACCGCGATCACGCAGGAGTCGCTGAGCGTCTCGGGGATCCTGCTGGCGAAGTCGTTCAACCAGCAGCGCGCCGAGGTCGAGCGCTACGCCGCCGAGAACCGCACCCAGATCGGCCTGCAGGTGCGGCAGCAGATGAGCGGCCAGTGGTTCTTCGCGGTCGTGCAGATCTTCTTGTCGGTGGTCCCGGCGCTCATCTACCTCGTGGCCGCCTGGCTGATCCTGCGCGACGTACCGGTGACCGCCGGCACGATCGTCGCCTTCACGACGGTGCAGGCGCGGTTGACGTTCCCCCTGATGGGCCTGCTGCGGGTCGCGCTCGACCTGCAGACCTCGGGGGCGCTCTTCGCCCGCATCTTCGAGTACCTCGACCTGCGGCCCGCGATCACCGACGGGCCCGACCACGGCCCGGTCGACGCCACGCGCCTGGGCCTCGTCGAGTTCGACGACGTGTCGTTCTCGTACCCCGACGCCCAGCCGGGGCAGCGCACCCTCGACGGCGTCTCGTTCCGGGTCGAGCCCGGGCAGTTCGCGGCGTTCGTGGGCCCCAGCGGCGCGGGCAAGACGACGGTGTCGTACCTGGTGCCCCGGTTCTACGACGCCACGGGCGGCACCGTGCGCTTCGCCGGCACCGACGTGCGCGAGCTCGACCAGGAGTCCCTCGTCGAGCACATCGGCGTGGTCAGCCAAGAGACGTACCTCTTCCACGCCTCCCTCGCCGACAACCTCCGCTACGCGAAGCCCGACGCGACGCAGGCCGAGCTGGAGGACGCCGCGCGACGGGCCAACGTGCACGAGACCATCGCCTCGTTCCCCGACGGCTACGACACGGTCGTGGGCGAGCGCGGCTACCGGCTCTCGGGCGGGGAGCAGCAGCGCGTGGCCATCGCCCGCGTCCTCCTCAAGGACCCCGCGGTGCTCGTGCTCGACGAGGCCACGAGCGCCCTCGACGGCATCTCGGAGCGCATCGTCCAGGACGCCCTCGACACCGCCTCGCGCGGCCGCACGACGATCGCGATCGCCCACCGCCTGTCGACCGTGCGCGACGCCGACGTCGTGTTCGTCGTCGTCGCGGGCCGCATCGTCGAGCAGGGCAGCCACGACGAGCTGCTCGCCCTCGGCGGGGCCTACGCCGAGCTGTACGAGCGGCAGGCACCCGCAGCGCCCTGACGGCGCACGCAGGCCCCGGGCGTCAGCGGCGCTCGTCGAGCATCTGCTCCATCGCCGTGATCTCGCTCTCCTGCGTGGTGACGACGCCGGTCGCGAAGGCCAGCACCTCACGGTCGCGGCTGCGCGCGAGCACCGCCTCCGCCATCTCGACGCCACCGCGGTGGTGCTCGATCATGAGCTCTAGCCAGAGGCGCTCGGCGTCGACGCCGTCGAGCTCGGCGAGGCGGCGCAGGTCGTCCGCGCTGGCCAGGCCGGGCATGGGGTCGCCGGGGCGGTGCGTCGGGGCGGTGCTCGCGCCTCCTGCCGGCTCGCCCGCGGCCTCGTGGTCGTGGCCCGCGAAGGCGGCGTCGAGCGTGGGGCGGGTCATCCAGGTCATGCTCGGCTCGCTCGGCGCCTGCGGCACGCCCCACACCTGCAGCCAGGCGTACATCTGCCCGGCCTGCTGCGCCTGCGCCGTCGCGATGTCGTACGCCATGGTCCGCACGGCCGGGTCGTCGGTGCGGTCGCGCACCGTCATCGACATCTCGACGGCCTGCTCGTGGTGCACCTGCATGTCGCGCGAGAACCCCGCCTCGACGCTGTCGGTGCCGGGCACGACGGGCGTCGGCGACGTGAGCCGCCCGATCGCGACGCCCACCACGAGGACCGCCGCGACCGTGAGGACCGCGGCGACGACGAGCCGGAGCCGCGAGGCCGTCACGAGAGGCGGCCGGGCCCGTCGATCCCGCCCGTGCAGGCGGCGCCAGGCTCGGGCGCGTTCGTGCTCTTCCAGTACTTCGTCACGAAGTCCGCGACGGCGGGGTCGTCGACCTCGTCGAAGGTGAGCTGGGCGCCCCAGGCGCTGACCGCCATCGGGGTCTCCATGCCCGGGTAGGGCGAGACGACGGAGTAGGTGTCCGGCGCCAGGGCGCGGAGGTCGTCGATCTGCTGCTCCGTGACCTGGTCGGGGTCGTAGGTGAACCAGACGGCGCCGTGCTCCAGGTCGTGCACGGCGTTCTCGTTCGGCACGGGCTCGGAGTAGACGCCGCAGTTCATCCAGACGGCCGCGTGGTCACCGCCCACGGGCGGGGTCTGCTCGTAGTCGACCGTGCCCGTGACGTGGTTCGCGGTGAGGTCGGAGAAGGTCTGCACGCCGGCGACGTCGATGGAGGCCGGGTCCTGGCGGGGCTGCCCGCTCGTCACGACGAAGGTGACGACGAGGCCGAGCACGGCGACGCCGGCGACCGCCGCCGTCGTGATGCCGATGACCCGGTTGCGCTTGCTCCGGGCCTGCTCGCGCTTCAGCGCGGCGAGCTTCGCCTGCCGGCGGGCGTCGCGCTGCTGCTTCACGGACGGACCCTGCGTGCCTCCCTTGCCGGGCGTCGTAGGGCGGGGGCGGTCGGGCTCAGCCAAGGGGAGGTCCTCTGGTCGGGTCGTGGATGTGTCAACGATCATCCTCCACATCGAGCTGGGAGCTTCGTCACAGACGTCACGTGCTGCCTAGACTCGTCGGATGAAGTACGCGAACTCCGTGCTCGACCTCGTCGGCGACACCCCCCTGGTCAAGCTCAACGTCGTCACCGAGGGCATCGCCGCGACCGTGCTCGCCAAGGTCGAGTACCTCAACCCCGGCGGCAGCGCGAAGGACCGCATCGCGACCAGGATCGTCGACGCCGCCGAGCGCGACGGGCTGCTCCGCCCCGGCGGCACCATCGTCGAGCCGACGAGCGGCAACACCGGCGTCGGCCTCGCGCTCGTCGCCCAGCAGCGCGGGTACCGCTGCATCTTCGTCGTGCCCGACAAGGTGGGCGAGGACAAGCGCAACGTGCTGCGCGCCTACGGCGCCGAGGTCGTCGTCACGCCCACCGCCGTCGCCCCCGACAGCCCCGAGTCGTACTACGGGGTCTCCGACCGCCTCGCCCGCGAGATCCCCGGCGCGTTCAAGCCGGACCAGTACTCGAACCCCAACGGTCCCCTCAGCCACTACGAGACCACGGGCCCCGAGATCTGGCGCGACACCGAGGGGCGCGTGACGCACTTCGTGGCCGGCGTCGGCACGGGCGGCACCATCAGCGGCGTCGGGCGGTACCTCAAGGAGGTCAGCGACGGCGCGGTCGAGATCGTCGGGGCCGACCCCGAGGGCAGCGTCTACTCGGGCGGCACCGGGCGGCCCTACCTGCTCGAGGGCGTGGGCGAGGACTTCTGGCCCGCCGCGTACGACGGCCGCGTCGTCGACCGCGTCGTCGCGGCGAGCGACGCCCGCTCCTTCGCGCTCACCCGGCGGCTCGCCCGCGAGGAGGGCCTGCTCGTCGGTGGCTCGTGCGGCCTCGCCGTCGCGGCGGCCCTCGACGTCGCGCGCGACCTCGGCCCCGACGACGTCGTCGTCGTGCTGCTGCCCGACGGCGGCCGTGGCTACCTCGGCAAGATCTTCGACGACCGGTGGATGGCCGACCACGGCTTCGGCCCGACCGCCGAGGGCACGACGGTGCTCGACGTGCTCGCGGGAGCGACCGGCACCGCGCCCGAGCTGGTGCACGCCCGCCCCGACGACCTCCTGCGCGACGTCGTGGCGCGGATGTCCCGGCACGGCCTCACGGCGCTGCCCGTCCTCGGCGTCGAGCCCCCGGCCGTGCTCGGCGAGGTGCACGGCGCCGTCCGCGAGCGCGAGCTGCTCGACGCCCTCGTCACAGGTCGTGCCGCCCCCGACGACCGCGTGGCCGACGTGACGGGCGCCCCCCTGCCGCTCGTCGGCGCGGGCGTGTCCGTCGAGGCCGTCCTGCGGGCCCTCGACGACGCGCCCGTGCTGCTCGTCGTCCACGAGGGCGCCCCCGTGGGCGTCGTCGACCGCTCGACCGTGCTCGCGCACCTCGCGGCGCGCCCCGTGCCCACCGCCTGACCCGCCACCGCGGTCCCCAGGCTCCACCCTTCCGCTCCACCCCACCAGGAGGACACCCGTGACCCACGGCTTCGACACCCGCGCGATCCACGCCGGTCAGCAGTTCGACCCCACGACCGGCGCGGTCGTGCCGCCCATCTACCAGTCCTCCACCTTCGTGCAGGACGGCATCGGCGGCTTCCGGGGCGGGTACGAGTACGCCCGCTCCGCGAACCCCACGCGCGACTCGCTGCAGACCCTGCTCGCCGACCTCGAGGGCGGCGTGGCCGCCTTCAGCTTCGCCTCCGGCCTCTCCGCCGAGGACGCCCTGCTGCGCGCGACGCTCGCACCCGGGTCGCGCATCCTGATGGGCAACGACGTGTACGGCGGCACGCACCGCCTCGTGGACAGGGTGCACGTGCCCTGGGGCGTGACGCTCGAGACCGTCGAGATGACCGACCTCGACGCCGTGCGCGCGGCGGCCCGGCCCGGCGAGACGGCCGTGCTCTGGGTCGAGACGCCCTCGAACCCGCTGCTCAAGATCAGCGACATCGCGGCGCTCGCCGAGATCGGCCACGCCGCCGGCGCGGTCGTCGTGGTCGACAACACCTTCGCCTCCCCCTCCCTGCAGCAGCCGCTCTCCCTGGGGGCCGACGCCGTCGTGCACTCCACGACGAAGTACATCGGCGGCCACAGCGACGTCGTCGGCGGCGCCGTGGTCGTCGCCGACCAGGCGCTCGCCGAGAAGGTGGGGTTCCTGCAGTTCGGCGTGGGCGCCGTCTCGGCCCCGATGGAGGCCTGGCTCACCGTGCGCGGGATCAAGACCCTCGGCGTCCGCGTGGACCGGCACTCGTCCAACGCGCAGGCCGTCGCCGAGGCGCTGACCGGGCACGCCGCCGTCTCACGTGTCTGGTACCCGGGCCTCGCCGACCACCCCGGCCACGAGCTGGCCGCCCGGCAGATGCGGGCATTCGGGGGCATGCTCTCCCTGCAGCTGGCCGGTGGGCCCGCCGCCGCGCGTCGCTTCGCCGAGTCGACGGAGCTGTTCCAGCTCGCCGAGTCGCTGGGCGGCGTCGAGTCGCTCATCGGCTACCCGCACGAGATGACGCACGCGTCGGTCCGCGGGACCGAGCTCGCCGTCCCCGAGGACCTCGTGCGCCTCTCGGTCGGCATCGAGAGCGAGGGCGACCTGGTCGCGGACGTGCTGCAGGCGCTCGACCGCGCCTGAGCGCCCGACGGGGGACCCCCGGCGGCGGCCGTAGGCTGAGCCGATGAGCTCGCCGACGTCCCCCGCGCCGACGTCGGGGGTCCTGTCGCCGCCGTGGCTGCTCACGACGCTCGGCATGTGCGCGATCATCGGCATCGCGGCGTTCGAGAGCCTCGCCGTGACCACGGTCATGCCCACGGTGGCGCGCGAGCTCGACGGCGAGCACCTCTACTCGCTCGCCTTCGCCGCGCCCCTGGCCACCGGCCTCGTCGGCATGGTCGTCGGCGGCACCTGGGCCGACCGTGCCGGACCGCGGGTCGTCGTCGTCACGTCGATGCTGCTCTTCGCGGTCGGCCTGCTCGTCGTGGGCCTGGCCCCCGACATGCTCGTGCTGCTGATCGGGCGACTCGTGCAGGGGGCCGGCAGCGGGGCCGTGATCGTCGCGCTCTACGTCATGGTCGCGCAGGTCTACCCGCCGCGCCTGCACGCCGCCGTCTTCGCGGGCTTCGCCGCCGCCTGGGTGGTGCCGAGCCTCGTCGGGCCGCTCCTCGCGGGCTGGGTGACGCAGGCCCTCGGCTGGCACTGGGTGTTCGTCGGGGCGCTGGGTCTCGCGGTGCCGGCGTTCCTCGTGATCCTGCCGAGCCTCCGGGCCCTCACCGTGCCCCCGCCCGGGGCGCGTCCGCCCTGGGCCCGGGGCCGCATCGCCTGGTCGGGCGTGGCGGCCGTGGCGGTCCTGGTCCTCAACCTGGTGACCGAGCTGCCGCCGCTCGCCACCGTGGTCGCCGTGCTGGTCACGGGCGTGCTGCTCGTCGTGGCGCTGCGACCGCTGCTGCCCGCGGGCACCCTGGTGGCACGCCCCGGCCTGCCGACGCTGGTGCTGCTCAGGGGCCTCCTGGGCGGGGCGTTCCTCGGGGCCGAGGCGTACCTGCCGTACATGCTCATGGCCGAGCACGACC
Source organism: Frigoribacterium salinisoli (assembly GCF_054781095.1). Lineage (NCBI taxonomy): Bacteria > Bacillati > Actinomycetota > Actinomycetes > Micrococcales > Microbacteriaceae > Frigoribacterium > Frigoribacterium salinisoli. Next base: position 150,193 of record NZ_BAAGVB010000004.1, read on the forward strand.
TCAGCGAGTCGGCGGCCGGGGTCGTGCTCACCTTCGGGGCCGTGTCGTGGGCGGGCGGGAGCTGGCTCCAGGGCCGGCTCGGCGAGGAGCGCCTGTCGCAGGCCGCCGGCATCCGCCTCGGCGTCGTGCTCGTGCTCGTCGGGGTGTCGACCGCCGCCGTCTCGACCGCGCTCGTGCTGCACCCGGCGGTCGTCGTCGCGGGCTGGGTCGTGGGCGGCGCCGGCATGGGGTTCACCTACCCGCGGTTCTCCGTGCTCACGCTGCGCTGGGCTCCCGAGGCCGAGCGCGGCTTCGCCAGCTCCTCCCTCAGCATCGCCGACTCGACCGGGGCCGCCGTGGTGCTCGCGGGCACGGGCGTCGCCTTCGGGCTGCTCGGCGGCGCGGGGGAGCCCCTCGCGTTCGTCGCGGTCTTCGCGGTGGCCGTGGCCGTGGCGCTCGTCGCCGTCGCCGCGAGCGGACGGGCGGTGCCGCGCGAGCTCGTCCGCGCGTGAGCGCCGCGCACGGCCGCGACCGTCGCGGCGCCCCGTCAGGAGGCCCGCGGCGCGGGAGGCATAATGGTCCCGCGCGCGATGTGGCCGGTCACATCGGCGGAGCGACGGAGCGGTGATGCCTGACATCGAGAAGGTGCGCGCTCCCAACATCCGCGACGTCGCCGCTCTCGCGGGGGTCTCGTACCAGACCGTCTCGCGGGTCCTCAACGACAGCCCCAGCATCCGGCCGACGACCCGGCAGAAGGTCCTCGAGGTCATCGACGAGCTGGGCTACCGGCCCAACCAGGCGGCACGCGCCCTCAGCGGCAGCCGCTCGAAGGTCATCGGGATCCTCACGTTGCAGAACGCCCACTTCGGCCCGCAGACGATGATCAACGCGATCGAGCAGGAGGCCCGCGCCGCCGGGTACCGCCTGGGCATCGCGTCGACGACGCGGGACTGGGACGACGTGCGGGCGAGCCTCGACGTGCTGGTCGCGCAGGCGGTGGAGGCGGTCATCGTCATCGCCCCGCAGAAGCGCTTCTTCGACGTGATCGACGAGCACGCGCTGGCGGTGCCGATCGTGGCGCTCGACTCGACGCAGCGCTCGAAGTCGCTCAACGTGTCGGTCGACCAGTTCCGCGGGGCGCGGCTGGCGACGCGCCACCTCGTCGACCTGGGCCACGAGCGCATCGTGCACCTCGCCGGCCCGCAGGACTGGATCGAGGCCGACGAGCGCATGCAGGGGTTCCTGTTCGAGATGGGCGAGGCCGAGCTGCCGGTGGAGCCGCCGATCCTCGGCGACCTGACGGCCGACTTCGGCTACCTGGCGGGCAAGGAGCTCCTCCGTCGCCGCGACTTCACGGCGGTCTTCGCCGCGAACGACCTCATGGCCCTGGGCCTGCTGCACGCGTTCCGCGAGGCCGACGTCGACGTGCCGGGCCAGGTGAGCGTGGTGGGCTTCGACGACTCGCCCTCGGCGGCGCACGTCTGGCCGCCGCTGACGACGGTGCGGCAGGACTTCGACGTCGTCGGTCGGCGCGCGGTCGAGCTCGTCATCGCCGAGATCGAGGGCGGGCGCGAGGTGGACCGGTCGCTGGTCGAGCCGGTCCTCGTGGTGCGCGGGTCGACGTCGCCACCGGCGCGCCGCTGAGGCGAGATCTGCTCGATAACGACTCCGCAACGGCATTTGACAGCGTGGGGGCGCGGGGCTAGCTTGGCTCCAGTCGTGGTGTGAACGGTCACATCACGGGTGCAGGAGGCACGGGTCCGTCGGGTCCGCCCCTCTCGCGCCCGGCAGGCCGCAGGGCCCACGACGCAGCAGAGATCGAACCGCCGGGCCCGCCGCAGGGCACGACGGACGACGACGAAGTCGACCGTGGAGGTCAGTGTGACCCAGCCCGCCGTGCCCAGCGCACCGCACGTGGACCGCGACGCGCGGGGAGGTGCCGGCCGTGGCCGCTGACACCCCCGTCGTGCTCGAGATGCGCGGCATCACCAAGGAGTTCCCCGGCGTCAAGGCGCTCGACGACGTCAGCATGCGCGTGCACGCGAGCGAGGTGCACGCCATCTGCGGCGAGAACGGCGCCGGCAAGTCGACGCTCATGAAGGTGCTCTCGGGCGTCTACCCGTACGGCTCCTACTCGGGCGACATCGTCTACCAGGGCGAGACGATGCGGTTCCGCGACATCCGCTCGAGCGAGGCCGCGGGCATCGTCATCATCCACCAGGAGCTCGCGCTCATCCCCGAGCTGTCGATCACCGAGAACATCTTCCTCGGCAACGAGCCGACCCGCTTCGGCGCCATCGACTGGCGGTCGGCCAAGTCGCGGGCCGTCGACCTGCTCGCCCGCGTGGGGCTGAAGGACGACCCCGACACCGCGATCAAGCACCTGGGCGTCGGCAAGCAGCAGCTCGTCGAGATCGCGAAGGCGCTCAACAAGAACGTGAAGCTGCTCATCCTCGACGAGCCCACGGCGGCGCTCAACGAGGCGGACTCGCAGCACCTGCTCGACCTCATCCGCGGGCTCAAGGGCCGCGGCGTCTCGTCGATCATGATCAGCCACAAGCTCAACGAGATCGAGGCGATCGCCGACTCGATCACGATCATCCGCGACGGCAAGACGATCGAGACCCTCGACGTGCAGGCCGACGGCGTCAACGAGGACCGCATCATCCGCGGCATGGTCGGCCGCAACCTGGCGAGCCGGTTCCCGGACCGCACGCCCAAGATCGGCGAGGTCTTCTTCGAGGTGAAGGACTGGTGGGTGCGCCACCCGCAGGTCGCCGAGCGCTTCGTCTGCAAGGGGTCGTCGATCCAGGTCCGGCGCGGCGAGATCGTCGGGCTGGCGGGTCTCATGGGCGCCGGTCGCACCGAGCTCGCCATGAGCATCTTCGGGCGCTCCTACGGCCAGTTCGTGTCGGGCACCATCGTCAAGGACGGCGAGACGATCGAGCTGAGGACGGTGTCCGACGCCATCGACCACGGGCTCGCCTACGTGAGCGAGGACCGCAAGGTGCTCGGCCTCAACCTGCTGGACGACATCAAGCGCTCGACGGTCGCCGCCAAGCTGCGGAAGATCTCCAAGGCCTCGGTCGTCGACCGCGGTCAGGAGCACACGATCGCCGAGGAGTACCGCAAGAGCCTCCGCGTCAAGACGCCCACGGTCGACGAGGGAGTGGCCAAGCTCTCGGGCGGCAACCAGCAGAAGGTCGTCCTGGCCCGCTGGATGTTCACCGACCCCGACGTGCTGATCCTCGACGAGCCGACCCGCGGCATCGACGTCGGCGCGAAGTTCGAGATCTACAACATCATCCACCAGCTCGCCGCACAGGGGAAGGGCGTCATCGTCATCTCCTCCGAGCTGCCCGAGCTGCTCGGTCTCTCCGATCGCATCTACACGATCTTCGAGGGCACCGTGACGAACGAGATCGCGGCGGCCGACGCCGACGCCGAGACCCTGATGCGGACCATGACGTCCGTGAAGAAGAAGGAGCACGCCGCATGAGTGGCATCAAGGACCTCACGAAGATGTTCGGCGGCAGCACGTCGAACGCGAGGCAGTTCGGCATGATCGCGACGCTCGTCGTGACGATCCTCCTCTTCCAGCTGCTCACGGGCGGGCTCACGCTGCAGCCCGCGAACCTCATCGCCCTGGTCAGCCAGTACTCGTACATCCTGATCCTCGCCATCGGCATGGTGATGGTCATCGTCGCCGGCCACATCGACCTCTCGGTCGGCTCGGTCGCCGCCTTCAGTGGCATCCTCGTCGCGACGGCCATGGACAGCTGGTCCTTCCCCTGGCCCGTGGCGATCGTCTTCGGCCTCGTCGTCGGTGCCGCCATCGGCGCCTGGCAGGGCTTCTGGGTCGCCTACGTGGGCGTGCCCGCGTTCATCGTCACCCTGGCCGGCATGCTGCTCTTCCGCGGTGCCAACCAGTTCGTCGGCGATGCCAACACGGTCCCCGTCCCCGACGCGTTCACGGTCATCGGCGCCGGCTACCTGCCCGAGGTCGGCCCCGACACGGGCTACAACAACCTCACGCTCGTCCTGGGCCTCGTCATCGCGCTCGCCGTCGTCTGGCGCGAGGTGAGCGTGCGACGCACGCAGCGCAGCATGGGCAGCGAGGTCGCCCCGCTCTGGGTCAGCGTCGTCAAGGTGGGCGTCCTCGTGGCGATCGTCGCCTTCGCCGCGACGCTCTTCGGCGGTGGCCGGGCCGGCACGTCGTTCCCGATCTCGGGCATCATCCTGGGCGTGCTCGTCCTGGTGTACGGCTTCGTCACGCAGAGCACCATCTTCGGTCGGCACATCTACGCGGTCGGCGGCAACTCGCACGCCGCGGAGCTCTCGGGCGTCAAGTCCAAGCGCATCAACTTCTTCGTCATGATGAACATGTCGGTGCTCGCGTCGCTGGCCGGCATGATCTACGTCGCCCGTGCCGGTGCCTCCGGCCCGCAGGACGGCCTCAACTGGGAGCTCGACGCGATCGCCTCGGTCTTCATCGGCGGTGCGGCCGTCGCGGGCGGCATCGGCACCGTCATCGGCTCGATCGTCGGTGGCCTCGTCATCGCGTTCCTCAACAACGGCCTCCAGCTGCTGGGCGTCGGGTCCGACCTCGTGCAGATGATCAAGGGCCTCGTGCTCCTGCTCGCCGTGGCGATCGACGTCTACAACAAGAGCCAGGGCCGCCCCTCGATCGTCGGGCTGCTCACCCGTGGCCTGCGCCGCGACGCGAACGGGGTCGCCGCACCGGTCACCCCCGCCGCGATGGACACGCAGGCGCAGGGCGGCGTGGGCCGCGACGGCGCGTCGACGACCTCGACGCCCGCCCCCGGTGGCGACCTGAGCGAGTCGAACCGACCGAACAGCACCACGACCAACTAGACCGCACGACCCGCGGACCCGTCCGACGACGGCCGGGCCCGCCCACGGTCGCCGCTCCTCCCGGAGACGGCGGCACCCACCACCACAGGAGAAAGAAGACACAGCATGCGCAAGATCGCGCTGGCGACCATGGCGGTCGCCGCAGGAACGATGCTCGTCCTCACCAGCTGCTCGTCCTCCCGCACCGACGCGGGATCGGGGGAGGAGGCGTCCGGCTTCGAGCAGGGCTCCACCATCGGCGTCGCGCTGCCCGCCAAGACCAGTGAGAACTGGGTCCTCGCCGGTGACCTCTTCACCGAGGGCATCGAGGACGCCGGCTTCGAGCCCGACGTGCAGTACGCGGCGGCGAGCGGCACGGTCGCCAACCAGCAGGAGCAGATCCAGTCGATGGTGACGAAGGGCGCGAAGGTCATCGTCATCGGCGCGACCGACGGCTCGCAGCTCGGCACCCAGGTCGCCGCGGCGAAGGACGCCGGCGCGACCGTCATCGCCTACGACCGCCTGATCCTCAACACCGAGGACGTCGACTACTACGTCGCGTACGACAACTTCGAGGTCGGCGAGCTCCAGGGCCAGGCCCTGCTCGACGGCATGGCCGAGCGCAAGGGCGACGGTCCGTACACGATCGAGCTCTTCTCGGGCTCGTCCGACGACGCCAACTCGAAGGTCTTCTTCGACGGCGCCATGAGCATCCTGCAGCCGAAGATCGACGACGGCACCGTCGTCGTCGGCTCGGGCCAGACCGACATCAAGCAGACGGCGACCGACGGCTGGAAGCCCGAGAACGCCCAGCGCCGCATGGACTCGCTGCTCACCAGCACCTACGGTGGCGACACCGAGCTCGACGGCGTGCTGAGCCCGAACGACACGCTCGCCCGCGCCATCATCACCTCGGTGCAGCAGGCCGGCAAGGACGTCCCGGTCGTCACCGGTCAGGACTCCGAGGTCGAGTCGGTCAAGTCGATCATGGAGGGCGTCCAGTACTCCACGATCAACAAGGACACCCGCAACCTCGTCGCGCAGGCCGTCGACATGGTGACCGCGCTCTCCGAGGGCGAGACCCCCGAGACGAACGACGACGAGTCGTACGACAACGGCAAGAAGGTCGTCCCGGCCTACCTGCTGCCCCCGCAGATCGTGACCGAGGAGAACGCGGCCGAGGCGTACGCCAACGACCCGACCCTGGGCCCGCTCACGAAGTAGCACCCGCACCGACCAACGGCCGGTCCGCCCTCCGGGGCGGGCCGGCCGTCGGCGTCGGTGGGCGGGCGCGCCCCGGCGGTAGCGTGGGCCGGTGCCCGAGTCCCCGCAGGAGTCCCCGCTCCCGTTCCGCGCGCCGGTCACGGTGGAGCTGCTGCTCGCGTCGCCGCGCTCCCGCTACGTGGGCCGCCCGGCCGACGGTGCCGCGGCCGCCTCCGGCGCCGAGCTGCACGACCAGGTGGAGGTGCGCGCCGGGCTCGGGATCGTGGGCGACCGCTACTTCAACGCACCGGCGCACCGGACCGCCTCGGTGACGCTCTTCGCGGCCGAGCAGCTGGAGCGGGTCGCGCGCGAGCTTCGCGCGGGCCCGCTCGACCCGGCGGCGACGCGGCGCAACGTCGTGCTGCGGGGCCTCGACGTCGACGGCCTGCGCGGTGCGGTGCTCAGCCTGGACTGCGGGGACGGGCCGGTGCGCTTCGCCGTGCACCGACCGGCGTCGCCCTGCGCCTGGATGGACGTCGAGGTCGCGCCGGGCGCGTTCCGGGCGTTGCGCGGGTCGGGCGGCGTGCGCTGCTCGCCCCTCGACGACGGGGTGCTGCGGACGGGACCGGCCGAGGCCCGGGCGACCGTGCCGATCGGGCCTCCTGCGCTCGCTCGGTGACGAGGCGTCGTCCCGGCCACGCCCGTGACGGTGCTCAGCGTCTCAGTGCCACCAGGACGGGGTCATGAGGCTCATGGTGTCGAGCAGGGCGCGCCGGCTGGTGCGCTTGCCGACGAGCCAGGCCTCGATCGCCCCGACGAGCCCGTGCGCGTAGGCGCTCGACGCGATGTGCACGGAGAGGCCCTCGGGCAGCGTGCCCTCGGGCAGGTTCTCGAGGTGCTGCACCGAGGAGGCCTCGAAGTGCCGGGCGAGGGCCTGGTGGATCGAGGCGTCGAGCGCGTCGGGCAGCGCGAGCCGGTAGACCTCGCGGTGCCGGACGACGTGCTCGACGACGCGCTCGAGCGCACGGCGGGTCGCCTCGGGGCAGGCGGTGCCCTCGCTGCGGAAGGTGCGGTCGTCGGCCCGGATCTGGTCGAGCTCGGGCGTGAGCGCCGCGGTGAGCAGCGCGCCCGGCGAGGTCGCGTGGCTGTAGAACGTGGCCCGGTTGATGCCCGCGGCCCGCGTGACGTCGGCGACCGTGATGGTCGAGACCGGCTGCTGGCTCGCGAGCTGCAGCACGGCGGCGTGCAGGGCCCTCGTCGTCTGGACGATGCGTGCGTCGACCATGTCCGTTCCTCCCGTGCGTGTGGCTGTCCCGAGCATAGACGCTGGGCCGACGTGTGACGTACCACGTGTCCGCTCCCGGCGCGACGGGGCGTCCGCGAGGGCCGTCCCGGCGGGCGTCCTTGCCCGACACGTGTCGCACCCGGGGGCTCGGGGGGCTGGTGCGCGTCGGGGGCGACCGGTACGCTCGGTGCCTGGTCGCATCGATTCGACCCGGGCCCGCCGCGGCCGACCCCCCCACCCCTCCCCGCCTCGAAGGACGCCTCTCCGTGACCACGGTCCTCCACCCGGGCGACTCGCTGACGCGCCGTCAGCGGCTCGTCTACGTCGTCGTGCTCGGCGCGCTCACCGCCCTCGGGCCGTTCACGATCGACCTGTACCTGCCGGCCTTCCCGGCCCTCGAGCGCGACCTCGGCGTGAGCTCCGGACTCGTGCAGCTCACCCTCACGGCGACCACGCTCGGCTTCGCCGTCGGTCAGCTGCTCGTGGGGCCGTGGAGCGACAAGGTCGGCCGCCGCCTCCCGCTCATCGTGGCCACCGCGGTCCACATCCTGGCGAGCGTCGGCGCGGCCGTCGCGCCCGACATCGTGTCGCTCGCGGTGTTCCGCGTGCTGCAGGGCATGGGCGCGGCCGCGGGCGGCGTCGTGGCGATGGCGACCGTGCGCGACCTCTTCGGCGGCCTGCCGCTCGTGCGCATGCTGTCGCGGCTGGCCCTCGTCTCGGGCCTCGCGCCGATCCTCGCGCCCGTCATCGGCTCGCAGCTGCTCGCCTTCACCAGCTGGCGCGGCGTCTTCGTGTTCCTCACCGCCTACGGCGCGTTCGTCATCATCGCCGCGATCTTCCTCATCGTCGAGACGCTGCCGCCCGCGCGACGCACCGAGGCCGGCCACTCCAGCCTCGTGCTGCGGTACCGGTCCCTCTTCTCCGACCGCGTCTTCGTGGGCGTCGCCCTCATCGGCGCCATGGTCTTCTCGGGCCTGTTCACCTACCTCTCCGCCTCGTCCTTCCTCTTCCAGGACGTCTACGGCCTCGACGCGCAGCAGTACGGGTTCCTCTTCGCGGTCAACAGCCTGGGGGTCGTCGCGGGCGTGCAGATCAGCGCGAGGCTCGCCCGGCGGTTCGGCCCGCAGTGGATCCTCGCGGGCTCGACGACCGTGCTCCTGCTGTCGGCGACCGCGATCGTCGTGCTCGACTCGGCGGGGGCGGGCCTCGTGGGGATCCTCGTCCCGCTGTGGTTCTTCATCGCCGCGTGCGGGTTCTCGTTCCCGCAGGTCCAGGTGCTCGCGCTCGCGAACCACGGCAAGGAGGCCGGCACCGCCGCGTCCGTGCTCGGCGCCGTCAACTTCGGCTCCGCGGGCCTCGTCTCGCCCGTCGTGGGGTTCCTGGGCATCGACACGGCCGTCCCCATGGCGTCCGTGATGATGTGCACGAGCGCGCTGGCCGTCACCAGCCTGTGGCTCGTCGTGCGCCCCCGGACGGTGCCGCCGCTCGGTCGCTGACCCGGGCCTCCCGCGCGTCGGGGCGCGCCGTGCGGGGCCCGGTGGCCGCCCCCGGCTGCCCGTGCGCGCCTCCTGCGCCTCCGGCGACTACCGTTCGTCGGATGACGCGACCCGCCACGCCGCCCGTCCCCGCCCCGCACGGCCCTGCCGAGGAACGCATCGCCCGGCGCGTGCAGCGTCGCTGGTGGGTCTTCTCGGCGCTCGGCGCGCTCGGCGTGACGCTCCTGCTCGGCGTCGTGATCACGGCGCGCGGCGGCGTCATCGGCGTCGACGAGAGCTTCATGGGCGAGCTCGTCGAGCACCGGGCGGCCTGGTGGGACGTGCCGGCGCTCGTCTTCGACTCCATCGGCGCGGGCGTGGTCGGCGTGTTCGTCGTGCCGATCGCGGTCGCCGTGCTGCTCCTGTTGCACGGACGTCGCTGGGCGGCCCTCTACTGGGTCGCGGCGTCCGTGCTCAGCGCGGGGACCGTGCAGCTGCTCAAGCACACCTTCGGGCGGGCGCGGCCCGAGGACATCCTGGTGGTCAGCGACTTCGGGTCGTTCCCCTCCGGGCACACCGCGAACGCCGCCACCATGGCCGTCGTCCTCGGGGTCGTGCTGCGACGCCGGTGGGTGTGGCTCGCCGGCGTCGCCTACACCGTCGCGATGCTGCTCAGTCGCACGTACCTGGGGGCGCACTGGCTCACCGACACCGTCGGCGGGGTCCTCGTCGGGGTCGGCGTGGCCGTCGTGCTCTGGGCGCCGTTCGCGCACCGGCTGCTGCGCGAGCGCGGAGCGCCGTGGGCGTGGCAGGGGCGCGCGCAGGAGGCCCGGGGCGGGTCCGGCGAACGGGTCCCGCGGGCCTGACCCGGCCCCGGCCGCCCCACCGGGGTCAGGCGGGCCGGAACGCGTCGAAGAGCACGGCGAGCAGCAGCCCGACGACGCCGGCGCCCGCCAGGGCGACGAGCGCCGTCACCCAGCGCCTGCCCTCGTACCAGCGGCGGCCCGACGGCCAGCGGCGGTAGAACTGCGCGAGAGGCACGGGTCGCTCGGACCGTATGAGGGGGACGTCGAGGGCGTGGGCGACCGCCTCGAGCGCCTCGTCGGTCCAGAACGTGCCGCGCAGGCGCAGGAGGCAGGTCCCGTCGGCGGCGAGGGCCATCAGCTGGCGGACCGTCTCGGTCGAGTGCTCGCGGAAGGTCGTGGCGAGGACGACCTCGTGCACGTCGACGCGCTCGACGCGGACCCGCCCACCGTCGAACGGCTGCTTCACCAGCTGCGAGGGCGTGACGGCGACGTGCACCGCCCGGAAGCGCAGCCACGCGAGCAGGCACGCGACGAGGACGAGCCCCGTGACGGACAGCACGGCCGGGACCTGGCCGACCGGGCCGCTCAGCCAGAGGAGCGCGACGAGCACGGGCACGACGGCGGCCACCGCCGCGGTGACGGAGGTGCGGACGAGGGACGCGCGCGGGCGCACCACGACGGCGTCGTCACCCAGCTCCGACGTGCGTTCCACGGCGCCCCCTCGACCCCTTGTCCAGGGTCGTGCGCCCCGGCGCGACCCTCGGTGGTCGCGCAGTGCGATCAGGATAGGGGATCGACGGGTCGGTGGCCCCCAGGGTGTCCCCCCAGCGCGTCCGGCCGCCGTCACCGGTCGCGCAGGCGCTCCAGCTCGCGGCGCTCGCGCTTCGTCGGGCGGCCCGCGCCCCGGTCGCGGACGGGAACGGCGGCGACCTCCTCGCGGGGAGGCGGCGGGGGAGAGCGGTCCTCGTAGGCCGTGGCGGCCACGGGGGCGCCCACGCGCTTGACCAGGCACTGCACGACGACGAGCACGCGCTCCCGCCCGTCGAGCCGGATCCGCACCTCGTCGCCGGGGCGGACCGTCTGTGCGGCCTTCACCCGCTCACCGGCCACGCGCACGTGGCCGGCGCGGCACGCGGCGGTCGCGGCCGAGCGCGTCCTGGTCACGCGCACGGCCCACAGCCAGGCGTCGACGCGCGCCGTCGCAGGGGAGTCCACCCGTCGATGGTACGTCGCCGGCCCCGGCACTGCCGGCCGGCAGGAGGCCCGTCCCGGCCCGGCGCGCGGCTCCCGTCCGCCGGGCCCCGCCGCGTCCGCTACAGTGGACGAGGTCGAGCGCCGGTCACCGCCGTGCGCCCGCCTGGAGGATTCGCCTAGTGGCCTATGGCGCACGCTTGGAAAGCGTGTTGGGTGCAAGCCCTCAGGGGTTCGAATCCCCTATCCTCCGCACCAGATGGCTCCTCTCCCGCTCGGGAAGGAGCCATCTCTCGTTCCAGGCCCCAGCCGCTCGCTCTCGGACGCGTCCCCGTGCCCTCCCTTGCTGATGGGTAGCAAGACCAGTATGTTGGACTGACATAGTACGTACTGAAGGTCTCGGGTCGGCTCGGGGGATCGGCCAACGTCCCCGTCCTCGCCCCCGGGGCGACGTTCTCGAGAGCGAGAGGTGCATCCCATGGGTGACGACACCGGCCCTGCCGGACCAGCGCCAGGTCGCAGGGTGGGCTGTGAACGAGCCTCCGTGCTGGCACGCCTGTCGGGCAAGACGGTGGGCATCGTCTACGGCCCCTCCTCCGTCGAGGACCGCACGTACTCGGACGCCCTCCCGCGCGAGGAGTGGTCTGCTCACCAGATCGTGGCCGCCCTGCACGGCGTGGGGGTCGCGGCGAGGGTGGTCGACCCGACCTCGGAGGCGTTCGTCCGGGACCTGGAGTCGTGCGACGTCATCTTCGTCAACAGCCACGGTCACTTCGGTGAGGACGGCAGGCTGCAGGGCGTCCTCGAGCACCTCGAGCTGCCTTACACCTTCTCCGGCGTCCTGACGCAGGCCGTCGGGCTGGACAAGCTCGTGACGAAGGCCGTCTTCGAGCACGTCGACGTCAGCACGCCTCGTTCGACTCGTGCGCGACCGGTCGATCAGTCCATCGAGGACAGCCCCTTCGGCTACCCCGTCATGCTCAAGGCCCCTGACGGTGGCTCGAGCCTCGGACTCGAGCTGGTGCACGACCGGGGCCAGTTGGAGTCGGCACGCGCCTCGATCGCTGCCCAGCGGTTCGCGACGATCTTCCTCGAGGAGTACGTGCCCGGACGATCGGTCACGGTGAGCGTCCTCGAGACGGAGGGCCGCCTGCAGCCGCTCCCACCGATCGAGGTCGAGACCGACGCGGCCTACTACGACGCTGCGTGCAAGCTCGGAGCAGGGGGCGAGGCGCGGAGCTCGGTGCCCGACGACCTGCCCGATGAGATCATCGAACGCCTCCGGTCGGATGCCGTCCGCGTGGGGGAGTTCCTCCACGCTCGGGGCGCCTTCCGTGTCGACTTCGTGGTCGCACCGAACGGTGACTCGTTCGCCCTCGAGATCAACACGGTGCCTGGCATGCAGCAGTCGAGCAACCTTCCCGAGGCGGCTCGGCACGCAGGCCTGGAGTACGTCGATCTCGTCCTGACGCTGCTGTCCGCGGCGCTCGAGGCGAAGCCGGACCGAGCAGGGCGCGGGTCGCCGTGACCCTCGGGGCGTCCCTGCTGTCGACGCAGATCCCCCCGAGGGGTCCGGTGCGGCGTTTCTTCATCGCGAACCTGGTCGGCACGGTGGGCAGCGGCATCTTCCTCACCACGAGCTTCCTCGCTTTCACGAGGGGACTGGGACTCGAGGCCACCTTCGCCACGACCGCCCTCGGTGCTGGCTTCGCCCTGGGCCTGCCCGTGTCCCTGCTCGTCGGTCGAGCGAACGACAGACTGGGTGCCCGGCACGTCTACGCGGTCCTCCTCGGGGGGCAGGCCCTGGCGATGCTGTCCTACGGCCTCGCCTCCACGCCGACGGCCTTCGCCGTCGTCGCGGTCACGAGCGGGATCCTCGACCGCGGACTCGCAGCGACCTCGGGAGCCCTCATCCACGACCTCGCGGAGCCCTCCGCTCGGACCCTCACCCGAGCTCGGTTGAGGGTCAGCACGAACCTGGGCATCGCCCTCGGCTCGGGCGTCGGCGCACTCGTCCTCACGGTCGACACGACGCAGGCGTACGTCGCCGGGTTGCAGGCGAACGGGCTGCTCTTCGCGGTCGCCCTCGTGTGCGTCCTCACGCTGCCCGTCCGGTCGGGACCGCGCTCGAGGACCGACGGCGGACCGCGCCTGCGGCTCCTGCCGGACGTCAGGTACGTCGTGGCGATCGTCGGCAACGCGCTCCTGTCGGTCAATCCGGTGATCCTGACGGTGGGGCTCCCGCTCTGGCTGACGACCGTCGACGTCGTGCCCCTCGCCAGCCTCTCGGTCGTCGTGGTGTGCAACACGGTCCTCGTCATCCTCCTGCAGGTGTCGTCGGCCCGCCGCGTGACGGACGCGAGGTCGGCGAGGAGGGCCAGTGCGGTGATGGCCGTGGCGTTCTCGGCCTCCTGCGTCCTGCTGACCCTCTTGCCGGGCGTCCCCACGTCCGCCGCCGTGGTCGTCCTCGCCGTGTGGGTGGTGCTCTTCACCGTCGGCGAGCTCCTGCAGTCGGCCGTCGCGTTCCACGCGTCCTTCGAGCTCGCCCCTGACGGACAGCAGGGCATGTACCAGAGCTTCTACGCTCTGGGCCCCGGTGTGAGCAGGGCCGTCGGTCCTGTCGTCGTGACGCTGCTGGTGCAAGGGGCCGAGCAGCTCTCCTGGCTCGTCCTGGCCGGGGTGTTCGTGCTGGGACACCTCATCACGTCGCTGGCCCTTCGCATGCCCCACCCCCGGACCCCCTGATGAACGACCCGACGAGGAGCGACATGGAACACCCACGACATCGCGAGGTGCTACGGACGGCCCAGCACTTCGGGCCCGACGAGTGGCCGCACGGCGCCCTGGTGCGCGGCGAGACCGGCGAGCACTGGGGTGAGCGCAGCTGCGGCATCGCCTGCCTCAGGTCCGTGGTCCACTTCCACACGGGCGTCGCCCCCGACCTGTACGAGCTCCTGTGCCGAGGCCTCGCTCGCGGAGCCTTCGGCGACCGTGGTTGGATCCACGCCTCGCTCGCCGACCTCTCCCGGTCCTACGGCCTCGAGGGTGCGAGCGTCGGCATGGACGGCCTCCCCGTCCTCTACGACCAGATCGACCAGGGCCTTCCGGTGATCGTGTCGTGCAGCCTCGGGTTCCCGGACGACGGCCGGCGGGGCGGCCACCTCGTCCTGGCCACCGGTCGGTCGGCGAGCCCCCGTGGCGACGTCGTCCACGTCATGGACCCCTCACGCCGGGGCCGCGTCCAGCACACCGTCCCCGCGACGCGACTGGCGGCGAGCTGGACCGGACGCGCGATCGTGTTCCGGAAGGCGGTCGCAGGGTGAGGGCCGACGTCTTCGCGGGACTCGGCGCAGTGCCCGACGCCGTGTGGGAGCACACGACGGAGCAGGACTTCTACGGACAGCGTCCCTGGGTCGAGTACCAGGCGGCAGCACGCGGCGTGACCGCGTTCTTCGTGGTGGTCACCGATGCCGACGGCACCGTCTGCGCGGCGGCTCCTGCGTACCTCGTCGAGCACGAGACCAGCGCACCGTACCTGCCCCCGTTCTCGAGGACGGACCAGCGGCGCGCGGACCCGCTCCTCCTCGTCGGGGGACGACGTGGGCACCGTTCCTCTCTCGGTGTCGACACCGACGACCCCCGGGTCGTGGACATCGTCCACGCGTTCGTCGACGGTGTGGTCCAGCTCCGCGACGAGACCGGTGCCGGAGACGCCTGGTGCATGTACCTCGACTCGCCGACCGCAGAGGCGCTCGCCGAGGACCCTCGCATCTCGGGCCCCCACCTGCAGGCGGGCGATGCGACCGTTCCCCTGCACGGTGACGATTTCTCGGACTATGTCGACTCGCTGACCAAGAAGGACAGGGCCCGGGTCAGGGCCGATCGACGGCGCTTCCGGGAAGCCGCGCGCTCCGTCGAGGCACGGCGCCTGTCGGAAGTGGTCGACGTCATGAGCGAGGTCCTCGCCGACCACCAGGCCTCGCACGGCGCCCCGACCTCGGTCGAGACGATGCGTTCGCTCGTGCAGGGCCAGGCGGAACACTGCGACGATGCCAGCAGGGTCTTCAGCTCGTGGTCCGGCCCGAGGCCGGTGGCGGCCACCCTCACCTTCTCGTCCGCCGGGATGGTCTCGTCGAGGGCCTACGGCATCCGCTCGGGTCTCGCGGACGGAGCCTGCGACTACTTCGAGCTGACCTACTACCTGCCCGTCGAGCTCGCGCTCTCGAGGGGGGCGCACGCCCTGCACCTCGGCATCGGCACGCTCCGGACGAAGACGAGGCGGGGAGCCTCCGTCGGGCTCCGGTGGGCCTGTGCCCTGGACGCGAGCGGAGACCCTCCAGTGGACCGTCGCCGCGATCAGGACGTCATGCGGCGCATCGTGGACGACATGGGCGGGACGACGGCCGCCCTCGACGACTGCAGCCGGGCAGCGGTCGCTCGACGAGGTCTGGTGGTCGATCGTGGCTGACGGCTGGTTGGTCAGCGTGGAGCTGCACACGGTCCGGGGCTCTCAGTCCGCGGCGCCCCATCGCGGCCCCCTCGTGATCGGGCCGAGCGAGCACCTCCTCATGGCGGCCAAGGACGCGGGCCTACGGGTCGCCGTCCTCGCCCACGACCCCGGGCAGTACGACATCCGACCCGGCCTCGTCGATCGCTGGATCCAGCTGGCGACGTCGCGGGCCGCCGACATCGTCGACGGGGTACGCAGGCTGCCCGGCCGGGTCGACGCGATCACGAGCTCTGTGGACAACTTCGTCGGGGTCACCGCCACCGCCGCACGGCACCTCGGTCTCCCCGGGCCGGCGGTCACGTCCGCGTGCATCCACCGCGACAAGTCACTGGTCCGTGCCGCGTTGGCCCGGGCCGGGGTCGAGTCCGTCGCCTGGCAGAAGTACGACGTCCAGGACGACTCGACGGGCCACTCCATGGCCTACCCGTTCGTGGCCAAGCCGGTCGACGGTGCGGCCAGCTTCGACGTACGGCTCGTGCAGGACGGCGACGACTTCAGGCGCCTGGTGCACGATCACCGTCGACGGGACTACGGTCGGGGCGTCCAGGCCCGGCGCCAGCTCCTGCTCGAGGAACGCCTGCTCGGCCCTGTCGTCAGCGCAGAGGGCTTCGCCCTGCCGGGGAGCGTGGAGGTCTTCGGCTTCACGGATCGCATCATGGGTCCCGAGCCCGGTTTCGTCGAAGTCGGCCTGAGGTTCGACGAAGGGGAGCCCTTCCCCGGGGCTGCGTCCTACGTCCAGGAGGTCCTCGCCGCCGCGGGCCACACGTGGGGCCCGTTCCACCTCGAGTTCGCCCTCACCCCGACGGGCCCGCGCGTCATCGAGATCAACGCTCGGTTCGTGGGTGCGGGGATGCAGCACGGCCTGGCGCTCACCCGTCCCCTGTCGTGGGCCAGAAGCCACCTCCTGCCAGCGCTGCTCGGAGAGGCCCCGGAGATGGTCGCGAGCGGGCCCGCCGTCGTCGAGCTGCAGTTCGGCTCGCCCGTCGGCGGTCGCCTCCTCGACGTCACGGGCCTGCCCGACCGGCTCGAGGGCACCGATGTCCTCGGTGTGGGGTCGTTCCTCACCCCGCCGTGCGACGTGTCGACGACCATGACGTCGAACGGCGACTGCCTCGGCTTCGTCCTGGCGCACGGCGCGGATCGCGATGCGGCCCAGGCGAGCGCGACGACCGTCCTGCAGGCCGTGCGGCTGACCGTCGAGGACGACCGTGGTGGCGTCAGCCGTCGTCCTCCCCGCCTCTCCTGAGACCAGGACGGGAGCGATCCCGTGCGGTCCCAGGTCGACAGCGGCGGGACGGACGGGACCACCACCTCCTGCACGTCCGCCCAGGACCGCGTCGCACCACGGTGCGCCCAGGGCGCGAGGCCTAGCCTGGAGGCGTGTCGACCCGCATCTACCTCACCTCGGCCGAAGGCCACACCGGCAAGTCCACGATCGCGCTCGGGGTGCTCGACACCCTCAGCCACGAGGTCGGGCGCGTGGGCGTGTTCCGGCCGGTGGCCCGGTCGACCGACGAGCGCGACTACGTGCTCGAGCTGCTGCTCGCCCACGACGGCGTCGACCTCGACTACGACGACTGCGTGGGCGTCACCTACGACGCCGTGCACGCCGACCCCGAGGCCGCCCTCGCGACGATCGTCAGCCGCTTCGCCGCGGTCGAGCGGCAGTGCGACGCGGTCGTCGTGCTGGGCAGCGACTACACCGACGTCGGCAGCCCCACCGAGCTGTCCTACAACGCGCGCGTCGCCGCGAACCTCGGGGCCCCCGTGCTGCTCGTGCTGGGCGGCCGCACCTCCGACGGCCAGCACGCGCGCACCGGTCCCGAGATGCGCCAGATCGCCGAGGTGACCACGGCCGAGCTGCGCGCCGAGCACGCAGGCCTGCTCGCGGTCGTCGCCAACCGGGTCGACCCGGACGCCCTCGACGAGGTCGTCGCGGGCATCGGCCAGGCCCTCGAGGCCACGCCGGCCCGTGGGGTCCCCGTGTGGGCCCTGCCCGAGGACGGCGTGCTCGTCGCCCCGACCATGCGGGCCGTGCTCGAGGCCACCGGCGCGACGCTCGTGAGCGGCGACGACGCCCTGCTCGACCGGGAGGCGCTCGGCGTCGTCGTCGCGGCCATGTCGATGGAGAACGTGCTGCCCCGACTGCGCGAGGGCGCGGTCGTCGTCGTGCCGGGGGACCGGTCCGACGTGCTCGTCGCCACGGTGCTCGCGCACGCCTCCGAGACGTTCCCCACCCTGGCGGGCGTCGTGCTCAACGGCGGCTTCGAGCTCTCGCCCCAGGTCGACCGCCTGCTCGCCGGCCTCGACAGCGCGCTGCCGATCGCCCGCAGCGAGCTCGGCACCTACGACGCCGCGCTCGCGATCACGTCGACCCGCGGTCGCCTGGCCGCCGACTCGCAGCGCAAGCACGACCTCGCCCTCGCCCTGTTCGAGCGCCACGTCGACGCCGACGAGCTGCTGCGCCGGCTGCGGGTCGAGCCCTCTGGCGTCGTCACGCCGCTCATGTTCGAGTACCAGCTGCTCGACCGGGCCCGGAGCGCCGGCAAGCACATCGTGCTGCCCGAGGGCGACGACGACCGGGTGCTCCGCGCCGCGTCGACCCTGCTGCAGCGTGGCGTCGCCCGCATCACGCTGCTCGGCGACGAGCTCGCGATCCGCAACCGGGCCGCCGAGCTGGGGCTCGACCTGGCGCAGGCGGGCGTCCTCGACCCCTTCGACCCGAGCCTCCAGGTGCGCTTCGCCACCGAGTACGCCAAGCTGCGCGCCCACAAGGGCATCTCGGCCGCGATGGCCATGGACACCGTCACCGACGTCTCGTACTTCGGCACGATGATGGTGCAGCTCGGCTACGCCGACGGCATGGTCTCGGGGGCGGCGCACACGACGGCGCACACCATCCGGCCCGCCTTCGAGATCATCAAGACCCTGCCCGACGTCGGCGTCGTGTCGAGCGTGTTCCTCATGGCCCTCGCCGACCGCGTCCTCGTCTACGGCGACTGCGCCGTGATCCCGGACCCGACCGCCGAGCAGCTCGCCGACATCGCCATCTCGAGCGCCCAGACCGCCGAGCGCTTCGGCATCGAGCCGCGCGTCGCCATGCTCAGCTACAGCACGGGCGACAGCGGCTCGGGAGCCGACGTCGAGAAGGTCCGCGCGGCCACCGCGCTCGTCCGCGAGCGCCGCCCCGACCTGCTCGTCGAGGGACCGATCCAGTACGACGCCGCCGCCGACCCGACCGTCGCGGCCGCGAAGATGCCCGACAGCGAGGTCGCCGGGCGCGCGACGGTGTTCATCTTCCCCGACCTCAACACGGGCAACAACACCTACAAGGCCGTGCAGCGCAGCGCCGGGGCCGTGGCCGTCGGCCCGATCCTGCAGGGGCTGCGCAAGCCGATCAACGACCTGTCGCGCGGCGCGCTCGTCGGCGACATCGTCAACACCGTCGCGATCACCGCGATCCAGGCCGGGGCCCAGGCCGACGCCGCCACCGCACCCGTCACCACCACCGCAGAGAAGGTCACCCCGTGAGCGCAGTCCTCGTCGTCAACTCCGGATCGTCGTCGTTCAAGTACCAGCTGATCGACCTCGAGGGCGAACGACGCCTCGCCTCCGGCCTCGTCGAGCGCATCGGTGAGGCCACGGGCCAGACGAAGCACCGCAACGACGTGACGGGGGAGGAGACCAGCAGCGACGCCACCGCGATCGCCGACCACGAGGCCGGGTTCGAGGTCATGCTCGACGCGTTCCGCGAGCACGGCCCGTCCTTCGACGAGCACCCGCCCGTCGCGGTCGGCCACCGCGTCGTGCACGGCGGCGAGGAGTTCGACCGCGCGACGGTCGTGGACGACGACGTGGAGGCGGCCATCGACCGGCTCAGCGCGCTCGCTCCGTTGCACAACCCGGCGAACCTGCAGGGCATCCGGGCGGCGAAGCGCTCCTTCCCCGACGTGCCGCACGTGGCCGTCTTCGACACGGCGTTCCACCAGACCCTGGCGCCGGCGGCGTACACCTACGCGATCGACGCGGAGCTCGCGCGGCAGCACTCGGTGCGTCGGTACGGGTTCCACGGCACCTCGCACAAGTACGTGTCCGAGCAGACCGCGGCGTTCCTCGGTCGTCCGCTCTCCGAGCTCAAGATCATCGTGCTGCACCTCGGCAACGGCGCCTCGGTCGCCGCGATCGACGGCGGCCGGTCGGTCGAGACGAGCATGGGCATGACCCCGCTCGAGGGGCTCGTCATGGGGACGCGCTCGGGCGACATCGACCCGGCCGCCGTGTTCCACCTGCACCGCGAGGCCGGCCTGGGGTTCGACGAGCTCGAGACCCTGCTCAACAAGCGCAGCGGACTCCTGGGGCTCACCGGCTCGGGCGACATGCGCGACGTCCAGGACAGCGCCTCGCGCGGGGACGCCGTCAGCGAGGCGGCGCTCGCCGTGTACCGCCACCGCATCCGGCACTACGTCGGCGCGTACGTCGCCCAGCTGGGCGGCCTCGACGCCGTGGTGTTCACGGCGGGGGTCGGCGAGAACAACGCCCTGCTGCGCCGCCGCACGCTCGCGGGCCTGGACGTCCTCGGCATCCGCGTCGACGACGACCGCAACGAGCTCGCGAGCCGCGAGGCACGGCGCATCTCGCCCGACGGGGCCCCCGTCGCGGTGCTCGTCGTGCCGACCGACGAGGAGCTCGAGATCGCGCGGCAGGCGGCCGCGCTCAGCTGACGTCGCCACCCCGCGACGACACGGGCCCCGGAGGCGCGGCGTGCGCTCCCGGGGCCCGTGCCGTCGGCCGTCGTCGCGGCCGGGGCGGTCAGTACTTGATGGCTGCCAGCGCGTCGGAGACGGACAGGTCGCCCGACACGAGCTCGAACTGGGTGCGCACGGCGGTGCCCTCGAGGATCGAGGTCGCGATGACCTCGGCCACGTCGGCGCGGGGGACCGTTCCGCGGTCGACCGTACGGCCGACCGTGACCTGGCCCGTGCCCGGGTCGTCGGTGAGCCCGCCGGGGCGCACGACGGTCCACTCGAGCCCGTCGCGGGCGCGCAGATCGGCGTCGGCCTCGCTCTTGGCCCGCATGTAGACCTGGTAGACGGCGTCGTCGTCCTCCGCGGGCAGCTGCGCCTTCTCGGGGTCGAAGTCGTCCGTACCGATCGCCGACACCATCACGTAGCGGGAGACGCCCGCGGCCTCCGCCGCGTCGGCGAGCAGGATCGCCCCGTCGCGGTCGATCGTCAGCTTGCGCTCCGCGCCGCTGCCGCCGCCACCGCCCGCGGCGAAGACGACCGCGTCGGCGCCGTCGAGGTGCCCCGCGAGGGTCTCGACGTCGGTGTCCTCGAGGTCGAGCACCAGGGCGCGCGCCCCGGCGGCCTCCAGGTCGGCGACGTGGTCGGGGTTGCGGACGATGCCGACGGGGTCGTGCCCGGCGTCGGCGAGGCGGCGTTCGAGGAGCTGGGCGATCTTGCCGTGCCCACCGGCGATGACGATTCTCATGCGTCCAGCCAACGCCCGCGCCCTGGACGCCCGCCGGACGCGCCGCCCCGTGCGGGACGCGCCGCCCCGTGCGGCACGGGTGCACGGCATGCCCTAGACTCGGTGGCGGCTCCTCACGTGACGCCATCCAGGCCAACTCCCCCAGGGCAGAGATGCAGCAAGGGCAACCGGGCTCTGGCGGGTGCGTGAGGGGTCTTTTTCGTGCGCCCGGGAGGCGCTCGTCGCGTCCGCCGTCACCACCCCCGAACGTGGGCCCTGCGTTCCGCGACCCGACGCTGCGTTCTGCTCCGGCCGCTGCCTAGGATGATCGGACGACGGACCTCACCAGCCGTCGGGAGCGACCCACCACCGCTCCGCACCCGCCGGTCGGACCGGAGGCGCCGACCGCCGGTCGCGCCCCGGGGCACCGGCAGCACCAGCACAACTGCACACCCTCGTGTCCCGTCTCACCAGCGGGCCGCACCGGATCAGGGACGGGGCGACCCGTCGGGAAGAGGCACCACATGCGAAGCCGAGCTGAGGCGCGCCCCGGGCGCACCAGGGTCGCGTTCGGGATCAGGGCGGCCGCGGCCGCCGTCGTCGGGGCGCTCGTCGCCACGGTGACGGTCGTGCCCGCGACCGCCGCGCCGACCGACGTCGCGGAGGCCGAGGCCTCGATGCTCTCGGGCAGCGGCATCGTCGACCTCGACGCGCTCGTCGCGCTCCGCGGTCAGTACACGGCCACCGCCCCCGGTCAGCCGGGCGGCACCGCCCGCGGCGACCTCGACCTCACGGCGCTGAGCAGCGTGAACGCCCAGCTGCCCGGCGGGGTGCGCCTGCTGGGGCAGAACGGGCTGCTGCAGCTCGGCGTCGCCGGGCAGTACGCCTCGACCTCGCCCACCGGTGCCGTCGCCTCCTCCGGCCTCATCGGCGCCGACGGCACCATCGCCGCCGGCAGCGGCGCGCCCGGCACGGGCGCCCGCCTCGACCTGCGTCCGCTGCTCGGTCAGGTGCCCGCCGCGACCGGCGTCGTGTCCGACGTGCAGCTCGGGCTCGGCGCCCTGTCGTCGCGCATCGAGACGACGCGCGGCGTCGACGGCAGCACCACGACGACCGACTACCAGGTCGCGGGTGCGCAGTACGTGCTGACGAGCCCGGCGGTCTCCGGGCTGGCCACGTCGCTGCGGCCCACGCTGACGACCCTCGAGACGACGGTGGAGGGCGCCGCGGGCCAGAGCGGTGCGCTGGGCGGCGTCACCACGACGCTCACGAGCGAGGTCGACCGACTGCTGAGGGCCCTCCCGGCGGCCCCCGTGGCCGTCACCGGCACGACCGTGGACGCGCGCGTCGACCTCGACCTGCAGCCCGTCGTCGACACCGTGCTGACCCGACCGCTCACCTCCGGTCCCGTGACGATCACGCCGAGCACCGGTCGCGTCGTCGTCGACCTCGGCGTGCTCGACGGCCTGCCCGCGAACAGCGACCTGCTCAGCCCGGCCGTGCAGGAGCGGATCACCGCCGGCATCGTCGACGTCCTCGAGCGCCAGCTGCCCGACGCGCTCGTCGCCGCCGTCAGCGACGCCGTCGACAGGACGGCCGTCACCGTCGACATCGGCATCGGCGCCCGTGCCCTGGTGCTCGGGAACGCCGGCAGCGCCACCCTCCGCACGACGACGACCCTCGGGGCCCTCCTCAGCGGCAGCACGCCGGCCACGCCGGCCCTCCAGGTCGTGCAGTCCAGCGGCCTCCTCGGCGGCGTCGTCGGCGGCCTCGCCACGGGGCTCTCGCCCGTGGTCGGCTCCGTCCTCCTGCCCACCCTGGGCGCCGTCTACCAGCCGCTGCTCGGCGGGACGGCCCTCACCCGGCTGACCACGGACCTCCGGACGGTCACCACCGCGGCCGTCAGGGTCCTCGCCCCCCTCACCTCCGTGCTCGACCAGCTCGTGCGCGTGCGCGTCAACGCGCAGGACACGACCGGGTTCCGCGACCCCCGTGGCCTCGACGCGGGCTCGCGGAGCGTGCACGCCGTCAGCCTCACGGTGCTGCCGCTGCTCACGGCGGCCCGCGTCGACCTCGCCACGTCCACCACGCGCGCGGCCGCCTTCGCGCCGCTCGCGATCGCCACCCCCACCGAGGGGCAGCAGTTCTCGGTGCCCACCGCCGACGCCACGCGCGCCGTGACCCTCACGGGCACGGGCGAGCCGGGTGCGGCGGTCACCGCGTCGCTGCCGTCCGGCCAGACCGGCACCGGCACCGTCGGCGCCGACGGCCGCTGGTCCGTGACGATGGCCGGCGTGCCCGCCGGCACCGCCACCGCCACCGTGAGGCAGAGCGTCGCGGGCGCGCCGATCGGCAGCGCGACGCGCTCGTTCACGATCGTCGCGCAGGCCCCCCTCGTCGTCACGGCACCCACCGCGGGCCAGGTCGTGACGGTGCTCGACGCCGACTCGACGGCGACCGTCACGGTGGCCGGCACCGCCACGCCCGGCGCGGAGATCGCCGTCGACCTCGACGGCGGTCGCACCGCGACCACCACGGCCGGCCCGGACGGCGCCTGGAGCGCCCCCGTCGCGGGCGTGCCCGTCGGCACCGCCACGGCGACCGTCACGCAGACCGTGGCCGGCACGACGAGCGCCCCGGTGACGCGGTCGTTCCGGGTCGCCGCCGGAGCCGGGCTCACGGTCACCGCCCCCACCGCGGGCACGGTCTTCCGCGTCCCGGGCGAGGACTCCGTCCGCGACGTCGTCGTCTCGGGCGCGGGCCAGCCCGGTGCCACCGTCACCGTCGACCTGGGCGCGGGCCGCACGGCGACGACGGTCGTCGGCACCGCCGGCACCTGGTCGGTGACGCTCCCCGAGCTGCCGGTCGGCCCCTACACGGCCTCCGCGACGCAGACCGTCGCCGGAGCCACGTCCGCCGCCGTCACGACCACGTTCCGCCTCGAGGCCGCCGCCGGCGTCGTGGTCACCGCCCCGGAGCCTGGCGCCGAGGTCGTCGTCGCCGACGCGACCTCGACCGTGCCCCTGACCGTCACGGGCACCGCCGAGCCCGGCGCCCCCGTGACCGTCGACCTCGGCGACGGCTACGTCGCCAGCACGACGGCCGACGCCGCGGGCGACTGGTCCGTGACCCTGCCCTCCGTCCCCGTGGGCGAGTACCGGATCAGCGTCACCGAGGTCGTCGCCGGCGTCACCTCGCCGCCCGTCGAGCAGCCGTTCGCCGTCGTCGTCGGCGAGCCGCTCGTGCTCGACGCCCCCGCGCCGGGCAGCACCTTCCGCGTCGCGGCGCCCGGCGCCACGACGACCGTGCCGGTCGCCGGCACCGCCCAGCCGGGCGCGACCGTGACGGTCGACCTCGGCGACGGGCTCACCGGCATCACCACGGCCGACGCCGACGGCGACTGGGCCGTCGAGATCGACGACGTCCCCGCGGGAGCCCGCACGATCCGGGCGACCCAGGCGATCGGCGGCACGGTGTCGCCCGAGGCGACGCGCGTCGTCACGGTCGTCGTCGGCGACCCCGTGACCATCGCGAGCCCGGCGCCCGGTGCCACGGTGCGCGTCGCCGAGGCCGGCGACCTCGCCGACGTCGTCGTCACCGGCACCGCCGACCCGGGAGCCCGCGTCGACGTGGGGCTGGGCGACGACCTGGTCGTCACCACGCAGGCGGGCGCCGACGGCACCTGGACCGCGACGATCGCGGGCGTGCCGGAGGGCACGAGGTTCCTCGGGGCCACGCAGACGGTGGGCGGCAGCACGAGCGCACCGGTCGTCCAGGAGCTCACCGTCGCGGCCGGCGCCCCGCTCGCCGTGACGGCTCCCGTCGAGGACCAGGTCCTCGCGGTCGTCGGGCCCGACGGCACGACCGACCTCGTCGTGTCCGGGACGGGGCAGGCCGGCGCCGTCGTCGACGTCGCGGTCGACGGCCTCGCCGGCAGCACCACGGTCGCACCCGGCGGCTCCTGGTCCGTCACGGTGCCCGGCGTGGGCATCGGCGAGCAGGACGTCGTCGTCACCCAGTCGATCTCGGGCTCGACCTCGGCGCCCGTCACGGTGACCGTCCAGGTCGTCGAGGGCGGCGACGTCGTCATCACGTCGCCCTCCTCGGGGACCACCTACCGCGTGGTCGACGGCAGCTCGCCGGTCACCGTGACCGGCACGGGCGTCGCCGGCGCGCAGGTCGTGGTCGGCGTCGACGACCTCGAACGGACCGTCACCGTCGGGCCCGAGGGCACCTGGGAGGCCGTCTTCGAGGCGGTCCCTGTCGGCACCCACGAGATCACGGCCGTCCAGCTGCAGGGCGAGGTCGAGACCCCCGCGACGACCGTCGTGGTCGTCGTCGTCGCCGACGTCGACCCCGTCGTCATCGCGACGCCGGCCGACGGCAGCACCCTCACGATCGTGGGCACCGGACCGGTGGCCGTCCCCGTCACGGGCACGGCCGAGGTCGGCGCGCGCGTCGTCGTCACCATCGGCGACCAGGCGGCCACCACGACGGCCGGTCCCGACGGTTCGTGGAGCGTCGTCGTGCCGGGCGTGCCCGTCGGCGACGCCGTCGTCTCGGTGGTCCAGGTCGTCGGCGACGACGCGGACGACCCGGTCACGGCCGACCTGACGGTCGAGGCGGGGGCCCCGGTCACCCTCACCGCGCCTCCTGCCGGCGAGCCGTTCACGGTGCCGGACGCCGCGTCGACGCTCGACGTCACCGCGCGCGGCACCGCCCAGCCGGGCGCCGTGGTCACGGTGCTCGTCGACGGCGAGGAGGTCGGCCGCACGCCGGTCGACGCTCGCGGCACCTGGTCGTTCCCCCTCGCCGGGCTGCCGGTCGGCACGCACGAGGTGCAAGCCCGCCAGGAGCTCGCGGGCACCACGCAGCCGAGCCCGACCGTCACCGTGGTCGTCGAGGCCGCGGAGGCGCTCGAGGTCGAGGAGCCCGCGGTCGGCGACCGCGTCGTGCTGGCCGACGCCACCTCGACGACGACCGTCGTCGTGAGCGGCACGGGCGAGCCCGGTGCGACCGTCCGGGTCGACCTCGGCGGCGGCCTGGTGGCCGAGGCCACCGTGGGCGCAGGAGGCGCGTGGACCGCGGGCGTCGAGGACGTCCCGGTGGGCACGCGCACCGTCACCGCCGTGCAGGTGCTGCCCGGCGGCGCCGCCGGCGCGCCCGTCACCCGCGTGCTCGTCATCGCGGCCGGTGCCCCCGTCGTCGTGACCGCCCCCGCCGACGGCGAGGTCGTCGACGTCGCGGGCCCGGGCTCCGTCACGGACGTGACCGTCACGGGCACGGCCGAGCCGGGCGCGCTCGTCACCGTCACCCTGGGCGACGGCACCGAGCTCGAGGCCGAGGTCGACCCGGACGGTGCCTGGTCGGTCGTCGTCCCCGACCTCCTCCCCGGCACCGTCGGGTACGAGGTCGTGCAGGAGATCGGCGGCACCGAGTCGCCCGCGCTCGAGGCGTCCTTCACCGTCGCCGCCGTCGCCCCGCTCGACGTGGTCGACCCCGTCGACGGCACCGAGATCACCGTGGCCGGTCCCGGTCGCACCGTGGACGTGCCCGTCTCCGGCTCCGCGGCGCCTGGCGTCGAGGTGCGCGTGTCCCTCAACGGGGCCGCCCCCGTCGTCACGACGTCCGACCCCGCGTCGGGCACCTGGTCGGTGACCTTCGAGGACCTCGCGGACGGCGCCTACTCGGCCTCGGCCGTCCAGGTCGTCCGCGACACCGTCTCGACGCCCGACGTCGTCGGCTTCCGCGTCCTCGTCGGCGCGCCGGTCCTCGTGACGTCGCCGGGCGACGGCGACTCGATCGTCGTCCTCGACGCCGGCTCGACCACGCCGGTCACCGTGACCGGCACCGCGGCCCCCCGGGCCGAGGTCCGCGTCGACCTGGGCGACGACCTCGTCACGACGGTCGTGGCCGCGCCCGACGGCAGCTGGACCGCCACGTTCGACGCCGTGCCCGTGAGCGACCGGACCCTCGTCGTCTCGCAGACGATCGGCGGCACCACCTCCGAGCCCGTCGAGCAGGCGTTCTCGGTCGTCGCCGCCGCCCCGGTCGCCGTGATCGCCCCCGCCGAGGGCGCGGTCACGGTCGTCGCGGAGGACGGGGCGGTCACCGACCTCGTCGTCTCGGGCACCGGTCAGGCCGGGGCCACCGTCACGGTCGACCTCGGCGACGACCTCGTCGCGTCCGGCAGGGTCGACGACGACGGCGCCTGGTCGGTCACCGTGCCCGGCGTCCCCGTCGGCGACCGCACGGCCTCGGTCGTGCAGGAGCTCGACGGCGAGGTCACCGAGCCCGTCACGCGCGACGTCTCGGTCGTGGCCGGCGAGCCGGTCGTGGTCGTCTCGCCCGAGCCCGACGACGAGATCGTCGTGCCGACCGCCGACGCGACGACCCCGGTCGTCGTCACCGGCACCGCGCAGCGGGGCGCGACGGTCACCGTCGACCTCGGCGACGACCTGGTCCGCACCGTGCTCGTCGGCGACGACGGCACCTGGTCGGTCGAGGTCCCCGGGGTCCCCGTCGGCGACCGCACCCTGACCGTCTCGCAGGCGATCACCGGCACGACCTCCACCCCGGTCGAGCAGCCGCTCACGGTCCGCGCGGCCGTGGGCCCCTCGATCACGTCGCCCGACCCGGGCGACGTCACGACCGTCGTCGACCCCGACGCCACCGTCGACCTCCGGGTCACGGGCACCGGCGAGCCCGGTGCGGCGATCTCCGTCGACCTGGGCGGGGGCCGCACGGCCACCGCCACGGTCGACCCCGACGGCACGTGGGCGGCCACCGTCGCCGACGTCCCGGTCGGCGAGCACGTCGCCTCGGTGGTCCAGGCCGTCGCCGGCGTCGACTCCGCCCCGGTGGAGCGGGTCGTGGTCGTGGCGCTCGGCGCCGCGGTCGCGGTGACCTCGCCGGCACCGGGCGACGAGGTCGTCGTGCTCGCCGAGGGCGACGTCGCCGACGTCGTCGTCACGGGCACGGCGCAGCCGGGCGCGACCGTCACGGTCGACCTCGGCGACGGTCGCACGGCCACCGCCGAGGTCGACGACGACGGCCGCTGGTCGGCCACCGTCGAGGACGTGCCCGTCGGGCCGACCACCCTGGTCGTCGCGCAGTCCCTCGCGGGCACCACGTCGCCTCCCGTCGAGCAGCCCTTCGAGGTCGTCGTCGCGGCGCCCCTCGCCGTGACGACCCCCACGGCAGGAGCCGCGGTGCCGGTCGCCGAGGGCGCGGACGTCGTCGACGTCCCCGTCTCGGGCACCGGCCAGCCGGGCGCGACCGTCACGGTCGACCTCGGCGACGGCCGGACGGCCGGGACGACGGTCGGCGCCGACGGCACCTGGTCCGCGACCGTGCCCGACGTCCCCGTCGGCCCGGTCGCCGGGACGGTCGTGCAGGAGGTCCCCGCCGGCAGCTACGACCCCGTCGAGATCGCCTTCGAGGTCGTCGTCGGCGCTCCCGTGCTCATCGACCGCCCGGCCCCCGGCACGACGATCGTCGTGCCCCGGGGCACCGCGGCCGCCGACCTCGTGGTCACCGGCACGGCCGAGCCCGGCGCGACCGTCACGGTCGACCTGGGGGAGGGCCTCGTCGAGACCACCACGGCGAACGACGCCGGGCGCTGGAGCGTCGTCGTCGGCGACGTGCCGGTCGGCGACCGCACCGTCTCGGTCACGCAGGTGCTCGGCGGGCTCGTCACGACGCCCGTGACCCGCGACGTCGCGATCGTCGCCGTGGCGCCGCTCGAGGTGACCTCGCCCGCGGACGGCGGGACGGTCCTCCTGCCCTCCGCCGCGACGTCGGGCGAGCTCGTGCTCACCGGCACGGCCCAGCCCGGGGCGACCGTCACGGTCGACCTCGGCGACGGCCTCGGCGGCAGCACCACCGCGGGCCCCGACGGCGCGTGGACCGTCCCGGTCGCGGGCGTCCCGGTCGGCGACGTCGTCGCCACGGTCACCCAGGCCGTCGGCGGCACGACGACCGCCCCGGTCGAGGTGGCCGTCGAGCTGGTGCCGATCGCGGGCGTCGTCGTGACGAGCCCCGCACCCGGTGACGTGGTCACCACGGCCGACCCCGACGGCACGGCTCCGGTCGTCGTCGTCGGCACGGCCCAGCCGGGCGCGACGGTCACGGTCGGGGCCGGCGACGGCCCGTCGGCCACCGTCACGGCCGACCCCGTCACGGGCGGCTTCACCGTCACCCTGCCGAGCGTGCCCGTGGGCACGGGCGCCGTCACCGTCGGCCAGTCCCTCGGCGACGTGGTCGACCCGACGGTCGCCGTGCCGGTCACGGTGGAGGCCGCCGACGAGGTCGAGGTCGCCGAGCCGGCCGACGGCGAGGTCGTCGTCGTGCTCGACCCGGCCGACGTGGTCGACGTCGTGGTCTCCGGCACGGCCGAGCCCGGCGCGACCGTCACGGTCGACGTCGGCGACGACCGCACCGCGACCGCCCCCGTGGGCCCCGACGGCACGTGGACCGTCACGGTCCCGGGCGTCCCGGTCGGCGAGCACGTCGTCACGGTCGTGCAGGAGGTCGAGGGCACCACGTCCGCCCCGGTCACCGGCACGCTCGAGGTCGTCGTCGCCGCCCCCGTGGTCGTGACGACGCCGCCGGACGGCTCGGTCGTCACGGTGCCCACGGCCGGCTCGACGGCCGACGTGCCCTTCGTCGGCACGGGCCAGCCGGGTGCGACGGTCACCGTCGACCTCGGCGAGGGCCGCACGGGCACCGGCACGGTCGGCCCCGACGGCACCTGGCAGGTCACGATCGAGGACCTCCCCGTGGGTCCCGTCACGGCCACCGTGACGCAGGAGGTCCCGGCCGGCACGACCGCGCCGGTCACCACCGCGGTCACCGTCGTGGTCGCCGACCCGCTCGTCGTCGAGGCGCCGGCGGACGGCACGGTCCTCACGGTCGTCGACGCGGACGCCACGGCGGCCGTGCAGGTCACCGGCACGGCCGAGGCCGGGGCGACCGTCGTGGTCGACCTCGGCGGCGGCCTCGTCGTCACGACGACCGCCGACGCCGTCACGGGCGCCTGGAGCGCGGCCTTCCCGGCCGTGCCCGTGAGCGACCGCACCGTCACCGTGACGCAGTCCTTCGACGGCGTCACCTCGGTGCCGGTCGTGCTCGACCTCCGCGTGGAGGCCGCCGCGCCGATCACGCTGGCCGAGCCGGCGCAGGGCGACGAGCTGCTCGTCGCCACCGGCGCCTCGACGACGCGGGTCACCGCCTCCGGCACGGCCGAGCCGGGCGCCACCGTCACGGTCGTCCTCGACGGCCGCCCGGCGGTCACCGTCACCGCGGACGAGGACGGCACGTGGACGCGCGCCTTCGCCGGCGTCGCCGTCGGCGACCACGTCGTCACCGCCACGCAGACCGTCGGGGGCGTCGCCTCGGCGCCGGTCGAGGCCGCCTTCACGGTGGCCGTGGCCCCGCCGGTCGTCGTCGCCTCGCCGACGGACGGACAGGCCTTCGCCGCGGACGCGGACGGCTCCGCCGACGTGGTCGTGCGCGGCACCGCCCAGCCGGGGGCGACCGTCACGGTCGTGCTCGACGACGGCGCCCCCGTCACGACGACGGCCGACGGCACCGGTGCCTGGCAGGTCCCGGTCGACGCGCGACCCGGCCCGCACGAGGTCGCGGTCTCGCAGCTCGTCGACGGCGTCGCCACCGCCCCGGTGCGCGTGGCCTTCGAGGTCGTGCCCGCCGCCGCCGAGCCGACCGCGCCGCTCACGGTGGGCTCGCCCACCGAGGGCCGGCTCGTGGTCGACGCCGACGGCGACGGCACGGTGGACGTGCCGTTCAGCGGCACGGGCCAGCCCGGCGCGACCGTCACGCTCGACCTCGGCGGACGCACCGTCGGGACGGTCGTGACGGCCGACGGCACGTGGGCGGTCACCGCTCCCGGCCTGCCGGTCGGCGACCGCGTCGTGGTGGTCGAGCAGGTGGTCGGCGGCGTGGTCGTCGACACGGTGGTCCGGGCCGTCACGGTCCGGTCGGTCGCACCGCTCGCGATCACGGCGCCGCCGGCGGGCGCGATCGTGCCCGGCGGGGAAGACGGCGTCGCCGACGTCCTCGTCACCGGGACGGGCGAGCCCGGCGCCACGGGGGCCCTGGCCCTCGACGGCGCCCTGCCGGTGCCCTTCTCGATCGGCACGGACGGCACCTGGTCCGCGACGCTGCCCGGCGTGCGCGCCGGCGACCACGTGGTCACGGCGACGCAGACCGTCGACGGCGCGACGGGCGCCCCGGTCGCGACGGCCTTCACGGTCGACCGCGCCGCGCTCGGCGCGGCCCCGCGCATCACCTCGCCCTCGCCCGACGCGCTGCTCGTCGACGCCGACGGCGACGGGGCCGAGGACCTCACGGTCACCGGCACCGGCCAGCCGGGCGCCGCCCTGGCGGTGAGCCTCGGCGACGGCCTCGTGCGGTCGACCGTGGTCGCCCCGGACGGCACCTGGAGCGTCACCTTCGCCCGCCTGGCGGTCGCGCGGTACGTCCTCGCGGTCGACCAGACCGTCGACGGCGTCGTCACCTCGGCGCCCCGGCAGGAGGTCGTGGTCGCCGCGATCGAGGCCCTCGCGCTGGCCTCGCCCGCGCCCGGCAGCCTCCTGGTGGCGGACGCGTCCGGCACGGCCACGGTGGTCGCGTCCGGCAGGGCCGAGCCCGGCGCGCAGGTCACGGTGGTCCTCGACGGCCGCGGCCCGGTCGTCGTGACCGCCGACGCCTCGGGCGCCTGGAGCGCCACGTTCGCGGACGTGGCGGTCGGCAGCCACGTGGTCACGGCGCGGCAGACCGTCGGTGGCGCGACCAGCGCAGCCGTGTCCTCCGCCTTCGGCGTCCTCGCCGGGGCGGGGGAGCTCGTGGCACCGCCCACGCTGACCTCGCCGGCCGACGGCCAGCTCGTGGTCGACGCGGACGGCGACGGCACGGTCGACCTGCCCGTGACGGGCACCGGCGAGCCCGGGGCGACCGTCACGGTCGACCTCGGGGACGGTCTCACGGCCACGACGACGGTCGGTGCCGACGGCACCTGGTCGGTGCTCGTGACCGGCGTGCCGGTCGGGCCGCACGAGGTGCGCGTCGACCAGGTCGTCGACGGGGCCCCCGCGGGCTCGGTCGTCGGCTCCGTCGAGGTGCGTTCGATCGCCCCGGTCGTCGTCACGACGCCGGCGCAGGGCGCGGTGCTCCCCGGCGGCGAGGTCGGCAGCGCCGACGTCGTGGTCACGGGCACGGCCGAGCCCGGCGCCCTCGGGTCGCTGACGCTCGACGGCGGGGCGGCGCTGCCCTTCACGGTCGCGCCCGACGGCACCTGGTCGGTGACGCTCCCCGGCGTCCCCGCCGGCGACCACGTCGTGGCCGTCACGCAGACGGTCGACGGCGCCACCGGTGCCCCGAGCAGCGTCGCCTTCAGCGTCGACCGCACGGTGCAGGCCGTCGGGCCGACCATCACCTCGCCGGCGCCCGACGCGCTCGTGGTCGACGCGGACGGCGACGGCACCGAGCCCGTGACGGTGACGGGGACGGGCGTGCCCGGCGCGCTCGTGACGGTCTCGCTCGACGGCGACCCGGTGCGCACGGCCACGGTCGGCGCGGACGGCACCTGGACCCTGACGTTCGACGCGGTCGCCCTCGGCGACCACGTGCTCACGGTCGACCAGCTCGCGGGCGGCGTCGTCACCTCGGCGCCGGCACAGGGCCTGACGGTCGCCGCGGTCGCCCCGGTCACCATCGCGGCGCCGCTGCCGGGCAGCCTCGTCCAGGCGGACGCCACCGGCACGGCCGTCGTCACCGTGACCGGCACGGCCGAGCCCGGCGCCGAGGTCTCGGTGGTCGTCGACGGCGGGGACCGCCTCGTGGTCACGGCCGACGAGGACGGCACCTGGGCGGTCACGCTGGACGCGCTCGGCATCGGGCTGCACGTGGTCTCGGCCACGCAGACCGTGGGCGGCGCCACCTCGGCACCCGTCACGACCGCCTTCGCCGTCGTCGCGGGAGCCGCGGTGCCCGGCGACCCGGGCGACCCCGGTGAGCCCGGTGAGCCCGGTGAGCCTGGTGAGCCCGGTGACCCCGGCACTCCTGGTGACCCCGGCACGCCCGGTGGCCCCGGTGCGCCTGGTGAGCCCGGCACGCCCGGTGGCCCCGGCGCTGGTGGTCAGCCCGGCGCTCCCGGCGGGCCCGGGACCGGCGGCACGACCTCGCCCGTGCTGGAGGGGGCCGTCCTGAGCCCGGTCGGGCGCCTCGCCTTCACGGGCGTGGACGCCTCGGCCTGGGCGGTGCTCGGCGCCGCGCTGCTGCTGCTCGGCGGCGCGCTGGCGGCGGCCCGCCGACGTGGGACGCAGGACTGACCCGCGAGGGACGCCGCGCACGACGCCCCCGCCGACCTCGGTCGGCGGGGGCGTCGTCGCGTCCACGGATCGCCTCCGGGGGGTCGGCGACGTCGGGGGTGCCGACTACCCTGGACCCGTGGTCACCGCCCTGTATCGCCGTTACCGGCCAGAGAACTTCGCCGAGCTCATCGGGCAGGCCCAGGTGACCGACCCGTTGCGCACGGCGCTCCGGGCCGACCGCGTCAACCACGCGTACCTCTTCAGCGGCCCCCGCGGCTGCGGCAAGACCACCTCGGCGCGCATCCTGGCCCGGTGCCTCAACTGCGAGCAGGGGCCGACCGACACGCCCTGCGGCGTCTGCGCCTCCTGCGTCGAGCTGTCCCGCGACGGGGGCGGGTCGCTCGACGTCATCGAGATCGACGCGGCGAGCCACAACGGCGTCGACGACGCGCGCGACATCCGCGACCGCGCGGTCTTCGCGCCCGCCCGCGACCGCTTCAAGATCTTCATCCTCGACGAGGCGCACATGGTGACCCCGCAGGGGTTCAACGCGCTGCTCAAGGTCGTCGAAGAACCGCCGGAGCACGTCAAGTTCATCTTCGCGACGACCGAGCCCGACAAGGTGATCGGCACCATCCGCTCGCGCACCCACCACTACCCCTTCCGCCTCGTCCCGCCCGCGCAGATGCTCGACTACGTGCACGAGCTCTGCGAGAGCGAGGGCGTCTCCGCGGCGCCCGGCGTGCTGCCCCTCGTCGTCCGCGCCGGCGGCGGGTCCGTCCGCGACACGCTGTCGCTGCTCGACCAGCTCATGGCCGGCAGCGAGGGCGGCACCGTCGAGTACGAGCGGGCGGTCGCCCTGCTCGGCTACACGCACGCGGCCCTGCTCGACGACGTCGTCGACGCCCTGGGCCTGCGCGACGGCGCTGCGGCCTTCGCGGCGGTCGACCGCGTGGTCCAGACCGGACAAGACCCCCGACGCTTCGTGGAGGACCTGCTCGAGCGCCTCCGCGACCTCATCGTCGTGGGGGCCACCGCAGAGGGTGCCGCGGCCGTGCTGCGCGGGGTCACGGCCGACGAGCTCGAGCGGCTCACGCACCAGGCGGCGGCGTTCGGCGCCGCCCAGCTCTCGCGCGCCGCCGACGTCGTCGCGCGCGCCCTCAACGACATGACGGGCGCGACGTCGCCGCGCCTGCACCTCGAGCTCATGATCGCCCGCGTGCTGGTGCCCGAGCACGACGAGACCGAGCGCGGCGCGCTCGCCCGCGTCGAGCGGCTCGAGCGTCGCGT
The DNA here is from genome assembly GCF_054781095.1 of Frigoribacterium salinisoli. Classification (NCBI taxonomy): domain Bacteria; kingdom Bacillati; phylum Actinomycetota; class Actinomycetes; order Micrococcales; family Microbacteriaceae; genus Frigoribacterium; species Frigoribacterium salinisoli. The sequence goes on from NZ_BAAGVB010000004.1 coordinate 184,587, forward strand.
GGGCGTGCAGGGGCCCGACGCCGCCGCCTCGGTGCCGGTCGCCGCGCCGACCGCGGCCGGTCCTGAGGCCCGCGCCGCCTCCGCCGGTCCCGTGGCGCCCGCCCCGTCCGCCGCTGCGCAGGGTCCGACGGGCACCGCTGCACCGGCGACGCCGACCGCGGGCGGTCGTCCGCAGGAGTCGTCCACCGAGCCCGCCCCGCCGACGGCCGCCCACTCCGCGGCTTGGGCGCAGGCACCCTCCGTCGAGGCCGTCCCCGCCGAACGCGCCCCGGGCGAGCCCGTCGGCCCCGTCTCCCTGCAGCAGATCCGCGACTCCTGGCCCGAGATCGTCGAGGTGGTCCAGCAGGCCAAGCGCACGGCCTGGCTCGTCGTGGTCACGGCCACGCCGCGGGCCTACGCCGACGAGGTGCTCACCCTGACCTTCCCGAGCGCGGTCGACGTCGAGGCCTTCAAGAAGCCGCAGGGCGCCGGCGACGGCGTCAGCGAGCACCTCAGGCGCGCCATCCAGCAGGTGCTGGGCATCAAGGTCAAGTACGTCGCCAAGGTCGAGGGCCCGGTCGAGCCGGGCCCCGGGCAGGGCGACGGTCCGCCGCGAGACGGGGCGGCGCCGGGCGGGTCGGCGCAGCGCGGCGCTCCGGCCGGGGGCGAGCCCGGTGCGGTCGCGTCCGGTCCCGCGGGGCGCGTGACGCCCCCGTCCCCGTCGACGCCCGAGCCGGTGGCCCCGGCCCCCGCGTCGGCCCCTGCCCCGGTGCCCTCCTCGGCCCCGGCCCCGACGACCGCCTCGTCCCCGGCGCCCGCGCCCGCTCGGACGCGCGCGGCGAGCCGGCCCGCCGAGGCGGCGGACCAGGGTCGTGCCCCCGGGCCGGTCACCGGGTGGGACGTCGCGCCCATCCCGCAGTCGGGGCCGCCCGAGCCCGACGAGCCCGAGCACATCACCGAAGAGCCCCCGGGCGGAGCGCCCACCGTCGACGCCGGGACCGCACCCACGCCGCCGAGCGCGAGCGCCGCTTCGGTCCCGGGCCCGGCGACGGCCGTGCCCGCCGAGCGGCGTCCTGCCGCCGAGCCCGCGGCCCCCGCCCCCGGGGCGCCGACGGTGCCCGCCGGGCCGTCCGCGGCGCAGCGACGCGCGGCCGCGGGCGACCCGTTGCGCGGCGTGCCCGCGGGTTCGCGCTACGGCGAGGCGGTGGTGCGCGAGATCCTGGGCGCCCAGTTCCTCGGCGAAGAGACCATCGCGCCCGTCGTGACGCCCCGAGGGAACGAGTAGTCCGTGTACGAAGGCATCGTCCAAGAGCTGATCGACGAGTTCGGCCGCCTGCCCGGCATCGGCCCGAAGTCGGCGCAGCGCATCGCGTTCCACATCCTGCAGACCGAGACCTTCGACACGACGAGGCTCGCCGAGCTGCTCACCGACGTGCGCACGAAGGTCAGGTTCTGCGACATCTGCGGCAACGTCTCCGAACAGGAGACGTGCTCCATCTGCCGCGACCCGCGCCGCTCGCCGGCCACGATCTGCGTCGTCGAAGAGGCGAAGGACGTCCAGGCCATCGAGCGCACCCGCGAGTTCCGCGGGCTGTACCACGTGCTCGGCGGCGCCATCAGCCCCATCGACGGGATCGGTCCCGACGACCTGCGCGTCCGCCAGCTCGTGCAGCGCCTCGCGGACGACACCGTGCAAGAGATCATCATCGCGACCGACCCCAACCTCGAGGGCGAGGCGACGGCCACCTACCTGTCGCGGATGCTGGCGCCCTTCGGCCTCCGCGTCACCCGCCTGGCCTCGGGGCTGCCCGTCGGCGGCGACCTCGAGTACGCCGACGAGGTCACCCTCGGGCGGGCCTTCGAAGGGCGTCGCGTCGTCCAGGGCTGACCTGCCGCCGCGTCGTCCTCGGCCGGTCCGCCGGTCGCGTCGTAACCTCCGCGGCCTTCGTCGTAGGATCGCCGAGACGCCCGGCGGGCGCGCCAAGCACCCGCCGCACCCCCACCTCCTGGAGCGCCCGTGAGCTTGATCGTGCAGAAATTCGGCGGATCGTCCGTCGCCGACGCCGAGAGCATCAAGCGCGTCGCCAAGCGCATCGTGCAGACGCGCAAGGCCGGCAACGACGTCGTCGTCGCCGTCAGCGCCATGGGCGACACGACCGACGAGCTGCTCGACCTCGCGTCCGAGGTCACGCCGATGCCGGGTGGCCGTGAGCTCGACATGCTGCTCACGGCGGGGGAGCGCATCAGCATGGCCCTGCTCGCGATGGCCATCCGCAGCCTCGGGGTCGAGGCGCGCTCCTACACGGGCAGCCAGGCCGGCATGCTCACCGACGCCCAGCACGGCAAGGCGCGCATCGTCGACGTCACCCCGGGGCGCATCCGCGACGCCCTCGACGCGGGCTACGTCGCCATCGTCGCCGGGTTCCAGGGGTTCAACCGCACCACGGGCGACATCACGACGCTCGGCCGCGGCGGTTCCGACACGACGGCCGTCGCGCTCGCCGCCGCCCTCGAGGCCGACGTGTGCGAGATCTACACCGACGTCGACGGCGTCTTCACGGCCGACCCCCGCGTCGTGCCCCGAGCGCGCAAGCTGGACCGCATCACCAGCGAGGAGATGCTCGAGCTCGCCGCGGCCGGCAGCAAGGTGCTCTACATCCGTGCCGTCGAGTACGCGCGGCGCCACGGCGTCACGCTGCACGTCCGCTCGTCGTTCAACAACGCCGAGGGAACACTGGTCGTCGACCCGAAAGAGGGAGAGAACGTGGAAGAGCCGATCATCGCCGGCATCGCCGGAGACCTGAGCGAGGGCAAGATCACCGTCGTCGGGGTGCCCGACGTGCCGGGCAAGGCCGCGCAGATCTTCCGCACCGTCGCCAAGACCGGGGCCAACATCGACATGATCGTGCAGAACGTGTCCGCCGCCTCGACGAGCCGCACCGACATCTCGTTCACCCTGCCGAAGTCCGAGGGCGCGACGGTCCTGCAGGCGCTCGAGGCCGACCGGGTCGAGATCGGCTTCGAGTCGCTGCAGTACGACGACCAGATCGGCAAGCTGGCCCTCGTCGGCGCCGGCATGCGCACGAACGCGGGCGTCTCCGCGAAGCTCTTCACGGCGCTCTACGAGAACGACATCAACATCGAGATGATCTCCACCAGCGAGATCCGCATCTCGGTCGTCACCCGCGCCGACACGCTCAACGACGCCGTGCGCGTCGTGCACACGGCCTTCGGGCTCGACGGCGAGGCCGAGGCCGTCGTCCACGCCGGCACCGGCCGCTGACCCGACCCTCCACCACCACCCCACCACCAGCACCGCCCCGCCCCGGGGCGTCGGACAGGAGCACCAGATGACCGAGGGCCTGCGCGTCGGCGTGGTCGGCGCGACCGGACAGGTGGGCGCCGTCATGCGCCGCCTGCTCGAGGAGCGCGCGTTCCCCGTCGCCGAGATCCGCTTCTTCGCCACGGCCCGCTCGGCCGGGACCACCCTGCCCTTCGCGGGGCGCGAGGTCGTCGTCGAGGACGTCGCCACGGCGGACCCCGCCGGGCTCGACCTCGCGCTGTTCTCCGCCGGGGCGACCGGTTCGCGCCAGCACGCCCCGCGCTTCGCCGAGGCCGGTGCGCTCGTCATCGACAACAGCAGCGCCTGGCGGCTCGACCCCGACGTGCCCCTCGTGGTCAGCGAGGTCAACCCCGAGGCGATCGACCGGGCGGTCAAGGGCATCGTCGCGAACCCGAACTGCACGACCATGGCCGCCATGCCCGTGCTCAAGGTGCTGCACGACGAGGCCGGCCTCGAGCGGCTGATCGTGAGCACCTACCAGGCGGTCTCGGGCAGCGGCCTCGCGGGCGCCGACGAGCTGCTCGGCCAGGTGCGCTCCGCGCTCGAGCAGCCCGTCGAGGGCCTCGTGCACGACGGCCGCGCCGTGACGATGCCCGACCCGCAGATCTACGTGCGCCCCATCGCCTTCGACGTCGTCCCGCTGGCCGGCTCGATCGTCGACGACGGCCTCGGCGAGACCGACGAGGAGAAGAAGCTGCGCAACGAGAGCCGCAAGATCCTCGAGCTGCCCGACCTGCGCGTCAGCGGCACCTGCGTCCGCGTGCCCGTGCTCACCGGGCACTCGCTCTCGATCAACGCCGAGTTCACCCGCGACCTCACGCCCGAGCGTGCGCGCGAGCTGCTCGCCTCGGCCCCCGGCGTCGCCCTGGTCGACGTGCCGACCCCGCTCGAGGCCGCCGGTGCCGACCCGTCGTTCGTCGGTCGCATCCGCCACGACGAGGGCGTCCCCGGCCACCGCGGCCTCGCGCTGTTCGTCTCCAACGACAACCTGCGCAAGGGCGCCGCGCTCAACGCCGTGCAGATCGCCGAGCTCGTCGCCGCGCGACGCGCGAGCGCCGAGCGGGCCTGATCCGCACCGCGCGCCGCGAGAGGGGCAGGAGGCCCGCACCGGGACTCCTGCCCCTCACCGCGTGCACGGCGGCCCGGCCTACACTGGAGCGGTGAGCGAAGCGAAGAAGCCCGTCGACGTCGCCCTGATCGGCGGCGGCATCATGAGCGCCACCCTCGGCGCGATGCTCCACCAGCTCGAGCCGAGCTGGACGATCCAGGTCTACGAGGCGCTCGGCGACGTCGCGCTCGAGAGCTCGAACCCGTGGAACAACGCCGGCACCGGCCACGCGGCCCTCTGCGAGCTCAACTACACGCCCGAGCGGGCCGACGGCAGCATCGACACCTCCAGTGCCGTCAAGGTCAACGAGCAGTTCCAGGTGTCTCGCCAGTTCTGGTCGTTCCTCGTGGCCGAGGGCGCCCTGCCCGAGCCCGCCGCCTTCATCAACTCGACGCCGCACATGAGCTTCGTCTGGGGCGAGAAGAACGTCGAGTACCTCCGCAAGCGGCACGAAGCGCTGCGCGACCACCCGCTCTTCCGCGGCATGGAGTTCAGCACCGACCCGGCCGTCATCCGTTCCTGGGCCCCCGCCCTGATCCCCGGCCGCGCCAAGTCGCAGCCGATCGCCGCCACGCGCATCGAGTCCGGCACCGACGTCGACTTCGGTGCGCTCACCCGTGCCCTCTTCGAGCACCTCGAGGGCGACGGCGCCCGCATCGAGCTCTCGCACCGCGTGACGAACCTCACGAAGCTCGCCGACGGCACGTGGCGCATCAAGCTGCGCAAGGAGGTCGGTGCCACGCCCACGACGGTCGACGCCCGGTTCGTCTTCGTCGGGGCCGGCGGAGGGGCGCTCCGCCTGCTGCAGAAGTCCGGCATCCGCGAGATCCGCGGGTACGGCGGGTTCCCCGTCAGCGGGGAGTTCCTGCGCACGGACGACCCCGAGGTCGTCGCCAAGCACCGCGCCAAGGTCTACGGCAAGGCGGCCGTGGGCTCGCCGCCCATGTCGGTGCCGCACCTCGACACCCGCGTCGTCGACGGCACCGCCAGCCTCATGTTCGGCCCCTACGCCGGCTTCAGCCCGAAGTTCCTCAAGCACGGTTCGCTCCTCGACCTGTTCGCCTCGGTCCGGCCCCACAACCTCGTGCCGATGGTGCGGGCCGGCCTGGCGAACCTCTCGCTGGTCAAGTACCTGGTCGGCCAGCTGGCGGCCAGCAAGGAGGCCAAGTTCGAGGCCCTGCGCGAGTTCATGCCCGCCGCCGACCCCGCCGACTGGTACCGCATCACGGCGGGGCAGCGCGTCCAGGTCATCAAGAAGGACCCTGAGAAGGGCGGGGTGCTGCAGTTCGGCACCGAGGTCGTCGCCGCGGCCGACGGGACCATCGCGGGCCTCCTGGGCGCCTCGCCGGGGGCCTCCACGGCCGTGCCGATCATGTTCGACGTCGTCGAGCGGTGCTTCCCCGACCGGATCGACGCGTGGCGGCCGCTGCTGCAGCGCATGGTGCCGACCTACGGCACCTCGCTCGCCGACGACGAGGCGACCGCGGCCCGTACCGTCGGCACGACCGCGGAGGCGCTGCACCTCTCGCGCTGAGGCGCACGCGTGCGCCGGCGCCGCGCACGGTCTTGACACCCGTTCGAACACGTGTTCGACTGTCACCATGCGGTGGAGCGACCAGGCGATCTCGAACGACCAGGCGTCGACCCTGCCCGGGCTCGCCAAGCTCAGCACGCTCGTGCAGAGCGTGACCACACCCGAGTTCGCGGGGGTCACCTTCCACGAGATCCTCGCCAAGAGCGCCCTCAACCGGGTCCCCGGCGGCGACTCGACGCTGCCCTTCGGCTGGACGGTCAACCCCTACCGGGGGTGCAGCCACGCCTGCGTCTACTGCTTCGCGCGCCCGACCCACGAGTACCTCGACCTCGACGGCGGCGACGACTTCGACCGCCAGATCGTCGTCAAGCTCAACGTCGCCGAGGTGCTCGCGCGCGAGCTGGCCCGGCCGTCGTGGCAGCGCCAGCCCGTCGCGCTCGGCACGAACACCGACCCCTACCAGCGGGCCGAGGGTCGGTACCGGCTCATGCCGGGCGTCGTCGCCGCGCTCGCCGGGTCGGGCACGCCCTTCAGCGTGCTCACCAAGGGCTCGTTGCTGCGTCGCGACGTGCCCCTGCTCGCCGAGGCCGCCCAGCACGTCCCCGTCGACGTGGCGATGTCCATCGCCGTCCACGACGACGAGCTGCAGCAGGCGGTCGAGCCGGGCACGCCCTCGACGGCAGCCCGCCTGGCGACCATCCGCGCGGTGCGCGAGGCCGGGTTGCCCTGTTCGGTGTTCCTCAGCCCCGTCCTGCCCTGGCTCACCGACACGCTCGACCACCTGCACGCCGCGCTCGGGGCGATCCGCGACGCGGGCGCGACGAGCGTCGTCTACAGCGCCCTGCACCTCAAGCCGGGCGTGAAGGAGTGGTGGTCGGCCTGGCTGGAGCGCGAACGCCCCGACCTCGTCGAGCGGTACCGCACGCTCTACGGCTCGGGCACCTACGCCCCCGTCGCCTACCGTCGCTGGCTCGCGGCGCGCCTCCGGCCGCTGTTCGCCGAGTACGGGCTCGAGCGCGGCACGGGCGACCCGGCGACCGGTTCGGCCCGGTCGTCCGTGCACGACCTCGCCGGTGCCGCCGCCGGGGCCCGCGGCGCGGCGACCGGTGCTGCCGCCGCGGTCGGCGCCCTCGCCGGGGGCACCGGGGCCCGCGGTGCGACCCTCCGCCCGCTGCTGGCGCACGAACTGCCCACCGGGGCGCGATCACCGCAGCCGACCCTGTTCTGATCGCGGCCTCCTGGGGTTCGTCCCGGGCGTCACGGGGGCCGCGCCGGTGGCGACGGTCCCGCGACCGACGGCCGTCCGGCGTCCGCCCCGGGGGACGCCCGAGCCGTCCCGCCGCGTCCCGGCGGGCAGCGTCCCCCGGAACCGGGGTACAGATCGGATGCCGATCGTGCCAAGATCGGACGGTCGACGACGGCAGCGAGGGGAGGCCGACCGTGCTGCTGGGCCTGCCCGCACACCTCGCCGCGCAGAGCACGGCGCGGGCGCTGACGCGCGCCTGCCACGGCATCGCCGCCGTGCTGCTCGTGTCCGTCGCGGTCGTCGTCGCGATGATCCAGGCGGCGACCCCGTCGCTGCTGCTCTGGCCTGCCCTGCTCGCGGTGCTCCTCCTGGGCCTCCTGCTGGCCCTCGTCGAGCGCACCCGGACGACGGTCGCCACCGTCGCGTACCTCGCCGTGGGCGGCGCCGCGCTCTACCTCTACGCCGTCACCCTCCTGACGCAGGTCTCGGTCGTCGAGTCCTCCGACGCGTTCACGCTGACCCTGCCCAAGATCGCGCTCGTCATGGTCGGGGGCAGCGGCTCCCGCGGCCGGCACGCCCTGCGCTGGGCGACCTCGGGCTTCGTGGTCGGCGAACTGGTCACGCAGCTCGCGACGTGGCAGACCGGCGGCGAGGCGCAGCTCGACGTCGCGACGCTGCTCGCCTTCGCGCTCGTCGCCGGGACCACCCTGCACGCGGAGGTCGTGCGCGACCGCGTGCGCCGCGAGCAGCCCGTCCTGCACCGGGCCGCGCAGGACGAGGCCCTCTCCGCCCTGCGCTGGGACCTCGAGCAGGAGGCGGCGGCGCACGTGCACGACACCGTCCTCAACCACCTCGCGGCGGTCCGGGCCGCGGGACCGGGGCCGCTCCGGCCCGAGCTGGCGGCGGCGATCACGACCGACCTCGACGACCTCGTCGGCGGCGACTGGCTCGAGGCGGGGGTGGCAGGAGGCCCGTCGTCCCGGCCGCCGTCGGTCGCGTCCCCGACGTCCACGCCGCCGCCCTTCGACGCGGCGGTCGAGCGGGTCGTCGCCGCGGGTCTCGACGTGCGCGTCACGGGCGAGGTCGGGCTCGTCGGCACGCTCGACCCCGTGCGCGCCGAGGCCCTCGCGGGGGCGGTCGGCCAGTGCCTCACGAACGTGCTCCGTCACGCGGGGACGGGCAGGGCCGAGATCGTGGCCTACGGCGACGAGCGCGAGGTCACGGTCATGGTCATCGACGACGGCGTCGGCTTCGACCCCGCCACGGTCGACGAGGGGCGCCTCGGCCTGAGCGGCTCCGTCGTCGGGCGCCTCGCGAGGGTCGGTGGGCAGGCGCAGGTCTGGTCGGCCCCCGGTGCCGGCACGTCCGTGGTCCTCTGCGTCCCCACGGGGCGCGGCGACGACGGGGGCGACCGGTGACGCGCCCGGTCGCCGGCTCCGGTCCCGCACGGCGCTCGGAGGGGCAGGGGGCCCGTCCCACGGCCGACTCGCCCCAGCGCGTCGACCCGCTGGGCGCCACGGGTGCCCGCCCCCTGACGGCGGCGGCGGGGGCGTCCGCGTTCCTCCTCGGCCTCGTGGCGACCCTCCTGGGCCTGGACGAGCTGACGCGGCCCGGCGTCGCCCTGGCCGCCGTGGCCCTCGTCGCCGCGGCGGGGCTCGTCCTCTGGTCGGCGGCCTCGCCCGCGCGCGCCCCCTTCTCGACGCGTGCGGTCGCGGGCGTCGTCCTGCTGGGCGCCGCAGCGACGGCCGCCTCCACGGCTGCCACGTGGGGCGCGAACGTGAGCGTCCGGGACGACTGGGTGCCCTTCGCCCTCGGGGTGCTCGTGCTCGGGCTGGCCCCCTACCGGCCCGGGGCGGACCTCCTGAGGGCCGGCGGCCTGCTCGCGATCGTCGTCGCGGTCGCGACGCTCGTGCAGGCGCCCGGCTTCGCGGCGCCCGTGCCACCGGCCGTGTTCGTGGTCGTCGCGGTCACGCCCGTGCTGGCCCTCGCCGTCGGCGGTGCCGTGTTCTCGTGGACGTTCGTGGCGCTCGTGCGGCGCTGGCGCGAGCAGGCGCAGGCGCAGCGGCGGGAGACGACCTCCGCCCTGCGCGGCCAGGTCGCCCGGTCCGTGCAGCAGGACCGCGTCACCGTGCTCAACCGCGACGTCGTGCCCTTCTTCGCGGACCTCCTGCGCCGCGGCGCGGTGACCCCGGACGACCTCGCCGGTGCGCGGCGGGCGGGCGAGACCCTGCGCGCGACCCTCGTCGCCGAGGCCGACCGGACCTGGCTCGAGGCGCTCGTCGCGTCGCCGCTCACGAGCGTCTCCGGCGAGATCGACGACCCGGCGGGCGCGGCCGCCTTGCTGCCCCACGAGCGACGCACCGTGGTCCGCGCGCTGCTCGTCGCGCTGGGCGACAGCGACGTCGTCGACGGGCGCTCCCTGAGGGTCGCCGTCCGCACGGACGGAGCCCGTGTGGACGTCGTCGTCACCGCACCCGTCACCGCTCCCGAGCCCTTCGTGCGCGCTCGGGTCGAGCCCTGGTCGGCGGTGCTGCGGGTGGTGTTCGCCGACGCCGGCGTCGACCCGACGGGGGCCGCGCTGACACTAAGGTTCTCGTATGACCAGCACTGAGTCGAGCGGTCGCTCGTCCCTCCGTCCGGGCCAGACGGGTCCGGCGTCCGTGCCGTCCTGGAGCTCCGTCGGACCGGGTGCCGACGCCGGTCAGGGTCGACGCGTGCGCCTCGCGATCCTCGACGACCACGAGGTGCTGCTCGACAGCCTCTCCAGCTGGATCAACGTGAACGCGTACGACTTCGACCTCGTGCTCACCGCGCACACCTGGCTGCAACTGGTGCACAGCGACAACTTCCCGACCGACCTGGTCTTCCTCGACTTCCAGCTCAAGGAGCCGGTCTCCATCGAGGCGCGGGTGCGCACCTGCCGGGCCGCCGGCGCGAAGGTGGTCGTCCTCTCCAGCCTCGACACCCGTGAGAGCCGCGAACGCGCCCTCGAGGCGGGTGCGTCGGCGTTCCTGTCCAAGTCGTTGCCCATGCGCGAGGTGATGGACGCCGCCCGTCAGGTGATGGGCGTCGCCCGGGACTCGACGCCCCAGCGCGACTGGCGGCCCCTGCCGTCGGGTGCTGCCGCGCAGACCCGTCCCAAGCTCAGCGCCGGCGAGGCGGAGGCGTTCCGCCTGTACGTGTCGGGGTCGTCGACGAACGAGGTCGCGCAACAGATGAACGTGCAGTACGAGACGGCGAAGACCTATCTGCGCCGCGTCCGCGAGAAGTACGCCAAGGCGAACCGTCCGGCGAGCAAGAAGGCCGAACTGATCCGGCGGGCCGCCGAGGACGGCTACCTGCAGTAGTGGCGAAGCTCTGGTTCCGCTACGGCGCGATGAACAGCGGCAAGAGCACGTCGCTGCTCCAGGCCGCCTACAACTACGAGGAGCGCGGTCAGCGCGTGCTGCTCGCCAAGCCCTCCGTCGACACGAAGGGCGACGACGCCATCGTGTCGCGCCTGGGCGTCACGCGTCGCGTGGACGTCACGTTCCTGCCGACGGACGACGTGCTGGCGACCTTCAGGAGGCTCCGGGCCGAGCTGCGCGAGGCCACCGGCTCCGACATCGCGTGCCTGCTCGTCGACGAGGTGCAGTTCTGCACGTCGGAGCAGGTGGACGACCTGCTCCGGGTGGCGATCCTGGAGGACGTCCCCGTCATCGCCTACGGCATCAGGACCGACTTCCGGACGGTGGCGTTCCCCGGGAGCCGTCGCCTGCTCGAGGTGGCGCACAGCCTGGAGGAGCTGAAGACGATCTGCCGGTGCGGGCGCAAGGCGATCTTCAACGCCCGCACGGTGGGGGACCGCTTCGTGTTCGACGGCGACCAGGTGGCCATCGACGGCGTCGAGGTGCGGTACGAGTCGCTCTGCGGCGCCTGCTACCTGGCCGAGAGCGGCGACCGCCTCGCCTCCTGACCCGCCCGAGGTCTTGTCCGAGCGGCGGACCATGAGCGCGAAGAAGAATGGCTGGACCCGAGGGTCCAGCCATCGTGGTGCCGCCCGAAGGGCGGACCATGAGCGCGAAGAAAGATGGCTGGACCCAAGGGTCCAGCCATCTTCCGTGCCGCCCGCAGGGCGGACCATGAGCACGAAGAAGAATGGCTGGACCCGAGGGTCCAGCCATCGTCGTGCCGCCCGGAGGGCGGACCATGAGCACGAAGGAATTTGGCCGGACCCTAGGGCCCGGCCAAATCACCTGTCGGGGTGGCGGGATTCGAACCCACGACCTCCTCGTCCCGAACGAGGCGCGCTACCAAGCTGCGCCACACCCCGTCGTCTCGCCCGCGTGGTGCTGTGCGGGCGTGGCAACTCCACAAGGATAGCGGATGTCGGGGCGTGTTCGTGACACGCCTCGTGGCGTTCAGGCGGTGAGGGTGACGACGACGGCCTCGGGCGGGCAGGAGAACCGTACGGGCGCGTAGATGGAGGTGCCGAGCCCGGCGCTGATCTCGAGGTGGGCGGTGTGCCGTGCGTGGGACCACGTGGTGAGCCCGCTGACCTTGCTGCGGGGGAGGTCGCAGTTGGTGACGAGGGCCCCGTAGCCGGGCACCTGCACCTGTCCGCCGTGGGTGTGGCCGGCGAAGACGACGTCGGCGCCGTGGGTGACGAAGGCGTTGAGCACGCGCTGGTAGGGGGCGTGGGTGACGCCGACGGAGATCGGCTCTGGTCCGTGCGGGTCGTCCTGCCAGCCGACGTTCTCGCGGAGGTCGTCGAGGTTGCCGGGGAGGCGGTCGAGGCGGTCCCAGCCGCGGTGGGCGTCGCTGGTGCCGAAGAGCTCCAGTCGGGAGCCGCGCAGCTCGAGGGCCCGGGCGGCGTCGTTGAGGTCGAGCCAGCCGAGGTCGTCGGTGAAGAAGCGGTGCATGCGGTCGACGTCGAGGTCGACGGGCGCAGCGGTGGGGGCGCTCTGGCCGCCGAAGTAGCGGAGCGGGTTCTTGGGCACGGGGCCGTAGTGGTCGTTGGAGCCGTCGACGAAGACGCCGGGCACGCCGCGGAAGGGCTCGAGCGCGTACTCGAGGGCCGTGTGGGCGTCGGGGTGGCCGATGTTGTCGCCGGTGTTGACGACGAGGTCGGGCTCGAGCACGGCGAGGTCGCGGATCCACTCCTGCTTCTCGGCCTGCCAGGGGGCGAGGTGCAGGTCGCTGAGGTGCAGGATCGTGATGCTGCGCTGCCCGGGTTCGAGGATCGGCAGCACCTCACGACGGATCGTGAAGCGGTTGCGCTCCACGAGGGACCCCCACGCGAAGGCGCCGAGGCCCACGGCCGCCCCGGCGAGGGCGGTGGCGGCCGTGGCGCGGCCGAGGCTCCGGCCGGTCACGAGCAGGTGCCGGGGTCGCCGCCGTCGGACGTGCCGGAGAGCACGACGCCCACGGCGGAGTCCATCGGGATGGTGCTCCCTGCTGCGGGGTCGGTCCCGACGACGCGGCACTGGTCGTCGTCGTCGCCCGCCTGGAAGCCCCTGACGCTGATGTTCGCGGCGTCGAACCCGGCGCCCGTGAGCTTGGAGACGGCGTCGTCGTAGTCGTCGCCCTGGACCGAGGGCACGGCCGCGGCCTGCGACTGGTCGCTGAGGTAGACGGTCACCCGTGAGCCCCGCGCCACGAGGGCACCCGCAGCGGGGTCCGCCGAGACGACCTGGCCGCGGGGCAGGGAGCTGGGACGCGTGCCGCCGTCGACGTAGCGGAGGCCGACGCCCTGGAGGAGGGACCGGGCGGCGGCGGCGGTGGTGCCCTCGAGCTCGGGCACGGCGACCCCGTTGCCGCGGAGGACGCTGGAGTCGGGCTCGGGGAACGCCTCGCCCGGGTAGACGGTGTTGTTGACGGTCTGCACGCTGCGGAAGAAGGCGTTGCGCTGGTAGGCGTAGTACGTGCCCGGCAGGTTGGAGGAGCCGGTGCGTCGCAGGCTGGTCTTCGCGCCGTCGGTGTTGCCCTGCCACACGGCCGTCGCGAGCTTGCTCGTCGCGCCGATGATCCACACCTGGTCGGCGTCGTCGGTCGTGCCGGTCTTGCCGATCTCGGGCATGCCGTCGTAGGGGAGGGCCCCCACGCCCGTGCCGGAGGTCCAGAGACCGGACATGGCACGGATGGCGCCCGAGGCGACCTGCGGGTCGAGCGCCTGGCGGCACTGGGCGTCCTGGCCGCCGAGGTCCTTGCCGTCGTCGTCGCGGATGTTGTCGATGATGATCGGGTCGCAGTACGTGCCGCCCGAGGCGATGCCCGCGTAGGCCGCCGCCATCGTGAGCGGGGCGATCTCGTTCGTCCCGAGGATCGAGGTCGGGTTCTCGTACTGCAGGTCACCACCGTCGGCGCGGTGCACGCCGAGGCTCTGTGCCGCGTCGCGGATGTCGATGAGATCGAGCTGCTGCGCCATCGCGAAGTAGCCGGTGTTGACGGACTGTGCGGTGGCCTGCGCGGCGGTGATCCTGCCGAACCTGCCGTTGCCGTCGTTCTGGGGCGCCCACGGGGTCGCGGGCCTCCCGTCGGCGGTGAGCCGGAAGGTGCGGTTCGAGGCGTTGACGCTCTCGTTGACGCCGTGGCCCTGCTCGAGCCAGTCGATGAGGGTGAAGGGCTTGTACGTGGAACCGACCTGGAAGCCGGTCGAGCTGCCGTAGTCGCTGTCGGTGCTGTAGTTCACCGAGGACTGCGTGCGGTCGTCGGTGGCGATCTCGTTGAAGGCCGTGTTCTGCGCCATGACGATCACGCGGCCCGTGCCGGCCTCGACGCTGTTGACGACGGAGCCGAGCTTGAGCCGGGTCTCGCTCGCGGGGGCGTAGGTGTCGATCTGCTGCTTGGCGCTCTGGGTGAGGTCGAGGTTGATGGTCGTGAAGACCTCGTAGCCGCCCGTCGCCCAGTTGCGCTCGCGCTCCTCGGCGTTCGCGCCGAGCACGGTGACGTCCTTGATGCTCTTCTTGACGTAGTCGCAGAAGTACGCCGCCGCGGGCACCGAGGTGGCGGAGCAGCCCTGCGTCGCCGGGGTGAGCACGACGTAGGAGGCGACGTCGGTCCCGACGGAGGTGTCGTAGGTGGCCTGGTCGATGGTGCCCTCGGCGAGCATCGAGCGCAGGATCACGTCGCGACGGGCCTTGTTGGCCTCGTAGTTGTCGGGGGAGGACAGGTTGCGTGAGTCGGGGTACTGCACGATCGCGATGAGGCTGGCGGCCTCGACGGGGCTGAGGTCGGCCGCGCTCTTGTTGTAGTAGTGCTGGGCCGCGGCCTGGACGCCGTACGTCTGGTCGCCGAAGTAGGCGATGTTGAGGTAGGCGAGGAGGATCTCGTCCTTCGAGTACTTCTTCTCGAGGCCGATCGCGAACTTCATCTCCTGCAGCTTGCGCTCGATGGAGGTGTCGGTCGCCTCGGCGTAGGCGGCCTTCTGCTCCTCGGGGTCGCTGAGCTGCTGGGCCTGCGTGATGAGGATGTTGCGCACGAGCTGCATGGTCAGCGTCGAGCCGCCACCGCTCGCGCCGAGCTCGCCCGAGCCCACGGTGCCCACGGCCGCACGCACGAGCGAGGTGACGTCGACGCCGCCGTGGTCGTAGAAGCGGCGGTCCTCGCCGTCGACCGCGGCGGACTTGAGGTTGTCGCTGACCTCGTCCCAGCCCAGTTCGACGCGGTTCTCGCTGTAGAGCGTCGCGAACTGGACGGGCTGGCCGTTCGAGGTGCCGTAGAGCGTGTTGCGCTGCTGCAGCTTGCCCAGCTCGATGTACTCGGGGATGCTCTCGAAGACGCCGATGGAGCTCGAGGCGGTCATGCCCGCGACGGCGATGGCGGGGGTGACGCCGATCGTGACGAGGAGCCCCGCGAGGGCGCTGAAGCCGATGAAGCCGAACAGCGCGCCGACGACGGACGTGGGCTTCGATTTCTGGGCAGACATAGGATCAGGGTAAGTGATGCCCCTGTCCCCCGAGCTGAACGGAACCACAAATGGTCCTCTGGGAGTACGTGACGACCCCCCTCATGGTGCACAACAGCACCGCCATCCTCAACAACTGGGGGAGCGAGGGCTGGGAGCTCGTGCAGGTGACCCAGGGGCCCGAGGGCGGGCCGGTGGCCTGGTTCAAGCGCCCGAAGGCCGACGCGTGACCGTCGCCGAGCGCCTCGCCGAGCTCGGCCTGGAGCTGCCCGAGGTCCCGGCCCCTGCCGGTGCCTACCTGCCCGCCGTGCGCGCGGGCTCGTTCGTGCACACGGCCGGCCAGCTGCCCTTCGTCGCCGGCCTGCTCCCGGCGACGGGCAAGGTCGGCGACGCCGACCACCTGGTGGCGCCGGCCGACGCCCAGGCGATGGCCGCGACCTGCGCGCTCAACGCCCTCGCCGCGGCGGCGTCGGTGCTCGACTCCCTCGACCAGGTGGTCCGCGTCGTGAAGCTCACGGGCTTCGTGGCGTCCGACCCCTCCTTCACCGGGCAGCCCACCGTGGTCAACGGGGCTTCGCAGCTGCTCGGCGAGGTCTTCGGCGACGCGGGTCGGCACGCCCGGAGCGCCGTCGGCGTGGCCGTGCTCCCGCTCGACTCGCCGGTCGAGGTCGAGCTGGTCCTCGAGGTCCGCTGACGCGCCTCCTGCCGGCTTCGCGCCGCGCGTGACGAGGGCCGGGCACCGACGTGGTGCCCGGCCCTCGTGCCGTCTCAGCGCAGCGCGTCCGCGATGACCGTCATGACCGCGGTGTCGGCCAGGGTCGTCGTGTCGCCGACCTCGCGGCCCTCGGCGACGTCGCGCAGCAGGCGGCGCATGATCTTGCCCGAGCGGGTCTTGGGCAGCTCCTCGACGAGCGTCACGTCGCGGGGGCGCGCGATCGGCCCGATGCGCTCGGCGACGTGCCGGCGCAGGGCGGCCACGGCCTCCTGCGGGGCCAGCGCGTCGCGCTGCGACGAGCGCAGCACGACGAACGCGACGACCGCCTGGCCCGTGGCCTCGTCGGCGGCGCCGACGACGGCCGACTCGGCGACGATCGGGTGCGAGACGAGCGCCGACTCGATCTCGGCCGTCGAGAGGCGGTGGCCCGAGACGTTCATCACGTCGTCGACGCGGCCGAGGAGCCACAGGTCGCCGTCCTCGTCGCGCCGTGCGCCGTCGCCCGCGAGGTAGCGGTCGCCGAACCGGGACCAGTAGGTCTCGACGTAGCGCT
The DNA here is from genome assembly GCF_054781095.1 of Frigoribacterium salinisoli. Taxonomy (NCBI): domain Bacteria; kingdom Bacillati; phylum Actinomycetota; class Actinomycetes; order Micrococcales; family Microbacteriaceae; genus Frigoribacterium; species Frigoribacterium salinisoli. The sequence continues at coordinate 200,950 of NZ_BAAGVB010000004.1, forward strand.
CGTCGTCGCCCCAGATGCCGCGCAGCATCGACGGCCACGGCTCGCTGACGACGAGCAGGCCCGGGTCGCCGTCGGCCACGGGCTCGCCGGAGTCGTCGACGACGTCGATGGTGATGCCGGGGAACGGCACCTGGGCGGCCCCGGGCTTGGTCGTCGTCACGCCGGGCAGCGGGGCGACCATGATGCCGCCCGTCTCGGTCTGCCACCACGTGTCGACGACGGGCGTCGTGCCCCCGCCGATGACCTCGCGGTACCAGGACCAGGCCTCGGGGTTGATGGGTTCGCCGACCGAGCCCAGCAGGCGCAGCGACGTCAGGTCGTGCGCCCCGGGCACCCCGCGGCCCGCCTTCATGGCCGCGCGCACCGCGGTCGGCGCCGTGTAGAAGGTCGTCACGCCGTAGCGCTCGACGATCTCCCACCAGCGCCCCGGGCGCGGGCTGTCGGGCGTGCCCTCGTAGAGCACCTGCGTCGCGCCGTTGGCGAGCGGGCCGTAGACGACGTAGCTGTGGCCGGTGATCCAGCCGACGTCGGCGGTGCACCACCAGACGTCGCGCTCGGGGTGCAGGTCGAACACGGTCGCGTGGGTCGTGGCGACCTGCGTGAGGTAGCCGCCCGAGGTGTGCAGGATGCCCTTGGGCTTCCCGGTCGTGCCGCTCGTGTAGAGGATGAACAGCGGGTGCTCGGCCTCGAACGCCTCGGCGACGTGCGTCGGGGCGGCGGCCGCCATCGCGTCGTGCCACCAGGCGTCGCGGCCGTCGGTCCACGCGACCTCGTTGCCGCCCCGGCGCACCACGAGCACGTGCTCGACCGTGCTGGGGCCGTCGACGGCGAGCGCGGCGTCGACGGCGGGCTTGAGCGGGGCGACGGCGCCCTTGCGCCAGCCGCCGTCGGCCGTCACGACGACCTTCGCCCCGGCGTCGTCGATGCGGGCGCGCAGGCTCTCGGCGCTGAAGCCGCCGAAGACGACGCTGTGCACGGCGCCGAGGCGGGCCACGGCGAGCATGGTGACGACGGCCTCCGGCACCTGGGGCAGGTAGACGACGACCCGGTCGCCGGCCACGACGCCGAGGTCGGCGAGCGCGTTGGCGGCGCGCTGCACGTCGGCGGTGAGCTCGGCGTAGCTGATGGTGCGGCGGTCGCCGGGCTCGCCCTCCCAGTGCAGGGCGACGCGGTCGCCGTGGCCGGCGTCGACGTGCCGGTCGAGGCAGTTCACGGCGACGTTGAGGCGGCCGTCCGCGAACCAGCGGGCGAAGGGCGCCCTGGACCAGTCGAGGGTCTCGGTGGGCGGGGCCTCCCAGGTGAGGCGTTCGAGGGCCTGGCGGTGCCAGAAGGCGAGCCGGTCGTCGGCGGCGCGTTCGGCGAGCTCGGGACCGGCGACGGCCTGCGCGACGAACGCGGGGTCGGGGGCGTACCGGCGGTCGGCGGGGGGCGTGGCGTTCTCGGCCATGGGCGGTTCCTTCGCGTCGTTGCGGGGGTGCGGCACGACCCTACTGCGGGGTCAGCGCAGGAGGCGCGACCTCCCGCGCGTCGCGTCGCCCACGCCCGGCGGTCCCCGCGTCGTCCCCTCCTCCCCAGCCCGTCGCGCGCCGTGCTCCTGCACCACGTCCTCCGGCGGCCCGTGCCCGACCGCCCGCCCTGTCGTGCACTCGGACCATGGACGCCACCACGACCGCGCCGCCTCCGACGGCCGACCCGCCCCTCCTGCCCACCCGCTTCGTGCCCGATCCCGACGACGGGCCCGGCGGCCGGCCGGGTCGGGGCCGACCGGCCTCGCTCGTGCGCGCCTTCGGGCCGCTGGCCCCGATCGTGGCCGACGACCGGGTGACCGACGTCTTCGTCAACGGCGGGCGCGGCACCTTCGTCGACCGCGGTCGCGGGGCCGAGCCCGAGCCGGGCGTGCACCTCTCCGAGGCGGCGGCGCGGGACCTCGCCGTCCGGCTCGTGGCCGCCGGCGGCCGGCACGTCGACGAGGCCTCGCCCTGCGTCGACGTCCGCCTGGGGCGGGGCGTGCGGGTGCACGTGGTGCTGCCCCCGGTGTCGACGGGCGGCACGCTGCTCTCGGTGCGGCTGCCCCGACCGCGGCCGCTCGCCCTCGACGACCTCCGGGCGGCCGGGCTCTTCGACGACGTGGGCACGGCGGGGCTCGACCTCGTGCTGCGCCTCGTGGCCGACCGGGCCAACCTGCTCGTCACGGGTGCCGGCGGCGCGGGCAAGACGACCCTGCTCTCGGCGCTGCTCGGCGAGGCGGACCCCGGCGACCGGATCGTCACCATCGAGGACGTCGCCGAGCTCGTCGTCCGGCGGCCGCACGTGGTGTCGCTCGAGGCGCGCCAGGCCAACCTCGAGGGCGCGGGCGGGGTCGACCTCGCTCGCCTGCTCCGCGAGGCCCTGCGCATGCGGCCCGACCGGCTCGTCGTCGGCGAGTGCCGCGGGGCCGAGGTGCGCGACCTGCTCGCCGCCCTCAACACCGGGCACGACGGCGGCGCGGGCACCCTGCACGCCAACGGCCTGGCCGAGGTGCCGGCCCGGCTCGAGGCCGTGGGAGCCGTCGCCGGGCTGGCCCCGGCCGCCCTCGCCCGGCAGGCCGTCAGCGCGGTCGACGCGGTGCTGCACGTCGAGCGGACGCCGGCCGGCCGGCGCCTGGCACGCGTGGGCCGCCTCCGGCTCGACGGCGACCGCCTGGAGGCGGTGCCGTGGTGAGGGGACGCCGTGTCGCACCGCCCGACGCGGCCGCCACGGTGCAGCGGGTCGCCGTGCTGCTCGGGGCGGGGCTCGCCCCTCCCGCGGCGTGGTCGCTCGTCGCCGAGGCCGCGGAGCACCCGCAGGTGCGCGGCACGGCCGAGGCGGCGGCGGCCACCGGCCTGCTCGACGGGCCGACCGCGGCGGCGCTGCACCAGCTCGCGCCACCGGGGCCGGCGGGGGAGTCCTGGCGCGGGCTCGCCTGCGCGTGGACCGTGGCCGAGCGCTGCGGGGCGCCCCTGGCCCCGTGCCTCCTGCGCTTCGCGGAGGCCCTGCGCGCGCTGGGCGACGCGCGACGCGACGTCGAGGTCGCCCTCAGCGGGCCGCGGGCGTCGTCGCGCGTCGTGCTCGCGCTGCCCGTCGTCGGGCTGGGGCTGTCGCTCGCCCTCGGCGTCGACGTCGCGCCGACCCTGTTCGGCACCCCGTGGGGGTGGGGGTGCCTGGTCACGGCCGGCGGCCTCGTGGCGTCGGCCCGGGGGTGGAGCGCCCGCCTCGTGCGCGGCGCGACGCCGCAGGAGGCCGTCCCCGGGCTGTTCCTCGAGGTGGTCGCCGTCGCGCTCGCGGGCGGGGCCCCGTGGGACGCCGCGCTCGCCGGGGTGCGGCGGTCGTGGTCGGAGTGCCTGGACGGCCCCGTGCACCCCGCGGAGGACGCCGAGGCCGGTCGGGTGCTGGACCTCGCCCGACGGGCGGGCGCGCCGGCCGGGGCGCTCCTGCAGGCCGCCGCCGACGAGCGGCGCCGGGACGTCCGGGCGGCGGCCCGGGTGGCCGCCGAACGACTGGGGGTCACGCTCATGCTGCCGCTCGGGGTGTGCGTGCTGCCCGCCTTCGTCGTGGTCGCGGTCGTGCCGCTCGTCATCGCCCTGCTCTCCTCCACCGCGTGGTGACGGGGGCGGTCGTCCCCGGGACCGGGCCCCGCGCCTCCTGACGAGGTGCCCGACCGCCGACGCTGGTGCCGAGGCGGCCGCCCCGGTCGCCCGCCACCACCACGAGAAGAGGTACGAGATGACCCTGCACCGCACGCCCAGCGCCCCTGCCGCCCGGCCGCGCGACCCCGGGGAGGGGCGCGGCCGCCTGGCCGCCCTGCGGCGCCTGCTGGCGGCCGACGACGGCGCCGCGACGGCCGAGTACGCGATCGTGATCCTCGCCGCCGTCGGCTTCGCCGGCGTCCTCGTCACGATCATGCGCTCGGACGAGGTGCGGGGGATCCTCGGCGACCTCGTCCGCTCCGCCCTCGCGGCGGGCTGACCGTGCCGCTGCGGGGCGACGACGGGGGCGCCACGGTCGAGCTCGCCCTCGTGCTGCCGGTCGTCGCGGTGCTGCTCGGCGTCGCCACCTCGGGCGCGGCCGCGGCCACGGCGGCCGTCCGCGTGGCCGACGCCGCCTCCGTCGTCGCCCGGCAGCAGGCCAGGGGCGACGGAGACGCGGTCGGCGGGACCCTCGCGGCGCTCGTGCCGGGCGCACGCGCCGAGGCGACCGACGTGGGCGACCTCGTCTGCGTCACCGTGCGCCACGACGTGCGGCTGGTCGGCCTGGGCGGCACGGTCCCCCTGTCGTCCCGCAGCTGCGCGCCGAGGGCAGGGCGGTGAGGGGCGTGGGCGGTGGGCCGGCGCGCGGGGCGGTCCGCCGCCGCCCCGGCGGCCCCGAGGGCGCTCGCGGTCGGGCACGCCTCCGCGACCCGCGGGGCGGCGCGAGCGTGCTCGTCGCGGCCGTGCTGGCGGTCGCGGCGGTGCTCACCGTGACGGTCCTGGCCGCCTCGGGGTGGATCGTGGAACGCCAGCGGATCGCCGGCGCGGCGGACGCCGCCGCGCTCGCCGGGGCCGACGCCGTCGCCGGCCTGGCCGCGGACGCGCCCTGCTCCCGGGCCGGGGCGACGGCCGACGCGACGGGGGCGAGCGTGACCTCCTGCGAGGTCGACGGGGCCGTCGTGACCGTCACGGTCCGCAGCCTCCGGCCGGGGCCCGTCGTCTCCGCGCGGGCGACCGCCGGACCGCCCCAGGACGTCGTCGGCCGGAGCGGGCCGTCGGCGCCGGGTGTGTATGGTGTGGCTGGCGACCGTGCGGGTCGGCAGCAGCGTCGCCGGTGGGGGCCGGCAGCCAGCGCCCCCGGTCGTCGTCGTCCTCCCGGTCGGACCGACCGGGACCTCCCCCCGATGTCCCCGAGGAGTCCTGTGCCCGGCACGAAGAAGCTCGTCATCGTCGAGTCGCCCGCCAAGGCGAAGACGATCGCCCAGTACCTGGGCGACGACTACGAGGTCCTGGCGTCCGTCGGTCACATCCGTGACCTCATCGAGCCCAAGAACCTGCCCGCCGAGCTCAAGAAGGGCTCCCTCGGCAAGTTCTCCGTCGACGTCGAGAACGGCTTCGAGCCGTACTACGTCGTGTCCGACGCGAAGAAGAAGACGGTGAGCGAGCTCAAGCGGGCGCTCAAGCAGGCCGACGAGCTCTACCTCGCCACCGATGAGGACCGCGAGGGCGAGGCCATCGCGTGGCACCTCCTGCAGGAGCTCAAGCCGAAGGTCCCCGTCAAGCGGATGGTCTTCCACGAGATCACGAAGGACGCGATCCAGCAGGCCCGCGAGAACACCCGCGAGCTCGACACCGCCCTCGTCGACGCGCAGGAGACGCGGCGCATCCTCGACCGCCTCTACGGCTTCGAGGTCTCGCCGGTGCTCTGGCGCAAGGTCGGCCCGGGCCTCAGCGCCGGCCGCGTGCAGTCGGCCGCCACCCGCCTCGTGGTCGACCGCGAGCGCGAGCGCCTCGCCTTCGTCTCGGCCAACTACTGGGACCTCACGGCCGTCTTCGAGCCGAGCGGCGAGGGCCAGTCGTTCACGTCGCGGCTCACGCGCGTCAACGGCGGCCGCGTCGCCAGCGGTCGCGACTTCGACGACCGCGGTCAGCTCAAGACCGGGGGCGTCGCCCTCGACGAGGCCTCGGCCACGGCGCTCGCCGCGGCACTGCGCCGCGACGACGTCTCCGTCGTCGTCGGCAGCGTCGAGTCGAAGCCCTACACGCGCCGACCGGCCGCGCCGTTCACGACCTCGACCCTGCAGCAGGAGGCCGCGCGCAAGCTGCGCTTCTCCGCCCGGCAGACGATGAGCACCGCCCAGTCGCTCTACGAGAACGGCTTCATCACCTACATGAGGACCGACTCGCCCTCGCTGTCGCAGCAGGCGATCGCCGCGGCCCGCAAGCAGGCGGCGTCGCTCTACGGCCCCGAGACGGTGCCCGAGAAGCCCCGCCTCTACACGGGCAAGAGCAAGAACGCGCAGGAGGCGCACGAGGCCGTCCGTCCCTCGGGCGACACGTTCCGCACGCCCGGCGAGCTCGAGGGCACCCTGCGCGGCAACGAGTGGAAGCTCTACGACCTCATCTGGAAGCGCACCGTCGCCTCGCAGATGGCCGACGCCAAGGGCTCGACGGCCTCCGTCGTCGTCGCCGCCACGGCCCCGACCGACGTCGAGGGCGTGCCGGCGCGCAGCGAGGGCGGCACGCTCGCCGAGTTCGCCGCCTCGGGCACCGTCATCACGTTCCGCGGGTTCCTCGCGGCCTACGAGGAGGGCCGCGACGAGGACCGCCACGGCACCGCCGAGGCCGGCGACGCCAAGCTGCCGCCGCTCGCCGAGGGCCAGTCCCTGGCGCTCGACGAGGTCGAGGCGAAGGGGCACGACACGAGCGCCCCGCCCCGGTACACCGAGGCCAGCCTCGTCAAGACCCTCGAGGAGCTCGGCATCGGGCGCCCCTCGACCTACGCCGCCATCATCTCCACGATCGTCGACCGTGGGTACGTCACCCCGCGCGGCACGGCCCTCGTGCCGAACTGGATCGCCTTCTCGGTCGTGCGCCTGCTCGAGGAGTACTTCGGCGACCTCGTCCAGTACGACTTCACGGCCGGCATGGAGGACGACCTCGACCGCATCGCCGGCGGCGACGCCGACCGCGTGGACTGGCTGAACGGGTTCTACTTCGGCAACGACGACCACCGGGGCCTGCGCACCGTCGTCGACAACCTCGGCGAGATCGACGCGCGCGACATCAACTCCGTCGCCCTCGGCGACGGCCTGACCCTGCGCATCGGCCGGTACGGCCCCTACCTCGAGACCCCGAGCGACGACCCCGAGACGCCCCGCCGCGTCAACGTGCCCGAGGACATGGCACCCGACGAGCTCACCCCCGAGCGGGCCCGCGAGCTCATCGACGCCCCCGTGGTCGGTGACCGCGTGCTCGGCCTCAACCCCGACTCGGGCAAGGAGGTCGTCGCCAAGGACGGTCGCTTCGGCCCGTACGTGACCGAGCGCCCCGTCGAGGAGGCCGGCGTGACCGTCGACGCCGCCACGGGCGAGGTCACCGCCGAGCAGCCGGCCGCGGCCGCCGCCGCGACGGCGACGAAGGCCCCCGCCAAGAAGCCGGCCGCCAAGAAGGCCGCGCCGAAGGAGCGCACGGCGTCGCTGTTCAAGACCATGAGCGTCGACCAGATCGACCTCGCGACGGCGCTGAAGCTGCTCGACCTGCCGCGCACCGTCGGTGCCGACCCCGAGTCGGGCGACGAGATCACGGCGCAGAACGGCCGTTACGGGCCCTACCTCAAGAAGGGCACCGACACGCGCACCCTGCCGTCGGAGGACGCCATCTTCGACATCGACCTCGCCGGTGCGCAAGAGCTCTTCGCCCAGCCGAAGTACGGCGCCCGGCGCGCGAGCAGCGCGCTGGCCGAGTTCGCGGCCGACCCCGTGAGCGGCAAGGCGATCAAGGTCAAGGACGGCCGCTTCGGTCCCTACGTCACCGACGGCGAGACCAACGCGACGATCCCGCGCGGCGAGACCGTCGAGGAGGTCGACTTCGACCGGGCCGTCCAGCTGCTCGCCGACAAGCGGGCCAAGGGGCCGGCGAAGAAGGCGTCCGCCAAGAAGGCACCCGCCAAGAAGGCGACGACGACGAAGGCGGCGACGACGGCGGCCGCCAAGAAGGCGACCGCGACGAAGCCGGCGACCACGAAGGCCTCGACGACGAAGGCCGCTGCCACGACGGCCGCTGCCGCGACCGGCGACGGCGGCGCCACCGCGTCGTGACGGGCGTCTTCGTCACGCTCGAGGGCGGCGACGGCTCCGGCAAGACCACGCAGGCCGACCGGCTCGAGAGCTGGCTGCGCGAGCAGGGGCGCACGGTCGTCCGCACGCGCGAGCCCGGCGGCACCGACCTCGGGCTCGAGCTGCGCCAGATGCTCCTGCACCGACGCGGACACGTCGACCCGCGGGCCGAGGCCCTGCTCTACGCCGCCGACCGGGCCCAGCACGTCGCCACGGTCGTGCGCCCGGCCCTCGAGCGCGGCGACGTCGTGCTCCAGGACCGCTACCTCGACTCGTCCGTCGCCTACCAGGGCGCCGGACGGGTGCTCGGGGGCACCGAGGTCCGCGAGCTGTCCCTGTGGGCCGCCGACGGCCTCCTGCCGCACCTCACGGTGCTGCTCGACCTCGACCCCGCCCTGGGTCGGCAGCGCCGCGAGGGCGACGGCACGCGCGCGGCCTACGACCGGCTCGAGGCCGAGGCCGACGCGTTCCACGGCCGCGTGCGCGACGCCTACCTCGACCTCGCCGGGGCCGAGCCCGAGCGGATCCTCGTCGTCGACGCCTCGCTCGGCGTCGACGAGGTCGCCGAACGGGTCCTCGACCGCGTGCGGCGCCTGCCGGGGCTGACCGCCGACGCACCCGCCGAGGGCTGACCCGTGTCGGTCTGGGACGACCTCACCGGGCAGGCCGACGCCATCGCCGTGCTCCGGGCGGCCGCGTCGCGCGATCCCGACAATGCGGCCATGACGCACTCGTGGCTCATCACCGGACCGCCCGGCTCGGGTCGGTCCAACCTCGCCTACGCGTTCGCCTCGGCCCTGCTCGCGCGTCCCGGCGACGACGAGGCGACCGCGCGGCAGGTCGCAGCGCGCAGCCACCCCGACCTCGCCGTGCTCAGCACCGAGCGGGTCATCATCACGATCGACGAGGTGCGTCGCCTGGTGAGCTCGTCGCAGTTCTCGCCGTCGGTGGGGCGCTACCGGGTCGTCGTCATCGAGGACGCCGACCGCATGACGGAGCGCACCTCGAACCTCCTGCTCAAGGCGCTCGAGGAGCCGCCTCCCCGCACCGTGTGGATCCTCTGCGCGCCCAGCGAGGCCGACCTCATCCCGACCATCCGCTCGCGCGTGCGCAGCGTGCGGTTGCGGACCCCCAGCGTCGACGACGTGGCGCAGCTGCTCGTCGCGCGCAACGGCGTCGCCCCCGACCTGGCCGTCCTCGCGGCCCGGGAGGCCCAGAGCCACATCGGCATGGCGCTCCGCCTGGCCACGAACCCGGAGGCCCGTGCCCGCCGGGGCCGCACCCTCGGGACGGCCCTCGACATCCGCTCGGTGTCCGACGCGGTGCGCGCCGCCGCGACGCTCCTGGCCCTCGCCGGCGAGGACGCGAAGGCCATCACCGAGGAGCGCGACGCCCAGGAGCGCGAGCAGGCGCTCCGCTCGCTCGGCGTCGACCCGGGGGGCACCGTGCCGCCCGCCCTCCGCAGCCAGCTGCGCGCCCTCGAGGACGACCAGAAGCGACGCGCCACGCGCAGCCTCCGCGACGGGCTCGACCGCATCATGGTCGACCTGCAGTCGCTCTACCGCGACGTGCTCCTGCTGCAGCTGGGCGTCGACGGCGACCCCGTCAACGGCGCGATCCTCGACCGCCTCACGTCGGTGGCACGCGGGTCGACGCCCGCGGCGACCCTCACCGTGCTCGACGCCATCGCCACGGCCCGGCAGCGGGTCGAGGCGAACGTCGCCCCCGCGCTCGCCCTCGAGGCCATGCTCGTCGCGGTCAGCCGTCACGGACGCGCGTGAGACAGGATGGGCGCATGAGCGACGTGACGACCGTGCCCGGGCTGCGCGAACGGAAGCGGCTGGCCATGCGCCGGACGATCCAGGTGGCGGTGCTCACGCTCGTGCAGCAGCACGGCCTCGACGCCGTGACCGTCGACATGATCAGCCGTGCCGCCGACGTGTCGCCGCGCACGTTCTTCAACTACTTCGCGACGAAGGAGGACGCGGTCGTCGGCGACGCCCCCGAGCTGCCCGAGGGCCCCGAGCTCGAGCGCTTCGTGGCGGCGGGCGACGAGCCGCTGCTCGACGGCCTCGTGCACCTGCTCGACGAGGCCGTCGACCGGTCCGTGGTCGACCGCGAGCTCGTGCAGCTGCGCCGGGCCGTCCTCAAGGCCGACCCCGACCTCTTCGCCCGACGCGTCGCGAGCGTCCGGTCCTTCGAGGAGCGCCTGGGCGACCTCGTCCTGCGCCGCCTCGAGCGCGACGCCCAGGTGGGCGTCCGGCCCGACGGCGTGGGCGACGACGGGCCCGAGTCGGTCCGCAGCCACGCGCACCTCGTCACCCTGGTCGCCATGGCGACCCTCCGGCACGCCTGGTACGAGTGGGTCGACGACGACGAGGCGCACGAGGGCGACGAGGTCCGCTTCGGCCTCCGTGCCCGCCTCGACGCGAGCTTCGCGACGCTCGAGCGCCTGGTGCAGCGGCGCGCCTGAAGATCCGCTACAGTAGATGACTGTGCCTGAGGGTCTCGACCCACAGGCTCCGCCGCTTTAGCTCAGTCGGCAGAGCGTCTCACTCGTAATGAGAAGGTCTGGGGTTCGATTCCCCAAAGCGGCTCCATCCGACGCCCCGGTCCTCGAGACCGGGGCTTCGTCGTCCTCGGGGCTCAGCCGCTGCCGACGCTCCGGCCACCCCGGCTCCTTCGGGCGTCCGCCACCGCGCGCCCCCGTCCGGTAGACAGGACCCATGACGATCCGATGGGGAATCCTCGGCGCCGGCGGCATCGCCCGGGCCTTCACCTCCGACCTGCGCGGCGCCGGCCTGCCCGTGACCGCCGTCGGCTCGCGCGACGCCGACCGCGCCCGCGCCTTCGCGGCCGACACCGGCCTGGAGGGCATCGCGACGCACGGCAGCTACGAGGACCTCGTCGCCGACGAGTCCGTCGACGCGGTCTACGTGGCGACCCCGCACCCCTTCCACGCCGAGAACGCGCTGCTCGCGATCGCGGCGGGCAAGCACGTGCTCGTCGAGAAGTCGTTCACGGTCACGGCGGACGAGGCGAGCCGCGTGGTCGAGGCGGGACGGGCCTCCGGCGTGGCCGTGCTCGAGGCCATGTGGACCCGCTACCTGCCGCAGAGCGTCCGGCTGCGCGAGCTCGTGCGCGACGGGGCCATCGGCGATGTGCGCCTGCTCACCGCCCAGCACCTGCAGGCGCTGCCGACCGACCCGCGGCACCGCCTCAACGACCCCGCCCTGGGCGGTGGCGCCCTGCTCGACCTCGGCGTCTACCCCGTGTCGTTCGCGCACGACCTGCTGGGCGTGCCCAGCGAGGTGCGGGGCAGCGCGGTGCTCAGCGACCAGGGCGTCGACGCGCGCATCGCGGGTCAGCTGTCGTACGCCTCGGGCGCGACCGCGCAGCTCTTCGCCGCGCTCGACACGGCCGGCGACGACGTCGCCGTGCTGCACGGCACCGAGGGGCGCATCGAGGTCGACGCGACGTTCTACGCGCCCGGCGGCTTCACGGTGCGCGACCTCGACGGCGGCGTCGTCGAGCGCTTCGACGCCGAGGACGACGGCCTGCGCGGCATGCACCACCAGGCCCTCGAGCTGCAGCGCGTCGTCGAGGCGGGCGAGCTCGAGAGCCCCCTGCTGCCCGGTGACGAGATCGTGGCCGTCATGGCGACCATGGACGAGCTGCGGCGCCAGGTGGGCGTGCGGTACGACGCCGACGCCTGAGGCGCGAGGTCCGTCGGAGGGGCAGGAGGCCCCCGGCCGGGGGTGACCGAGCGGTCTGCGTCTCGTACGATGGTCGCCGTGGACGAGCAGCCGGACGACCCCCGCGACACCGCCCCTGCCGGTGGGGCCGATCCGGCTGACGGCCACGCCGACCCCGCCGCTCGTCGTCCCCGCTCGTCCCGCCGCGCGTCGCTCGCGACGGCCCTGCGCCGCCACCCCCGCGCGACGCTCGTGACGGCGGGCGCGCTCGCGTTCGCCCTGCTCGGCTCGGGCGCCGTCGCGGCGGGCGCCGCCTCCGTCGGTCCCGTGGCCCCGACGGCCGCGAGCGCAGGAGGCCCTCCCGAGCCCGCCCCGACCGTCACCGTGACGACGACCCCCGAGGCCGCCCCGACCGAGGCGCCCCCGCGGGCGGTCCCGGCCGAGGTCCCCGCCCCGACGCGCCTGCGCACCTGCTCGGTGGCCGCGGCGGCCGCCGACCCGCGCCTGGGGCAGTTCGAGGGCTCGGTGGTCGACGCGGCCACCGGCGAGGTGCTCTTCGACCGGGCGGGCTCGACGCCCGCCCGCACGGGCAGCGTCCTCAAGACGCTCACGAGCGCGGTGGCGCTCTCGGTGCTCGGTCCCGACCACCGGCTCACGACGACCGTCACGGGCGACGCGGCCACGGGGTCGATCGCCCTGGTCGGCGGCGGCGACGCCACCCTCAGCGCGGGAGGCGGCAGCGTCTACCCGGGCGCACCCACCCTCTCCGACCTCGCCGGTCAGGTGAAGGCCTCGCTGGGCGACCGCCCGGTCACCGCGATCACGCTCGACGCCACCGCCTGGAGCACCGCCGACAAGTGGCACCCGAGCTGGGCGCGCAGCGAGCAGACGATCGGGTACCACTCCGAGGTCACGGCCCTGCAGGTCGACGGGGACCGGGCCACGCCGACCGCCCAGACGAGCCCGCGCAGCACCGACCCCGTGGGTCGGGCCGGGGAGGCCTTCCGGCGCGCGCTCGTCGCGGCCGGCGTGCCCGGTGCCGCGTCCGCACCGATGAGCCAGGGCGCGTCGACCAGCAGCACCGTGCTCGGCAGTGTGTCGTCCCAGCCGGTCTCGTCGCTCGTGGCGACCCTCCTGCCGACGAGCGACAACACGCTCGCCGAGATGCTGGCGCGAGCCTCGTCGCGGGCGGCCGGCGCCGACGGGTCGGCCGCGTCCCTCACGGGCGTGTACCGCCAGGCGCTCGGCCCGGCCTACGGCCTGTCGGTCGACGACATCACGATCGTCGACGGATCGGGGCTCAGCGAGGACAACGCGGTGCCCGCGACGACCGTCGCGAAGCTCATGGTCCAGGTCGGGGCGCGCCAGCAGTCGCTGGGCGTCGTGCTCGACGCCCTGCCCGTCTCGGGCCGCAGCGGCACCCTGGCCTCGCGCTTCACGGGGCCCAACGCCGTCGCCGCGGGGGCGGTCCGCGCCAAGACCGGCTGGATCGACACGGCCTACACGCTCGCGGGCACGATCGACGCCCAGGACGGCACGCGGCTCACCTTCGCCTTCTACGCCATCGGGGACGTCCGCGACAGCGCGCGGGCCGCCCTCGACACGCTCACGACCGCCGTCTGGTCCTGCGGAGGCGACCTCACCACGACGTGATCCCCAGGCGGCGCGTGCGCTGATCGCGGCCGGGACCGCCGAGGGGCAGGATGGAGCCATGACCAGGGCACTCCTCATCATCGACGTCCAGGCCGACTTCACCGAGGGCGGGGCGCTCGGCGTGGAGGGCGGCCACCGCGTCGCCGCGGCGATCACGGAGCACGTGCGGGCCTCGCCGGGTCGCTACGACCTCGTCGTCGCCAGCCGTGACCGGCACCACGGCGACGACGACAACGGCGGGCACTTCTCCGCCGAGCCCGACTTCGTCGACACCTGGCCGGTGCACTGCGTCGACGGCACCCCCGGTGCCGACTACGACCCCGGCCTCGACGCGTCGCTCGTCGACGTGCACGTGGGCAAGGGCCAGGGCGTGCCGGCCTACTCGCTGTTCGAGGGCACGACGGACGACGGCCGGCCCGCCGCCGAGGTCCTCGCCGAGCACGGCGTGACCGACGTCGACGTGGTCGGCATCGCCACCGACCACTGCGTGCGGGCCTCCACCCTCGACGCGCTGCGTGCCGGCCTGCGCGTCCGGGTCCTCGACGACCTCGTCGCGGGCGTCGCCCCCGGCCCGAGCGCGGCCGCCCTCGACGAGGTGCGCGCCGCAGGAGGCTCGGTCGCCCCGTCCGCCGAGGTCCGGTCGTGAGCGCGGCCACCGCCGCCGACCGGCAGCGCGTGCTGGCGGCCGTGCCCACCGGGCTGTTCGTCGGCGGGTCCTGGCGGCCGGCGAGCGACGGGGGCACCTTCGACGTGCACGACCCGGCGACGGGGGAGGTGCTCGTGGCCGTCGCCGACGCGACCCCGGAGGACGGCCTCCTGGCCCTCGACGCGGCCGTGGCCGCCCAGGCCGCCTGGGCGGCGACGTCGCCGCGCGACCGCTCCGACGTGCTGCGCCGGGCGTTCGACCTGCTGCGCGAGAGGGCCGACGACCTGGCCCTGCTCATGACGCTCGAGATGGGCAAGCCCCTCGCCGAGTCCCGGGGCGAGCTCACCTACGGCAGCGAGTTCGTGCGCTGGTTCTCGGAGGAGGCCGTGCGGATCACCGGCCGCTACGGCACCAACCCCGAGGGCACCGGGCGCACCACGGTGCTGCACCGGCCGGTCGGGCCGTGCCTGCTGATCACCCCGTGGAACTTCCCCCTCGCGATGGCCACCCGCAAGATCGCGCCCGCCCTCGCCGCCGGCTGCACGGTCGTCGTCAAGCCCGCCGAGCAGACGCCGCTGACGACCCTCGCGTTCGCCGCGATCCTCGCCGAGGCCGGTGTGCCCGACGGCGTCGTGCAGGTGCTGCCCACGACGCGCGCGGCCGACGTGACGGGGCCCCTGATCGACGACCCGCGCCTCCGGAAGCTCAGCTTCACCGGGTCGACGCCGGTCGGGTCGCAGCTGCTCGCGCAGGCGGCCCGGCACGTGCTGCGCACCTCGATGGAGCTCGGCGGCAACGCCCCGTTCCTCGTCTTCGAGGACGCCGACCTCGACGCCGCCGTGACGGGCGCGCTGCAGGCGAAGTTCCGCAACGTGGGGCAGGCGTGCACGGCAGCCAACCGGTTCTTCGTCCACGAGTCGGTGGTCGACGCCTTCGTCGACCGGGTCGCCGACGCGGTGCGGAGCTACCGCGTCGGGCCGGGCACCGAGGCAGGCGTCGACATCGGGCCGCTCATCGACGAGCGTGCCGTCGACAAGGCCGCCGCCCTCGTCGACGACGCCGTCGAGCGCGGCGCCGAGGTCGTCGTGGGCGGCGAGCGGCTCGAGGGTCCCGGCACGTGGTTCGCGCCCACCGTGCTCCGGGACGTGGCGCCCGGCAGCGAGATCCTGCGGACCGAGATCTTCGGTCCCGTGCTCACGGTCGTGCCGTTCTGCACCGAGGACGACGCGGTGCGGTTCGCGAACGACACCGAGTACGGCCTCGTCGCCTACGCGTTCACCCGCGACCGGGCCCGCGGACAGCGGCTGGCGGAACGGCTCGAGACGGGCATGCTCGGGCTCGACGTCGGGGTCGTCTCGAACGCCTCGGCACCGTTCGGCGGGGTCAAGGAGTCCGGGCTCGGCCGCGAGGGCGGCTCCGAGGGCATCCACGAGTACCTCGAGACGACCTACGTGATGACGCCCGACCCGTTCGGCGCCTGACCGAGCGCCTCTCCGGGGCGAACTGGTCGGATGTCGGGGACGCCGTCGGGGGGGCGGTGTCTCCGTCCGGCGGGTCGGCCAGCCGGGGCTCCGCGTCTCGCGGACACCGTCAGGCGGACGCTGTCCACGATCGGCGGGTCGACCAGACCGTGCTCCGCGTGTCGTGGACACCCCGAGAGAGGGTCGGGCCCGGGCCGGCCCGGGCCGGCCCGGGCCAGCCGGGCCAGCGGGCCCGGGCGGGCCGGACCCTCGCTCAGACCAGCAGCTGGTGCTTCGCCAGGTCGCGGTAGAGCGGCACCGTCTCGACGAGCTCGGAGTGCGTGCCCTGCCCGACGACGCGGCCGCCCTCGACGACGACGATGCGGTCGCTGTCGACGACCGTCGAGAGACGGTGGGCGATGACGATGAGCGTGCGGCCCTCGGCGACCGCGTCGAGGGCGCCGCGGAGGCGCTGCTCGTTGAGCCCGTCGAGGCTCGACGTCGACTCGTCGAGCAGGAGGATCGGCGGGGCGGACAGCAGCGTCCGCGCGATGGCGAGGCGCTGGCGCTCCCCGCCGGAGAGCATGACGCCGTCCTCGCCGACCTGCGCGTCGAGGCCCTCGTCGCCGCGCTCGAGCACGGCCGTGAGGTTCACGGCCTCGAGCACCCGGCGGCAGTCGTCGTCGGTGGCGTCGGGCGAGCCCAGCACGAGGTTGTCGCGGATCGTCCCCGCGAGCACGGGGGCGTCCTGTTCGACGTACCCGATCTGCGCGCGCAGCGCCTCGCGGTCGAGGGCCCGCACGTCGGTGCCGCCGACCCGCACGACGCCCGAGTCGGGGTCGTAGAAGCGTTCGACGAGGGCGAGCAGCGTGCTCTTGCCGGCGCCGGACGGGCCGACGAGGGCCGTGCGCCGGCCCCGCGGCGCCGAGAACGACAGACCGCGCAGCACCGTGAGGTCGTCGTCGGCGGCCGCGACCGCCTCGGGGTCGAGCGTCGAGGCGGACGCCCCCTTCGGGTAGCTGAAGCGCACGGCGTCGAACTGCACGGCCGCGTCGGGGTCGACGGTGCCGGGCGCGGCGTCGGCGACCGACCGGGCGATGACGTCGTCGCGATCGGCCTCGGCGGGGAGGTCGAGGATCTCCTGGATGCGGCCGAGGGCGCCGAGCGCCTGGTTGACGCTGAGCACGGCGCCGAGCGCCTGGCCGAGCGGCATGACCATGAGGAACAGGAACAGCACGAACGACACGAGCTCGGCGACGGTGATGGTGCCGCTCGCGACGCGGAAGCCGCCCACGCCGAGCACGACGAGGAACGACGCCTGCATGGCGATGTTCGAGACGGGCACGACGAGGGCCGAGATGCGCGCCACGTCGAGGCCGCGACGGTACGCGCCCTCGACGTCGCGGTCGACGGCCGCGATCTCGCGGTCGGTGGCGCCCGCGGCCCGGATGGTGCGGACGGAGCTGATGGCGCGTTCCACCGCGGCGGTGAGGTCGCCGACCTTCTCCTGTGCGCGACGGCTCGCGACGCGGATGCGCCCGCTGAGCACGACGACCACGACGACCGAGATCGCGACGACGAGCACGGTGAGCCCCAGCAGCACCGGGTCGATGAGCGCCATGCCGACGATCGCGCCCACGAGCGTCAGGGTGCCGCCGACGGCCTCGACGAGCCCCTGCGTGAGCACGGCCCGCAGCAGCGTGGTGTCGCTGCCCACGCGCGAGACGAGGTCGCCCGTGCGGCGCACGTCGAACTGGCCCACCGGCAGGTGCAGGATGCGCGCCACGAGGCGCCGCCGGCTGCTGAGCACGACGCCCTCGCCGGTGCGCTGCAGCAGGTAGTGCTGGAACCCGCTGAGCAGGCCCGAGACGACGACCAGGCCGACGAGCGCCCACACCAGGATCCCGAGCCCGCGGCCCGCCTCGACGAACGAGATGACCTGGCTGACGAGGAGGGGCTGGGCCAGGGCGGCGGCGGCGCCGAGCACGCTCAGCACGAGGATGAGCACCATGACGCCACGGCGCTCGGTGAGGTAGGGGAGCAGCTGCCCGAACGTGGCGCGGGGCCCCTCGGGGGCCGCGCGGCCGCCACGGCGACGGCGGGCGGGTCGGGTCGTGCTCTCGTCGGTGCCTGCTGCTCCGGTCGTCGTGCTCATGGTGCCTCTCGTGCGGACGGCGGCGATCGGGGGGACCGCCGAGAGCACCGTACTTCGTCTCGCCGTGCAGGACCTCCTGCACGCCCCGACCCGCCCTCGGCGGTGCCGAGGGCGGGTCGGGGGAGGAGGGGACGGGCGGGTCAGCCCACGCGCTCGTAGTCGCGGTCGCGCGTCTCACGGCTCAGCAGCAGTGCGACGAGGGTGATCGCCGCCATGCTCGAGAGGTAGAGGCCCACGAGCCAGGTGCTGCCGCCCGCGGACTGCCACAGCCAGACCGCGATGAACGGGGCGACGGCCGCACCGAGGATGCTCGCGACGTTGTAGCTGATCGCCGAGCCCGTGTACCGCACGTTGGTCGGGAACAGCTCCGGCAGCACCGCGCCCATCGGGCCGAAGGTGAGTCCCATGAGGGTGAAGCCGATGACGAGCAGCACCTGCGCACCGACCACGCCGGCGCCGAACAGCGGGGCGAAGCAGAAGCCGAACACCAGGATCGCCGCGGTCACGACGATCAGCGTCGCCCGGCGCCCGAAGCGCTCGGCGAGCGGGCCCGAGACGAGCGTGAAGATGCCGAAGAACACGACGCCGAAGATGAGCATCCACAGGAACTGCGAGCGCTCGATGCCCAGGCCCGGGGTGGGGCCGCCCGTCTCGGCCGTGCCGTAGGTGAGCGTGAACGTCGTCATGAGGTAGAAGAGCGTGTACGTCGCCAGCATGATGAACGTGCCGAGGACCAGCGGCTGCCAGCTCGTGCGGAACACCCGCGCGAGGGGCAGCTTCGCCACGGAGCCCGAGTCGACGACCTTCTGGAACGCGGGCGTCTCGATGAGCTTGAAGCGCACGTAGAGGCCGATGACGACGAGCAGGGCGCTGAAGAGGAACGGCACGCGCCAGCCCCAGGCGAGGAACGCCTCCTCGCTGAGCGTGCTGTTGAGCACCACGAACACGACGTTCGCGACGATGAACCCGATGGGGGCGCCGAGCTGCGGGAAGGTGCCGTAGATCGCGCGGCGGCCCTTCGGGGCGTTCTCCGTCGCGAGCAGGGCGGCGCCGCTCCACTCGCCGCCGAGCCCGAGGCCCTGGCAGAAGCGGAGCACCACGAGGATCGCCGGTGCGGCCACCGACCAGCCGGGCGTCGTGCCCGCCGGGATGCAGCCGATGAGGACCGTCGCGATGCCCATCGTGAGCAGCGAGGCCACGAGGGTGCCCTTGCGGCCGATGCGGTCGCCGAAGTGGCCGAAGACGATCGAGCCGACCGGTCGGGCGATGAAGGCGACGCCGAAGACGGCGAACGAGGCGAGCCGGGCGACGGCCGGGTCGTCGTTGGCGAAGAAGATGGTCGGGAAGACCAGGACCGCGGCGGTCGCGTAGACGTAGAAGTCGTAGAACTCGATCGAGGTGCCGATGAGGCTCGCGAGCACGACGCGCGAGCGCTTGTTCACGGCGGGTGGGCCGTCGGTCGACGGAACGGTGGTGCTGGTGGACATGCGGGAGGGCTCCCTGACGAGGACGAGGCGCCGGCGGCGTCGACGAGGAGCGCGGTGGTACGGCGCTGCGACTCGGAGCGGAGGAGCGGGCGGACGGTCGTCGCGCGCCCCGGTGCCGGGCACGACCTCGGTGAGGTCGCGCGGGTGGTGGCCGCTCGTGACGGCCGTCGCCCATCGTAGCGCGGGGTCAGAGCGGGTCGGTCGCGCCCCCCGGCAGGTGGTGGCCCATGCGGTCGCGCTTGACGGCGAGGTACGCGGCGGCGTCCTCGCCGACGGGCACCACGAGGGGCACGAGCGCGTCGACGACGATGCCGTGGGCCTCGAGCTGCCGGCGCTTCTCGGGGTTGTTGCTGAGCAGGCGCACGGAGGGCACGCCGAGGTCGCGGAGCACGTCGGCCGCGGCGCCGTACTCGCGGGCGTCCGCGGGCAGGCCCAGGGCGAGGTTGGCGTCGAGGGTGTCGAGGCCGTCCTCCTGCAGGCGGTACGCCCGGAGCTTGGCGACGAGCCCGATGCCCCGGCCCTCCTGTCCGCGCAGGTACACCACCACGCCGCCGTGCTCCTGCACGGCCGCGAGGGCGGCGTCGAGCTGCGGTCCGCACTCGCACTTCAGCGAGCCGAACGCCTCGCCCGTGAGGCACTCCGAGTGCACGCGCACGAGGGCGCCGGGCCCCGGCGGGGTGCCGTCGGGCGCGTCGGCGACGAGGGCGACGTGGTCCGCCGCCGTGACGAGGTCCCGGTAGGCGCGCACGCGGAACCGGCCGTGCCGCGTCGGCACGGTGGTCTCGATCTCCGCGACCACCTGCGAGGGCGTGGCGCCGGGCCCCGTCACCGGTCGCCTCCGCCCTCGGTGCCGACGGCGCGCGCGGTGAGCACCAGGTCGTCGCCCAGCCGCTCGACGCTCGTGGTGCGCAGGCGGCGCTGCTCGCCGATCGTGCCGACGCCCAGGTCGTCGAGGGCCGTGCGCGGCCCGCCGAGCAGCGTCGGGGCGAGGTAGACGAGGTAGTCGTCGACGAGGCCGCGTCGCACGGCCTCGCTGGCCACCGTCGGCCCGCCCTCGACGAGGACGCTGCGCACGTCGCGCCGCCAGAGGTCGTCGAGCACGGCCTCGAGGTCGCGCGTGCCGGTCTCGACCAGGCCTCGCGGGTGACGTCGGAGGGCGGCGTCGGCGGGCACCGGGCGGCGCCCGACGACGACCGGCAGCGGCTGCACGGGCTGCAGCTCGCCGGCGTCGCCCCGCACGGTGAGGGACGGGTCGTCGTCGAGCACGGTGCCCGTGCCCACGAGGATCGCGTCGTGGGCGGCCCGCTGCTCGTGGACGTGCTGCCGGGCGGCGGCACCGGTGATCCACCGGCTCGTGCCGTCGGCCGCGGCGGTGCGGCCGTCGAGGCTCGAGGCCCACTTCAGCGTGACGAAGGGGCGTCGGCGGCGCACGGCGACGAGCCAGCGGCGCAGGAACTCCTCGCCCTCGTCGCGGAGCAGTCCGCCCTCGACGTCGACGCCCGCGCGTCGGAGCCGCGTGGCGCCTCCTGAGGAGGCGTCCCCGGGGTCGTCGACCGCGTGCACGACGCGGGCGACGCCGGCCGCGACGAGCGCGTCGGCGCACGGTCCCGTGCGCCCCGTGTGGGCGCAGGGCTCGAGCGTCACGACCGCGGTGAGGCCCTCGGCCGAGCCGGCGAGGGCGGCGAGGGCCGCGACCTCGGCGTGCGGCGTGCCCGCGCCGCGGTGCCAGCCCTCGGCGGCGACGGTCCCGTCGGGGCGCAGCAGGACGCAGCCGACCCGGGGGTTCACGCCCGTCACCGGTCCCGCTGCGGCCAGGACGAGGGCCCGCCGCATGGCGGCCTCCTCGACGGCGGCGCGTCCGGGGGTGGTCGGCGAGCCCGGGGACGAGGGCGGATCGGTGCGGGTCACGGTTCCTCCGGTCGGGACGGTCGGGAGTCGGAGTCGGAGTCGGGGTCGACGGCGTCGGGGGCCGTCGTGCGGGAGCCGGGGGAGTCGTCGCCGACGGCCGGCCACCCGGCGCGGGGCGAGCGGTCGTCGCCCGGCAGGAGGCGCGCGCGCCAGCAGAGCGGGTGCGGCCCGCTCCGCTCGCGCCCGGGGTGCAGGCCGGGGCCGACGCCCTGGTAGGTGAAGCCGCAGCGCCGGGCGACGGCGGCGGAGGCGTCGTTGCCGACGTAGCCCTCCCAGGTGACGGCCTCGGCGCCCTCGGCGAAGGCGTGGTCGCAGACCCGGTGCAGCGCCGCGGTGACGAGCCCGCGGCCCCGTGCGGCCGGCGTCAGCCAGAAGCCCACGTCGGAGTGCCGCGGGCGCCAGCTGATGACGCCGAGCAGCTCGCTCGACCCCGGGCCGCGGATGCCCCAGGTCAGCTCGCGGCCCGTCGCCCATCCCGGGGCGACGACCTGCTCGAGGAACCGTCGGGCCTCCGTGCGGTCGTAGGGGACCGGGACGGTCGTGAAGCGCTGCACCTCGCGGTCGGAGCAGGCCGTCACGATCGCCTCGACGTCGGCCGGCCCGGGCACCTCGAGGCGCACGCGCGGGGCGTCGAGCACGAAGGGGAGCACGGTCAGGCCTTGCGGACGAACCCGATGCGGTCGTACACGGTCGCGATGGTCCGCTCGGCGATCTCCGCCGCCCGGTCGGCGTTCGCGGCGAGCAGCCGGTCCAGCTCGGCGGGGTCGTCGAGCAGCTCCAGGGTGCGCTCGCGCACCGGGGCGAAGGTCTCGACGACGGCCTCGGCGACGTCGCGCTTGAGGTCGCCGTAGCCCTGGCCGGCGTAGGACTCCTCGAGCTGGGCGACGGGCGTGCCGCCGAAGGCGGAGAGGATCGTGAGCAGGTTGGAGACGCCCGGCTTCGCGCCGCGGTCGAAGCGGATCTCGCGCTCGGCGTCGGTGACGGCCGACTTGACCTTCTTCGCCGTGCGGGAGGGCTCGTCGAGCAGCCAGACGATGCCCGCGTCGCTCGCGGCCGACTTGCTCATCTTCGAGGACGGGTCCTGGAGGTCGTAGATGCGGGCCGTCTCGCGCAGGATGGTCG
Organism: Frigoribacterium salinisoli; assembly: GCF_054781095.1. Classification (NCBI taxonomy): domain Bacteria; kingdom Bacillati; phylum Actinomycetota; class Actinomycetes; order Micrococcales; family Microbacteriaceae; genus Frigoribacterium; species Frigoribacterium salinisoli. Next base: position 222,898 of record NZ_BAAGVB010000004.1, read on the forward strand.
CCTCGGGCACCACGAAGGTGGTCCCGTACCGGCTGTTGAAGCGGGCGGCGAGGTCGCGCGTGAGCTCGACGTGCTGCTTCTGGTCGTCGCCGACCGGGACGCTCTCGGCCTGGTAGAGCAGGATGTCGGCGGCCATGAGCGTCGGGTAGGCGAAGAGGCCCAGCGAGGCCGCCTCGGTGCCCTGCTTCGCCGCCTTGTCCTTGAACTGCGTCATGCGGCTGGCCTCGCCGAAGCCGGTCAGGGTGTTGAGCACCCAGGCGAGCTGGGCGTGGGCCGGGACGTGCGACTGCACGAAGAGCGTGGAGCGCTCGGGGTCGATGCCGGCCGCGATGTACTGGGCGGCGGTGCGCCGGGTCTGCTCGCGCAGCGTCGCAGGGTCTTGCGGGACGGTGATGGCGTGCAGGTCGACGACGCAGAAGAGGGCGTCGTGCGTCGTCTGCAGCTCGCGCCACTGCAGGAGCGCACCGACGTAGTTGCCGGCGTGGAGCGAGTCGGCGCTGGGCTGCATGCCCGAGAAGAGGCGGGGGCGGCGGTCGCCGTCGGCGGGCGGTGTGCTGGTCATGGGGGTCCTTCGGGGGGCGGTGCGGATCAGAGGTCGTAGTCGACGACGACGGGGGCGTGGTCGGACCAGCGCTGGTCGTAGGCGGCCGCCCGGTCGACGACGTAGGACGTCGCCCTGTCGGCCAGCGCGGGCGTGGCCATCTGGTAGTCGATGCGCCAGCCGGAGTCGTTGTCGAAGGCCTGGCCGCGCCAGGACCACCACGTGTAGGGGCCGGGCACCTCGCCCGCGGACCGACGCCCGACGTCGACCCAGCCGAGGCCCTGGCCGCGGCTGCCGTCGGCGCCCTCGACCTCGGTGCCGGCCTCTCCGAGGAAGCGGTCGAAGTAGGCGCGCTCGCGGGGGAGGAACCCGGCACGCTTGACGTTGCCCTTCCAGTTCTTGATGTCGAGCTCGCGGTGGCCGACGTTGAGGTCGCCGGTCACGACGGCCAGCTCGGCGTGCTCGGCGAGGCGCGGCAGCCGCTCGGCCATGGCGTCGAGGAACCGCCACTTCTCGTCCTGCTTGGGGGTGTCGACCTCGCCCGAGTGCACGTAGGTGCTCACGACGGTCACCCGCCGGCCGGCCACCTCGTAGTCGGCCTCGAGCCAGCGCCCGGCGCTGTCGAAGTCGTCGGGGCCCAGCTCGACGCGGTGCCCGGTCGGGGCGACGCGGCTCGCGACGGCCACGCCCGCGCGGCCCTTGGCCGTCGCCGGGTCGTGCAGGACGGTCCACCCCGGACCGAGCAGGCCCTCGAGGTCGTCGGTGCTCGCGCGCACCTCTTGCAGCGTGAGCACGTCGACGTCGCGCTCGGCGAGCCAGTCGCCCATGCCCTTGCGGAAGGCGGCGCGGACGCCGTTGACGTTGACCGTGGCGAGACGCAGTCGGGTACCCATGCCGACGAGCCTACCGGCGGCCACCGTCCCGCTCCTCGCCCGCCGCGGCGTCCGGGGCGCGGCGCCCGAGGCGCGCCCGCAGGCCCTCGGCCGCCCCGGCCACGACCCGCCGGGCGCGAGCCCAGGGCGTCCGGGCGGCGGCCTCCGCCGCGCGCCGGGCCTCCTCCTCGCGCCGCAGCCGCTCGGCCTCCTGCACGGGGTCGGCGAGGACGCCCACGTCGTCCATGCCGATGGCGATCCAGGCCGCGCCCAGCAGCAGCACCTGGCAGAGCAGCTGCAGCACCACGAGCAGGCCGATGACGGCCGCGAACGAGGCGACGAGGGGGTTGGACCCCGCCGCGCCGAGCACGAGGCCGCCCGCGAGCTTGAGCAGCTCGACCGCGGCCGCGCCGAGCAGGGCGCCCGCGAGCAACCGGCGGCGGGGCACGTGCAGCCCGGCCAGGACCCGATAGAGGGCCACCAGGACGGCCGTGTCGAGCACGAAGAGCACGCCCGCGACGACGAGGCGGAGCAGCACGCGCGCGGCGAGGGAGCCGCCGTCGACGCCCAGCGCGCCCAGCACGGTGCTGGTCGCGGTCGTGCTCACGAGCGAGACGATCGCCGACGCGAGGACCGCGACGCCGAAGGCCAGGGCGAGGGCGAGGTCGCGGAGCACGAGGTGCACGAAGGGCGTCGCGGGCGCGGGGGCCCGGAACATGGTGCGCACCGCGGTGCGCGTGCTCCCGAGCAGCACGACGGCCGAGCCGAGGAGGCCGAGGCCGGCGACGGCGCCCGTCCAGCCGAAGACGCTCGCGTCGAGCAGGAGGTCCGGGTCGACGACGCCCGTGCCGTCCGGGGCCTCGACCAGGCCGGGCACCGACGACCGCACCAGCTCGACGAGCTGCTCACGCAGCACGGCGTCGCCCGACACGACGACGCCGGCCACCGAGAAGCCCACCCAGAGCGCGGCGAAGAGGGCGAAGAGGGCCTGGTACGTCAGCCCGCCCGCGAGCAGGGGACCGGAGGCGCCCACGTACCTCCCCAGGGTCCGCACGGGCCTCGTCCCCGCCACCCGTGCCAGCGTCGCCATGCTCCCAGGGTAGGCGGACGCGCGGTCGGGGGCCGTCCGGCCCGCTCGCGTACGATGACGGACGACCACGGGGCGGCCGAGCCGACCGCACCCGCCGAGGTCGTGAGCGAAGAGGTGGCACGTGGCACTACAGGGCGTTGGAGTCGGACGTGGAGCGGCCGTCGGACCGGTCCTGAAGATGCCCGATGCGCTGCCCGAGCCGGGCACCGACCCCCGCACCGCGGAGGCGGCGGACGAGCACGCGGCCGTCGTCGCCGCGCTCCGCGCCGTCGCCGACGACCTCACGGCGCGGGGCGAGCGCGCCGGCGGCGAGGCGAAGGACGTCCTCGACGCCCAGGCGCTCATGGCCCAGGACCCGTCGCTCGTCGAGGACGTCGAGCAGCGCATCCAGGGCGGTCGCACGGGCGAGCGCGCCGTGCACGAGGCCTTCACGGCGTTCCAGGAGATGCTCCTCGGCCTCGGCGGCTACATGGCCGAGCGCGCCACCGACCTGGGCGACGTCGCCCAGCGCGTCATCGCCGCCCTCCGCGGCGTCCCGGCGCCCGGCGTCCCCGAGAGCGACGAGCCCTTCGTGCTCGTCGCGCCGGACCTCGCCCCGGCCGACACCGCCCTGCTCGACCTCGACAAGGTGCTCGCCCTCGTCACGCGCGACGGCGGCCCCACCTCGCACACCGCGATCCTGGCCCGCAGCCGTTCCATCCCCGCGATCGTCGGCGTCACCGGGGCCCTCGACCTCGCTGACGGCACGGTCGTCGTCGCCGACGCCGCCACGGGCGTCGTCACCGTCGACCCCGACGAGGCCGAGGTCGCCGAGGTCCGTCAGCGCATCGCCGACCGTGCGGCCGCCTCCGCGGCCCCGCTCTCCGACGGCGTCCTCGCCGACGGCACGAGCGTGCCCCTGCTGGCCAACCTGGGCTCGCCCGACGAGGCGGCGGGCGCGGTCGCGCTCGGCGCCGAGGGCGTCGGCCTGTTCCGCACGGAGTTCCTCTTCCTCGGCGCGTCGACGGCGCCCACCGTCGAGCAGCAGACCGCGAGCTACACGGCCCTGCTCGAGGCGTTCCCCGGCAAGAAGGTCGTCGTGCGCGCCCTCGACGCCGGAGCCGACAAGCCGCTCGCGTTCCTCAACGACGCCCACGAGGAGAACCCGGCCCTGGGGCTCCGCGGCCTGCGCGCCCTGCGGGCGAAGGAGGAGATCCTCCGCGACCAGCTGACGGCGCTCGCCGCGGCCCAGGCGGCCACCACCGCCGACCTCTGGGTCATGGCGCCCATGGTCAGCGACGCGGCCGAGACGGCCTATTTCGTCGAGCTGGGGCGCGAGCTCGGGCTGCGCACGGTGGGCGTCATGGCCGAGGTGCCCTCCCTCGCCCTCGTCGCCGACCAGGTGCTCGAGTCGGCCGACTTCGTGAGCATCGGCACGAACGACCTCACCCAGTACACGATGGCGGCGGACCGCATGCTCGGGTCGGTCGCGTCCTACCAGGACCCGTGGCACCCCGCCGTGCTCCGTCTCGTCCGGGCCCTCGGTGCCGCGGGCGCGACCGCGGGCAAGCCCGTGGGCATCTGCGGCGAGGCGGCGGCCGACCCGCTGCTCGCCGTGGTGCTCGTCGGCCTCGGCGCGACGACCCTGTCGATGACCCCGGCGGCCCTCGCCGACGTGCGGCTCGAGCTGTCGCGGCACACCCGCGAGCAGGCCGTCGCGCTCGCCGAGGCGGCCGTGGCGGCGACGACGGCGGCCGGTGCGCGCGAGGCGGCGCAGGCCGCCTCGGCCTGACCCCCGGTCACGCCGGGCCTCCGGGGAGCAGACTCGACAGGTGGGCACACCAATCCGACACCCGCTGGTCGACGCGGTCACGCCGCGGGTCGTCCGGGTCGACGGACGAGCCCGCGTGGTCCGGCTGAGCCGTCCCTTCGCCGAGGTGCTGGCGAGACCGGCGCGCGGCAGGAGGGTCGTGCTCGTCACCGACGAGGGCTCGCGGCTCACCGTCGGGCTCCGTGCCGCGCTCGTCGCCGCGGGGGGCGTCTGGGCCGTGACCGACGGCACGGGGGCCCTGCGCGACGGCCTCACCGGCGCGCCGTACGCCGACGTGGACGCCGCGGCGCTGCCCGTCGAGCAGCAGCCCCGGGGGACCGCCGCGCCCGTCGTCGCCGACGCCCAGGGCACGACGGCGCAGCTCACGGTCGATCTCACCGTCCTGCACCGGGCCTCCCACGACACCAGCCTGGGCGGCCCCGTCGAGGCGCTCGCGGCCTCCATCGGCGACGCGGTCCCCACGCGCTGGGGCGAGTCGGAGCCGCTGCAGCACCGCTGGGACCGCTGGGTGCTGACCCAGCACGCGCGGCACGCCGCGCCCGAGACCGTGCGCGTCGTCGTGGAGGGCGACCGCTTGTCGGCGACCATCACGGCGCGGGTCACCGAGCACGGCATCGAGGAGACCACGTCGCTCACCGTCGAGGTGCTCGCGGGCGAGGATGGCGCCCCCGACCTCGACGCCGCCTCGGAGCGGCTCACCGACGCCCTCGCGCAGCTCGCCCGGACCTCGTTGCCCACCTTCGCGCTCGTCGTCGCCCGCGAGGGCGAACCGGACCGCTCCGTGCGGGCCGTGACCTACCCGCCGCCCAATCCGCTGGCCCTGCTCATCGGCGCCCCGAGCGTCAAGCGGCTCGGCCTCGAGGCGTCGGGGCTCGACGCCGACCGTCCCGTGGTCGTCGTGGGCCGGCCGCGCCTGCCCGGGTTCGTGGTGCCGCTCGGCGACTCCGCGACCTCCGGCTGGACCGCCCTGCACCGCACCCTGGACGCGGTCGGTCCCGAGCGCATGTCGACGCTGGTCGCGCCGCCGCTGCTGCAGGCCTGGGAGGACGACCTGCGCGAGTTCGACCTCCTGCACGAGAGCGAGCTGCCGGGCGAGCCCGGTGCCGAGCGCCCCGAGGCCGACGACGGCACGGTCGCCGCCGACACGACCGACGACGACGACGAGGACGGTGCCCCCGGTGCCCCGTGAGATCACGATCCTGAGCCCCGGGGAGCCCGACGCCCTCGACCTGGCGGTCGCGGCGCGGGGCGTCGACGACGCGTTCGGCGTGCGCGAGATCGACGGGGGCGACGCCCTCCAGGTCTTCGACGCCTCCGGCAGCTCGGTGCTGACCGTCTACGGCGCCCGTCGGCTCGACGTCGAAGGCGAGATCGAGCGCCTCCTGCCCGACCCTCCCGCCGTGCGCCTGCCCGTGTTCTGGATCGACGCCGTGGCGCCGCTCGACGACGTCGGCGAGGGCGGCGTCGGCGTCGCGCTGCGCCTCGCGCTCGCGCTCGACGCGACCTGCATCGTCGAGGACGACTAGCCGACGCTCACGCGGCTCACGCGGCTCACGCGGCTCACGCGGCTCACGCGGCTCACGCGGCTCACGCGGCTCACGCGGCTCACGCGGCGCACCGGGAACGACGGAGGGCGCCGACCCCGAGGTCGACGCCCTCCGCAGGACGTGCCGTGCGCCGTCCGAGCGCGCGGACCGCGACGGCAGGAGGCCCTAGGGCCGGCCGCGCAGGACGGCCTGCTTGACCTCGGCGATGGCCTGCGTGACCTGGATGCCACGGGGGCAGGCGTCGGTGCAGTTGAAGGTCGTGCGGCAGCGCCAGACGCCCTCCTTGTCGTTGAGGATGTCCAGCCGCACCTGGGCCTGGTCGTCGCGCGAGTCGAAGATGAAGCGGTGCGCGTTGACGATGGCGGCGGGGCCGAAGTACTGGCCGTCGGTCCAGAACACCGGGCAGCTGGACGTGCACGCGGCGCAGAGGATGCACTTCGTGGTGTCGTCGAAGCGGGCGCGCTCCTCGACGGACTGCAGGCGCTCCTTGTCGGGCTTCGACGAGGCCTGCAGGAACGGCTGGATGTCGCGGTACGACTGGAAGAAGGGCTCCATGTCGACGACGAGGTCCTTCTCGAGCGGCAGGCCCTTGATGGCCTCGACGTAGATGGGCTGCGTCAGGTCGAGGTCCTTGATGAGGGTCTTGCAGGCCAGGCGGTTGCGGCCGTTGATGCGCATGGCGTCGGACCCGCAGATGCCGTGCGCGCAGGAGCGCCGGAAGGTGAGCGAGCCGTCCTGCTCCCACTTGATCTGGTGCAGCGCGTCGAGGACGCGGTCCGTGGGGAGGACCTGCACGTCGAAGTCCTGCCAGCGCGGCTCGTCGTCGAGGTCCGGGTCGAAGCGGCGGACGATGAGGGTGGCGGTGAAGCGCTGGACGGCCTCGGCGGCGGCCGGCTTCTTCTCGTCGAGGACTGCGGTCATCTCAGTACTTCCGTTCCATCGGCTGGTAGTTCGTGATCACGACGGGCTTCGTGTCGAGCCGGATGTGGTCCCCGGCGAGGGAGGAGTGGGCGTCGCCCGTGAGGTAGGCCATGGTGTGCACGAGCCAGTTCTCGTCGTCGCGCGTCGGGTAGTCCTCGCGGAAGTGCCCGCCGCGGCTCTCCTGGCGGGAGCGCGCCGAGTAGACGACGACCTCGGCGAGGTCGAGCAGGAACCCGAGCTCGATGGCCTCGAGCAGGTCGGTGTTGAACCGCTTGCCCTTGTCCTGGATCGAGATGTGGCGGTAGCGCTCGCGCAGGTCGGCGATGACGCGCGTGACCTCGTCGAGGGTCTCCTCCGTGCGGAACACCTGGGCGTTCTCGTCCATGCTGTCCTGGAGCTCCTTGCGGAGCACGGCGATGCGCTCGGTGCCGGAGGCGGAGCGCACCTCGTCGACCATGCCGCGGACGAAGCCGGCCGGGTCGTCGGGCAGCGGCACGAAGTCGGCCGTCCTGGCGTACTCGACGGCGTTGTCGCCGGCGCGCTTGCCGAAGACGTTGATGTCGAGCAGCGAGTTCGTGCCGAGGCGGTTCGAGCCGTGCACGCTCACGCAGGCGCACTCGCCCGCCGCGTACAGGCCGGGGACGACCGTGTCGTTGTCGCGGAGCACCTCGGCCTTGACGTTGGTGGGGATGCCCCCCATGGCGTAGTGGGCCGTGGGCAGCACGGGCACGGGCTCGGTGTACGGCTCGACGCCGAGGTAGGTGCGCGCGAACTCGGTGATGTCGGGCAACTTGGCGTCGATGACCTCGGGGGAGAGGTGCGTGATGTCGAGGTAGACGTAGTCCTTCTCGGGGCCCGCGCCCCGACCCTCGCGGATCTCGGTGCGCATGCAGCGGGCGACGATGTCGCGCGGGGCGAGGTCCTTGATGGTGGGCGCGTAGCGCTCCATGAAGCGCTCGCCCTCGCTGTTGCGGAGGATCGCGCCCTCGCCGCGCGCGGCCTCGGAGAGCAGGATGCCCAGCCCGGCCAGGCCGGTCGGGTGGAACTGGAAGAACTCCATGTCCTCGAGCGGCAGGCCCTTGCGCCAGATGATGCCGACGCCGTCGCCGGTCAGCGTGTGGGCGTTCGAGGTCGTCTTGTAGACCTTGCCGAAACCACCGGTGGCGAACACGACCGACTTGGCCTGGAAGACGTGCAGCTCGCCCGTGGACAGCTCGAGGGCCACGACGCCCGCCGGGCGCTGCTCGCCGTCGACCTCGCCCATGACGAGGTCGAGCACGTAGAACTCGTTGAAGAAGTTGATGCCGAGGCGGACGCAGTTCTGGTACAGCGTCTGCAGGATCATGTGGCCCGTGCGGTCGGCGGCGTAGCAGGCGCGGCGCACGGGGTTCTTGCCGTGCTCGGCGGTGTGCCCGCCGAAGCGGCGCTGGTCGATCTTGCCGTCGGGCGTGCGGTTGAAGGGCAGGCCCATGTTCTCGAGGTCGATGACCGCGTCGATGGCTTCCTTCGCGAGGATCTCGGCGGCGTCCTGGTCGACGAGGTAGTCGCCGCCCTTGACGGTGTCGAAGGTGTGCCACTCCCAGTTGTCGTCCTCGACGTTCGCGAGGGCCGCGGCCATGCCGCCCTGGGCCGCGCCCGTGTGCGAGCGCGTCGGGTAGAGCTTCGAGATGACCGCGGTGGACGCGCCGGGGCCGGCCTGGATGGCGGCCCGCATGCCCGCGCCTCCTGCACCCACGATGACCACGTCGTGCTGGTGGTAGTGGACGCCGTCGACGACGGTGCTGCCTGCGGAGGGGGAGGGAGGAGGAGTCACGGTGCTTTCCGGTGGTGGGAGGGGCTCGGGGACGGCGGGTCGGCGAGCGTCAGGCGCTGCAGAACGACGGCAGCAGGTCGGCGGGGGCGCCGGCGGGGCACGGGTCGAAGGTCCAGACGACGAGCGTGCCGAGCAGCAGCAGCACGGCGCTGGAGACGACGAGCGCTCCGAGCAGGACGCGGCGGACCGTCGGCGCCGCGACGTAGTCGTTGACGATCGTGCGCATGCCGTTCGAGCCGTGGACCAGCGCGAGCCAGAGCAGCAGGGTGTCGTAGACCTGCCAGAACGGGCTGGCCCACTTGCCGGCCACGAAGCCGAAGTCGATGGCCTTGACGCCGCCCTCGCCCGCGATGAGGTTGATGAAGAGGTGGCCGAAGACGAGCACGACGAGCACGAGCCCGCTGGCGCGCATGTAGATCCAGCCCCACTTCTCCCAGTTGGTGCTGCGGCGGGCCTTCTGGGCCGAGCGGGGGGCCTCGACGGTCTGGGTGGTCATGGCGCTACTCCGAGAAGATGTTCATGAGGTGGCGGGGGGCGAAGCCGATCATGAGCACGGCCCAGACGGCGAGGACGACCCAGAACATGACCTTCTGGTACTTGGTGCCGAGGCTCCAGAAGTCGATGAGGATGATGCGCACGCCGTTGAGCGCGTGGAACCCGATGGCCGCGACGAGGCCGAGCTCGCCGATGCCCATGACGGGGTTCTTGTACGTGCCGATGACGGCGTTGTAGGCCTCGGGGCTCACGCGCACGAGGGCCGTGTCGAGGATGTGCACCAGCAGGAAGAAGTAGATCGAGACGCCCGTGATGCGGTGCAGCACCCAGGACCACATGCCCTCGCGGCCGCGGTAGAGCGTGCCGGCGAAGCGCTCCGGCTTGTCGGCGCCGCGGGGCGGGGTCGCACGGGGCGACGGCGTCGTGCCGACGGTCGTCGCACCCCCGGGCGGCACGGTCGTGCTCGTCGTCTGCTCGGCCATGAGCGACCCTCCTCGAGGATGGGGCGGCACCGGGCCGTGGGCTCGTGGTGCGAGCCAGGGACCGCCGTGTCCGCCGGATGCGTTCTCAGAACCCCCTCAGTCTACGGACGGGCGGGGCGCCCCGCCGCTGAGGCGTGCCTAACTGTCTCGACGTCGAGCGACGAGCGCGGCCGTCCAGGCCTCCCCGAGCGGGGTCGCCGCGACCGGTGCGCGGCGGGCGAGGACGGTGCCGTAGTGGCCCAGCAGCTCGTCCCCGACCTTCTCCCAGGTGCGGCCGACGACGGCGCGCCGACCGGCCTCGCCCAGGCGCGCGCGGAGCTCGGGCTCGCGCACGAGCCGACGCACGGCCCGGCGCAGGGAGTGGTCGTGCCGGGGGTCGAAGAGGAACCCGTCCTCGCCGTGCCGCACGAGGTCGAGGGGGCCGCCCGCGGCGGGGGCGACGACCGGGGTGCCGCTCGCGTGCGCCTCCTGCAGGGTCTGGCCGAACGTCTCGGTCGTGCCCGTGTGCACGAAGACGTCGAGCGAGGCGTAGGCCCGGGCGAGCTCGTCGCCGTGCAGCGGACCGGTGAACACCGCGCCGAGCGGTCGCAGCCGACGGCGCAGGGCCGCCTCCGCCGGGCCGCCGCCGACGACCACGAGGCGGATGCCGTCGACGCTCGCCAGCGCCGCGAGGCGGTGGACCTCCTTCTCGGGGGCGAGGCGCCCGACGTAGCCGACGACGACCTCGCCCCCGGGTGCGACGCGCTGCCGGAACGCGGCGACGCGCTCGTCGAAGCGGTGGTTCGGGTGGTAGCGGACCGCGTCGACCCCGCGGCCCCACAGGGACACGCGGGGCACGCCCGCCGCGGCGAGGTCGCGCTGCGTCGCGGTGCTCGGCGCGAGCGTGAGGTCGGCGCCCTCGTGGATGCGGCGCAGGACCTTCCAGACGAGCTTCTCGCCGACGCCAAGCCCGTTGCGGACGGCGTAGCGGGCGACGTCCGTCTGGAAGACCGCGACCGTGGGCAGGCCGAGGCGTCCGGCGGCGGCGAGGGCACCGGCCCCGAGGACGAACGGCGAGGCGACGTGCACGACGTCGGGGGCGATCCCGGCGAGGACGGGCTGCAGGTGCGGGCCGGGCAGGCCCACGGGGAACTCCCGCCAGCGGGCGGCGGGGACCCGGTGCACCGGGAAGCCGGCGACCCGGTCGGGGCCGCGGCCGGCCGGTGCGACCACGACGGCGTCGTGCCCCCGCAGCGCCAGGTGGTCGAGCACGCGCAGCACGCTCGTGGTCACGCCGTTGACGGTGGGCAGGAAGCTCTCGGTCACGACGGCCACGCGCATGTGCTCTCCTCGGCTCGGTGCTGCCGAGCCTCACGCCCGGCGGTGAACGGCCGGAGGCCCGCCCGGCGTCGCCGCGGTGACGGTCGCGTGAACGGGGCGGTCCGACCGTGCCCCTGCCGGTCGGCACCGCGTCGCTACAGTGGCGGGATGACGACCTCCCAGGACGCCCTCGGCCGGTTCTACAGCGTGATCCCCGCCGGCGGCATCGGGTCGCGGCTGTGGCCGCTGAGCCGCGCCGACGCCCCCAAGTTCCTGCACGACCTCACCGGCAGCGGGTCGACCCTCCTGCGCGGCACCTGGGACCGGCTCGCCCCGCTCAGCGGCGACCAGCGGATCATGGTCGTCACCGGCCGCGCGCACCGGGCCGCCGTCGAGGCGCAGCTGCCCGACCTGGCCGACCACAACGTCGTGCTCGAGAGCGAGCCGAAGGACAGCACGGCCGCCATCGGCCTCGCCGCCGCGGTGCTCCGTCGGCGCGAGCCCGACGTGATCGTCGGCTCCTTCGCCGCTGACCACGTCATCGCCGACGTGCGCGGGTTCCACCGTTCGGTGCGCGAGGCCGTGGCGGCGGCGGACGCCGGGTGGATCGCCACGATCGGCATCACCCCGACCGAGCCCGCCATCGGCTTCGGCTACGTCCACGCGGGGGAGCAGCTGGGCATCGAGGGCGCCCCCACCGCCATGACGGCGCGCGAGTTCGTCGAGAAGCCCGTGCTGGCGAAGGCCAAGCGCTACCTCGCGGACGGCTCGTACCTCTGGAACGGCGGCATGTTCATCAGTCGCGCGGATCGCCTCCTGGAGGAGATCGGCCGGTCGCGGCCCGAGCTGCTCGCGGGCCTCGAGGAGCTCGCCGACGCCTGGGACACCTCGCGACGCGGCGCCGTCGTCGACGCGGTCTGGCCCCGGCTCGAGAAGATCGCCATCGACTACACGGTCGCCGAGCCCGCGGCGGCGGCCGGGCGCCTCGCCGTCGTGCCCGGCGACTTCGACTGGGACGACGTCGGCGACTTCGCCTCGATCGCCAAGCTGCACTCGGGCGGGCGCACGCGCGACCTGGCCATCCTCGGTGCCGACGCGCGCGTGCTCGCCGACGCCTCGAGCGGGATCGTCGTGGCCAACAGCGGCCGGCTCATCTCGCTCGTCGGGGTCCGCGACATCGTCGTCGTCGACACCCCCGACGCCCTGCTCGTGACCACCACGCACGACGCCCAGCGCGTCAAGAGCGTCGTCGACTCGCTCAAGCTCAGCGGCAGCACCGACGTGCTCTGACCGGGGGCCGGCGGCCGGAGGTCACGCTCGCGTCACGCTCCTGCGCCGGGCGCCCGCGCGCTGCCATGATGACCGGATGACCCACCTCCGACGCCGTCGTCCCTCGCCCGTCCGCGCCTCCGGGGCGGCCCTCCTCGGCACGGCCCTCCTGCTCGCGGGCTGTGCCAGCGCCCCGACGGACGACGGGGCGGGCGCGCCCGGGGCGACCGTCGCCTCCTGCGCCCGCATGGTCACCAACTCGGGCGGGCTCGAGGACCGCTCCTTCAACCAGTCCTCGTGGGCGGGGCTGCAGGCGGCCGAGGCCGACGGCGTCGCCGCCGAGGTGCTCGTCTCGACGACCGAGAACGACCTCGCGCCCAACGTGCGGCAGGCGGTCGACAGCGGCTGCGGGTTCGTGCTCACGGTGGGCTACGAGCTCGCCGCGGCCACCGAGGAGCAGGCCGCGGCGCACCCCGACGTCGACTTCGCCATCGTGGACGAGGCCGTCGAGGCCGAGAACGTCAAGCCGATCCTCTTCGACACCGCCCAGGCGGCCTACCTGGCGGGCTACGTCGCCGCGGGCGTGAGCGAGAGCCACGTCGTCGCCACCTTCGGCGGCGGCAACCAGCCGCCCGTCACCCTCTTCATGGACGGCTTCGAGCAGGGCGTCGCGGCCCACGACGAGGCGCACGGCACGAGCACGACGCTGCTCGGCTGGGACCAGGAGGCGCAGGACGGCTCGTTCACGGGCGACTTCGAGGACGTCGCGAAGGGCCGGCAGCAGGCGCAGGCGCTCATCGACCAGGGAGCCGACGTGATCATGCCCGTCGCCGGCCAGGTGGGCGAGGGAGCCGCCTCCGCCGCGCTCGACGCCGGGGGCGTGAGCATCGTCTGGGTGGACAACGACGGGTACGAGACGCTGCCGGAGCAGTACCGGCCGATCCTGCTGACCAGCGTGCTCAAGGACACCGAGGCCGCCGTCCGCGAGATCGCCGTCGCCTCGCAGGAGGGCTCGTTCGACCCGGAGCCCTACGTCGGCACGCTCGAGAACGGCGGGGTCGGGATCGCGCCGTTCCACGACCTCGAGGACCGCGTCGGCACGGAGCTCGCCGCCGAGGTCGACGAGCTCCAGGAGCGGATCGCGAGCGGCGAGCTGCGCGTGACGTCGCCGAGCGCGCCCTGACGGACCGGTCCGCCCCTCCTGCCCCGCGCGGGGCGCACGTTTCGGGCGTGTGACGAGCGGGTCGCAGCTCGGCAACGATGCCGGGTCGTGACCTCCGGGCGGTCGTGCGCGGCCCCGGCCTGTGGGTACCCTGCTGCCATACGTGCCCGGCGCCCCCTCGTCGGGCAGCACCTTGGAGGAACTCTGTGAACACCACTGCGCGCAAGGCCGTCCTGTCCGGCCTCGCCCTCGCGAGCACCGCCGCGATCCTGACCGGCTGTGCCTCGGCCCCCGAGGGCGACAACGCCTCGGGCGGCTCCGGCGGCAGCGACTTCGTCCCCTGCATGGTCTCCGACCAGGGCGGGTTCGACGACAAGTCGTTCAACCAGCTCGGCTTCGAGGGCCTGAACGAGGCCGCCGACGAGCTCGGCGCCGAGGCCAAGACCGTCCAGTCGGCCGACGACACCGTCTACCAGGCCAACCTCGACAACCTGGTCGGCCAGGGCTGCGAGCTCATCGTCACGGTGGGCTTCCTGCTCGCCGACGCGACGGGCGTGGCCGCCGAGGCCCACCCCGACGTGAACTTCGCCACGATCGACGACGCGTCGAACACGGGCGACAACGTCCGCCCGATCACCTTCAACACCTCCGAGGCCGCGTTCCTCGCCGGCTACGCGGCCGCGAGCTACTCGAAGACGGGCGTCGTGGGCACCATGGGCGGGGCGCAGATCCCGACCGTGACGATCTTCATGGACGGCTACTACGACGGCGTCCAGTACTACAACGAGCAGAAGGACGCCGACGTCCAGGTCGTCGGCTGGGACGTCGACGAGGCCACGGGCACCTTCACGGGCGGCTTCGAGGCCGGCACGCAGGCCAAGGCCAGCGCGCAGACCCTGATCGACCAGGACGCCGACGTCATCATGGCCGTGGGCGGCCCCATCTACCAGAGCGCCGCCGAGGCGATCCGCGACTCCGGCGAGGACATCGTCATGGTCGGCGTCGACAGCGACCTCTACGTCAGCGACGAGGCCAACCAGGACCTCATGCTCACGAGCGTGCTCAAGGGCATCAAGCAGGCCACGAACGACGTCGTCACCGAGGCGGCCGAGGGCTCCTTCACGAACGAGCCCTACGTCGGCACGCTCGAGAACGAGGGCGTGGGCCTGGCCCCGTTCCACGACTACGAGAGCGAGGTCGACCCCGGCCTGCAGGACGAGCTCGACGCCATCGAGCAGGGCATCATCGACGGCGACATCGAGGTGAAGACCTCCTCGGGCGAGTAGTCGCCCCACCCGCATCGTCTACGATCGATGCACCAGGGCCCGGAGCGCGCGGTCACGTGCCGCCGCTCCGGGCCCTCACCACGCCGGTCGCCGGTCCACCCCGCGCTGCCGAGCACCCGCACAGCACCCACACCCGAGGTGACACCACACGATGAAGCTCGAACTCCGGGGCATCACGAAGCGCTTCGGCGCGCTCACCGCCAACGACCACATCAGCCTCACGGTCGAGCCCGGCGAGATCCACTGCCTGCTCGGCGAGAACGGCGCCGGCAAGTCCACGCTCATGAACGTGCTCTACGGCCTCTACCAGGCCGACGAGGGCGAGATCCTCCTGGACGACGTCGTCCAGGCGTTCTCGGGCCCGGGCGACGCCATGGCCGCCGGCATCGGCATGGTCCACCAGCACTTCATGCTCGTGCCCGTCTTCACGGTCGCCGAGAACGTCATGCTCGGCCACGAGCAGACGAAGGCCGGGGGCCGCCTCGACCTCGCCGCCGCCCGCGCGACGGTGCGCGAGATCTCGGCGCGCTTCGGCTTCGACGTCGACCCCGACGCGCGCGTCGAGGACCTCCCCGTCGGCGTGCAGCAGCGCGTGGAGATCATCAAGGCGCTCTCCCGCGACGCCCAGGTGCTCGTCTTCGACGAGCCCACCGCGGTGCTCACCCCGCAGGAGACCGACGAGCTCATGGGCATCATGCGGCAGCTGCGCGAGGCGGGGACCGCCATCGTCTTCATCACGCACAAGCTGCGCGAGGTGCGCGAGGTCGCCGACCGCATCACGGTCGTCCGGCTCGGCAAGGTCGTCGGCGAGGCCGTGCCCACGGCGACCAACTCCGAGCTCGCCGCGCTCATGGTCGGCCGCTCGGTCGAGCTGACGGTGCAGAAGGCCCCCGCGGTCCCCGGCGAGGACGCCCTCGTCGTCGAGGGGCTGCGCGTCGTCGACCAGGTCGGCCAGGTCGTCGTGGACGACGTGTCGTTCACGGTCCGTCGCGGCGAGATCCTCGCCGTGGCCGGCGTGCAGGGCAACGGCCAGACCGAGCTCACCGAGGCGCTGCTCGGCCTGCAGGACCGCGTCGAGGGGCGCGTCACGCTCGACGGCCGCTCGCTCGTCGGCCGCAGCGTGCGCCAGGTGCTCGACGCGGGCGTGGGCTTCGTGCCCGAGGACCGCAACGAGGACGGCCTCGTCGGCGAGTTCACGGTCGCCGAGAACCTCATGCTCGACCGATCGCAGTCCGGTCCCTTCGTGACGCGCGGGTCGCTCCGCCTGGGCGAGCTCGCCGCCTTCGCCACCGAGAAGGTGCGCGAGTTCGACATCCGCACCCAGGGCATCACCACCCCGGCCGGTCGGCTCTCCGGCGGCAACCAGCAGAAGGTGGTCCTCGCGCGCGAGCTCAGCCGCGACCTGCGCCTCTTCGTCGCCGCCCAGCCCACGCGCGGCATCGACGTCGGCTCGATCGAGTTCGTGCACAAGCGCATCGTCGAGACGCGCGACCAGGGCGTGCCCGTCATCGTCGTCTCGACCGAGCTCGACGAGGTCGTCGCGCTCGCCGACCGCATCGCCGTGATGTACCGCGGCGGCATCGTCGGCATCGTGCCGGCCGACACCCCCCGCGACGTGCTGGGGCTCATGATGGCTGGCGAGATGCCGCAGGGAACGGAGCAGGCAGCGTGACCGACGCCACCACCACGACCACCCCGACGACGCCCCCCGGGCGCGCGGGCGACGAGCAGGGCGGGTCGCGCGGGTCGCGCCTGCTCCGCGAGCTGACGACGGGCAACGCCGCGATCTCGGTCCTGGCCGTCGTGCTCGCGCTGATCGTCAGCGGCGTGCTCATCGCCGCGACCGACCCCGACGTGCAGACCACCGCCGGGTACCTCTTCGCCCGACCGAGCGACTTCCTCCAGGCCCTCGGCGACGCCGTGGGCGGGGCGTACTCGTCGCTCTTCCAGGGCTCGGTCTACAACTTCCGCGTGGACGGCTTCGCGGCGGGCATCCGCCCGCTCACCGAGACGCTCAACTACTCCGTGCCGCTCATCGCCGCCGGGCTGGGCGTCGCCGTCGCGTTCCGCGTCGGCCTGTTCAACATCGGCGCGCGCGGCCAGATCCTCATCGCGGCGGCGGCCGCGGGCTGGGTCGGCTTCTCGTTCGAGCTGCCGGCGGGCGTGCACCTCGTGCTCGCGCTCCTCGCGGGCGTCGCAGGAGGCGCGATCTGGGGCGGCATCGTCGGCCTGCTCAAGGCGCGCACCGGCGCCCACGAGGTGATCCTCACGATCATGCTCAACTACATCGCGTTCTACCTGATCTCGTACCTGCTGCGCACCCCGGGCCTCCTGCAGGCCGAGGGCAGCAACAACCCGAAGTCGCCCGCCACGCTCGAGACCGCGATCCTGCCCGGCCTGTTCGGCAGCGGCTACAACCTCGACCTCGGCTTCGTGGTCGTGATCCTGCTCACGGTGGCCGTGTGGTGGCTGCTGTCCCGCTCGACGCTGGGCTTCCGCTTCCGTGCCGTCGGGGAGAACCCGCACGCGGCGCGCACTGCGGGCATGAACGTCAAGAACGTCTACCTCTACGCCATGCTCATCTCGGGCGGCCTCGCCGGGGTCGCCGGCTCGACCCAGGTGCTCGGCACCCTCACGACGGGCTTCAGCTCGGGCATCGACGCGGGCATCGGCTTCGACGCGATCACCGTCGCGCTGCTCGGCCGTTCTCGCCCGTGGGGCGTGTTCGGCGCCGGGCTGCTCTTCGGCGCCCTCAAGGCGGGCGGGTACTCGATGCAGGCCGCCAACGGCGTGCCGATCGACATCGTGCTCGTCGTCCAGTCCCTCATCGTGCTGTTCGTCGCGGCCCCGCCGCTCGTGCGCAGCATCTTCCGCCTGCCGACGCCCGGCGCCCGCCGGGCCACGCCCTCGACCAAGGAGGCGGTGGTCACCAAGTGAGCACCCTCACCCCCGACACCACGGTGCCGTCGACGCCCTCCGGGCAGCTCGCCACGGCGCGGACCCGCAGCCTCAAGGCGCCGATCGGCTTCGCGGCCTTCACCGTCGTCGCCGCCGTGCTCTTCCTCGGGCTGCGCCGCGAGGGCGACAGCACCTTCCGGCTCTCCACCCCGTCGGACTTCTTCGCCCTGCCCGACGCCGTCCTGCCCGCCGCGGGCACGGGCGTCGTGCTCACGGTCGTCCTCGCCGCGCTCACGGCCCTCGCCGTCGCGCGGACCGTCCGCTACCGTCGCGTGCCGGTGTGGCTGGTCGCCGTGTTCGGCGTGCTCTTCCTGGTGGGGTTCCTCACCTGGACGAGCGCGGGCTCGACGATCCCGGTGCCGGGCCTCCTGCTCGGTGCGCTCGCGCTGAGCACGCCGCTCATCTTCGGGGCGCTCGGCGGCGTCATCTCGGAGCGCGTGGGCGTCGTCAACGTGGCGATCGAGGGCCAGCTGCTGGCGGGGGCCTTCGTCTCGGCGCTCGTGGCGTCGATCACCGGTTCGGCCGTCGTCGGGCTGCTCTCGGCCATGATCGCGGGCGTGCTCGTGTCGATGGTGCTCGCGGTCTTCAGCATCCGCTACATCGTCGACCAGGTCATCGTCGGCGTCGTGCTCAACGTGCTCGTCACGGGCCTGACGAGCTTCCTGTACTCGCAGGTCCTCACGAAGGACTCCTCGCTGACGCAGGGCATCCGGTTCCCGCAGCTGCCGGTCCCTGGGCTCAGCCAGATCCCGATCCTGGGGCCGGTCTTCTTCCGGCAGACGATCATCGTCTACCTCATGTACGTCGCCATCGCCGTCGTGCTCTTCGCGCTGTTCCGCACCCGGTGGGGCCTGCGCCTCCGCGCGGTGGGCGAGCACCCGGCCGCCGCCGACACGGTGGGCATCAAGGTGAACGCCACCCGGTTCTGGAACGTGTCGCTCGCCGGCGCCATCGCCGGCCTCGGCGGGGCCTACTTCACGCTCGGCTCGCTGGGCAACTTCCAGAAGGAGATGACCGCCGGTGCGGGGTTCATCGCCCTCGCCGCGGTGATCTTCGGCCGCTGGGACCCGGTCCGGGCGACCCTCGCGGCCCTCCTGTTCGGGTTCGCGTCGAACCTGCAGAACGTGCTCGGCGCCATCGGCTCGCCGGTGCCGAGCGAGTTCATGCTCATGCTCCCGTACGTCGTGACCATCTTCGCCGTCGCCGGCCTCGTCGGGCAGTCGAGGGGCCCCGCGGCCTCCGGCAAGCCGTACCTGAAGTCGTGACCGCGCCCGACCTCGCCGACGTCGTCGGCACGACCGACTGGGACGCCCTCCGTGGGGCGGCCCGGGCCGCCATGGCGAAGGCGTACGTGCCGTACTCGCGGTTCCCCGTCGGGGCGGCGGCGATCACGACCGACGGCCGCGTCGTCTCGGGCTGCAACGTCGAGAACGCCTCGTACGGCGTCACGCTCTGCGCCGAGTGCTCGCTCGTCAGCGACCTCGTCATGGGCGGCGGCGGCAAGCTCGTCGCCTTCGCCTGCGTCGACGGCGACGGCGGCGTGCTCATGCCCTGCGGCCGCTGCCGCCAGCTGCTCTACGAGCACAGCGACGCGCGCATGGTGCTCGACACCGTGAGCGGGTTCCGCGGCATCGACGAGGTGCTCCCCGACGCCTTCGGGCCGCGCCAGCTCGAGGCGTACCGAGCCCAGCACGACTGAGCGGCCGGGGCACCGTCCCCGTGCCGCGACCCCCGGCCCCCGGCCCCCGGCGGCACCCCGTCGGCGGTCGTCCACCGCACCACCGCTAGGAGACCCCGTGACCGAGACCACCGTCGAGCCCTTCGACACCGTCGACCTCATCCGCGTGAAGCGCAGCGGGGGGAGCCTCAGCACCGCCCAGATCGATTGGCTGGTCGAGGCGTACACCCGGGGCTACGTCGCCGACGAGCAGATGTCGGCCCTCACGATGGCGATCTTCCTCAACGGCATGGAGCGCCGCGAGATCCGCGACCTCACCCTCGCGATGATCGCCACGGGCGAGCGCATGGACTTCTCGGGCCTGGGCAAGACCACGGTCGACAAGCACTCCACGGGCGGGGTGGGCGACAAGATCACCCTGCCCCTGGCCCCCCTGGTCGCGTCCTTCGGCGTCGCCGTGCCGCAGCTGTCGGGCCGCGGCCTCGGGCACACGGGCGGCACGCTCGACAAGCTCGAGAGCATCCCCGGCTGGCAGGCCCAGCTCACGAACGACAGGATGCGCGCCATCATGGCCGACAGCGGCGCGGTCGTCTGTGCGGCCGGCTCGGGCCTCGCCCCCGCCGACAAGAAGCTCTACGCGCTGCGCGACATCACGGGCACCGTCGAGGCGATCCCGCTCATCGCCTCGAGCATCATGAGCAAGAAGATCGCGGAGGGCACCGCCGCGCTCGTCCTCGACGTCAAGTTCGGCTCGGGCGCGTTCCTGCAGGACATCGAGCAGTCCCGTGAGCTGGCCCGCACCATGGTCGACCTCGGCAAGGACGCGGGCGTCGCCACGACCGCGCTGCTGACCGACATGGGCGTCCCGCTCGGCCTCACCATCGGCAACGCCCTCGAGGTGCGCGAGTCGGTCGAGGTGCTCGCCGGCGGCGGTCCCGCCGACGTGCGCGAGCTCACCGTGGCGCTCGCCCGGGAGATGCTCACGCTGGCCGGTCGCCCGGACGCCGACGTCGAGGCGGCCCTGGACGACGGCCGCGCGATGGACGCCTGGAAGGCCATGATCCGCGCCCAGGGCGGCGACCCCGACGCCGCGCTCCCGACGGCCGCGCACTCGCACGTCGTCACCGCCGACGCCACGGGGTACCTCACCGAGCAGCAGGCCCTGCCGTTCGGCATCGCCGCGTGGCGCCTCGGAGCCGGCCGTGCGCGTCAGCAGGACCCGGTGCAGGCCGGGGCGGGCATCGAGCTGCACGCCAAGCCCGGCGACCGGGTCACCGCGGGGCAGCCCCTCTTCACGCTGCACACCGACGAGCCGGGCCGCTTCGAGCGCGCCCTCGAGTCGGTCGAGGGAGCCTGGGCCGTCGGCGACGTCGCCCCCGAGCGCGGCGCGCTCGTCGTCGACCGCATCTCCTGACCCTCGTGGGGCGGCGCCCGGGTCGCCCCACCGCGGCCGAGTAGGATCGGTGCCCATGAGCGCTCCCGACAAGGACTACCGTCTGCCGAACGGGGGCCCGAGCATCGTCGCCCTGCCGAAGGTCTCGTTGCACGACCACCTCGACGGCGGGCTGCGACCCGGCACCGTGCTCGAGCTGGCCGACGCGGTGGGCGTGGCGCTGCCCGCGTCCGACGCGGACGCCCTCGGCGCGTGGTTCGTCGAGCGGGCCGACTCGGGGTCGCTCCCCGCGTACCTCGAGACGTTCGACCTGACGGTGGGCGTGCTGCAGACGGAGGACGCCCTGCGCCGGGCCGCGCGCGAGTTCGCCCTCGACCTCGCCGCCGACGGCGTGCTGCACGGCGAGGTGCGCTGGGCGCCCGAGCAGCACCTCCGCGGCGGCGCCTCGCTCGACGCCGTCGTCGAGGCCGTGCAGGCGGGCTTCGACGACGCGGTCGTCGAGCTCGCCGACCGCGGGCACGACCTCTCGGTCGGCCAGGTCCTCTCGGCCATGCGGCAGGGCGACCGCGCGACCGAGATCGCGCGGCTCGCGGTGCGGCACCGTGACCGCGGCGTCCTCGGCTTCGACATCGCCGGGCCCGAGGAGGGCTTCGCGCCGGCGCGGCACCGCGAGGCCTTCGACCTGCTGGCGCAGGAGTTCCTCCCGGTCACGGTCCACGCCGGCGAGGCCGCCGGGCTGGACAGCATCCGCGGGGCCCTCCTCGACGGCCGGGCGCTGCGCCTCGGCCACGGCGTCCGGCTCGCGGAGGACGTCCGCGTCGTCACGACGGGACCGGACCGCACGACCGTCGAGCTCGGGCCGATCGCCTCCTGGGTGCGCGACCGCGAGATCGCGCTGGAGCTGGCCCCGAGCTCGAACCTGCAGACCGGGGCGATCGCGGCGTGGGGGAGCGACCTCGACGACCACCCCTTCGACCTGCTGCACCAGCTCGGCTACCGGGTGACGGTCAACACCGACAACCGGCTCATGAGCGGCACGAGCCTGAGCCGGGAGCTCGCCCTGCTCGTGCAGGCCTTCGACTACGACCTCGACGACCTCGAGGCCTTCCAGCTGCACGCGGCCGCCGCCGCGTTCCTGCCCCTGGAGGAGCGCGACGACCTGGCGGACCGCATCGCCGCCGCTTTCGCGGAGGTGCGCGCGTGACGCTCCCGGCACTGCCCGACGCCGCCGTCGTGATCGGCGCCCGCGTGGACGACTGGCGCGGCGCCGTGCGGGCGGCCGGCGACGCGCTGACGGCGAGCGGCGCGACGCTGCCCGGGTACTCCGACGAGATGGTCCGCATGATCGAGGAGCACGGCCCCTACGTGGTCATCGCCCCCGGGCTGGTCCTGGCGCACGCCCGCCCCGGCGACGCCGTGCTCGCGGACGGCCTGGCCGTGGTGACCCTCGCGGGGCCGATCGCCTTCGGGCACCCCCACAACGACCCCGTGAGCGTCGTGCTCGCCCTCTGCGTGGCGACGGTCGGCGGGCACCTCGAGTCCGTCGCCGACATCGCCAACGTGTTCAACGACGCCGCGGTGATCCCGGCGCTCGCCCGTGCGACCTCGGCCGACGAGGTCCGACGACTCCTAGGAGCGACCCCGTGAAGATCGTCACCATCTGCGGCGCCGGCATCGGCTCCAGCGGCATCCTCAAGGTCAACGCCGAGCGCGTGCTCCAGCGCCTCGACATCGAGGCCGACGTCGTCGCCGCCGACGTGCGCTCGATCGCCGAGGTGGCCGCCGACGCCCAGGTGATCCTCACCTCGGCCGAGTTCGTCGACGCCATCGGCGACACCTTCGCCGAGGTCGTCGTCGTGCGGAACCACTTCGACCAGCAGGAGCTCGCCGAGAAGCTCGAGCGCGCCCTCGGCTGACGCCCCGCGGCGCGACGACGGCGCCCCTCCGACGACCAGGTCGTCGGAGGGGCGCCGTCTGCCGGTCTAGGCCAGCAGGGCGCGGGCGCCGGCCTCGAGGTCGGCCACGGCGGCCTCGGCGGTCGCCCGTCGCGTCGCGGCGTCGCCCTCGGTGCTGGAGGCGTCGACGTAGACCTTGAGCTTGGGCTCGGTGCCGCTGGGGCGGACGACGACACGGGACCCGTCGGTGGTCCACAGCCGCAGCACGTCGCTGGGGGCGAACTCGTCGGAGCCCTCGCGGAGGTCGTCCGTGCGGTCGACCGCACGGCTGCCGACGTGGGTCGGCGGGGACTCGCGCAGGCGGGCCATGAGCTCGTCGATGCGGCGCAGGTCGGTGACGCGGATCGACACCTGCGACGAGGCGAACGCGCCGAAGCGCTCGTCGAAGGCCACGAGGCGCTCCGAGATCGACGAGCCGGCGTCGTGCAGCTCGGTGGCGAGGGCGAGCAGGTCGACGGCCGCCGAGATGCCGTCCTTGTCGCGGACCACCTGCGGGTCGACGAGGTAGCCGAGGGCCTCCTCGTAGCCGTAGAGGAGCCCGTCCACGCGGGAGACCCACTTGAAGCCGGTGAGGGTGTCGACGTGGTCGAGACCGTGCTGGCGGGCGACCTCGCGCAGGGCGGGCGAGGACACGATGCTCGCGGCGAGGGCTCCGTGGCGACCGGCGGCCACGGCGCGCTCCGCGGCGCGCCAGCCGAGCAGCTGGCCGACCTCGTTCCCGCTCAGGCGACGCCAGCCGGTGGCGGTGGGAACGGCGACGGCCAGGCGGTCGGCGTCGGGGTCGTTGGCGACGACGAGGTCGGCGCCCACCCGTTCGGCCGTGGCGAACGCCAGGTCGAGCGCGCCGGGCTCCTCGGGGTTGGGGAACGCCACCGTCGGGAACGCCGGGTCGGGCGCGGCCTGCTCGGCGACGGGCACGGGCTCGCTGAAGCCGGCGCGGGCGAAGACGCGGCGAGCGACCTCCCAGCCGACGCCGTGCATCGCGGTGTGCACGACGCGGGGCTGCCGTAGGCGCGCGGCCGTGCCGGCCAGGGCGGCGGTGCGGTCGACGTAGGCGTCGACGACGTCCTCGCCCGCGGTGCGCCAGTCGTCGGCACGGGGCAGCTCGGCGACCGAGCCGCGGGCGGCCTCCTCGATGTGCCGGGCGATCTCGGCGTCGACGGGCGCCACGATCTGCGAACCGGCGTCCGCGCCGCCGAGGTACACCTTGTAGCCGTTGTCCGCCGCGGGGTTGTGGCTCGCCGTCACCATGACGCCCGCACTGGCGTCGAGGTGCCGCACCGCGAAGGCGAGCACGGGGGTCGGCAGGGCGCGGGGCAGGAGGGTCGCGGCGACGCCGGCGGCGGCCATGATCTCGACGGTGTCGCGCGCGAAGACGTCGCTGTTCGTGCGGCCGTCGTAGCCGACGACGATGCTGGGCCGCTCCTCGCGGCCGCGGAGGAACGCCGCGAACCCGGCGGCGGCCTGGGCGACCAGCACGCGGTTCATGCGCGTGGGACCGGCGCCCAGCTCGCCACGCAGCCCGGCGGTGCCGAACTGCAGGCGGCCGTCGAAGCGCTCGGCGAGCGCCGTGCGCGCCGCCTCGTCGTCGCCCCGCGCCGCCTCGAGCAGCCGGTCGAGCTCGTCGCGGGTGCGCGGGTCCGGGTCCTGGTCGCGCCAGGCCTCGGCCGCCGCGACGACGGCGTCGTGGCCGGTCACAGGGCCGCCACGATCCGGGCGAGCAGGTCGCTGATCACCGGCTCGGCGGCCTTGCCGGCCTCGAGCACCTCGGCGTGGCTGAGCGGCGTGGTCTGGATGCCGGCCGCGAGGTTCGTGATGAGCGACATGCCCAGGACCTCCATGCCGGCCTGTCGCGCCGCGATGGCCTCGAGCGCCGTCGACATGCCCACGATGTGGCCGCCCATGGCCTTCGCCATCCGCACCTCGGCGGGCGTCTCGTAGTGGGGCCCGCGGAACTGCGTGTAGACGCCCTCGTCGAGGCCCGGGTCGATCGAGCGGGCGACGTCGCGCAGGCGTGCCGAGTAGAGGTCGGTGAGGTCGATGAACGTGGCGCCCTCGAGGGGGCTGTCGGCGGTCAGGTTGAGGTGGTCGCTGATGAGGACCGGCTGCCCGGGGGTCCAGGTCTCCTTGATGCCGCCCGCGCCGTTCGTGAGGATCATCGTCGTCGCACCCGTGGCGGCCGCGGTGCGGACGCTGTGCACGACGCGACGGACGCCGTGGCCCTCGTAGTAGTGCGTGCGCGCGCCGATGACGAGCGCGTGCTTGCCGCTCGGGAGGGCGATGCTCCTGATCGAGCCGGTGTGGCCGACGACGGCGGAGGCGCTGAAGCCCGTGATGCGGGTGGCGGGCACCTCGGCGACGGTCTCGCCGACGAGGTCGGCCGCGGCGGCCCAGCCGCTGCCCAGGGTGAGGGCGATGTCGTGGCGGGCGACGCCGGTCTGCTCGGCGATCTCGGCGGCGGCGGTGCGGGCGACCTCGAACGGGTCGGCGGCCGGGTCGTCGAGGGGGTGGGGAGTGGTCTCGGACATGCCCCCACCCTACGGCCGCGGGGCGCTACGAGATGCTCAGCAGCACGTGCCCCGACGACACGGTCGCGCCGACGGCCGCGTCGATGCCGGTGACGGTGCCGTCCCGGTGCGCGGCGACGGGCTGCTCCATCTTCATGGCCTCGAGCACGAGCACGAGGTCGCCCTTGACGACGGCCTGGCCCTCCTCGACCGCGAGCTTCACGACCGTGGCCTGCATGGGCGAGACGACCTCGGCGCCCGTGGCGGTGACGGCGGCGCCCCGGCCCGAGCCGCGGCGGCGCGGGGCGGCGGCAGGAGGCGCGGACCGGCTGCCGAGGCCCGCCGGCAGCGAGACCTCGAGCCGGCGGCCGCCGACCTCGACGACGACCGTCTCGCGGGCCTGGGCGGCCCGGGGTGCCTCGGCCTCGCCGTCCCACGGCTCGACCGTGTTCTCGAACTCGGTCTCGATCCACCGGGTGTGGACGCTGAAGGGCGCGCCGTCGGCCGGAGCGAAGGCCGGGTCGTCGACCACGACGCGGTGGAACGGCAGCACGGTGGGCAGGCCCGCGACCTCGAACTCGGCGAGGGCGCGGCGCGAGCGCTCGAGGGCGTCGTCGCGGTCGGACCCGGTGACGACGAGCTTGGCGAGCAGCGAGTCGAAGGAGCCGCTGATCTCGTCCCCCGCCTGGACGCCGCTGTCGACGCGCACGCCGGGGCCGCCGGGTGCGGAGAAGACGTGGACGGGGCCGGGCGCGGGCATGAAGCCACGGCCGGCGTCCTCGCCGTTGATGCGGAACTCGAACGAGTGGCCGCGGGGCGCGGGGTCGTCGTAGTCGAGCACGCCGCCCTCGGCGAGGCGGAACTGCTCGCGCACGAGGTCGATGCCCGTGATCTCCTCGCTCACCGGGTGCTCGACCTGCAGGCGCGTGTTGACCTCGAGGAACGACACGGTGCCGTCACGCCCCACGAGGAACTCGCAGGTGCCCGCGCCCACGTAGCCGACCTCGCGCAGGATCGCCTTCGACGACGTGACCAGGGCCTCCTGCTGCTCGGCGGTCAGGAACGGCGCGGGCGCCTCCTCGACGAGCTTCTGGTGGCGACGCTGGAGCGAGCAGTCGCGGGTCGACACGACGACGACGGTGCCGTGCGCGTCGGCGAGGCACTGCGTCTCGACGTGCCGCGGCTGGTCGAGGTACTTCTCGACGAAGCACTCGCCGCGGCCGAAGGCGGCGACGGCCTCGCGGGTGGCGCTGTCGAACAGCTCGGGGACCTCCTCGCGGGTGCGGGCGACCTTGAGGCCGCGCCCGCCGCCACCGAACGCGGCCTTGATCGCGACGGGCAGGCCGTGCTGGTCGACGAACTCGAGGACCTCGTCGGCACCGGAGACGGGGTTGAGCGTGCCGGGCGCGAGGGGAGCGCCGACCTTCTCGGCGATGTGCCGCGCCGAGACCTTGTCGCCCAGCTGCTCGATCGCCTCGGGGGAGGGGCCGATCCAGGTCAGGCCGGCGGCGGTCACCGCGCGGGCGAAGTCGGCGTTCTCGGCGAGGAACCCGTAGCCGGGGTGGACGGCGTCGGCGCCCGAACGGCGCGCCACCGAGAGCAGCTTGTCGACGACGAGGTACGTCTCGGCGCTCGTCGTGCCCTCGAGGGCGTACGCCTCGTCGGCCAGGCGGACGTGCAGGGCGTCGCGGTCCTGGTCGGCGTAGACCGCGACGGAGCCGATCCCGGCGTCGCGGGCCGCCCGCACGATGCGGACGGCGATCTCTCCGCGGTTGGCGACCAGGACCTTCTCGATGCGCGACATGTCACCGAGCTTATGGGCACGTGGCGCTCCTCCCTTGGCTGCCGCGCACAAGAAATCGCGAGCCGTGCTGTCGCGACCTACAACGAGGCGGTCGCCCCGGGCGTCCAGAGCTCGTGCCAGCCGACGCCGAAGCCCCGCACCAGACGGCGCAGGTCGGGCACCGACAGGCCGACGACCGCGCTCGGCGTGCCCTCGATGTGCGAGATGAACGCCGCGGCCCGACCGTCGATCGTGAAGGCGCCGGCGACCTCGAGCGGCTCGCCCGTGGCCACGTACGCGACGAGCTCGTCGGGGTCGAGGTCGTCGGCGAAGGTGAGACGGGCGCTGGCCACGGCGCCGGCCGCCCCGCGCCTCCTGCCCCCGCGGTGGTCGACGAGCCAGTGCCCCGACCAGAGCGTGCCGCCGCCGATCTCGGCCATGCGGCGCCAGCGCTCGAGCGCCACCTCCGGGTCGTGCGGCTTGCCGTGCACCTCTCCGTCGAGCTCGAAGGCCGAGTCGCCGCCGAGCACGAGCCCGTCGAAGGGCGCCCCGTCGGTGCCGGCCCCGACGACCGCCTCGGCCTTGAGTCGAGCGAGCAGCTGCACCGTGGCGGCCGCGTCGAGCGGGGCGCCCGCGGCCGCCTCGGCCTCGGCGACGGCGGCCTCCTCGTCGACGCCGGGCGCCTGCAGCGACGGCTCGATGCCGGAGGCGCGGAGCAGGGCGAGGCGGGCGGGCGAGGTGCTGGCGAGCAGGAGGGGGACCGTCACCCGGTCAGCCTGTCAGACTCGGGGGATGGGCGAGATGCAGGGCCGAGAGGTCGAACTGGACGTGACCGGGTTCGCGCACGGCGGGGTCTCCGTCGCGCGGCACGAGGGGCGCGTCGTCTTCGTGCAGGACGCGATCCCCGGTGAGCGCGTCGTGGCGCGCGTGACCGACGACCGCAAGAAGTCGTTCTGGCGCGCCGACGCGGTGCGGGTCCTCGAGCCGAGCGAGCACCGCCGCCCGCACGTGTGGTCGGCCGCCTCGATCGACCTCGACCCCGACGACCGGGCGGGCGGCGCCGAGCTCGGCCACGTGGACCTGCCGCACCAGCGCGAGCTCAAGCGCCAGGTGCTGGCCGACGCCCTGGGCCGCTTCGGCGGCGTGGAGGACGCCGTCCGCGAGGCCGTCGTCGTCGAGGGGCTCCCCGGCGACGACGAGCGCCGCGGCACCGGCTGGCGCACGCGCGTGCGGCTGCACGTCGACGCCGAGGGCCGCGTCGGCCCCTACGCCTCCCGCTCGCACCGGGTCGTGGCCGTCGACGACCTGCCGCTCGCGGCCCCCGAGGTGGCGGCGGCGGCGCCGCTCGGCGAGCGGTTCCCCGGCGAGGAGCACGTCGACGTGCTCGCCCCGGCAGGAGGCCCGGCGCGCCTGGTCATCGGGCGCCAGGCCCCGACGGTGGTCACCGAGCAGGTCGGCGACCGCTCCTTCCGCGTCGACGACACGGGCTTCTGGCAGGTGCACCGGCTGGCCGCCGGCGCCCTCACCGCGGCCGTGCAGGACCTCGTCGACCCGGCGCTCGTCGACCCGCGCGCGGCGAACCTCGACCTCTACGGGGGCGTCGGCCTGCTCGCGGCGGCCTTCGCCGACGTCGCGGGGCCGGCCACGAGGATCACCACGGTCGAGGGCGTGGCCCGCGCCACGGAGCACGCCGCCGAGAACCTGGCCGAGTGGGTCGGCGCGGCCGCGGTCACCGGGCGCGTGGAGCGCTGGCTCCGGCAGGCCGGCGCGCAGGCCTCGGCGACGGAGCGCGACCGCCAGCGCGCCGCGACGGTCGTCCTCGACCCTCCTCGCAGCGGCGCGGGGCGCGAGGTCGTGGCCGCGATCACCGAGCTGGAGCCCGCGCAGGTCGTCTACGTCGCCTGCGACCCGGTGGCCCTTTCGCGCGACCTGGGCCTGTTCTCGGCGGCCGGCTACCGGCCGGCGGCGCTCCGCGCCTTCGACCTCTTCCCGTCGACGCACCACGTCGAGACGGTGGTGCGCCTCACCAGGTGAGCGACGGGTGAGGCGCATCCGCGACGCGGACCACCCGCTCGACCTCGGCGTGCCGGTACGATGTGACCGCTGGCCGGGCCGGATCAGGATCCCGGCGGCAGCCGAGGGAAGGACGCCCCGTGTCGAACAGCACGTCGCACAGCACGCCCGAGCAGGCCGAGCAGGCGCCTCGACCGCCGCAGCGCACCAGGGTCGCGGTCGTCGACGACCACGAGTCGGTCCGGCTGGGCATCCAGGCCGCCTGCCAGGCCGAGGGGTTCGAGGTCGTCCTCACCGCGGCCGGCGTCCAGGAGTTCGTCGAGGGCCTCGGCGGCCGCGAGGTCGACGTCGTCGTCCTCGACCTGTCGCTCGGCGACGGGTCGACCGTCACCGAGAACGTCAAGCGCGTGCAGGCCACCGGCTCGGCCGTCCTCGTGCACAGCATCGCCGACCGCGTCGCCTCCGTGCGCGAGGCCCTCGCCGCGGGCGCGGCGGGCGTGATCCCCAAGTCCTCGGCCACGAAGACGGTCATGGCGGCCGTCGCGACGGTGGCGCGGGGCGACGTGCTCAACAACCTCGAGTGGGCCAGCGCCATCGACGCCGACCGCGACTTCGCCAAGGCCCAGCTCGGACGCCGCGAACGCGAGATCCTGCACCTGTACGCCTCGGGCCTGCCGCTCAAGCTCGCCGCGCAGCAGCTCGGCATCGGCTACTCGACGGCACGCGAGTACCTGGACCGGATCCGCGTCAAGTACGTCGAGGTCGGCCGCCCGGCCCCCACGAAGGTCGACCTGCTGCGGCGGGCCGTCGAGGACGGCATCCTGCCGGGCCTCGACGCGGACGGCGGCGATGGCCGCTGAGGCGGCGGCCGCCGCTCCCGCCCCGCTCCGCGCTCCCCGGGCCCCGATCAGCCGGGCCCTCCTCGACTCGGTCCTCGCCCGGGCCCTCGGCGTCTTCGCGCTCGCCTTCGGCGCCCAGGCGTTCCCCTACCTCGTCGGCCAGTTCGACGCCCTGCGCCCGGGCTGGGCGATCACCATCGCGGTGGCGCTGTACGGCGGCTTCGTCGCCGTGACGATCGCGGGGTTCGCCGGCCGGTGGTTCGAGGTCGCGAGCGGGGTCGTCGCCGCGTCGTACCTGGTCGCCCTCGTGACCTGGCCCCTGGCCGTCGCCGACCCCGGGGTCGTGCAGGGCAGCGACCCCTGGCTCTGGTACCTGTGCACGGTGGCCACCTCGGCGGCCGTCTTCGCGACGACGCTCCCCGTGGCGACCGTCTACCTCTTCGTGACGCCCGTGGTCTACGGCCTCGTGCGCCTCACGCCCTCCGGCGGGGGCGTGGCGCCCGTCGAGGCCGTCCTCGACGCGGTCTACGCGATCATCCTGGGCGGGGCGATCGTCGTGCTGGTGACCGTCCTCCGGCAGGCGGCCTCCGCGGTCGACGCCGCCCAGCAGACCGCGGTGGCCCGCTACTCGAGCGCGATCCGCGAGCACGCGACCGAGCTCGAACGGGTCCAGGTCGACGCCATCGTGCACGACAGCGTGCTGACGACGTTCATCCAGGCGGCGAGGGCCCAGACGCCGCAGCAGCACGAGCTCGCCACGACCTCCGCGCGCAACGCCATGGCGCACGTGGCGGCCGCGGCCGTCGCGGCGCCCCTCGACGCCAGCGACGTGCCGCTCGCGGACCTCCGGGACCGCATCGCCGAGGGAGCCAGGGCCTCGGGCGTCGACGTCGCCGTGAGCAGCCACGGGATCCCCTGCCACGGCCTCCCGGCGGCGACCGCCGACGTGCTGCACAGCGCCGCGCTGCAAGCGGTCGTCAACAGCGCCCAGCACGCGGGGGACGGCCCCGGGGTGCGGCGCTGGGTCCGCGTCGAGTGGGACGACGACCGCACGACGGTCGAGATCGGGGACACGGGGGTCGGCTTCGACCCGCTCACGGCCCCCGAGGGGCGCCTCGGCGTCCGCGTCTCGATCGTCGAGCGCGTCGAGGGCGTCGGCGGCCTCGCCGTCGTGGACAGCGCGCCCGGCGAGGGCACGCGCATCCGGCTCGTGTGGCCCGCCCCCGACGCGCGGGCCGAGGTCGCCCCGTGAGGATCACCGTCCCCCGGCTGCTCATGGTGACGCTCGCCGCCGTCTTCTCCGCCTACCACCTCGTCCTCGCGGGCGTGTCGCTGCCGTGGTACGCCGACCCGACCCCCGTCGTGGTCTGCGGCGTCCTGTACGCGGTCGTCACGGTGATCGCGCTCTGGCCGAGCCGTGGCGCGATCATGCCGCTCTGGTCCGCGTGCGCCGCCCTCGCGGTGGCGGTCGTGCTGCCCGTGCAGGTCAGCGTGCAGCTCGACCCCGACGACGCCAACGGCTACGCCACCTGGTACGTGGCGGCCGTCGGCACGCTCATGGTCATCGTGTCGGCGCGCCGTCGACAGGGGATCGCCTGGACGGGCGTGGGGTTCCTCGCGGTGCACGCGGTCGTCTGGGGCGGGCTCCCCGCGCTGGCCGACACGGGCGTCATCGGCAGCATCAGCTGGGTGGCGTTCTCGACCGCGATGAGCGCGACCCTGGCCCGCGCCGGGCGCGAGACCCGGGAGTTCGTCCTCGCCGAGCAGGAGGCCGCCGACTGGCAGGCCGCCCAGGAGGCGCACCTGAGCGAGCGCCAGGTCCGGCTCGCGCAGACGGGTCGCACCGCGCGGCCCATGTTGCAGGCGATCGTCGAGCAGGAGGGCCGGCTGACCGACGAGCAGCGCAGCGAGTGCCTGCACCTCGAGGCCGGGATCCGCGACGAGATCCGCGGGCGCCGCCTGCTCGACGACCGGGTCCGCAGGGAGGTCCTCGCCGCGCGGCGGCGCGGGACCGTGGTGTCGCTGCTCGACGAGGGCGGCATCGACGACCTGCCGGAGCGGGACCTGCACCGGGTGCACGGGCAGCTCGCCGACGCGATCCGCGGCACGAGCGCCGACCGCATCATCGTGCGGACGGTGCCGGGGGGCGAGGAGGCGGCCGTGACGGTGGTGGGGCTGGGGCAGCCCGATCCTGCGGCGACCGCGCTCGGCGCGGGCGTCTCGCCCGGCGCCCTCGAGGACGACGACGCCGACGAGGTGCGGCTGTGGCTGCAGATCCCCCGCGTGGACGAGGGGTCGACGGCCGGTGCCGCCGGAGAGGCACCCGGGGGCGGGGCGAGCTGAGCTCAGCCCCGCCCGGGGCACCTGATCAGGGCGACAACCCGAATGCCGCCCTGACCGCCCGTCGAGCGACGGCCCGCTTACCCTAGTCGGCCACCGCTCGCCGGCGTGACTCTGCGTGAGAGGCACCTGGCTCCACCATCATGCCCTGCGGACGGCGCCGCCCGCAGTCGTCCCTTTGGGGGACCGCGTGCGGCGACCCGCTCTCGGCGGCCTTCCCGGGGCGGTCGCCCCGGGAGCTCAGCGGACCGAGCCGCCCCACGCGCCCGGGCCGGGCGCGCCGATCGTGCGGCCCCGCCGGGCGGACCGGGTCCAGGCCGAGGTCGGCGTCGTGCCCACGGCGGCCGGCGCCGCCGAGGCCTCCGCCTCGAGCGAGAGCAGCACGGCGGTCACCGCCGCCAGCTCCTCCGGGGTCGGGCTGCCCGCGACGACGCGGAGGACCGCCGACCCGGCCGGGTCGGCGGACGCCTGCTGCTCCGCGCCGGTCACAGCGGGATGTTCCCGTGCTTCTTGGGCGGCAGCGAGGCACGCTTCGTGCGCAGCGCCCGCAGCGCCTTGACGACCGCGACGCGCGTCGCGGCCGGCTCGATGACGCCGTCCAGCTCGCCGCGCTCGGCCGCGAGGAACGGGCTCGCGACGTTGTACGTGTACTCGCTGGCGAGCCGTGCGCGGACCGCGGCGACGTCCTCGCCCGCGGCCTCGGCCTCCTTGATCTCGGTGCGGTACAGGATGTTCACGGCGCCCTGGCCGCCCATGACGGCGATCTCGGCCGTCGGCCAGGCGAGGTTGATGTCGGCGCCCAGCTGCTTCGAGCCCATGACGATGTAGGCGCCGCCGTAGGCCTTGCGCGTGATGACGGTGACGAGGGGCACGGTGGCCTCGGCGTACGCGTAGAGCAGCTTCGCGCCGCGGCGGATGACGCCGGTCCACTCCTGGTCGGTGCCGGGCAGGTAGCCGGGAACGTCGACCAGCGTGAGGATCGGGATGTTGAAGGCGTCGCAGAAGCGCACGAAGCGGCTGGCCTTCTCGCCCGCCTCGATGTTGAGGGTGCCGGCCATGGCCGACGGCTGGTTGGCGATCACGCCCACCGGGCGCCCCTCGACGCGACCGAAGCCGATGAGGATGTTCGGCGCGAAGAGCGGCTGCACCTCGAGGAACTCGCCGTCGTCGACCACGTGCTCGATGACGGTCTTCATGTCGTACGGCTGGTTCGGGCTGTCGGGGATCAGCACGTCGAGCTGACGGTCCGCGTCGGTGGTCTCGAGCTCGACGGCCGTGTCCGCCACGTGCGGGTCGGCGAGGTTGTTGTCGGGCAGGTACGACAGCAGGGCGCGCGCGTAGTCGAGCGCGTCGTCCTCGTCGTCCGCGAGGTAGTGCGAGACGCCCGAGACCTTGTTGTGGGTGAGGGCGCCGCCGAGCTCCTCGAAGCCGACGTCCTCGCCGGTGACGGTCTTGATGACGTCCGGACCGGTGACGAACATGTGGCTGGTCTTGTCGACCATGATCACGAAGTCGGTGAGCGCGGGGGAGTACACGGCCCCGCCGGCGGCCGGGCCCATGATGATCGAGATCTGCGGGATCACGCCGGAGGCCGCCGTGTTGAGGCGGAAGATCTCGCCGTACTTGCCCAGGGCGACCACGCCCTCCTGGATGCGCGCGCCGCCCGAGTCGAGGATCCCGATGATGGGGACCCCGGTCTTGAGCGCGAGCTCCATCACCTTGATGATCTTCTCGCCGGCCACCTCGCCGAGAGAGCCGCCGAAGATCGTGAAGTCCTGGGAGTAGACGGCGACCTGGCGGCCGTGGATGGTCCCCGTGCCGGTGACGACCGCGTCGCCGTACGGGCGGCGGGCGTCCATGCCGAAGGCGTGGGTGCGGTGCCGGACGTACTCGTCCAGCTCGACGAACGAGCCGGGGTCGAGCAGTTCGTCGATGCGCTCGCGCGCCGTCTTCTTGCCCTTCGCGTGCTGCTTCGCGACGGCGGCCTCGCCGCTCGCCGTCACCGCCTCGTGGTACCGGGCCTTGAGGTCGGCGATCCGGCCGGCCGTGGTGAGGAGGTCGGGCTGTGCGTCGTCGTGGGTCACGAAGGAGACACTATCGGAGGGCTCCCGGCCCGCCCTTGGAGGGATCCTCGCGCTTCGCGGCCGATCCGTCGTAGGTCGTCCACGAGCCGGTCCGGGAGCACGCGGGCCCGACGTGGCACGCTGTCGCCATGGGACTCGACCGCAGCCGCGCCGTGCTGCCCCGCCTCGCCGTGCTGGGCTCCACCGGCTCCACCAACGCCGACCTCCTGGCCGTCGCCGCCGACGAGCCCCACCTGTCCGTGCTCGCCACCCTCGACCAGACCGCGGGGCGCGGCCGCCTCGGGCGCCGGTGGGTGGCGCCCCCGGGTCGCACGCTCGCCGCGAGCGTCCTCCTCGACGTGCGCCCCACGGGGGCGCGCCCGCTCCCGGCCCACGCCCTGGGCTGGGTCCCGCTCCTCGCGGGGGTGGCGCTCGCCGAGGCCGTCGCGCCCCTCGTTCCGGGCGCCGACGTGGGCCTCAAGTGGCCCAACGACGTGCTGCTCGAGGGCGACAAGGCGTGCGGCCTCCTCGCCGAGGTCGCGGCAGGAGGCGCGGTGGTCGTGGGCGCGGGCGTCGACCTGGTCCTGACCCGCGACGAGCTGCCCACCCCCACCTCGACCTCGCTCGCCCTGCACGGGGCGACGGGCACGGCCGAGGAGCTCGCCGACCGCGTCCTCGCCGCCTGGGTGCCGCGCCTCGACGCCCTGCTCACCGGCCTCTCCTCGGCCGACGGCGACGCCCGGGCGGCCGGCGTGCACGCCCTCGCCACGCACCGGTGCGCGAGCATCGGCCGGGCGGTCGAGGTGCACCTGCCCGACGGCCGGCGCGTGCTCGGGACCGCCTCGGCGCTCGCGGACGACGGGCGGCTCGTGGTCGCCGTCCCCGACGGCCCCGACCTCGTCGTCGGCTCGGGGGACGTCGTGCACCTGCGGCACGGGGCCACCCCGTGACGGACCCGACCGGCGCCGAGCGCGTGCTGGTGCGCCTCCGGCCCCACGGTCGCACCCTCACGCTGCCCGCCGTGGCGGCCGTGCTGCTCTCGGCCGTCACGGGCTTCGGCCTCGGCGTCGCGCCCGAGGACTGGCAGCGGTCGCTCGTCGCCGCGGTCGGGGCGGCCCTGCTCGTCCTCACGGGCCTCCTGCCGTCCCTGCGCTGGGCGGCCACGCGGTACGTCGTGACCGACCGCCGCGTCGTCGTCCGCCGGGGCCTCGTCGTGCGCACCCGACAGGAGGTGCTGCACGGCCGCGGCTACGGGGTGACGGTCCGGCGCAGCGCCCTGCAAGCGGCGTTCCGCAGCGGGGACGTGCTGCTCGTCGCGGGCGGCGACCCGCCCGTGGTGCTCACCGACGTGCCCACGGTCAGGCTCGTGCAGGCCACCCTCCAGGACCTCGTCGAGCGCGCCGCTCAGGACGACGCCGCGGCCCGCCGGGCGTGGCCGTCCCCCTTCGGCTGACGGGTCGACCGTCCGTCGCCCCCTGCCGCCCCGCTCGCGTCAGGCCTGGTCGTGCCGGCCCTGCTCCGGCTCGGGGGCGAACAGCGGGAGGGGGTCGAACTGCTCGCGCGCCCGCTCGTCGGCGGTGTCGCGCCGCTTCGGGTGGTAGACCCAGGCGCGGTAGAGCCAGAAGCGGAAGAGGGTCCCCAGGCCCAGGCCGATGACGTTGGACGCGATGTTGTCCGCGAGCACCGAGGTGAACCCCAGCACGTAGTGCGAGACGAAGAGCGTGCCGAGGCCGATGGCCATGCCGCCCAGGCTCACCACGAGGAACTCCAGCCCCTCGCGGAGGGCGTGCGGTCGACGCTCGGCCCCGAAGGTCCAGTACCGGTTGCCGATCCAGTTCACCACGATGGCCACGGACGTGGAGACGACCTTCGCCAGGACCGGCCCCGAGTGGATCTCCTCGGGCGAGAAGACCGTCGCCCTGAGGAGGTTGAACAGGGTGAGATCGACGACGAAGCCGACGCCGCCGACGACGCCGAACCGGGCGAGCTGGGTGATGAGCCGACGCACGGGGTCCTCTCGTCGTGGGCCAAGATGGAGGTGGCCGCAGCGGCCCCGGTCAGGCTACACGTGCTCCCGAGGGCACCCTGGCCGCCACGACGGAGGAGGATCCATGGCGTACCGCATCGGCGTGATCGGCGGCGGACAGCTCGCTCGCATGATGGTCCCCCCGGCCGTGCAGCTCGGCATCGAGCTGCACGTGCTCGCCGAGGTCGAGGGCTCCTCCGCCCGCCTCGCCGCGACGGCGGTCGGCGACTACCACGACGTCGGGACCGTCCTGGACTTCGCCCGCGGCGTCGACGCGATCACCTTCGACCACGAGCACGTGCCGCAGGAGGTCCTCGCCGCCCTCGTCGACGCCGGCGTCGCGGTGCACCCCGGGCCGGCGGCGCTGGCCGTCGCCCAGGACAAGCTCGTCATGCGCGAGCGCCTCACCGCGCTCGGCGTCCCCGTGCCCGACTGGGCGGCCGTCCGCGACGAGCGCGAGCTGGCCGCGTTCCTCGCCGACCACGGCGGGCGCGCGGTCGTGAAGACGGCGAGGGGCGGCTACGACGGCAAGGGCGTGCGCGTCGTGCGCGACGCCGCCGAGGCCGCGGACTGGTTCGCCGTGCTCGACGAGGCCGCGGGGGAGGGCGCGCTCCTCGTCGAGGAGCTCGTCGACTTCCGGCGCGAGCTCGCGCAGTCCGTCGCCCGGCGACCGAGCGGCGACGTCGTCGCCTGGCCGCTCGTCGAGACCGTGCAGCGCGACGGCGTCTGCGCCGAGGTCCTCGCGCCCGCACCGGGCGCCAGCGCGCGGCTCGTCGAGGTGGCCGAGGGCATCGCCCGGACGGTGGCCGCCGAGCTCGGGGTCACGGGCGTGCTCGCCGTGGAGCTCTTCGAGACGACCGACGACCGCGTGCTCGTCAACGAGCTCGCGATGCGCCCGCACAACACCGGCCACTGGTCGATCGAGGGCTCCACCACGAGCCAG
Source organism: Frigoribacterium salinisoli (assembly GCF_054781095.1). Classification (NCBI taxonomy): domain Bacteria; kingdom Bacillati; phylum Actinomycetota; class Actinomycetes; order Micrococcales; family Microbacteriaceae; genus Frigoribacterium; species Frigoribacterium salinisoli. Next base: position 259,983 of record NZ_BAAGVB010000004.1, read on the forward strand.
TTCGAGCAGCACCTCCGGGCCGTGCTCGACCTGCCGCTGGGCGACACCGCCGCCCGGGCGCCGTGGAGCGTCATGGTCAACGTGCTCGGCGGGCCCCGGGAGGGCTCGATGGCCGACCGCCTGGCCACCGCGCTCGCGGCGCAGCCCACGGCCGGCGTGCACGACTACGGCAAGGCCTCGCGGCCCGGCCGCAAGGTGGGGCACGTCACCACGCTCGGCGGCGACCTCGACGACGCGGTGGCCCGGGCCCGCTCCGCTGCAGCGCACTTCGACGCCTGACGGTTACCATCGTCTCCGTGCCGGACCCAGACGCCCAGACCCCCGCCCCTCGCGTCGCCGTCGTCATGGGGTCGGACTCCGACTGGCCCACGATGCGCGCCGCGGCCGACGTGCTCCGCGACTTCGGGGTGCCCTTCGAGGTCGACGTCGTCTCGGCGCACCGCACGCCCGAGAAGATGATCCGCTTCGGTCAGCAGGCCGCCGCCCGCGGCCTCGGCGTGATCATCGCGGGGGCAGGAGGCGCGGCCCACCTGCCCGGCATGCTCGCCTCCGTCACGACCCTGCCGGTCGTCGGGGTGCCCGTGCAGCTGGCCCGGCTCGACGGGCTCGACTCCCTGCTCTCCATCGTGCAGATGCCCGCGGGCGTCCCCGTCGCGACCGTGTCGATCAACGGTGCCGCCAACGCGGGGCTGCTCGCCGTCCGCATCCTCGCGACGGGCGACGCCGACCTCACCGACCGCCTGACCCGCCACGCGGAGGGGCTCGCCGAGCTCGTCGAGGCGAAGGCCGCCGCCCTGCAGGAGTCCCTGTGAGGCCCACCCCGTGAGCGCGACCGCGCTCCCGGTCCGCTACCCGGACCTCCGCTCGCAGCCCTTCATGACCCGTCGGGCCGTCTGGCTCGTCGTGCTCAACGTGCTCGTGCCCGGCTCGGCGCAGGTGCTCGCGGGGAACAAGCGCCTCGGTCGCTGGGGGCTCGGCTCCACGCTGCTCTTCTGGGGCGTCGCGCTCGTCGTCGTCGCCCTCGCGCTGTTCTGGCGCACGCCCTTGCTCGACGTCGCCACGAGCACCGTGGCGCTGACCGTCGTCCAGGTGTTCCTCGTCTACTACGCCGTGCTCTGGGTCGTGCTGACGGTCGACACGCTGCGCCTCGTCCGCATCGTCCGCGTCGCCCCGCGGGCGCGAGGCGTCCTCGCGGGCGCCATGGCCCTCCTGCTCGTCGCGACCGTGGGGCCCGCCGCGTGGGGCGCCTACCTCACCGGGGTCCAGCACGGCCTCCTGAGCGGGCTGTTCTCGTCACGGGCGGCGGCGGCCGATCCCGTCGACGGGCGGTACAACGTCCTCCTGCTGGGCGGCGACGCCGGTGCCGACCGCACGGGGCTGCGGCCCGACAGCATCTCGGTGGCGAGCATCGACGCCGAGACCGGGCAGACCACGATCGTCGGCATCCCGCGCAACCTGTACGACGCGCCGTTCTCCGAGGGCTCGCCGCTCTGGGGCCCCTTCCCCGGCGGGTACGACTGCGGCGACGACTGCCTCGTGAGCTTCCTCTACACCTACGCCGAGGAGCACCCCGAGCTCTACCCCGACGCCGAGCAGCAGAGCAGCTCGCCCGGGATCGAGGCCATGCGCGACGCCGCCGAGGGGGTCACGGGCCTGACGATCCAGTACTACGCGCTCATCGACATGCAGGGCTTCGTCGACCTCATCGACGCCCTCGGGGGCATCGAGGTCGACGTGCAGCAGCGCATCCCGATCAACGGCGGGGAGGATGCCGCGGGGCAGCCGATCAACGTCGACGGGTGGATCGAGCCCGGACAGCAGCGCCTCGACGGCTACCACGCCCTCTGGTACGCGCGCGCGCGCCACGGCACGAGCGACTTCGACCGCATGGCCCGCCAGCGCGAGGTGCAAGAGGCGGTGCTGTCGCAGTTCCAGCCGGCCACCGTGCTCGCCTCCTTCCAGCAGGTCGCCGCGGCGGGCGTGCAGACCGTCGACACCGACGTGCCCCAGGCGGCGCTCACCGCCTTCGCCGAGCTCGCCGTGAAGGCGCGCAGCCAGCCCGTGACGAGCGTCGAGCTCGTGCCGCCGACCTACAGCAACCTGCACCCCGACTTCGACGCGATGCGCGCGGCCGTCGCGGCGGCGACCACGTCGGCCACGCCCTGAGGCGGGCCGGGGGAGCGCAGGAGGCGCGGGCCGGGTCCACCCCGCACCGCGCCTCCTGCCGCGTCAGATGTCGGCGTGCAGCTGCCAGACCTTGTCGGCGGAGTCGCGCCAGCTGAAGGCGCGCACCCGGTCGAGCCCGGCCACGCCGAGGCGGGCGGCCAGCTCGAGGTCGGCGGTGACCTGGAAGATCGCCTGCGCCAGGCGCTCGGGGTAGTGCTCGGCGTCGTCCCGCGGCACGACGACGGCCGCGTCGGCCGCGACCTCGACGAGCGCGGGGGCGTCGCTGATGATGACCGGCGTGCCGAAGTGCATGGCCTCGACGACGGGGAGCCCGAAGCCCTCGGCCAGGCTCGGGAAGACGAACGCGCTCGCCCGCTGCTGGAGCACCGCGAGCTGGGCGTCGCCGACGAAGCCGAGCGTGCGCACGCGCTCCGGTGGCAGGCCGGCCTGCGCCGCGAGGTCGGCGACCTGGACGTCGCCCCAGCCCGCCGGGCCGACGACGAGCAACGGGATCTCGGGGGCGTCGGGGTGCGCCATGGCGCTGATGAGCGGCCCGAGGCCCTTGCGGGGCTCGAGCGTGCCGACGCTGAGCACGTACCGCTCGGGCAGGTCGAGCTCGTCGGCGACCGCGTCGGCGTCGTCGGGCAGGGCGAGGCTGTCGCTCACGGCGCCGCCGACCACGCGCAGCCGGTCGCCGAAGCGGTAGCGCTCGGCGAGCTCGTCGGCGACGGCGTGGGTGGGCACCACGACGGCGTCGGCGTACCGCACCGCACGCCGTGTCATGGCCTTGTGCCACGAGACGCCGCGCGGGGTGAGGGTCTCGGGGTGCGTCCACGGCACGGTGTCGTGGATCGTGACGACGGTCTGCGTGCCGGGCTCGTTGACGCGGTCGTGCCGGGCGAGCGGGGCGAGCAGGCTCGTGGCGTGGACCATGCCGCGGCCCGCGCGGCCGACGGCGCCGGCCTGCCAGGCCAGTGAGAGCTCGCGACGCCCGAGGAGGGTCGCCTCGAGCCCGGCCAGCCCCGGGAGCCGCTCGGCGAGCCGGTCGCGCTCGGCGCGCGGGTGCGCGGCCACGAGGCCGACCACCTCGCAGCCGCGGGGCGCCGCCGCCACGAGCTCTCGGGTGAGGCCCTCGGCGTACCGGCCGATGCCGCCGGGCACGGGGGCGAGGAGCTGGTCGACGACCACGCGCAGCGTCGTCGTCACGGAGTCGCCAGCACTCCCTGGTCGGCCGCCTCGGTCAGCGCCTCGCGCCAGGGGCGCATCGGGGCGAGGCCGGCGGCGGACCATCCGTCGTGCCCGAGCACGCTGAAGGCGGGCCGGGGCGCGGGGCGCACGAAGGCGGAGCTGTCGGTGGGCAGCACGCGCTCGGGGTCGAGCCCGGCGACCTCGAAGACGGCCCGGGCGAAGTCGAACCAGCTGCCACGGCCGGCGGCCGTGCCGTGGTAGGTGCCGGCCGGAGCGTCGGAGTCGACGAGGGCGACGATCTGACGCGCCAGGTCGGCCGTCCAGGTGGGCTGCCCGACCTGGTCGTCGACGACGCTCACGGTGTCGCGCGCTGCGGCCAGCTTCAGCATGGTCGTGGCGAAGTTGGGGCCGTGCTGGCCGTAGAGCCACGCGGTGCGCACGACGAACGTGCCGTCGGGGTGCGCGGCACGGGCGAGGCGCTCGCCCTCGGCCTTCGTGCGGCCGTAGGCGCTCACGGGAGCGAGCGGGGCGTCCTCGGCGTAGGGCTCGGTGGCCGTGCCGTCGAAGACGTAGTCGGTGGACACCTGCACGAGCTTCGCGCCGGAGGCGGCGGCCGCCCGGGCCAGGTGGCCCACGGCCGTCCCGTTGACGGCCAGCGCGGTCGCCTCGTCGGTCTCGGCCGCGTCGACCGCCGTGTAGGCGGCCGCGTTCACGACGACGTCGTGCCCGTGCACCGCGTCGGCCACGGCCCGCGGGTCGGTCACGTCGAGGTCGGCGCGCCCGAGCAGCGTCACGGGGCGACCCGCCAGGGCGGCCTCGAGGTCGCGCCCGAGCATGCCGCGCGCACCGGTGACCAGGAACCTCGTCTCAGCGCTCATGGTCACGCGAGGGCCGCGCGCTCCTTGAGGGGCTCCCACCAGCTGCGGTTGTCGCGGTACCACTGCACGACGTCGGCGAGGCCCTGCTCGAACGGCACCTGAGGCTCGTAGCCGAGCTCGCGCTGGATCTTGGAGATGTCGACCGAGTAGCGCAGGTCGTGGCCCAGGCGGTCCTGCACCCGGTCGACGTACGACCAGTCCTTGCCGGTCGCGTCGAGCAGGAGCTGCGTGAGCTCCTTGTTGGTGAGCTCGGTGCCGCCGCCGATGTTGTAGATCTCGCCCGCGCGGCCCTTCACGAGGACCATCGCGATGCCGCGGGTGTGGTCGTCGACGTGCAGCCAGTCGCGGATGTTGTTCCCCTCGCCGTAGAGCGGCACGTGCCGGTCGTCGATGAGGTTCGTCACGAACAGGGGGATGACCTTCTCGGGGAAGTGGAAGGGGCCGTAGTTGTTCGAGCAACGCGTGATCGAGACGTCCAGGCCGTGCGTGCGGTGGTAGCTGCGGGCCAGGAGGTCGCTGCCGGCCTTCGAGGCCGAGTACGGCGAGTTGGGCTCGAGCGGGCGCTGCTCGTCCCACGAGCCCTCGGCGATGGAGCCGTAGACCTCGTCGGTCGACACGTGCACGAAGCGCTGCAGGTCGTGACGGAGGGCGGCGTCGAGCAGCTGCTGGGTGCCCAGCACGTTGGTCTCGACGAAGATCGACGCGTCGCGCACCGAGCGGTCGACGTGCGACTCGGCCGCGAAGTGCACGACCGCGTCGAGCTCGGGGTAGAGCGTGTCGAGGAGGGCCGCGTCACGGATGTCGCCCTGCACGAAGCGGAAGCGGGGGGAGTCGGCCACGCTCGCCAGGTTCTCGAGGTTGCCCGAGTAGGTCAGGGCGTCGAGGACGACCACCTCGGCGCCCTCCAGGCCCGGGTAGGCGTCCTCCAGGGTGCGTCGGACGAAGTTGGAGCCGATGAACCCGGCGCCGCCGGTGACGAGGATCTTCACGTTGTTCCTTGAGGTAGGTCGCGGACGAGTCGGTCGAGTGTACCGGAGGGGTGGGCCCGGGCGGCGGGACGGCGCCGGTCCGGCGCCTTGTCCTCCTTAATGCCGGTCCCCGTTCGAGGGATGGCGATGTTTGGGCGACACCTGTCAGGCTCTCGGCATGGTCTGTGCACGTGACGACGAGCTCCCGCGGGGGGGAGCGGTGGACCGGCGGACGGTCGTCGGGTACGCCCTCGCCGCCGCCGGCCTCGGCAGCGCCGCGGCGCTCGGGACGGACGTGCGGGGGGCGCGGGCGGCCGTCCGGCTGGGCGAGACGACGCAGGGCGTCGACACCACCGCCGAGGCCCTCGCGGTGGCGAGGGAGAGCGCCTGGGGCGGCTTCTCGAACGGGAGGATCCCGGCCTCCCGGCTCACCCCGGTCATCGCCACGGTGGCCGGCTCCGGCTACCTGCGGGACGACGCCGCCCGGCAGTACCTCTCGATGAGCCTCGCCTTCAAGCGCGACGTCGGCCGCTCGCTGACCATCACCGAGGGCTACCGCAGCTACGACCGCCAGCTGGACTACTGGAACGCCTACCAGGCCGGGCAGGGCAACCTCGCGGCCTATCCGGGCACCTCGAACCACGGCTGGGGCATCTCGTGCGACTTCGGCGCCGGCGTCGAGACCGCGGGCACCAGTGCGAAGCGGTGGATGGACGCCAACGCGCCCGCCTACGGCTGGACGCCCACGGGCAACGGCTTCAGCCAGAAGGAGCCCTGGCACTTCGACTACACGGCCGCCTACGCCGGAGCCCCCGCGGGCAGCGTCCTGACGCCGCGCGAGGCGGGGATGGTCATCCTGCGGACCACCGAGGCGCTGCCCCAGACCGGGGGCGTCTACACGGGGCTCCTCAGCGTGCGCGGACTGCGGCACCTGCAGAGCGTCGACGGCATCAACGCGCTCCGGGTCGTCGGGGTGCCCTACTACGAGGTGACGGCGGCCACGTTCTACGAGGTCGCGAACGGCCTGTCGGTGCCCCGTTCGGCCATCACGGTCGGCGCGGACCACTGGCGTCCCTGACAGCGAGAGGAAGAGGATCACGATGTTGCACATCCGATGCACCGAGGCACTGGCCGGGGTCGGGCGCGGGTACACCTGCGTGGTGGCCATGCGTTCCCTGCGGCACATCCGGACCGCGAAGCAGATGAACGCGCTCGCGTCCGTCGGCATCACCCCGCGCAACGTCAACGCCGCGGCGTTCTGGGAGATCCTCAACGGGCTCGGCGTGCCGCGTGCCGCGGTCACCGACGGCGCGGACTGGGTCCGACGCTGACCCGGCGTCGACGGCTTGCTACGATCGCCGAGTGCAGATCCGCGAACTGAAGATCCCCGACAGCTACGAGATCACGCCGAAGCAGTTCGGCGACGACCGGGGCGTCTTCCTCGAGTGGTACCGCTTCGACCGGCTCGCCGAGGTGGTCGGGCACTCGGTGGACCTCCGCCAGGCCAACACGTCCGTCTCGAAGCGGGGCGTCGTGAGGGGCATCCACTTCGCCGACGTGCCGCTCGGCCAGGCGAAGTACGTCACGGCCACGCACGGCGCGGTGCTCGACTACGTGGTCGACATCCGGGTGGGCTCCCCGACCTTCGGGCAGTGGGACTCGGTCCTGCTCGACGACGTCGACCGGCGGGCGATCTACCTCGCCGAGGGCCTCGGGCACGCCTTCGTCGCCCTCACCGACGACGCGACGGTGAGCTACCTCGTCACCGACACCTTCAAGGCGGAGCGCGAGCACGGCATCGACCCGCTCGACGCGGAGATCGGCCTGGTCTTCCCGCCCGAGGCGGGCGAGGCCCTGCTCTCGCCCAAGGACACCTCCGCTCCGTCGCTGGCCGAGGCCGCGGCGTCCGGCCTGCTGCCCACGTGGGACGACATGCGGGCCTACTACTCGACCCTCGACCAGAAGGAGGCCCGCGCGTGAAGGGCATCATCCTCGCCGGCGGCTCCGGCACGCGCCTGTGGCCCATCACCAAGGGCATCTCCAAGCAGCTCATGCCCATCTACGACAAGCCGATGGTCTACTACCCCCTCTCGACGCTGATGATGGCCGGGATCCGCGAGGTGCTCGTCATCACCACGCCCGAGTACAACGACCAGTTCCGGGCGCTCCTCGGTGACGGCTCCCACCTCGGCATGACCATCGAGTACGCGGTCCAGCCCTCGCCCGACGGGCTCGCGCAGGCCTTCATCATCGGCGAGGACTTCATCGGCGACGACAGCGTCGCGCTCGTCCTCGGCGACAACATCTTCCACGGGGTCGGCCTCGGCTCGAGCCTGCAGAAGAACGCCGACGTCGACGGGGCGACGATCTTCGCCTACCACGTGGCCGACCCCAAGGCCTACGGCGTGGTCGAGTTCGACGAGCAGCACAAGGCGGTCTCCATCGAGGAGAAGCCGACGGCGCCGAAGAGCAACTACGCCGTCCCCGGCCTGTACTTCTACGACAACAAGATCGTCGGGATCGCCAAGACGATCGAGCCGAGCGCGCGGGGCGAGCTCGAGATCTCGACCGTGAACGAGCGCTACCTCGAGGCCGGCGAGCTGCAGGTCGAGGTCCTCGACCGCGGGACGGCGTGGCTCGACACGGGCACCTTCGAGTCGATGATGCAGGCGTCGGAGTACGTCCGCGTCATCGAGGACCGACAGGGCCACAAGATCGGCTGCATCGAGGAGATCGCCTGGCGGAACGGCTGGATCGACGACGACCAGCTCGCCGGGCTGGCGGCGCCGCTCGCGAAGAGCGGCTACGGGGTCTACCTCAGCGCCCTGCTCGACTGAGGGGTGCCCGTGGCTCCCGGTGCGTCGGACGGCCGGGGGCGAGCGTGGTCGATCGACCTCGTCGTCCACGGCCGTGACGGTGCCCACCCGGGGTCGGCGTACGTGCGCACCCTGCTGCGCGCCTCCTGGGCCCAGCGGGAGGGCTGGGCGTCGGTGCGCGTCCACGACGCCGCGAGCGTGGCGGCGGTGGGCTGTGCCCCCGACGCCGACCTCCTGCTCGTGCAGCGCGACGCGCTCCTCGACGCGGAGCTCGCCACGGGCGTGCTCGACGAGGCGCGTCGCCGGGGCCTTCCCGTGGTCCTCGACGTCGACGACGACCTCTGGACGGCCCCCGCCCGGGAGCGGCTCGTCCGGGAGGGGTACTCCGCGGAGCGGCTCGCGGCGCTGGACGCCACGACGGCCACGGCGGAGCGCGTCCTCGTGAGCACCGAGGTCCTGGCCGGGCGCGTCCCGTCGGTGACCGCGTCCGTGCACGTCGTCCCCAACGCGCTCGACCCGGCGCTCTGGGGGCTGGACGTCCTCGGCGGCCCGAGCCTCCGGCGCCCGGACGCCGGCCTGCTCTACATGGGCAGCCACACGCACGCCGCCGACCTCGACCTTCTGCGCGGGCTCCGGCCACGGGACCGTTCGTCGCTCGACGTGCTGGGCGTGGCCGTCCCCTCCTCCGCCGAGGGGTTCCGCGTGCTCGGGTTCGCCCGGCGACCCGTCGCCTACCCCGCGCTGGTGCCGTGGCTGCGGGGACGCGCCGCCCGGTGGCGGGCGGGGCTGGCGCCCCTGGTCGACGACGACTTCGACGCGGCCAAGAGCGACCTGAAGTTCCTGGAGTACAGCGCCCTGGGCCTCGCGACCGTCGCGTCGGCGGTCCCCGCGTACGCCGCCGCGGGCGAGCACGGGGCCCTGCTCGTCCCAGGAGGCGCGGACGCCTGGGGCGAGGCGGTCGCCGAGCTGCGCCGACGGCCCGGCGCCCTGACGGAACGCGCGCGGGCCGCTCGGGAGCACGTCCGCAGGAGGCGGACCTTCCGGTCCGACGACGGCTGGCTCGGCGCGGTCACGGGCGACCCCGCGCCACCGGTGGGGTGAGCCGTCCCGGTGCCGGGCGACCCGGCGGCCCCGAGCGGCTCAGTCGGCCGCCGGCCGCGTGACCCCGCGGAGGTTGCGCTGCTTCTGCCGGCCCTGACTGCTGCGGAGCACCAGGAGGTCGGTGCCGCCGGCGGTGGTCAACCGGGCCGGTGCCTCACGGACGGCCTCGCCGTGCGCGAGCGGGACGTCGGCGACGCCCTCGACGTCGAGCCGTGCCGAGACGGACCAGGTGCCGTGGCCGGACAGGACCGCGCGCGGCACGATCACCCCCTCGGCCCCGAGGGGCGGGACCGGCGACACGTGCTCGTCCAGGGTGCTCTCGTTCCGGAAGACGGTCGAGACGGGCGTCGTCACCGTCACCGGGGCCTCCGGTACGACGGACCAGCGCTTCCGGCCGCGCTGCACGAGCGAGGCGCGCCCCCGGGAGCCGAGCCGGACGACGTCGCGCGCGGCCGCGACGGAGTGCGCCAGGGCCGCGTCGAGCGAGCCCGTCCACGGCCAGGCCGTGGAGTGCACGAGGTAGGGCTTGAACCGTTGGGCGAAGCGACCGGCGATCTCCGCGAGCTCGGCGAACGTCGCGTCGTCGGCGCTGTCGACCACCGCCGTGAGCTGCCGGAGCAGGTGCACCTCGAAGATCGTGCCGACGAGCTGTTCGGGCGCACCGCTGCGGACGACCTGCTCGGCGAGGTCGTAGCCCGCTCGGAGGTCGTCGGCGCCCAGGGGGCGACCCGCGAGGCGCGTGCCACCGGGCACGTCGGGGAGCAGGGACGTCAGGTCGGCCCGCCCCGCGCTGAGGAGCTGGTACACGCGGCGCTGCTTGGGCTCGAGCTCGCCCACGACGCTGCCCTCCTTCGCGAGGACCTGCCGCAGGCCGGCGGCGAAGGCCCCGTTGGCCGGGGGGACGTCGACGAGGACGCGCGAGGTCACGGCCTGCATGGTGCCGGACCACCAGCGGTGGCGCAGGAGGTGCCCGAGGTCCCGGCGGGACAGCTCGCTGCCCTCCGCGACCGCCGCCGTCATCTCGGCCGCGAGCGCCCGGACGTCGTGCTCCGCCTGCGTGGGCTCGGAGGCGTCGGTCCCGTCGGGCGTCGATGGCATGGGGTCCTCTCCTGGCCGTGCGGCACGACCGACCCTCGATCTTACCCACGCGGTCGGCGGCGTCCTGGCGGCAGTCAGTAGGCTCTGCCGCATGGGACGGAACCGCGCGATGGACCTGGCCGCCGTGACCGGGAGGCTCCGCACCGCGGTGCGCGATCCGCGTCGGGCCGTCTCGGCCGTCGTGCGGCGCCTCTCCTCGACCCCGACCCCGGCCGTCGGACCGGAGCCCGCGCCGGGCGTCGTCGTGCGCGACGCCGTCCCCTCCACCGACCTGCGGCCGGGCCTGGGACTCCTGCTGACGGTCCGGGACGACCAGGTGGGCCACGTCGCGCACCGCGTCGCCGCCGCGCGCGAGGCCGTGCGCCTGCTGGGCAGCGAGCTGCAGGTCGTCCTGACGGTCTACCGGGCCCCCGGCGAGCGGGGCGCCTCGTCCCTCCCGGCGCTGCCCGACGGCTCGACCTGGGCGTCCGAGCAGGTCGCCGCCGACTGGTCGGCGGCCTACGCCTCGGGCCTGCCCCACGTCCGGCGTGCCCGCTGCCTCGTGCTCGACGCGAGCATCGAGGTCGAGGGCGCGGTGCTCGCCGAGCTCGTCCGGCGCCACGGCCGCGGCGTCACCACCCCCGTCGTGGTCGGGCCCGACGACGTCGTCGTGTCGGCGGGGGCGATCAGGCCGCACGCGGCGCTCGCCCCGGCCCGCCTGCTCGAGGGCCACCCGGCCGAGGACGCCGACGTGCTCGGCCGGCACGAGGTCTTCGGCGCGGTCGAGCCCGTGTTCGTGGTCGACACGGCGCTGTTGGGCGGTGCGCCCGAGACGGCCGACGAGTCCCTCGCCGTCGTCGCCGTGACGAACGAGGCCGCCGAGCGCGACGGCGCGCCCGTCGTCGTCGAGCCCGTCGGGCGGGTGCGCCGCCTCGGCGGGCGCAGCGTCGGCGCCCTCGACCAGCACGCGGCCGACCTGGTCGCCTCGTGGGCGGACCGTCCGGCCGACCTGGGCGCCCTCGCCGCGGCCGGCTTCGAGGTCGTCGGCGTCACGGCCGAGCGCGTGCCCGTGCGCCACCTCGTCCGCGAGGCGCGGCCCGTCGTGGCGGGCGGCAGGATCGACCCCCGCTCCACCGTGCAGGAGCACCTGCCGCGCCTGCGCTGGTCCATCCGCATCGCCGCGCACCCGGGCCCCCGCGGCGACGACTGGGGCGACGTGTTCTTCGCCGACGACCTGGCGGTGGCCCTGCGCCGGCTGGGGCAGCGCGTGCACGTCGATCGGCGCCAGGCGCACGGGCGGCCCCGCTCCGAGCACCTCGACGACGTCGCCGTCGTGCTGCGCGGGCTCGACGTGACTGCCCCGTCGCCGGCCCGCCACAACGTCCTCTGGGTGATCAGCCACCCCGAGCTCGTGACGCCCGCCGAGCTCGCCCTCTTCGACCAGCGGTACTCCGCGGGCGCGGCCTGGGCCGACGAGACGACGCGGGCCACGGGCCTCCTGGTCGAGCCGCTGTTCCAGGCCACCGACCCGGTCCGGTTCAGCCCCGACGGCCGTCGCGTCGACAGCGGCGCGCTCTTCATCGGCAAGACCCGCCGCGTCTTCCGGCCCATCGTCGCCGACGCCGTCGAGGCCGGCCTCGACCTCTCGCTCTACGGGGAGGGCTGGGCCGACTTCGTCGACCGGGAGCGGATCGCCGGCGAGTTCGTGCCGAACGCCGAGCTGCCCGACCATTACCGGGGCGCCCGGGTGGTGCTCAACGACCACTGGGACGACATGCGGCGGTTCGGGCTCTACAGCAACCGCCTGTTCGACGCCGTCAGCGCCGGTGCCCGCGTCGTCTCCGACGACGTCGCCGGGCTCGACGCGGTCTTCGGGCCCTCGGTCCAGACCTACCGCGACGCCGCCGACCTGCGCCGCCTGGCGACGGACCCCACGGCGTGGGCCGACGACGAGGTCATCGCCGAGAACGCGCGCCGCGTCGGGCGCGAGCACTCGTTCGACGCGCGAGCCCGACGCCTCCTGGACGACGTGCTCGCGCGACGCGCCTGAGGCGGGACCGCTCGAGGGCGGCCGGCCTCAGCCGCGCCGTCGCCGCAGGGCGGAGACGCGCTCGGCCAGCTGCACCACGCGTCGACCCCGGAACTCGGCGAGCTCGCGGTCCCGTCGGGCGATCTCCTCGAGGAGCTCGTCGCGCTCGGCCGCCCAGAACTCCTCGGCGAGCTCGAGCACGGCGGCGCCGTCGGCCTCGACCACCATGTAGGTCTCCGCGACGGCGCGCTGCTCGGCCACGAAGGCCGGCTCCATGACGTCCTCGGGGGCCTGCGCGAGGGGGTGCTGCGGGGCGGGCAGGGCCGCGATCTGCCGCGCCAGCGAATCGTCGTGCTCGAAGGGCCCGTGGTCGGCACCCGGCTCGAGCACGGCGGGATCGGGCTGCCGCAGGAGGTAGATGGGCAGCAGGCGCTCCTGCTGCAACCGGGCGTAGTCGCGCATGCCGTGGTGGCGCGGGCTGGGCTTGAGGCGGGGGTTGTCGCGATAGGCCCGGCCAGCGATGTCGACCTTGTGCTCGAACTGGCGCCACGAGCGCCACGGCAGGTGCAGCACCTCGAGCTCCAGGCCGGCCGGGGGCGTCCCGGTCGAGGGGATCGACACGACGTGGTTGCCCTGCTTGACGACGACCCCGGCGTCGCCGACGTGGACGGCGTTCGGGGTGGGCTGCGCGTGCACCCCGGCGCGGTGCAGGTCGGCCTCCGTGCGGTGGTCGCGCCAGAGCAGCCTGGACGTGCCCGAGCCGGACCAGGCCGGCGGGCCGACGAGGTTCACGACGGGCACCGTGAACGCCCCGAGGGACCGGGGCAAGCGGGCGAAGACCTCGCCCAGGGTCAGGGTGGGGTCCACGGGTCGGAGGAACTCGTCGGCGTCCGCGTTGATGACCCAGTCCGCGCCGAACTCGGTGTGGGCGCGCCGGGCCATGTTCGTCACAAGCTGGCCCTGCTGCTTCTTCTGCACGGGTTCGTGGGTCAGCTGCACGCGTCCGTCGGCGGCGTAGCGCTCGAGGATCTCGCGCGTGCCGTCCTCGGAGCCGTTGTCGGTGACGAGCACGACGTCGACACCCTGGGCCAGGTGGAACTCGAGCATCGTCTCGATGATGTCGGCTTCGTCTCGGACCATCATGGTCAGGGCGAGGGTCACGGTCGTGCTCCGTCTCTCGGTTCGCGGTCGGTGGTGCGGGGGGTCACGAGGTGCTGGCCCGGCGGCCCAGGACGATCTCCGTGGCGGTGTCGAGCAGCGTGCGCACGTCGTCGTCGACGCTGCCGGTGCGCGCGATCGAGGACTGCGTCGCAGGGCGGCCCGCGGCTCCTGCCGACACCTCGCCCTCGGCCACGATGAAGTCGTACGAGTGCGCCTCGTCCTCCGAGACGCGGGCCGGCGAGGTGGTCGTCCAGAGGAAGCTCACGGCGCCCGGCTGGGGGGCGACGGCGGAGCCGCCCTGGACGGTCACGGTCGCGTCGTCGAGGTAGTCCGTCGACCGGTAGTGGGCGTCGCGCTGGTCGACGACGACCTCCTGCCCGAGGGCCTCGAGCGTCTCGACGACGGCACGGACGAGGTCGCCGTGGTCGGTCGACGAGGCGTCGTGCTCGTCGAAGGCGGAGTCGACCTTGACGGCCCACCGCAGGCAGGGGCGCTCGACGCCGTCGACGTCGCGCACCGTGCGGGGAGGTCGCACCACGACGGGGTGGCTGGTGCGCAGGAGGCGGAAGGCCTGGGGCGTGCCCGCCGTCGTGTGGAGCGCCTCGAGGCCCGCCGCCGCGTAGCGGGGGAGGTCGGAGGCGGGGTAGCGGCCGCGCCAACGGATGTCGAAGAGGCCGCGGTTGAGCACGCTGGCGTTCATGCGACCGACGCTCTTGGACTCGTGGTGGAAGACGGTCGCCTCGAGGACCGTCTCGAAGTGGGCGTCCTCACGGAGCAGGTTGCCGCGGAGGCAGAGGTCGACGTCCTCGAGCCCGTTGCGGAACACGGGGTCGAAGCCGCGCAGCGCCACGACGTCGTCGGCGCGCATCATGAGCGCGGCGGCCGTGACGGCGCTGAACCGGCGCACGCCGGCACGCACCGCGTCGACGCTGGGGTGCCCGGCCAGGAAGTGCCACGGCATGATCCGCTCACCGTTGAAGAAGGTGCCCGCGGTCTGGACCGTGCCGTCCGGGTAGCGCAGGAGCGGCTGCACGCCCACGACCGAGGGGTCGTCGACCAGACGCTGCCGCAGGGCTGCCAGCGCGCCCGGAGCAACGACCGTGTCGTTGTTGAGGAACAGCGCGTACTCGCCCGTCCCGTGCGCGAAGGCGAGGTTGGAACCTGTGGAGAAGTTGTGGTTGCGGGGGGAGCGGACCACGTGCACGCGGGGCTCGTCGTGGTAGAGCGCCGCCAGGATCGACGAGACCGACCGACGGGAGCCGTTGTCGAGCACGACGACCTCGAGGTCGACCTCGTCGGCGTGCTCGAGGAGGGCGGCCACGGCGCGACGCGTCATGGTCCAGTCCTCGTAGGTGGGCATGCAGACCGTGACGCGCCCGGCGACGCGCTCGACGGAGCCCGCGGCGAGGGCGTCCCAGTCGAGGAGGTGCTTGCTCACCACGACCTTCTCCCAGACGCGGGGATCGGTCGTCGAGACGGGGCGCACGGGGCGTTCCGGGTGCTCGTACGTCACGCCCGTGCCCGCACGGAGGCCCCGGCCGACCTCGGCGAGCCGGACGACCAGGTCGAGGTCCTCCGCGCCGCCGAGCTCGGTGTCGAGGCCGCCGACGTCGTCGAGCAGGCGCTTGTCGGCCACGACGGCCGCCAGGGGCGTGTCGATGCCGCGCTCGACGAGGTCGCGGGGCGAGAGGTCGTTGGCCGACCGGACGACGAGGTCCGAGCGGTCCTCCCGGACCTCGGCGGAGAACCAGGCGTACTCGTGGTCGCGGCAGCGCACCACCGCGCGCGAGAGCACGTCGCTGCTCCACCGCGAGCCCGGGACGAGGAAGGCGACCGGCCCCTCGGGGATCCGGTCCAGCGCGGCCTGCAGGGTCGCGGCCGGGGTCCCGTCGGCCCGGACCGTCGAGACGCGGTCGGCGACCCCCGAGGCGGCCACGGCGTCGTCCGCCGTGTCCGTGTCGCCGACGACGACGGCGTGCCACTCGGCGTCGACCTGGCCGGCGAGGTCGGCGAGGCGCTCCCGGAGGTCGGATCGCGTCCCCACGGGGACGACCACGGTGACCCGACGGGCGGCGGCGACGGGGGGATCGAGCCTCCTGGCGCGGGCCGGGGACACCTCGGCGAGGGCGGCCCTCTCCCGGGCGAACGCGCGGGCGTTGTCGCGGACGGCGGCCACGAGGGGTGCGCTCGCGGGGTCCGCCGCTGCTCGGCGCAGCGCGGTCAGGGGTCCGTCGGTGGCGCGCTCCCGGGCGGCGCCGACCGGACCGGGGGCGGCTCCCGGGGCGTCCTCGAGGAGGTAGGCGACGGGCTGCTTCTCGGCCGCCTGGTGCAGTCCCTCGAGCAGCCACTCCGCCTCGAAGAGCGGGTGCGGGGAGAAGTCCTCGCCGGGGCCCCGGGACAGGAGGTGCCGGGCCGCGGCCTCGTCGGACGGGAAGCGGACGCCCGTCTGCAGCTCGTAGTACGAGCGGTCGAGCACGCCGGAGCGCACCAGGCGGCGCACCCAGAGCTCCCGGCGCGCGGGGGCGGCCGCGGGGGTCGCGGCGAGGGCGCGGAGCTGGGAGGTCGCTCGTCCACGGAGCTGGGCGGTGAGGGGGGTGCGCACGATGGGGGGTCTCCGGTCGTCAGATGGGGTCGGGCGCCGAGGCGCGGTCGTCGGTGCGACGCCCTGCGGCGTCGGGGTCGGCCCTCACGGGTCCGATCGGCCGGCCACGAGCCGGGCCCGCACGGTCAGGCCGAGGCGGACGAGCCCGCGCAACGGCGCGGCGAGGGCTCCGGGGTGGCGGGCCGCGACGTAGCGGGCCGCCGAGTCGTGGTGCGCCCGGACCATCGCGGCCCGGCGCAGGGAGGTCGAGTGCGCGCCCGTGTGCACGATGCGGGCCGAGGGCACGTAGCGTCGTCGCCAGCCGACCTCGCTCAGCCGCAGGGAGAGGTCGACGTCCTCGAAGTACATGAAGTAGCCCTCGTCGAAGCCGTCCACCTGGTCGAAGGCGCGCCGACGGAGCAGGAGGCACGCGCCGCTCAGCCAGTCGACGTCGCGCGCCTCGTCGCCGGTGCGGGCCATGAGGTAGGCCTCGCTCCAGGGGTTGCGCGGCCAGATCGCGGCGAACAGGGCGTGCCCGGTCCCGGCGACCAGGGAGGGGAACCGGCGGGCGGAGGGGTACGGCACGCCGCCGGCGTCCGTGATCGCCGGACCGGCCGCGCCGACGTCCGATCGATCGCGGACCTCGTCGAGGAGGGCGTCGACCGATCCCGGCGCGAGGACCGTGTCCGGGTTGGCCACGAGGATCCAGTCGACGTCGCGCCCGTGGCGCTGCGTCGCCGCGTTGACGGCTCCACCGTAGCCGGGGTTGTGCGGGAGGTGGACCAGGTGGAGCTCGGGATGGGCGGCCAGCGCCGCCTGCGGCGCACCGTCCGTCGAGCCGTTGTCGGCGACGACCAGCGTGACGTCGGCCGTGGTGCTCGTCGGCACCGAGGCGAGGAAGGCCTCGAGGTGCTCGCCGGAGTCGTAGGTCACCGTGACGACGAGGACGCGTTCCCGTGCGGTCATGGCGTGCGTCGTCCTCTCGCTCGGGCCCAGGCCTCCTCGTGGACCCCGGCGCACCGGTCCCAGCTGAAGGAGCCGGCACGGGCCCTGGCGCGCGCCCGCAGGGGCGCCGCACCGGGCCGGGAGGCCTCGTCGAGTGTACCCGCGAGGGAGGAGGGGTCGACCTCGGCGTAGAGCACCGCGTCCCCGCCGACCTCGGGGAGGGAGAGCCGTCGGGTGGTGACGACCACGGCGCCGCAGGACATGGCCTCGAGGACGGGCAACCCGAAGCCCTCGCCGAGGCTCGGGTAGGCCACGACGTCGGCGTCGCCGAGGAGCGCCGCCAGCGCCTCGAGGG
The DNA here is from genome assembly GCF_054781095.1 of Frigoribacterium salinisoli. Taxonomy (NCBI): domain Bacteria; kingdom Bacillati; phylum Actinomycetota; class Actinomycetes; order Micrococcales; family Microbacteriaceae; genus Frigoribacterium; species Frigoribacterium salinisoli. The sequence continues at coordinate 277,248 of NZ_BAAGVB010000004.1, forward strand.
GGAGGTAGCCCAGCCTGCGGACGTCGAGGTCGGACGAGGCGGCCGCGACCGCCTCGTCGACGGCGTCGTCCCAGCCCCGCGACCCCGCGAGCAGGAGCGCCGGGGCCGGCCCGCCCGCCGCACGACGGGACACGGCCAGCTGCCGCGCCGCCTCGATCAGGGCCGGCACGTTCTTGCGCGGCTCCAGCGTGCCGAGGAAGGCGATCCAGGAGCGGGGGAGGTCCGGCACGGACCGGGCGAGCACGGCGCGGTCCTCGTCCCGGGGCGGGTGGAAGACCGCGGGGTCCACCCCGAGCGGTGCCACGTCGACGGGCGGGAGGGGGTGGCGGACGGAGGTCGCGACCGCGTCGGCGGTCGCGCGGCTGGGGGTGACGACGCCGTCGGCCAGGCGCACGGCGATCCTGGTCCAGGTGCGGAAGAAGCGGGCCTTGACGGGGAGGTGCCACTCGGGCGACGAGAAGAACGTCGCGTCGTGGAGGGTGACGACCCGCGTGCGACGGGACGCCACCGGCAGCGTGTAGTGGGGGGAGTGCACGACGTCGACCCCGAGCCGACGGGCGAGGAGGGGCAGCCCGAGCTGTTCCCAGGCCAGGCGGAGGGCGGTGCGGGAGGTCAGTGCCGGCGCCGCGACGACCTCGGCACCGGGGAGCGCGGCGCGCAGTCCGTCGACGACCGGTGGCTGCGCCACGACGACGAGGTCGACCCGTCCTCGGCTCGCCACGGCCCGGGCGAGGGACAGGACGTAACGGCCGACCCCGCCGAGGTCGGCCGGCACGGCGGTCGCGTCGAGCAGGACGCGCAGGCGGCTGGTCGAGCCCTCCGAGCGGGGCGAGTAAGATGACGTGTCGATCTCCCGAGTCTAGACCAGGTGGTCACGCGGCCCCGGGGCTGCGACCACGTGGCAGAAAGATGTTGCATGACGTATTTCCGGGATCTCTGGACGTCCAGGGAGCTGCTCCTGAACCTGACCATGCGGGAGATCACGGGCCGGTACAAGCGCACGGTGCTCGGTCAGCTGTGGTCCTTGCTGAACCCGCTCGCGTCGATGCTCGTCTACACGGTGGTCTTCGGCATCATCTTCCGCAGCGACCCCGGGCCCGGCGACCCGAGCGGCCTGGACGTCTTCGCCCTCTGGCTGCTCTGCGGGCTCCTGCCGTTCCAGTTCTTCCAGAACGCGGTGAACGGCGGCATGGGGGCGATCTGGGCGAACACGGCCCTCGTCAAGAAGGTCTACTTCCCGCGGACGAACCTCGTCCTCGCGGCGACGTTCTCGGCGGCGTTCAACTGGGGCATCGAGATGCTCATCCTCGTCGTCGCGATCCTCGTCGCCGGGGCCTTCGTGCTGCCGTTCGTGCCCTTGCTCGTCGTCTTCATGGTCCTGTTCGCCCTGCTCGCGACCGGCTTCGGGCTCGTGCTGGCGGTCGTCAACGTCTACTTCCAGGACATGCAGCACATCGTCGGCATCGCCCTGCGACTGCTCATGTACCTGAGCCCCGTCGTCTACCCCCTGAGCTACGTCGCGGACCGCTCCCAGGCCTTCGGGCCCATCGTGGGGAACTGGACGATCCTCGACATCTACCAGCTGAACCCGCTCGAGCGGTTCATCAACGTGTTCCGGCAGCTCCTGTACGACAACCGCCTGCCCGACCTCTCGGACTCCCTCTCGTGCGTGGCCTGGACCGTCGGCGCGCTCGCGGTGGGCGTCCTCGTGTTCCAGAAGAACGAGAAGCGATTGGCGGAGATGCTGTGACCGAACCGGCAGTGGTCGTGGACCACGTCTCGAAGAAGTTCCGCCTCTTCCGTGAGAACAACCGCTCGCTCAAGTCCGTCGCGATGCGCGGGCGCAGCGTGCACGAGGACTTCTGGGCCGTCCGCGACGTCAGCTTCGAGGTGCCCAAGGGCTCGACCTTCGGGCTCATCGGTCGCAACGGGTCCGGCAAGTCGACGTTGCTCAAGACGCTGGCGAAGATCCTCTACCCCGACCGCGGCACCATCACGGCGGACGGCAAGCTCGCCGCCATGCTCGAGGTGGGCAGCGGCTTCCACCCGGAGCTCTCGGGTCGCGAGAACATCTACCTCAACGGGTCGATCCTCGGCATGAGCCGCAAGCAGATCAACGCGCGCCTGGACGAGATCATCGACTTCTCGGAGGTCGGCGAGTTCATCGACCAGCCCGTCAAGAACTACTCGTCCGGCATGTACGTGCGCCTCGGCTTCTCGATCGCGATCACGGTCCGGCCGGACATCCTCGTCGTCGACGAGGTCCTGGCCGTCGGCGACTCCGCCTTCCAGCGCAAGAGCGCGAAGAAGTTCGAGGAGCTCCGTGACGGGGGGCGGACCGTCATCCTCGTCACCCACTCCATGGCGAACATCCGCAACATGTGCGACCACGTGGCCTGGCTCGATCGGGGCGCCCTCGTCCGGGTGGGCGAGGCGGGGCCGATCTCGGCCGAGTACGAGGAGTTCATGCGCGCGCAGTAGCAGCGCCCCCGGGGTCCTCCTCGGGGCGCGTCGTCCCGGGGCGTCAGTCCCGGGAGACGAGCGCCCTGAGGTCCCGTCGGGACACGACGGTGGCGCGTACTTCGCGCCGCCGGAGGCGCAGCTCGCGCGGCAGGGACCGCACCGCGGCCACGGTGCCGCGCCGGACCGCGCCGCGCTGGCCGCCCTGCACGCGCACGGCGCGCACGAGCGCGGAGGCCCAGGCCCGGAGCACGACCTCGAGGGGAGCGTGGCGCGTCGCGACGCGCAGCCTGTTGCGCGTGTTGTGGAACGTGAAGACGTCGCTCTCGGTGCCCGAGCTGAAGGCGTGCCGGTGGACGACCACCGCTCGCGGCTCGTACCGGACGGTGAAGCCCCTGCGGCGCAACCGCCAGCTGAGCTCGGTGTCCTCGTAGTACAGGAACAGCGAGGCGTCGAAGTTGCCGGCCCGGTCGAGGGCGGTGCGCCGGAGGGCTGCCGCGCCGCCGCAGAAGCCGAAGACGTCGCGCGGTGCCGGGGGCCCGTCGTCGCGGGTGAGCCAGCCCCGGTCGCGGCCGTTGCCGGACGGGGTCACCTCGTTGCCCGTCGAGTTCACGAGGGGCACGCCCCGGTCGTCCCGTCCGTCGCAGAGCAGGAGGTGCCCGGTCACCGCGGCGACCTCCGGCGACGCGCCGAGCAGCGAGTCGACGACGATCTGCAGGAAGTCCTCGTCCACGACCGCGTCGTTGTTGACGAGGACCACGACCTCCCCGTGGGAGCGCTCGACGCCGAGGGCGGCGCCGCCGGCGAAGCCCAGGTTGGCGTCCGTCCGGACCACCAGCGACCCCGGTGCCGTCCGCCGCACGACGTCGAGGGAGTCGTCCGTCGACGCGTTGTCGACGACGACGAGGGTGACGTCGTGCTCGCTGCGGGCCGCCGAGGCCACGAGCGACGAGAGGCAGTCGCCGAGGACGGCGGCCCCGTTCCAGTTCACGACGACCACGTCGACGGTGCTCATCCGGTGGCTCCTGCTCTTGCCGTCGCGCGCGGACAGACGGTTATGCTCTTCCGACGGGAGGGCCCGCCACGCCCTTCCCCATCCAACCAGACTCCTGCCCGCCGCCGGCCCGCGCCGTGCCGTCGGTGGGCGTCGACGGACCGAGCGAGGGGACGACCACCATGGACCGTGCGATCGACGAGGACGCCCCCGAGGGCCGCACGGCGTCGAGGCGCCGCGGGGTCCGCCCGGCCCTGGCCGCGCTGCTGGTCGCCTCGCTCCTGGCCACGCTGGTGTCGGTCGTGGTGCCCACCGCGCAGGACTCGGCCCGAGCCGCGGTCGGCAGCGACTTCGATCCCGGCTTCATCATCAGCGATTCCAACTTCTACGACGGCACGGCGCTGTCGGGCGACCGGATCCAGTCGGTCCTGGTCGAGCGGGGCAGTGCGTCCTGCACGGGACCGACCTGCCTGAAGAACATGCGGCTGAACTCGGCCTCGCGTCCGGCCGACGCCGTCTGCCGGGCCTACGGCGGCGGTCGGGGACTGCGCTTCGCCGACGTGCTGGCGCGCGTGTCGGCCGCGTGCGGCATCAACCCGAAGGTCCTCCTCGTGACGCTCGAGAAGGAGCAGTCGCTCGTGACGACGGCGACGACCCCCAGCCAGGCTCGCCTCGACCGTGCCCTGGGGTACGGGTGCCCCGACACGGCGCCGTGCGACCCGGCGTTCCTGGGCCTCGACAGGCAGGTGTACGCCGCGGCGCGGCAGTTCAAGAACTACTCTGTGGCCACGGACTTCTTCACGTGGTTCCCCGTGGGACGAGCGGTGTCCATCTCCTACCAGGCCAACGCCCCGCAGTGCGGGAGCTCGCGGGTCGTCATCCAGAACGCGGCCACGGCGGCCCTCTACTACTACACGCCCTACCAGCCGAACGCCGCGGCCCTCCGCAACCTCTACGGTTCCGGCGACGCCTGCTCGGCCTACGGCAACCGGAACTTCTGGCGGCTGTTCAGCGACTGGTTCGGCAGTCCGGTCGGAGACGTCGACCCGCGCGGGTCGCTCGACTCGGTGGGGGCCGGGGCCGGGCCGGGGACCGTGCGCGTGACGGGCTGGGCCGCGGACCCCGACAGCACCGGGCCGATCCGGGTGCACCTGTACGTCGACGGCTCGCCGACGCAGTCGGTCGTCGCCGACGCGCGCCGCGCCGACGTGGGTCGGCTCTACCCGAGGTGGGGTCCGGACCACGGCTTCGACGCCACGCTCACCGGGCTGAGCGGGGGCCGTCACGAGATCTGTGCCTACGGCATCAACGTCAGCTTCGGCCGCAACGCCCTGCTGGGCTGCAAGACCACGACGGTCCCGGCGGACCCGACGGGCCGCCTCGACCGCGTGACGGCCACCGGTCCGGGATCCCTCTCCCTGACGGGGTGGGCGCTCGACCCGGACACCAGGGCGCCCATCCGGGTCCACGCGTACGTGGACGGTCGGGCGGTCACGTCGCTCGTCGCGGGCGGCTCCCGCCCCGACGTCGAGGCGGTCCACCCGGGCTGGGGGCCCGACCACGGCTACTCGGGCACCATCACGGGGCTCAGCGGAGGACGGCACCAGGTGTGCACCTACGGCATCAACGTCGGAGCCGGCCGCAACGCCCCGCTCGGCTGCCGGACGGTCGTACTGCCGTCCGGGTCGCCCTCGGGGGCCCTCGACACGGTCACGAGCACCGCTCCCGGCGTCGTCACCGCCTCGGGCTGGGCGATCGATCCCGACACGGCGTCCTCCATCGTCGTGCACCTCTACGTCGACGGCCGACCCGTCACGGGGACCCTGGCCGATCGTTCCCGGACCGACGTGGCCCGGGCCCGCCCGGGCTACGGAGCCGCGCACGGTTTCTCGGCCGGCCTCACGGGCGTGAGGGCCGGTGACCATCGCGTCTGCGCCTACGGGATCAACGTCGGCATCGGGTCGAACGCGCAGATCGGCACGTGCCGGACGGTCACGGTCCGATGACCCGTCGATCGTGGATCGTCGTCGGTGCGGTCGTCCTGGTCCTGGTGCTCGCCGGCGTGGGGATCGCGGTCGCGAGGTCGGGCGGCGACGACGCGGCTCGAGGGCCCTCCGGTCCGCCGAGCCCGAGCCCGAGCGTGACGGCGGCCCCCGGGTCCGCCGCGCCGGAGGAGCCGGACGAGGAGCCGACGGCGGGGACCGACCCGACGGGAGGCGAGGAGGAGGACGACGCGTCCGCGTCGCCCGAGGAGCCGGTCGTGCCCGAGGAGCAGCCCGCGACCCCTCCGACGGCGGCCGCGACGGCGGCCCCGGACGGTGCTCCCGCGGCGTCGTTGCGCGAGGTCACGGTGACCGTGCCGAACGCGTCCTACGACCCGTCGACGCATGCGATCGCGGCGGCCGGGATCGTGGACGACGTGGTCGAGACCGGAGGGCGTTGCACGCTCGTGGCGACCTCCGGCGGAGCCCGCGCGACGGCGACGGCGACGGCCCGGGGGGACGCGACGGCCACCTACTGCGGCACCGTCAGCCTCTCGACGGCCGATCTGGCCCCCGGGACCTGGAGCGTCGTCGTCGAGTACCTGTCGGCCACCGCCCGGGGCGCCTCGGCTCCCGTGCCGGTGCAGGTCGGCTGATCACGCCCGGGGCGTCCGTCGCCGGGACGACCCTCGTCGGGACGGGCCCCAGGAGGGCTGTCCCGACGGTGGCGAGACCTCGCCGCGGCTCAGCGGGGCGGCAGGAGGCGTCGCTTGACGCGGCTCGTCACCGCTCCGACCCCGCCGTGGCGGAGGTAGAAGACGGCCCTGCCGACGTCGTGCCGCAACCCGTGACGCTGGGGCGGTCGCGTGGTGATCAGCTTCTTCGACGGCGTCGCGGGTCCCGAGGGGGCGGTGCTGCGCCGAGGTGCAGCGTCGGCGGCCTTGACGGGGTGGCGGCAGAACTCGAGCAGGGGCGCGAGCGCCTTCTCCCACTCGAAGCGCGACCGCGCGGCCTCGACGGCGGCCCGGGCCGAGGCGGCGACGTCGGCGTCGTACAGGACGCTCTCCAGGGCGGCGGAGAGGGCGGGCACGTCGAGCTCGGGCACGGCCGCGCCCAGGCCCTCGCTGGCGACGAGGTCGCCGAACGTGTCGCCCTCGGTGCTGACGATCGGCAGGCCCGTCCAGAGGTAGTCGAGGATCCGGGTGCGGAAGGAGAACGTCGTCTCGACGTGCGTGAAGTGGGTGGAGACGCCCGCGTCGGCCTCGAGGAGGTAGTTCTGCCGGTCCTCGTAGTCGACCCACGAGTCGTTGAGGAAGACGTTGACGTCGAGGACGCCGAGCTCCCGTGCCAGCTCCCGGGTCTCCCGGACGATCGCCATCTCGGGGACGTCCGGGTTGGGGTGCTTGGTCCCCATGAAGAAGAGGCGCACGTCGTCGCGGCGCTGCGCCAGGTCGGCGACCGCGCGGACGAGCGTGCCCGGGTCGAACCAGTTGTAGAGCCCGCCGGCCCAGACGAGGACCTTGTCGTCCTCGCCGATGCCCGGCACGACCCCGCGCAGGGCACGGCGCGTGTGGACGGGCTCGACGGCGGGGAGCCCGAAGGGGGCGATGGCGATGAGGCTGTCGAGGCTCTCGTCGCGCGAGTAGTTCCAGGCGTTGATGCGACCCATGGCGGCGAGCTGGCCGAGCCAGAACATGCGCTGGCGGTCGGACGCGCAGAGGAAGAAGTCGCCGAGGCCGATCTGCTCGTTCAGCGAGTCGGCGGCACCGAGGATCTGGTCGTCCCAGTCGTCGCGCGACTTCTCGCGGCCCTGCTCGAGCTGCTCGAGGTGCATCGGGTCGTAGATGTCGACGACGAGGACCTTCTGCGTCGCGGCGAGCACCTCGAACTGCTGCAGCGCGTAGCCCTGGACGACGACGACGTCCGCCCAGGCCTCGTGGCGGGCCATGGCCGCCGGGAAGTGCGGTGAGACGACCTCGATGTCGAAGGGAGCGTGCATCTCTTCTGCGGAGGTCAGGCTCACCACGCGCACGTCGTGCTCGGCGGAGAGCAGCGTGGCCATGTTCCAGACGCGGATCGCGGGCCCGGCCATCTTCTTGCCGAACGAGTCGCCGGTGACGATGAGGATCCGGCGGCGCGTCGAGCCGTCGCGGTCGGCCTGCTGCTCGTCGCCGGCCGCGGCGAAGGCGCCGGTGAGGACGTCGAAGGCGTTCGTGACGGCGTCGTAGCCGTCGAGGTAGCGGGGGACCTCGGCCAGGGGTGCGTCGGTCGTGCCGAAGAGCGGCGCGAGCGCGCGGTCCTCGACCGTGCGGCGGGCCTGCAGGTCCCGACGGGTCTCGGTCAGCGAGGGCAGGTCGTCCACGAACGCGTCGATGGCGAACACGCCGGCGGCGCTCGTCTTGGGCATCGAGAGGTCGGGCTCGGAGTCGTCGCCGGGCACCCGGAGGTCGAGGACGCCGGAGTCCACGCCCCCGCGGGCGAGGGACCGTCGGACCACGAGGGCGAGGGCCGCGGGCAGGGCCTTCGCCAGGGCCTCCTCGCCGAGGTTCTTGTAGATCGTGTAGAGCGCGTTGCGCTCGAGCAGGTACATCTCGCGGAAGTCGCCGTAGGCCTTCATGGAGGCGTGGTGCTTGTGGTACGCGAGCGAGCGGGGCTGGTACCGCACGCGGTGACCGAGGAGGTTGAGCCGCCACCCGAGGTCGACGTCGTCGTAGAACATGAAGAGGCGCTCGTCGAAGCCGCCCACCTCGAGGAACACGTCGGCGCGGACGAAGAGGGCCGCGCCCGTGCCGAAGAGCACGTCGCGCTCGGCGTCGTGCGAGCCGTCGTCGGGCTGCAGGTAGTGCGGCTTGTGCCCCATGCCGAACCAGCTGACGGCCCCGTCGACGAAGTCGACCTTCTCGCCCTCCCAGTCGAGGACCTTCGAGGCGACGGCCGCGACGGCGCGGTGGGCGTGGAAGGTCTCGACCGCGGCACGGACCCAGTCGCGGTGCGGGCGGGCGTCGTTGTTCAGGAAGGCGACGAACTCGCCGCTCGACTTCGCGACGCCCAGGTTGCTGCCCCCCGTGAACCCGAGGTTCTTGCGGGACCTCACGAGGACCACGTCGGGGTGCGCAGCCCGGATGCGGGCGGCGCTGTCGTCGCCCGATCCGTTCTCGACGACGACGATCTCGAGCCGGTCGGCGGGCCAGTCGACCTGCTGCAGCTCGGAGATGCAGGTGATGGTGTCGTCGGCACCACGGAAGTTGACCAGGACGACGGAGACGACTCCGGGACGGCGATCGGTCACGGTGCACCCTTCGGACGATGACGTGGACGGTCCATGCTAGCGGGGCCCGTCCGGGGCGGCGGGGGCGGCGAGCCCGTCCCGACCGCGGCGCATATAGGCTCGACGGGTCTCCGTCCCCGATCAGCGAGGTCGCCCGTGCTCGATCCCCAAGATGCGGCCTGCCTGGCCATCGTCCCCACCTACAACGAGGCCGAGAACCTCGGCCGCATCGTGGCCCGCGTCCTCGAGGCGGTCCCTACGGCGCACGTGCTCGTCATGGACGACGCCAGCCCGGACGGCACGGGCCGGATCGCCGACGAGCTGGCGGCCGCCGACGAGCGGGTCTCGGTCCAGCACCGCGCGGGCAAGCAGGGCCTGGGGGCCGCGTACGTCGCCGGCTTCCGGTGGGGGCTCGACCGTGGGTACCGCGTCCTGGTCGAGATCGACGCCGACGGGAGCCACCCCGCGGACGTCCTGCCGACCATGCTCCGCGTGCTCGATGGCCCCGCCCGCCCGGGGCTCGTCATCGGGTCGCGCTGGGTGCCGGGCGGCTCGGTCGTCAACTGGCCGCGGCGCCGGGAGTTCCTGAGCCGCGCGGGCAACCTGTACAGCCGGCTCGCGCTCCGCATCAGCGTCCGGGACGCGACGGCGGGGTTCCGTGCCTACCGGGCGGACGTCCTCGCGGCCATGCCCCTGGAGCGGGTCGCCTCGCGCGGGTACTTCTTCCAGGTCGACATGACGCTCCGCACCCTCGACGCCGGTCACGCCATCGTCGAGGTGCCCATCGAGTTCCGTGAGCGCGAGGCCGGGGTGTCGAAGATGAGCGGTGGCATCGTCCGCGAGGCGATGCTCAAGGTGACCGTCTGGGGCGCGCAGCGCGCGTGGCGCCGCCTGCGCGGTCGTCCCGTCCGGGCGGACTGAGCGTTCGGCGCCGTCGGGCGGGGCGACCGTCCGCGTGGCGGGGAGCCCCGGCCCTCAGCCGACCTGCGAGGCGGCGAGCCGTGACCGCCACGACCGCTTGCGGGCGGCGATCGTGGCGCAGGCGACGAAGAGCATCAGCGTGCCCTCGAAGAGCACGAAGCTCTCGGCGAGCGACACGACGCCGATGAGCAGCAGCACGAGGGCCGGCCAGGCGTAGGCGACGATGGGGTGGCCGGAGGCCGTGGTCCAGGAGCGCACGAAGGCCAGCGCCCCGGCGACGACGAGCACGAGCACGCCCGCGAGCCCGAGCTGCAGGGCCACGTCCCAGAACGCGTTGAGGCCGGTCTCGTGCGGTCGGCCCTCCGGGCCGGTGAGCACCACGAACGGGAACACGTCGACGGGCCACTGACCGACCCAGCCCCAGCCCTGGATCTCGTGCACGGAGACCAGCCCGCGCATCCTGGCCCAGAGGTCGGTCCGGGTGGTCACGTCGCCCGTGGCCCCGAGGGCGGCGAACAGGCGGCGGCGACCGGCCCAGGCCAGGAGGGCCCCGACCACGACGAGGCCGGCGAGGACGACCTGGAGGACGTCCCGGCGCGGTCCGGGCGTGCGGCGCAGGGCGGCCAGGGCGACGGCGGCGACGACGAGCACGAGGGTGGCGGCCAGGGCCACCGGGCTGCGCGAGAAGCCGAGGGTCACGACGGCGAGGACGAGGCTGCCCGTGGCGACGGGGCGGGGCACCGAGCGCGTGAGCCACTCGACGGCGAAGGTGACGAGGGCGAGGGCCGCGAGGAACCCGAGGGCGTTGCGGGTGCCCGCGATGCCCTGGATGGGTCCGCCGTAGGCCAGGTCGCCGCGGACGCCGAGGAACGGGAAGGGGGCGTCGACGAGGATCCCGCTGAGCACCTCGATCGCGAGGGAGGCGACGAGGAGGATCCGGAGGGCGTCGCCCGCCGCCCGCACGACCTGCACGAGGTCCCGGCCGAGGGCGAGGTAGAGGCCGAGCAGGCCGAACCCGACGGCGTACGCGGTGCCGCCGATCGAGATCCAGGTGTAGCGGCTCCAGAGCACGCTGAGCGCCATGAGGCCGAACAGCGCCAGGAGCGACACCGGGAGGATCCCGTGCCACTCGATGCGGTGCCGCGCGCCGAAGAGCGAGAGCCCGGCGAGGACCACGAGCGACCCGAGCACGGCGAGCGACCCGGGCCAGCCCATGAGGGCGCGCACGGTGTGGGTCGAGAAGCCGTAGAGGACGATCGCGACGGCGAGCGCCTGGCTGAACTGGCCCCCGGCCGAGAAGCCGATCCAGGCCGACAGGTACCGGCGGGCGGGGTCGCGGCGGGTGCCGTCGGTCACGCCGGCGCCCCGGCGCGGTCCTCGGCGGTGACGGGCCGGTCGTGCTCGGTCCAGCCGAGGTGGTCGCGCCGGGTGACGACGACGAGCACCGTGAGCAGGGCCGCGCCCCACTCCATGATGAGCCGCGACTCGCCGAGGCCGTGCACGAGCAGGGCGGTGGTGAGCAGCAGGGGCAGGAGGTCGAGGGCCGTCCAGCGCGTCGCGCGCTCGGCGTCGAGCATGCGACGGTCGGTGGCCCACCACCAGGCGCGCAGGACGAGGCCGACCAGCAGCAGGGCGAAGAGGGCCAGGCCGAGCCAGCCGAGCTGGAACCACACGTCGAGGTAGGCGTCGTGGGCCTGCAGGTACGAGACGCCGTTGCGGTCGGCCAGGCCGTCGAAGGGCGCCACCCACGGCACCCAGTAGCTGACCCAACCCCAGCCGAGCACGGGGCGCTCGCGGCCCAGGCCGAGCACGGCGGACCAGATGTCGAGCCGGCCGGTGAGGTCGCTGCTGCGGCCGGCGAGGGCGAGCAGCGGTCCGCGGGCGACGAGCGCGGCGGCGGCGGCCGCAGCGGCGGTGACGAGGGCGACGAGCACGATCCGGCCCCGGCGCCCCTCGGGTGCCCGCCGCACGAGCAGGGCGACGAGCAGCACGGCGGCGACGGCGACGCCCACGACGCCGACCGTCGCCGAGCGCGTGAGCGCGAGGGCGAGCACGGCGCTGCCGACGCCCACGACGGCGACCGGGCGCGAGATGCTGCGCGAGGCGGCCTCGCAGGCGGTGACGACGAGCGCGAGCAGCGCGACCACGGCCAGGAGGTTCGCGTTGCCCTGCAGGCCCTGGATCCGCCCGCCCTCGAAGAGCAGGTCGCGCGACCAGTAGAAGGCGTCGGGCACGTCGGGGCCGCAGGAGTAGTAGACGGGGCAGAACGGGCGGCGCACGGCGACGGCGACGACCAGCTCGAAGAGCAGGGAGGCCACGACGAGGGCGCGCAGCGCGCGACCGAGCGCGACGACGATCAGCGGCCAGGGCAGGAGGCTCGCCACGGCGAGCGCGCCGGCGAGCGTCGCGAGGGTGAGGACGAGGCCGAGCGCCGTCGCGCCGGGGTAGGCGGACCACGCGATCGACGCGACGAGCACGACGAGGAGGGCCACGCCCCTCCTGCTGACCGGCCTCAGCGCCGCGCGGTGGCGCCACGCGACGACGGCGGAGACCACGGCGAGGACGCCGCAGACGACCCCCCAGCCGACGAAGCCGGTGGCGTTGCGGAGGACGTCCCCGCCGAAGAGCACCAGGAAGGCGAGCGTCGCGAACGCGGTGCCGCGGCGGTGGTCGTCCGGGATCATGCCCACAGGTTAGCGTCCGTGCCCGCGGGCCCCGCCCGCGGACCCTGCCGGTGGCGTCACACGAAGGCGGCGTGCCCGGTGATGCTCCGGCCGACGATGAGGGTGTTCATCTCGCGCGTGCCCTCGTAGCTGTAGAGCGCCTCGGCGTCGGCGAAGTGCCGGATCACGTCGTTCTCGAGCACGATGCCGTTGCCGCCCATGACCTCGCGGGCCCAGGCGACGGTCTCGCGCATGCGGGCGGTGGTGAAGGCCTTGGCGAGCGAGGCGTGCTCGTCGCGCTGCGTGCCCTCGTCGAGCAGCTGCGAGACCCGCACGACCATGGCGATCGACGCGGTGATGTTGCCGAGGCACTTCACGAGGAGGTCCTGCACGAGCTGGTGGGCCGCGATCGGCTTGCCGAACTGCACGCGCTCCTGGGCGTAGGCGAGCGCCGCCTCGTAGGCGCCGATGGAGTTGCCGACGGCGGCCCAGGCCACGTCGGCGCGCGTCAGGCGGAGGACGGCGGCCGTGGCGCGGAACGAGTCCGCCTGCTGCAGGCGGTCGCGCTCGTGCACCCGCACGCCCGTGAGGGTGATGTCGGCGTTCTGCACGATGCGGAGGCTCTGCTTGTCCTCGATCTTGGTCGCCACGTAGCCGGGGGAGTCCGTGCGCACGAGGAACCCCTTCACCTGGCCGTCCTCGGTGCTCTTGGCCCAGATCACGGTGACGTCGCTGAACGTCGCGTTGCCGATCCAGCGCTTGGCCCCGTCGAGCACCCACTCGTCGCCCTCCCGACGGGCGGTGGTCCGGAGCCCCTGGGCCGAGTCCGACCCGGAGAGCGGCTCGGTGAGCCCGAACGCCCCCACGAGCTCGCCGCTGGCGAGGCGCGGCAGCCACTCGGCGCGCTGCTCGGGCGAGCCCCCGACGGCGACCGAGCCCATGGCGAGCCCGTTCTGCACGCCGACGAAGGTCGCGACGCCGGCGTCGACGCGGGCCAGCTCGAGCGCCACCCAGCCACGGAACACCGACGAGTTCTCGAACGGCCGGGTCTCCTCCCACGGCATGCCGAACAGTCCGAGGTCGGCGAGGCCGCGGACGACCTCGTGCGGGAAGGTCGCGTCGCGCCAGTGCTGCCCCACGACCGGTCGGACCTCGCGGTCGAGGTACTCGCGCAGGTCGGCGAGGAGCGTGCGCTCACGGTCGGTGAGCATCCCCTCGAAGCCGTAGAAGTCGCTGGTCAGGGTCGGTGCGCCCTGCGTGGTCGTCGTGGTGGACATTCCTGCTCCGTCGCGGTCGTGTCGGTGGTCCTGCGGAGCCTAGGCAGCTCGCGGCGGCGCGTCGACGGCGTTGGTAGATTCGTGCACCGGCGCCCGGTGCTCGTCCGGGCCCTTTGTAGAGCGGCCCCAAGCGGGCCCCGCACGTGAGGTCTCGCCCATGTTCCTGCCCATCACCAACACGCCCCGCGACTACGCCTGGGGCTCCCGGTCGGCGATCTCGGACCTCCTGGGCCGGACCCCGACGGGGCGGCCGGAGGCCGAGCTGTGGCTGGGAGCGCACCCGGGCTCGCCGAGCGTCGTCGTCGCCCCGGCCAAGGTGGGCGGCGCCGACACCCTCGCCGACTGGATCGCGGCCGAGCCGGCCCGGGCGCTCGGGCGCGGCCGCGACGAGCTGCCGTTCCTGCTCAAGGTGCTCGCGGCGGACGCCCCGCTGTCGATCCAGGCGCACCCCACCCCCGAGCAGGCGCGCGAGGGCTTCGACCGCGAGGAGGCGGCCGGGGTCCCGCTCGACGCCCCGCACCGCAACTACAAGGACCGCTCGGCCAAGCCCGAGATCATCGTCGCCCTGAGCGACTCGTTCGACGCGCTGAGCGGCGTGCGGCCCGTGGCCGAGATCCTCGCCGACCTCGACCTCGTCGACGCGGGCACGGGGCGCCTCGCCGCGCTCCGCGGCAGCGTCGCGGAGAGCTTGTCGGCCACGCTCACCTGGCTCTTCGACGGGGGCGACGAGTCCCGCGGGGTCGTGGCGTCGGTCGTCGAGCTCGCGGCCGCGGTCCCCGAGCCGACCCCTGGCGTGCGCACCGTGTCGGAGCTCGCCGAGCGGTACCCGGGCGATCCGGGCGTCGTCGTCTCGCTCCTCCTGCACCGCGTCACCCTGGCCCGCGGCGAGGCGCTGTTCCTGCCCGCGGGCAACGCGCACGCCTACCTCGGCGGCGTCGGCATCGAGCTGATGGCGCCGTCCGACAACGTGCTGCGCGGAGGCCTCACCTCGAAGCACGTCGACGTGCCCGAGCTGCTGCGCGTGCTCACCACGGAGCCGGGCCCGGTCCCGCGCCTGGAGCCGGTGGCGGTCGCGCCGGGCGTCGAGCGCTTCGCCCCCGACGGCACGGGCTTCGCCCTGCTGCGGGTCGTGCCGCAGCGGCGCGGGGCGGTCGTCGAGATCGACGGCCCGAGCATCCTGCTCGTGACCGAGGGCGAGCTCGAGGTGACGGGCCAGGACGGCTCCCTGCGCCTCGGCCGAGGGGAGGCCGCCTACGTCACCCCGGACGAGGTGCGGCTCACGGTCCGCGGTGGCGGCACGGCCTTCGTCGCCACGCCCGCCTGACCCGGCCCCGGGTCGCGCAGGTCCGGCGCGGGGCCTCCCGTCCGGCCCTCGGAGCGCCCCGTCGGCCCGGGCGGCACGGCGACGCTAGGGTCGGACCATGTCGTGGTTGGTCACCGGCGGTGCCGGGTACATCGGGTCCCATGTCGTCCGCGAGCTGCGGGGGGCGGGCCTCGAGGCCGTCGTGCTCGACGACCTCTCGAGCGGCGTCGGGTCGTTCGTGCCGGAGGGGGTCCCCTTCGTGCGGGGCTCGATCCTCGACCGAGACCTGGTCGTCGACACGATCGACCGCCACGGCGTCACGGGCGTCGTGCACGTGGCCGGGTACAAGTACGCGGGCGTGTCGGTCCAGCGTCCCCTGCACACGTACGAGCAGAACGTGACGGGCACGGCGCGCCTGCTCGAGGCCATGGCCGACCGCGGCGTCGACCGCGTCGTCTTCTCGTCGAGCGCCGCCGTCTACGGCACGCCCAGCACCCCGACGGTGACCGAGGGCACCGCGAAGTCGCCGGAGTCGCCCTACGGCGAGTCGAAGCTGATCGGCGAGTGGCTGCTCCGCGACCAGGGCGTCGCGTCGGGGCTCCGGCACACGAGCCTGCGCTACTTCAACGTGGTCGGCTCGGGGTCGGACGACCTCTACGACGCGAGCCCGCACAACCTGTTCCCGCTGGTCTTCGACGCCCTGCTCGAGGGCCGCACGCCGCGCATCAACGGCGACGACTACGACACCCCGGACGGCACCTGCGTGCGCGACTACGTGCACGTGTCCGACCTGGCCGTCTCGCACGTCGCGGCGGCCCGTCGGCTCGACGCGGGCGAGCCCGTCGAAGCCGCCTACAACCTCGGGTCAGGAGGCGGCGCCTCGGTCCGCCAGATCATGGACGCGGTCGCGGAGGGCACCGGCATCGCCTTCACGCCCGAGGTGGCGCCGCGCCGCCCGGGCGACCCCGACCGGATCGTCGCCGACGGTGCGCTGGCCGCGCGCGACCTCGACTGGGCGATGCGGCACTCGCTGCTCGACATGGTGACGAGCGCGTGGTCGGCGAGGCAGGCCGCCGCAGGACGCTCCTGACCGTCGGCAGGGCGGGTCGGCCGGATCGTACCCCGACACGCCGAGGCGGGCTCCGCTCCCTGAGGGGGAACAGGGTTTATCGCGCTCGACTTGACGTGCACCGAGTGACACCGGTGTAATTACACCGTCGCGGCCGTGCAGGGCGGTCGCCTGGCGACGAGGGGAGATGTGCTGTGGCTGTTCCTGGGAACCGACCCGGAGTGCCCGACGACTGGCACGTCGACCCGATCGCGCTCGGCGTGCCGGGCGTGCGCCGTGCCGTCGACGTGATCGACGACGAGGACCCCTTGGCCTGGCAGGTGGACTCGCTCTGCGCCCAGACCGACCCGGAGGCCTTCTTCCCCGAGAAGGGCGGCTCCACGCGCGACGCGAAGAAGATCTGCGCCTCCTGCGACGTGCGGGCCCAGTGCCTCGAGTACGCGCTGCGCAACGACGAGCGCTTCGGCATCTGGGGCGGCCTCTCCGAGCGAGAGCGCCGCAAGCTCCGCAAACGAGCCTGAGCACCTCGGCGCGGCGGTCGAGCGACCCCTGCGACGCGACCTAGGCTGCACAGGTCATGCAGCCGAGAGTCACCGCGATCCTCGTCGCCCCCGGCGGGGCGACCCACCTCGACACCACCCTGGACGGTCTGTCGCGTCAGACCCGACCGCCCGAGGCGCTCGTGGTCGTCGACACGGGAGGCCCGGGCTCGGCCGCTGGGCGCCTCACGCTCAGCGGTGCGGCCCAGCTCGTCACCGCGCCCTCGGCCCGCACCTTCGGCGCCGCCATCGCGCGCGCCGTGGCCGTGCTGCCGCCGAGCGAGGCGGCCGACGACGAGTGGCTCTGGCTGCTCGGCCACGACAACGCCCCCCGCCCCGAGGCCCTGGCCACCATGATGTCCACGGTCGAGGTGTCGCCGAGCGTCGCCGTGGCCGGCCCGAAGCTCCTCGACCACGACGACCCCGCCGTCATCGTCGGCTACGGCGAGACGGTCACGCGCTACGGCGCGTCCCTGCCCCTCGTCGACGGCGAGCTCGACCAAGGACAGCACGACGCGCGCGACGACGTGCTCGCGGTCGCGGCCGGCGGCATGCTCGTCCGCCGCAGCGCCTGGGCGGCCCTCGGCGGCTTCGACCCCGGCCTGCCGCACGTCGACGCCGCCCTCGACCTCTGCGTGCGCGCGCGGCTCGCCGGGCACCGCGTCGTGCTCGTGCCGGGCGCCCGGGTCCTCAGCGCGGGGCCCGTCGAGGACTTCGGCGCCGAGCAGCCCCTGGGGCACGCCCGCCGTACGACCGTGCACCGTCGGGCCCAGCTGCACCGCCGGCTCGCCTGGGCGCCGACCGCCGCCCTGCCGCTGCACTGGCTCAGCCTCGTGCCCCTGGCGCTGGTCCGGAGCGTCTGGCACCTGCTCGTCAAGAACCCCGGGGCGGTCCCCGGCGAGTTCTCGACCGCGTTCGGCGCCGCCTTCGGACGATCGCACGTCCTGCGGGCCCGCCGCAGCCTCCGGCGCACCCGCACGGTGGGCTGGAGCGCCGTCGAGCCGTTGCGCGCGTCCCTCGCGCAGATCCGCGAGCGACGCGTCACCGAGCGCGACGCCCTCGTGGCCCACGTCGAGGACGCCCCCGACCCCCGCGCGAGCTTCCTGGGCTCGGGCGGCCTCTGGGTCGTGCTCGTCGCCGCGGTCGTCGGCGTCGTGGCGTTCTTCCCGTTCCTCCGCGCGACGCAGCTGACCGGCGGCGGCCTCCTGCCCCTGAGCACGAGCCTCGGCGAGCTGTGGTCCTCCGTCGGCTGGGGCTGGCGCGAGGTCGGCACCGGCTTCACGGGGCCGTCGGACCCCTTCGCGCTCGTGGTCGCCCTGCTGGGCACGCTGACCCCGTGGTCGCCGTCCTTCGCGATCGTGCTCGTCTGGTTCACGGCCCTGCCGCTGTCCGCCCTCGGGGCGTGGTTCGCGCTGCGTCGGCTCGTGCGCCGGACCTGGCTGCCCGCCGTCGGGGCCCTCCTCTACGCCCTCTCGTCGCCCCTCCTGTCGGGCCTCCAGGAGGGTCACCTCGGCGCCGTCGTCGCGCACGTGGTGCTGCCGTTCCTCGCCCTGGCCCTGCTCGGCTCCGCCACGTCGTGGGCCGCGGGGGCCACCGCGTCGCTGCTCTTCGCGGCGGCCGCCGCGGGCGCGCCGTCGCTGCTGCCCGCCCTCCTGGTCTGCTGGCTCGGCGCGATCGCGACGCGACCGCGCGGGACCCACCGCATGCTGGGGGTGCCGCTGCCGACGCTCGTGCTGTTCCTGCCGGTCCTGCTGGTGCAGATCTCGCGCGGCACGTGGTGGGCGGTCCTGGCGGACCCGGGCGTGCCGGTGCGGCACGATCCGGCGAGCCCCTTGCAGCTGCTGCTCACGACGCCCGAGACGGGCCTGCACGGCTGGACGACCCTGCTCGCCGACCTCGGCGTCGACGGGGCCCTCGCCGCGGTGCTGGTCGGGGTCGCCTTCGCCCCGCTCGGCCTGCTCGCCCTGCTGGCCCTGGTGGCCGTGCCGGCGCGCCGCTCGGTGCCGCCGCTCGTCGTCGCCCTGCTCGGCTACCTCACCGCCGTCGCCGCGACGCACGTGTCGGTGACGGGCGCGGGCAGCACGTCGACGTCCATCTGGGCGGGCAGCGGCCTCAGCCTCTACCTCGCCGGGCTGGTCGGTGCCGCCCTCGTCGCGCTCGACCGCGTGCCGCGGGTCGCCCCCGCGGCCGCCACGCTCGCGACGGTCCTCGCGCTCGTCGTCGTCGCGCCCGTCGCCGCCGCGACGTTGCGGGGCACGTCGGCCGTCCGCGAGGGCAGCGGGCGGATCCTGTCGGCCTACGTCACCGCCGAGGCCGAGGCCTCGCCCGACGTGGGCACGCTGGTCGTCACGCCGCAGCCCGACGGCGCCCTCGCGGTGTCGCTCGAGCGCGGCCAGGGCACGACCCTCGACGACCAGTCGACGCTCGACTCCACGGCGCAACGGCTCAGCAGCACCAACCGCGACCTCACCGAGCTGGCGGGCAACCTCGTGAGCCGCAGCGGCTTCGACCCCGAGCCCGACCTGCGCCGCCTCGGCATCGGCTTCGTCCTGCTCTCCGACGTCCGCGACGAGGGCGAGGGCGAGGTGCTCGAGCAGCGTGCCAGCGAGGCGCTCGACGCGGACGCGCTCTTCCAGCCCGTCGGCGAGACCGACAACGGCCTGCTCTGGCGCTACGTCGACGCCGTCGACGAGCGGGAGGTGCGGCCCGCCGCCGGCCTGCTGGGCGTCGTCGTGCCGGTGACCTGGGCGCTCGTGCTCGGCTCGGCGTTCCTGCTCGCCCTGCCCACCACGCCCCGCCGCCGCCGGTCCCGCGCCGGCGTGCCCGAGGCGGAGCAGCCCGCCACGACCTTCGACGAGGAGCGAGATGCCTGACCGGACCGCACTGAGGGCCACCCGTCGAGCCGCGGTGGCCGTGGGGGGCGTGCTCGTGGCGGCGGTCGTCGTCGCCGGAGCGACCGTGCTGCCCCTGCCGGCGCTGGACGCCACGCCCGCGGGGCGCCTGGTCGAGCCGGTGCCCGTGGACCAGGTCCGCGTCTGCCCGGGATCGGTGCTGCGGCTCTCCGACGAGGACGGCGGGGCGGCGACGACCAGCAGCGCGCTCGGCGAGGCGAGCGTGACGTCGTCGTCGAGCCTCGGCGACGTCGACGAGGAGGTCCTCGCCGGGGCGGACGGCGCCTCGTCCCGCCCGACGGCCCTGACCGCACCCGTGGAGGACGGCGAGGTGCCGTTGCTGTCCGGGGCGCAGTCGCAGCTCGTCGACGAGGGGGACCTGTACGGCTTCACGGCCGCAGCGTGCGCCGAGCCCACCAGTTCGACCTGGCTCGTCGGCGGCTCCACCCGCACCGGTCGCGTCACGCTCGTGACGCTCGTGAACCCCACCGACGTCAACAGCACCGTCGACCTCGGCATCGTCGCCGAGCAGGGGCAGGTGCAGGGCCCCGGCATCGACGGGATCGTCGTCGCCCCGCGGACCCAGAAGGTCGTGCCCCTCGCCGGCTTCGCCACGGGGCTGTCGTCGCCGGTCGTGCACGTCACGAGCCGCGGCGGGCCGATCGTGGCGAACCTGCAGGAGTCCATCGTGCGGACCCTCCAGCCCGGCGGTGCGGACGTGGTGAGCGCCTCGGCGGGACCGGCCCGCACCACCGTCGTGCCCGGCATCGTCGTGCGCGACGGGGAGCGGCTCGAGTCCGTCGTGGAGCCCGACGAGGCCGACGACGCCTCGAGCGTGCTGCGGGTCCTCGTGCCCGGTGCCGAGGCCGCCGACGTCACGGTGACGCTCGCCGGTCCGTCGGGGGACGGCACGACCTTCGACGTGCGCGCCGAGGGCGGCCGCGTGACCGACCTCCCCGTCGACGGCCTGCCCGACGGCCGCTACACGGCGACGCTGCGCTCGTCCGTCCCCGTCGTCGCCGGTGCCCGCACCTCCACCGCCACGCCCGACGGGCAGGTGGACGTGGCCTGGGCCCCGTCGGCCGCCGCCCTGACCGGCGACGTGCAGGTGAGCGTCGGCGAGGGCGAGGGCGCCGCCCTCACGCTCGCCAACCCGGGCGAGCAGCCCGTCACGACGACGCTCGTGCGCGGCGACGACGAGACCGAGGTCGCGGTCGCCCCGGGGTCGTCGGTCGACGTCCGGGTCGGGGCGGACGACGCCTTCGTGCTCCGCGACCCCCAGGGGCTCCGGGCGGCGGTCAGCTGGTCCGGCGACGGGCGCATCGCGGCGTGGTCGGTCGTGGCTCCGCTGCCGGCCTCCACGCCGGTCGTCGTCCACCCCTGACGGGCGAGCGCCGTCGCGCGGGCGTCGCGGCGGGCTGCGACGTCAGTCGTCGTGCCAGCGGTCGGAGAGGTCCCACGGGTCGCGGCCCAGGAGCTCCGCGAAGGCCCGCAGCACGTGCCCCTCGACCGAGGCGCGGTGGCGCCACTCGTCGTCGGTCTCGTCCCGTCGCTCGCGGGCGGCGCCCAGGCGCTCGATCGGCAGCCTGAAGAGCACGACCTTGCGGGCCGCCCGGTCGGCCGACCAGCGGGGGACGTGGTCGGCCTCGGGCAGGTCGGGCAGGGGAGCCACCTCGACCACGACGTCGGTGAGCTCGTCCGGCCACGTCTCGCGGAGGTGGTCGACGGTGGCCGCGACCAGGTCGTCGAACTCGTCGGACCTCGTGCGCAGGAACGGGAGGTGCGGACCGGCGACCGACGAGCGCGGACCCCTCCCGTGGCGGTCGCGGCGCCCGGCACGGGCCGAGCCGTGGGGGCTGCGAGGAGGGGGCACGGCCCCATGCTAACCGCGCTCGGTAGACTGCCCGCGATGATCGAGCGGCCCTGCAGCAAGGTCTCGTGCCCGGACGAGGCGCGGGCCACGCTGACCTACGTCTACGCCGACTCGATGGTGGTCGTGGGTCCGCTGAGCGACGTCGTCGAGCCCCACGGCTACGACCTCTGTGCCCGCCACGCGGACTCCCTCTCCGTGCCGCACGGGTGGGAGGTCGTCCGACGGGTAGCGTGGTGACCATGAGCCCTTCGCGTCCCGTCGACCTGTCCGCCTTCGTCAAGACGTACGACGTCCGGGGCCTGGTCGGCAGTCAGCTCACCGACGAGGTGGTCGAGGCCTTCGGAGCCGCGTTCGTGGACGAGATCGGCGCGGCCGGCCGGGAGGTCGTCGTCGGGCACGACATGCGCGACTCGTCGCCGGCCTTCGCCGAGGCCTTCACGCGCGGCGCGGTCGCACGAGGGGCCGACGTCGTGCAGCTCGGCCTCTGCTCGACCGACGAGACCTACTTCGCCTCCGGCTCGATGCAGGCACCGGCCGCCATGTTCACGGCGAGCCACAACCCGGCCAGCTACAACGGCATCAAGCTCAGCCGGGCCGGCGCCCAGGGCATCAGCCTCGGCACGGGGCTCGCCGAGATCCGCGACCGCGCCGCCGCGTACCTGGCGGACGGCCGCGTCGAGCCGGTGCCCGAGCCCGGCACCGCACGGCGCCACGACGCCCTGCCGGGCTATGCCGCGCACCTCCGGTCGCTCGTCGACCTCAGCGGGATCCGCCCGCTGAAGGTCGTCGTCGACGCGGGCAACGGCATGGGCGGCCTCACGGTCCCGGCCGTCCTCGGCGGGGCCGCGGGCCTGGGCGAGCTGCCGCTCGAGATCGTGCCGCTCTACTTCGAGCTCGACGGCACGTTCCCCAACCACGAGGCCAACCCGCTCGAGCCCGCCAACCTCGTCGACCTGCAGCGCGCGGTCGTCGAGCACGGGGCCGACCTCGGGCTCGCCTTCGACGGGGACGCCGACCGCTGCTTCGTCGTCGACGAGCAGGGCGAGGCCGTGACCCCCTCGGCCGTGGCCGCGATCGTCGCCGTGCGCGAGATCGCCCGCGCCAGGGCCGCCGACCCGACCGCCGAGGTCACCGTGCTCCACAACCTCATCACCTCGCGGGCCGTGCCCGAGGCGATCGCCGCGGCCGGCGGCGTCCCCGTCCGCACGCGCGTCGGCCACTCGCTCATCAAGGACGAGATGCGCGCGACGGGTGCCGTCTTCGGGGGCGAGCACTCCGCCCACTACTACTTCGCGGACTTCTGGGGCGCCGACAACGGCATGCTGGCCGCGATGCACGTGCTCGCCGAGTTCGGCGCGCAGGCCGAGCCCCTGTCGGTGCTGACCCGGCGCGCGACGCCCTACGCGGCCAGCGGCGAGGTCAACTCCGTCGTCGACGACGTGCCCGCGGCCTACGCCCGCGTCGTCGAGGCGTTCGCGAGCCGGGGCGACTTCGACGAGCTCGACGGGCTCACGGTCTCGGGCAGCAGCGCCGACGGCGGGTTCTGGTGGTTCAACGTGCGTCCGTCGAACACCGAGCCCCTCCTGCGGCTCAACGCCGAGGCGCAGACGGCCGGCGAGATGGAGCGACTGCGGGACGAGGTGCTCGGCCTCATCCGCGGCACGGGCTGAGCGCCCGCCGGCACGGCCTGAGCGCCCGCCGGCACGGGTTGAGCGCCCGCCGGCCCGCGGGTCGCCGCGTCACCGCCGGGGGAACCCCCGCGGCACGGCCGTGAGGGCCGGCGCGAGCCGGTCGACGAGGGCCTGCTCGCGGGCCAGCGCGACGCCCTCGCGGTCGCGGCGGAGGGCCGCGACGGCCTCGAGGAACGCCTCGGCCGGGGCGTCCGGCACGGGGGAGACGACGACGGCGACCTCCGTGGCCAGGGCGACGGCCAGGCGGTGCCGGCTGGCGGGGTCGAGCGCCGGAGCCTGCTGCACGTAGGAGGCCACGCGGCGGGCCAGCCGGTCGGGCAGCGGGCCGACGTCGGCGACGGCGGCCCAGGCCTCGAGGCCGGGCGGCACGACCGCCAGGCGCCGGGGCCGGGCGGGCACGCGCTCGTTCCGGCTGTACGTGCCGGCCAGCAGGTCGCCGAGGCGCCGCGACGACGTGTCGAGCAGGGCGACGACGACGGCGAGGCCGCCCGTCGTGAAGACGATCTCCAGGAGCCCCACGAGCGACCTCACGAGCGCCTGGCGGAACCCGGCGGCGCCGCCGTCGCGCCGCACGATGCGCGCCCCCACCGCCAGTCGGCCGAGCGAGCGCCCCCCGCTGGCGGTCTCGACGACGGCGGGCACGACGACGAAGCTCGTGACGAGGGCGACGATGACGCCCCCGGCGGCGAGGGGCTCGTCGACGACGCCCTCCTCGACGAGCTGCACGACGAGCAGCACGAGCCCGACGAAGAGCAGCGCGTAGGCCAGGTAGTCGAGGAGGGCGCCGGCGACGCGGAGCACGAAGCTCGTGGGCCGCAGCTCGAGCGCCACGGCCTCGCCCGTGACCAGCTCGTCGTCGGGGCCCAGGAGGTCGTCCACCTCGCCCGGGCGCAGGGTCGGCGCGGGGCGGCTCCCGGTACGTCGCGGCATGCCCCGATCCTCGCACGCCGGGCCTCCTGGCGGGCCCGGCCCGGTCCTCCTGCGCCGGTCCCCGGGCGGCTCGACGGACGGCAGGCCCGTCCGGCTAGGCTCGCACGCGTGGACCTCGACGCGTACGAAGCCGCCCGCGCGGCCGACTGGGCCCGCCTCGACCAGCTCGCCCGCAGCCGACGACGGCTGACCGGTCCCGAGGCGGACGAGCTCGTGGAGCGCTACCAGGCCGGCGCCACCGACCTCTCGGTGCTGCGCACGACCAGCGGTCCCTCCGCGATCGGCGACCGGCTCTCGCTCACCCTGAGCCGGGCGCGCCTGCGCTTCACCGGCACGGGCCGCTCGCTGGCGTCGCAGGTGCCCGTCTTCTTCGTGGTGCACCTCCCGGCGGCGCTCTGGCGCCTCCGCTGGTCGACCCTCGCCGTGGCGCTCGTCACGGCCGTCGTCAGCACGGTCGTCGGCGCCTGGGTCGCGCAGTCGCCCGAGGTCCTGGCGGCGCTCGGCACGGAGGAGTTCCGTCGGCAGTACGCGAGCGAGGACTTCGTCCGCTACTACGACGAGAGCTCGTCGGCGACCTTCACGGGCCAGGTCTGGACCAACAACGCCTTCATCGCCGCCCAGTGCGTCGCGTTCGGCATCACGGGCGTCTGGGTGCCCTACGTCGTGATGCAGAACGCCGTCGGCGTCGGCCTGTCGGGCGGGCTGCTCGCCTCGGAGGGGCGGCTCGACCAGTTCTTCCTGTACATCGCGCCGCACGGTCAGCTCGAGCTCTACAGCGTGTTCGTCGCGGCGGCGGCCGGGCTGCTCATCTCGTGGTCGTGGATCGCCCCGGGGGCGCGCACGCGCGGCCAGGCCCTCGCGGAGGACGGCCGCGCGCTCGTCACGGTCGCCGTGGGCCTCGTGCTCGCGCTGCTCGTCTCGGGCGTCATCGAGGGCTTCGTCACCCGCCAACCGTGGCCGTGGCCGGTCAAGATCGGCATCGGCACGGTCGCCCTGGCGGCGTTCCTCGCCTACCAGTGGGTGCTCGGCGGTCGGGCGGCCCGGGCGGGCCACCGCGGCGACCTCGACGACTTCGAGGCGGGCGCGAAGAGGCTCGTCGCCGGCTGAGCAGGCCCGCTCCGCTGCGCGCGCGAGGTCCCGCCACCCCCTCAGAGCCGCCCGGCGGCCTTGAGCGCGAGGTAGTGGTCGGCCAGGGCGGGCGGCAGGTCGGCCGGGCTCCCCGTCACGACCTCGGCCCCGAGCTGCCGCACGGCGGCGGCCACCCGGGCCCGGTCCAGGCGAGCCCGCTCGGCGGCGGCGGCACGGTAGACGGTCGTGCTGTCGCCGCGGCCGAGCGCGGCCTCGTCGACGGTGGGGTCGGTGACGGCGGCCACGACGACGAGGTGCCGCCGCGTGAGCTGCGGCAGCGCGGCCAGGAGCCCGCGCACGGCGCCGGGCGACTCGGCGGGCGTGGCCAGCACGACGAGGCTGCGCTGGGTGGTGACGCCCCGCACGAGCCCGGGCACGAGCGACCAGTCGGTCTCGACGAGCTCGGGGTCGACCGGGGCCATGACCTCGACCATCGCCGAGAGCAGGGCCGGACCGGAGGCGCCCTGGACCCGGCCGCGCACGCGCCGGTCGGTGACGACGAGGTCGACGTGGTCGCCCGCGCGCGAGGCGAGCGCGCCGAGCAGCAGCGCGGCCTCGAAGGCCGTGTCGAGGCGGGGCTCGTCGCCGACGCGCGCCGCCGAGGTGCGCCCGGAGTCGACCACGACGACGACGCGGCGGTCGCGCTCGGGCCGCCAGGTGCGGACGACGAGGTCGCCGCGCCGGGCCGTGGCGCGCCAGTCGAGCGAGCGCACGTCGTCGCCGCGCACGTACTCGCGCAGGCTGTCGAACTCGGTGCCCTGGCCGCGCACCTGGACGCTCGTGCGGCCGTCGAGCTCGCGGAGGCGCGCGAGCCGGCTGGGCAGGTGCCGGCGCGATGAGAAGCGCGGAAGCACGGTGAGGTCGCCGGGCAGGGCGATGGTCGCCTGCCGTGCGGCGAGCCGGAGCGGACCGACGGACCGGACCGTCACGGAGTCCGCCCGGCGCACGCCGCGCCGGAACGGCACGAGCACGGTCGTGAGCACGACGCCGCCGCCGGGGCGCAGCGAGACGCGCCGCCGGGTCGCGGTCGCCCCGGCGGAGGGCTCCCAGGCGTCACGGACGACGCCGCGGAGCCTCCTGCGCCCGCCGTGCACGAGTCGCAGGCGGGCCTCGACCGACTCGCCCAGGCGCACCGCGCCGGGCAGCTCGCGGGTCGCCCGCACGAGCCGGGGCGACGCGGCGAGGGCGAGGTCGACGGCGACCAGCACGACGACGAGCAGGAGCCACGCGGGCAGCACCCGCGGATCGCCCGTCACGACGAGGGGCACGGCCCCGAGGGCGACGAGGAGGACGGTCCAGCCGGTGACCGCCATGTCAGAGCGGGACCCTGACCTGCTGCAGCACCGAGCGCAGGACCGCGTCGGCGTCGACTCCCTCGAGCTCGGCCTCGGGGCGCAGCTGCAGGCGGTGGCGCAGCACGGGCAGGGCCATGGCCTGCACGTGGTCGGG
Source organism: Frigoribacterium salinisoli (assembly GCF_054781095.1). Lineage (NCBI taxonomy): Bacteria > Bacillati > Actinomycetota > Actinomycetes > Micrococcales > Microbacteriaceae > Frigoribacterium > Frigoribacterium salinisoli. Next base: position 303,686 of record NZ_BAAGVB010000004.1, read on the forward strand.
CGTGATCCGGTCGAAGCCGGTGAGCCAGGCCCAGGCCTTGCTCGCGGCGAGCAGCGCCGTGGAGCCGCGGGGGCTCACGCCGATGCGCACCGACGGGCTCTCGCGGGTCGCGCGAGCGAGGTCGACGACGTACGCGAGCACGTCGGGGGAGGCGCCGACCCTGCCCACCTCCTCCTGCGCCCTGGCGAGGTCCTCGGCACCCAGCACCGCGGTGACCCCTGCGGCGCGGAGGTCGCGGGGCGAGAAGCCGGCCGCGTGGCGGACGAGCACCTCGACCTCGGCGTCGCGCGGCGGCAGCTCGACCGTGAGCTTGAGCAGGAACCGGTCGAGCTGCGCCTCGGGCAGCGAGTAGGTGCCCTCGTACTCGACGGGGTTCATGGTCGCGGCGACGAGGAACGGCGTCGGCAGCGGCCGGGAGGTGCCGTCGACCGAGACCTGCCGCTCCTCCATGGCCTCGAGCAGCGCCGACTGCGTCTTCGGCGGCGTGCGGTTGATCTCGTCGGCGAGCAGCACGTTCGTGAAGACCGGCCCGGGGCGGAACTCGAAGGCGCCCGTGCCCGAGTCCCACACGAGCGAGCCGGTCACGTCGCCCGGCATGAGGTCGGGCGTGAACTGCACGCGGGTGGTGCCGAGCGACAGGCTCGCGCTCAGCGCCCGGACGAGCAGGGTCTTGGCGACGCCGGGGACGCCCTCGAGGAGCACGTGCCCTCCGGCGAGGAGGGCGACGATGAGCCCGGTGACGACGCCGTCCTGGCCGACGACGGCCTTGCCCACCTCGGCGCGCACGCGGGTGAAGGTCTGCTGCAGGTCACTGGTCACGGGGGCTCCTGGGAGAGGGGATCGGCGGTCGGCGGGTCGTGGTGGTGCGCGGGCCAGGGGGCGTGCGGGGCGGCGGCGTCATCGTGGTCGCACCACCTCGGCGACGGCCGCCTCGAGGTCGCGCAGGGAGTCCCCGAGCCGCACGAGCTCGGCGTCGTCCCGGGGCAGGGCGTCGACGAGCACGTGCCGCACGCCGCGGGCGTCCGCGCCGAGGAGCTCCACCGTGCGCCCGACGACGTCGTCGACGCCCGCCGTGGAGGAGAGGCCGAGGGCCCGTCCGAGGCGACCGATCGCGCCGAGGCGCAGCTGGTCGAGGGCGTGCGCGCGGGCTCCTGCCCGCTCGTAGAGCCTCGCGCGCCCCTCCCGGGTCTCGTCGGCGGCGACCACGACGGGCAGGCGCTCGACCACGAGCGGTCCGAGCCGCCGGCCCTGCCAGAGCCCGGCCGTGAGGGCCGTGACGGCGGCGAGCACGAGCACGGGGGTGACCCAGCGCGGCGTGAGCGAGGCGAGGCTGCCCGTGCCGCCGACCGGCAGGTCGTCGGCGCCCGGCTGGTACCAGACGACGCGGTCGGTCCGGCCGAGCAGCGTGAGCGCCATCGCGGCGTCGTCGTGCCGGGTGATCGTGCCGTTCGTGAGCGCGTCGGTGAGGCCCAGCACGGTCGTGACGTGGTCGCCGTCGTCGACCTCGACGAGGCCGTGCCCGTCGACCACCGGCAGGCAGGCGACGACGTCGTCCGCGTCGTCGTCGACCGCGTAGGCCGTCCCGGTGGCCGTGACCTCGCCCACGCGGTCGAGGGCGGGGAGGGCGCAGGAGGGGGTCGTCGTGCCGCCGGAGGCGGCGGGGCCCGTCGAGACGCCCGGGGCGAGGGCGGCCAGGGCGACGTCGTCCGGTCGCAGCAGCACGGTCGTCGCCGATGCCGCGCCGACGCGCGTCCAGGCGTCGTCGTCGAGGAGGCCGAGCGCGTCGTGGGCGACGACCGTCGTGTCGTCGGGAGCCACCGCGGCGAGCTCGAGGGTGCGGTCGAGGGAGTCGCTCACCCGCACGTCGACGCCCGAGTCGCGCAGCACCTCGACGAGCGCGGCGGTCCCGGCGGTGCGCGGGTCGGTCGGGTCGAGGGGCCGCCCGGCCGTGGCACCGCTGCCCACGACGAGCAGGGAGCCCACCGCCCCGACCAGGGCGACGCCCGTCAGCACGAGCCAGGGGCGGGCCCGTCGGGCGAGGGCGCCGAGGCCGGGCGTCGTCACGGTCACGCGGGCACCGCCGTGCGCGCGAGCCGCTCGTCGAGGGCGCGCACCTGGTGCCAGGCCGTTTCGGTGCCGTCGCGGTCGAGGTACCGCACCTCGTCGAAGGCGCGGGCCGCCGCCGTCAGCGCCTCGGCCTCGGCGGGCACGACCGTGGCGGCGCGGCGCGCGGTCTCGTGCGCGGTGGTGCCGGGGGAGGCGGGCACGAGCCCGCGCTCGTCGAGGGCACGGGCCACGGCGCGGAACTGCTCCGCGACGGCCGTCGTGTGGTCGCCGGCCCGGGCCGCGGCCGAGGCCGCCCGCCGCAGGGCCTCGGCGTCGCGGTCGTCGGAGGCGCCGAAGACCGCGTCGGGCGCCGCCGACCGGCGCGTGAGCCGGGGCACGCCGAAGCGGACCAGCAGCACGACGACGACGACGCCGACCACGATCAGCAGCACGAGCAGGCCGAGGCCGCCGGCGCCGTCCACCCCCGCGAAGCGGAGGCCCTGCAGCCATTCCCAGACGGCCTGTGCCGCCCGGTCGAGCAGGGTGGGCCGCGCCGCGTCGTAGCGCGGGTCGGCGAGCTCGCGCAGCAGGGCGCGGCGGGCCTCGTCGGCGTCGGGCGTCAGCGGTGCGGCGAGGGCCGCGACGGGCGTCACCGGCCGCCGGGGGCGTCGGGCGCGCCGGGGCGGCCCGCGCCTCCTGACGCCCAGGAGGCCTCGGCCGGCCCCGCCCCGGGCGTGCGGTAGGGATCGGGCAGGTCGGTCGCCCCCGCCTCGTGCAGCTCGACGTGGCGCGCGAGCTCGAGGTCGAGGCCCTCGCGCCGGATCCGCAGGTCGACGTAGAGCAGGGCCGTCGAGGCGGTCTGGACGACGCTGCCGACCGCTCCCACGACGCTCGCGACGACGACCGTCACGAGGTAGAGCGCGGCGGTGACGACGACGGCGACGGTCGGGTCGTCCGTGCCCGTGGGCAGGAAGAGGCCGAGCACGACGGGCGTGAGGAACGAGAACGGAGCCGTGACGACCTGCGCCGCGACCTGGATCATGACGAGGACGAGGAGGAGGATCCCGAAGGTGCGCCAGAAGCCGCCCCGGGTCAGGGCCCACGACCGGCGCACGGCCGCGCCGACCGGTGCGCGCTCGAGCACGACCACGCTCGGCACGAAGGCGGTCCTCGTGAGCAGCCACGCCGCGAGGACCGCAGCCCCGAGCCCGAGCACGAGGGCGGCGAGGACTCCGACGACGCCGCCCACGTCGCCGCCGAGCACGACGCCCAGGACGACGACGCCGACCACCAGTGCCGTGACGAGCACCCCTGCGAGGGCCAGCAGGGCCGTCCAGCCGACGAGGGCGGCGAGGCGGCCCCGGACCAGGCGCCACAGGCCGCCGAGGCGGAGCCGTCGGCCGAGCACCTGGTGCGAGGTCTCCAGCGCGAACAGGCCCTGCAGGAGCGCCGAGACGACGAGCGAGAGGGCGACGGGCACGAGGGCCGCGGCGACCGTGATCGCGACCGCGCCCGCGGTGGCCGCCTCGCGGTCCTCGGGCAGGACGCTGTCGACGCGCAGGAACGCCAGCGCGGCCACGCCGCCCGTGACGACGACGGCGACGACGAGCACGACGACCTGGGCCAGCAGGGCGGTGCCGAAGGTGGTGCGCGGGTTGCGCCGCAGCACCGTGAACGCGCCGCCGAGGATCTCGCCGAGCGTGAGGGGGCGCAGCGGCACGATGCCGGGCGAGGTCGGGCGCGTCCAGCCCCCGGTCCCTCGCGGTGCGGCAGGAGGCGCGGGAGCGGGCCACGGACCGCCGGCAGGAGGACCACCGGCAGGAGGCCCGGCGACGGGCGACGGGGCGGGTGCGGCGGGGCCGTCGGAGCGCGGGCTCCCGGTCGGCGGCTGCCACGCGTGCGGATCGGTCATGGTCCCCCCGGGAGTCGCACCGGTCGTGGTGCCTCGAGCGCGTCCATGCTTCCACACGGAGGCACCGGCGGGCCAGCCGGGGCGGTGGCCGCTGGGTCGACGAGCACTGCTCGGCTACGCTGGGCCCGACGTGCCGCGACGACGAGGCGGCCCCGCACGAGACGGAGACCATGAGCCCGCGCATCCTGGTGGTGGACGACGACCCGGCGCTCGCCGAGATGATCGGCATCGTGCTCCGCGCCGACGGCTTCGAGCCGTCCTTCTGCGGCGACGGCGACGCCGCGCTCGACGCGTTCCACGACGCCTCGCCCGACCTGGTCCTGCTCGACCTCATGCTGCCCGGCGTCGACGGCATCGAGGTCTGCCGCCGCATCCGCGCCGAGAGCGGGGTCCCCGTGATCATGCTCACCGCGAAGGGCGACACGGCCGACGTCGTGCTCGGCCTCGAGAGCGGCGCCGACGACTACGTCGTCAAGCCCTTCGACCCCAAGGAGCTCGTGGCGCGCGTCCGCACGCGCCTGCGGCCCGCGCCCGCGACGACGACCGAGGTGCTCACGGTGGGCGACGTCCGCATCGACGTCGCGGCCCACGAGGTCCGCCGCGGCGACCAGGTCGTGCCGCTCACGCCGCTCGAGTTCGAGCTGCTGCACGCGCTCGCCGCGAAGCCGCAGCAGGTCTTCACGCGCGAGATGCTGCTCGAGCAGGTCTGGGGCTACCACTACAAGGCCGACACCCGACTCGTGAACGTGCACGTCCAGCGGCTCCGCGCGAAGGTCGAGCACGACCCCGACCGGCCCCGCGTCGTCACGACGGTGCGCGGCGTGGGCTACCGCGCCGGCCAGGGAGCCTGAACCGCGCCGTGACCTGGCTGCGCTGGCGGACCCTCCTGCCCCGGGTGGCGACGTCCTGGCGGTCGTCGCTGCTGTTCCGCACCGTGGCGATCACCGTCGTGCTCTCGGGGGTCGCCGTGACCCTCATCGGCACCCTCATCTCGGTGAGCATCGGCGCGAACCTCACCGAGCAGCGGCGCGAGCAGGTCGAGGCGGAGTCGCAGCGCGCGACCCTGCTCGCGCAGAACATCTTCGACTCCGCGACCGCGACCGAGGGCAGCGACCAGGCCGAGCTCGAGGCCCTGCAGAACGAGGCCCAGGCGGCCGTGCTGGGCTCGACCACGAGCCCCGGCGGCACGAGCATCGCGATCCTGCGGACGCCCGGCCAGCAGACGGCGCGCGCGATCCAGAACGTCGCCAGCGCCGGGTTCCCCGACACGGTGGTCACGTCCGAGATGCGCGAGGCGGTCGCGGCGTCCGACGGCACGCTGTCGCTGCAGTCCGTCTCGCTGCCCTCGGGGGACGACGAGGTGCCCGGCCTGGTCGTCGGCTCCACGCTCGAGGTGCCCACGGCGGGGCGGTACGAGCTCTACCTCGTCTACGACCTCTCCGACGCGCAGCAGACGCTGGCGTTCGTGCAGCAGACCCTCGCGGTGGGTTCGCTGGCGCTCGTGCTGCTCATCGGCGTCGTCACGTACGTCGTGGTCCGGCTCGTCGTCGGGCCCGTGCGCGTCGCCGCCGAGACGAGCCAGAAGATCGCCGCCGGGCACCTCGAGGAGCGCATCCCCGAGCGCGGCCAGGACGTCGTGGCCACCCTCGGCAGGTCGTTCAACGAGATGGCCGACGCCATGCAGCGGCAGATCACGCAGCTCGCGGAGCTGAGCCACGTGCAGCAGCGCTTCGTGAGCGACGTCTCGCACGAGCTGCGCACCCCCTTGACCACGATCCGCCTCGCGGGCGACGTGCTCTACGACCAGCGCGGGTCGTTCAGCCCCACCGCGGCCCGGACCGCCGAGCTGCTGCACGACCAGGTCGGGCGCTTCGAGCTGCTGCTCGCCGACCTGCTCGAGATCTCCCGCTTCGACGCCGGGGCGGCCCGCCTCGACGTCGAGCCGGTCGCGGTCGTCCGGCTCGTGCAGGGCGTCGTCGACGAGTACGCGCCCCTCGCGGCCGGCACCGGCAGCCGCGTCACGGTCCTGGCGCCGGGGGGCTGGGCCGAGGCCGAGGTCGACCCGCGGCGGCTGCGCCGGGTCGTCCGGAACCTCCTGGGCAACGCCCTCGAGCACGGCGAGGGCCGGCCCGTGTCCGTCGAGGTCGACAGCGACGCGCACGCGGTGGCCGTGGCGGTGCGCGACCACGGCGTCGGCATGACCGCCGAGGCCACGGAGCGGGTCTTCGACCGGTTCTGGCGCGCCGACCCCTCGCGGCGGCGCACGATCGGCGGGACCGGCCTGGGCCTGGCCATCAGCCAGGAGGACGCGGCGCTGCACGGTGGCAGGATCGACCTGTGGTCGCGCCCCGGCGAGGGCTCGCGCTTCGTCGTGACGCTGCCGCGGCGGGCGGGCGACATCGTGACGTCCACCCCGCTGTCGGCCCTGCCGGACGACGCCCGCGAGGCCCAGGACGGGGTCCCGCCGCTCGGCCAGTGGGGCGCCGCCGAGTCCTCGACCGACGTGACCCCCAGGAGGCCCGCGTGACCGATGCGACGGCTCCCACGCCCGGCACGTCCCGGCGCTCGTCCGGCGCCTGGCGGCGCCGCCTGGGCGCGCTGCTGGCCGTGGTCGCGGTCGCGGCGACCGTGGGATGCGTGTCCATCCCCGACGCCGGCCCGGTGCGCGCCGGCGGCCCGGTGCGCGAGGACGTCGTGGGGGACTTCGAGTACCGCCCGTCCGGGCCCGCCGTCGACAGCACGCAGGACCAGCTGCTGCGCGACTTCGTCGAGGCGGGCACCGGCTCCGCCGACGACTACGCCGTGGCCCGGCAGTTCCTCAGCCGCGACTTCGCCCGCGAGTGGGACCCGCGCTCGGGCGTCGTGGTGCGCTCCGGCCCCGGCACGATCACGCGCGCCGGCGGGTCCCGGCTCGACTACACCGTCGTCGGCGCCGCGACGATCGACGCCGACGGCCGCTACGCGCAGGCGCTCACGCCCTCCACGACGACCCTCGGCTTCGAGTTCGTGCGCGAGGGCGACCAGTGGCGCATCAGCTACGCCCCCGACGGCATCGTGCTCACCACGACGAACGTCGACGTCGTGTTCCGACCGCACTCGCTGTACTTCTACGACCCCACCTACTCGGTGCTCGTGCCCGACGAGCGGTGGTTCCTGGCCCGGTCCTCGACGAGCACGCGCATCGCCGCGGCCCTCCTCGCGGGCCCCTCGCCCTGGTTGCAGGGCGCGCTCGTGTCGGCGTTCCCCGAGGGCACGCAGCTCTCGCTCGACGCCGTCACGGTCGTGGGCGGCCGGGCGCGCGTCGACCTCACGGCCGAGGCGTTGGGCGCCGACCCCGTCGAGCGTGCGAGGATGCGCGCCCAGCTGCTGGCGAGCCTGTCCTCCGTCGCGGCCGTCACGGCCGTCGACCTCAGCGTGCAGGCCGCGGTGCTCGAGGTGCCCGACCCGTCGAGCGCCTCGAGGCTCCGCGACCCCGCCGTCGACCCCCGGCCCCTCGTGGTGGTCGACGGGGTCCTCGGGCACGGGACGTCCTCCGGGCCGGAGGCCCTCGGGACGTCCCCGCAGGTCACCGCGCTGGACCCGACGTCCGTCGAGGCGTCCGTCGACGACGACCGTGCCGTGGTCGGCGCGGCGGGCGGGGCGTGGCTCGTCCAGGGGGACGCCGAGGCGGTGCGCGTCGACGCCCGGCCCGGCCTCGCGCCTCCTGCCCTCGACGGGGACGGGTACGCCTGGACGGCCCCCCGCGACGACGCCCGGTCGCTGGTCGCGACGGGGCGCGACGGCGTGGCGCACCAGGTGGCGTCCAAGCTGCCCGTGGACCAGTCGCTCGTGTCGTTCCGCGTCTCGCGCGACGGCACGCGGGCGCTCGTCCTCCTCGACGTCGCCGGCGAGGCGCGGCTGCTCGTCACGAGCGTGCTGCGCGACGCCCGGCGCGTGCCGCTGTCGCTGGGCGACCCGGTCGAGCTGTCGCCGCCGGCGGGGGTCCCGATCGGGGCGACCTGGGCCGACGAGAACACCGTGGCGGTGCTCACCGACGTCGAGGGCGCCTCCGAGGTCTCCCTCCGCGAGCTGGGCGGCGAACCGGGTGCCCCGAGCAGGCCGACGGGCCGGGCGGTCACCGTCGTCGGCGGTGACGGGCGCGACCACCTGCACCTGCTCACGGCCGACGGCCGGGTGCTCGAGCCCCGCGGGACGGGCTGGCAGGACACGGGCGTGCGGGCCGACCTGCTGGCCACGCAGCGCTGACCCGCCCTCCCCATCGGGCCGGGTCACCGGCGCGTCCCCAGGAAGCACGGGCCGGGCAGCGCGGGCACCGCGCCGGGGCGCACCCTCGCCCGGTGACCCCTCCGCCCCTGCCGCTGCCCTCGAGCCCGTCCTCGCCCCTGCCACCGCCTCCGCGCCCGGCCTCGCTCCGGGACCGGCTCGTGCCGCACCTCCTGGCGGCCGCGGCCGTCGCGTCCCCCGTCGACTGCGTCGGCTGCGGGGCCGCCGACGTCGAGCTCTGCACGGCCTGTCGCGCGCGGCTCGCGCCCGCGCCCGTGATGGCCGCCCTGCCCACCGGGCCGCCCGTCGCCGTCGGCCTGCGCTACGAGGGCGTCGTGCGCGACGTCGTCCTCGCCTGCAAGCAGGGCGGGCGCACCCGGCTCGCGAGCGCGCTGGCCCCGGCGCTCGCCGCGGCCCTCGACCTCGCTCTCGACGGTCGCGGCGTCGAGCCCCCCGGGCAGGGCGGCGGGCCCGACGTGCTCGTCGTGCCCGTGCCGCCCTCCGCGGCGGGCTCGCGCCGGCGCGGATGGGACCCGGTGGCGCTGCTCGCCGCCCGGGCCGGCGTGCCGCTGCACCCGGGCCTCCTGCGCGTCGGCGGCGCCCCGGGGCCGCAGAAGGGCCGGGACCGCGCCGGCCGGGCCCGGGCCGCGCGAGGGGGGCTGCTCGGCAGGAGGACCGTGCTCGGCCGCCGCGTCGTGGTCGTCGACGACGTGCTCACCACCGGCAGCACGGTCGCCGAGGCCGTCCGGGCGCTCGACCTGGCGGGTGCCGACGTCCTGGGGGCGGCGTGCCTCGCGGCGGTGCCGCTCCTCGCCGACCGCGGGGCGACCTCGGCTGAACGCGCGGTGGACGTCCCGTGACAAGCAGGGGTCGAGCTGGCAGGGTGGGGTCACGAAAGGCGTGGGACGAACACCGCCTGGACCACGGGCGGCACGCCGAGAGCCAGGAGGTCGTCATGGACATCACGGTCACGGGACGCAACGTCGGGATCACGGACCGGTTCCGGGAGTACGCCACGGAGAAGGCCGACAAGGTCGCCGGGCTCGCCCCGAAGGCGCTCGCCCTCGAGGTCAGGCTCTCCCGCCACTCCGAGAAGTCGTCCGGTCAGGGTGGCGACGACCGGGTGGAGCTCACGCTCGTCGGCCCCGGCCCGCTGGTGCGCGCGGAGTCCTCGGGCTCGGACAAGTACGTGGCCTTCGACCTCGCGGTCGGTCGCCTCGTCGAGCGCGTGCGCCGGGCGAAGGACCGCAAGAAGGTGCACCGCGGTCAGCACCGGCCCACGTCGCTGCGCGAGGCCGCCGAGGCGGACTTCGCGGGCACGGGCGTCGTGCCCGCCTCCGCGGAGGCGATCGAGGCGGTGCGCACGGGCAGCGTGCCCGTCCAGGCCCCGGCCGGCGACGACGAGGCCTTCGAGGAGTACTCGCCCGTCGTCATCCGGCAGAAGGTCTTCGCGACGAGCCCGATGACGCTCGACGACGCCCTGTACTACATGGAGCTCGTCGGCCACGACTTCTACCTCTTCATCGACGCCGAGACGCAGCGCCCGAGCGTCGTCTACCGCCGCAAGGGCTGGGACTACGGCGTGATCGGCCTCGACCCGACCGCCGACGAGCGACAGGAGCAGGCCACGCAGGCCCGGGCCGGCCTCGCCGGTTGAACCCCCGGGGGGCGGTCCGGGCACCCCGGGCCGCCTCCCAGCGGGCGGTGCCGATAGGCTTGGTAGCATCGCGGGCCGGTCCAGGCAGGACCGCTGCGTGCCGCGGCGTGGACCGCGGCCCGACCGGACGAACACTGGGAGTGATCCGTGGCCAACGTTCTCGAGAAGGTACTGCGCGTCGGCGAGGGGCGGACGCTGCGCAGGCTCAAGGCCTACGCGAAGGCCGTGAACGACCTCGAGGACGACTTCACCGGGCTCAGCGACGACGAGCTGCGCAACGAGACCGTCGAGCTGCGCGAGCGGTACGCCGCGGGCGAGTCGCTCGACGACCTGCTGCCCGAGGCCTTCGCCGCGGTCCGCGAGGCGAGCAAGCGCACGCTGGGCCTGCGCCACTTCGACGTGCAGATCATGGGCGGCGCCGCCCTGCACCTCGGCAACATCGCCGAGATGAAGACCGGTGAGGGCAAGACCCTGGTCGCGACGACGGCGGCCTACCTCAACGCGATCGCGTCGCGCGGCGTGCACGTCATCACCGTCAACGACTTCCTCGCGAGCTACCAGTCCGAGCTCATGGGCCGCGTCTTCCGCGCCCTGGGCATGACGACGGGCTGCATCGTGTCGGGCCAGACGCCCGCCCAGCGCCGCGAGCAGTACGCGGCCGACATCACGTACGGCACGAACAACGAGTTCGGCTTCGACTACCTGCGCGACAACATGGCGTGGCAGGCCTCCGACATGGTCCAGCGCGGCCACTTCTTCGCGATCGTCGACGAGGTCGACTCGATCCTGATCGACGAGGCGCGCACGCCGCTCATCATCTCCGGTCCCGCCTCGGGCGAGGCGAACCGCTGGTTCACCGAGTTCGCCACGATCGCCCGTCGGCTCACGTCGGGCGTCGACTACGAGGTCGACGAGAAGAAGCGCACCGTCGGCGTGCTCGAGCCCGGCATCGCCAAGATCGAGGACTACCTCGGCATCGACAACCTCTACGAGTCGGCGAACACCCCGCTGATCTCGTTCCTCAACAACGCCATCAAGGCCGACGCGCTCTTCAAGCGCGACAAGGACTACGTCGTCATCAACGGCGAGGTGCTCATCGTCGACGAGCACACCGGCCGCATCCTCAGCGGGCGCCGCTACAACGAGGGCATCCACCAGGCCATCGAGGCGAAGGAGGGCGTCGAGGTCAAGGCCGAGAACCAGACGCTCGCCACGGTGACGCTGCAGAACTACTTCCGCCTCTACAAGAAGCTCTCGGGCATGACCGGCACGGCCGAGACCGAGGCCGCCGAGTTCATGAGCACCTACAAGCTCGGCGTCGTCCCGATCCCCACCAACCGCCCCATGCAGCGCCTCGACCAGACCGACCTCGTCTACAAGAACGAGAAGGCGAAGTTCGACCAGGTCGTGGAGGACATCGTCGAGCGGCACGCGAAGGGCCAGCCCGTCCTCGTGGGCACGACGAGCGTCGAGAAGAGCGAGTACCTCTCGCGCCTGCTGGCCAAGAAGGGCGTCAAGCACGAGGTCCTCAACGCGAAGAACCACGCGCGCGAGGCCGCGATCGTCGCGCAGGCCGGTCGCCACGGCGCCGTCACGGTCGCCACGAACATGGCCGGTCGCGGCACCGACATCATGCTGGGCGGCAACGCCGAGTTCCTCGCCGTGGCCGAGATGCACTCGCGCGGGCTCAGCCCCGTCGACACGCCCGACGAGTACGAGGCCGCCTGGGACGAGGTCTTCACCGCCAAGAAGGCCGACGTCGAGACCGAGGCCGAGAAGGTGCGCGAGGCCGGCGGCCTCTACGTGCTGGGCACCGAGCGCCACGAGTCGCGCCGCATCGACAACCAGCTGCGGGGCCGTTCCGGTCGTCAGGGCGACCCGGGCGAGAGCCGTTTCTACCTCTCGCTGACCGACGACCTCATGCGCCTGTTCAACTCGGGCGCGGCCGAGAGCCTCATGGGTCGCGGCAACGTGCCCGACGACCTCGCCATCGAGAACAAGCTCGTCGGTCGCGCGATCCGCTCGGCGCAGTCGCAGGTCGAGTCGCGCAACGCCGAGATCCGCAAGAACGTCCTCAAGTACGACGACGTCCTCAACCGCCAGCGCGAGGCCATCTACGGCGACCGCCGGCACATCCTCGAGGGCGACGACCTGCAGGACCGCGCCCAGTCGTTCCTCACCGACGTCATCGACGAGGTCATCGACCAGCACACGGGCGAGGGCAGCCCCGACGACTGGGACCTCGACGCGCTCTGGACCGAGCTGCGCACGCTCTACCCCATCTCGATCACGATCGACGAGGTGCTCACCGAGGCCGGCTCGAAGGGGCGCGCCACCCGGGCGTTCCTCGGCCAGGAGATCCTGAGCGACGCGCGCGTGGCCTACGCGAAGCGCGAGGAGGAGCTCGGCGAGTCGGCCGTGCGCGAGCTCGAGCGGCGCGTCGTGCTCAGCGTCATCGATCGCCGGTGGCGGGACCACCTCTACGAGATGGACTACCTCAAGGACGGCATCGGCCTGCGGGCCATGGCGCAGCGCGACCCGCTGGTCGAGTACCAGCGGGAGGGCTACGCGCTCTTCCAGAGCATGATGAGCCAGATCCGTGAAGAGAGCGTGGGCTTCCTCTTCAACCTCGAGGTCGAGGTGCAGCGCAAGGGCGCCGAAGAGGCCCCGACCGTGCAGGCGAAGGGTCTCGGGCAGTCCGCCGAGCAGCCGGAGCTCGCGTACAGCGCCCCCACGATCGACGGCGAGGTCGAGGTGCGCGACCAGCGCGGGCGCGTCGAGCAGGCCGCCACGGCCCGTGCCCAGCGCAAGCAGGCCGAGGCCGAGGGCGACCAGGCCCCTGAGGTCGCGGCGGCCCGGGCCTCGACGCCCGCTGCGGCGGGTCGGGGTGCCTTCGGCCAGCGTGCCGAGGGCGAGACCGCGGCTGATCCCGTCAACCGTGCCGAGCGGCGTGCGGCGGGCAAGAAGCGCAGCTGACCCCGCGGCAGCTCTCCGGAGCCCACGGCGACCCGGTCGCCGTGGGCTCCGCCGCGTCCCGGGCGGTCACAGGACGTGGACCGACGACGCCCGCCACCGTCGGTCGTGACCCTCGAGGCGCAGGGCGACCGCCCGGCTCCTGCCCTGCGTGTGCGCCACGACGACCGCGTCGACGACGCCCTCGGTGCCACCGCTGAGGACGACCCGCCCGAGGCGCACGGCGGGTCGTGCCGGACGTCGCCCGTGGGCCGTCCGGGCCCGGGCCGCGAGGACGACCCGCGCCTCGAGGTGGCGGTAGACGTCCTCCGTGACCCAGCGGGCCACCTGGTCGAGGTCCCTCGCGCCGGCCAGGATCTCGACGACCGAGCGTGCCAGCGCCTCGACGGTCGGCGTCGGTGGCGGCAGGTCGGCCGTGCGCGGTCGGCGGGGGAGCGACGAGGGCGCACGGGCCGGGCGAGGGGCGGCGCGGAGGTCGGCACGAGCGAGGGCGGGGGAGGGGGACATGGCGGTCGGTCCTCTCGACGGGGTCAGGGTCGTGCTCAACATATGACATGTCGGTGCACCACCGACAGGGGCGTCCTCCCTTGTGGACACCGGCTTCCTGCCCTCCTGGGGGGAGGGGCGGTGGGCCGTGGCCCGCCCGTCCGACCGGCCCGTCGGGCCGACCTAGACTGGGGCGGTGTCGACGCTCAGTGATCTCGTGCTCGCCCAAGGCCGTTCCGACGAGGCCGACGTCGAGTGGTTGCACCTCCTCGTCGGCGACTGGCAGCTGCTCGCCGACCTGGCCTTCGCCGACATCGTGCTCTGGGTCCCCACCGACTCGGGGTCCTTCGTCGCCGTCGCCCACGCCCGGCCCTCGAGCTCGGCCACGCTCTTCTACCGTGACTTCGTGGGGCAGGAGGTCCGCCCCGAGTGGCGCGAGCAGGTCCAGGAGGCCTTCTCCGCCGTGAAGATCGTCGACTCGGCCGCCCCCGACTGGTACGAGGAGACCCCGACCAGGGTCCGCGCCGTCCCGGTGCTGCGGCGGCTCGGGGCGAGCCGTCCGGACGTCACGGAGGCGCCGGTCGCCGTCATCACCCGGCACACGAACCTCAGCGAGGCCCGGACCCCGAGCCGCCAGGAGCTGACCTTCAACCAGTGCGCCAACGACGTCTTCGCGATGATCGCGGCCGGCGACTTCCCCGACCTGGGAGCACCGACGGGTCCGCGGCGCGGTGCGCCGCGGGCGTCCGACGGCCTGCTCCGGCTCGACGTCGACGGCACGGTGACCTTCGCGAGCCCGAACGGCCTGTCGGCGTTCAACCGCATGGGCTTCGCGGGCGAGCTCGAGGGCGAGTCGCTCGCCGAGGTGACCACGAGCCTCCTGCAGGGCAAGCTCGTCATCGACGAGTCGCTGCCGCTCGTCGTCACGGGGCGGGCGCCGTGGCGCACCGACATCGAGGCGCGCGGCGTGACGGTGTCACTGCGGGCGATCCCGCTGCGCGACCGCGGTCAGCGCGTCGGGGCGATCGTGCTGTGCCGCGACGTGACCGAGGTCCGGCACCAGGAGCGCGAGCTCATCACGAAGGACGCCACGATCCGCGAGATCCACCACCGGGTCAAGAACAACCTGCAGACGGTGGCGTCGCTGTTGCGCATCCAGGCGCGGCGCACCCACTCCGACGTGGCGCGCGACGCGCTGACGCAGGCCATGCGCCGCGTCGCGTCGATCGCCGTCGTGCACGACACCCTCTCGGAGGGCCTCAACCAGAACGTCGACTTCGACACGGTCTTCGACCGCGTGCTCAAGCTCATCGCCGAGGTCGCCTCGAGCCACACGACGACGGTGCGCCCGGTCTTCACGGGCAGCTTCGGCGCCCTGCCGAGCGAGTACGCGACGCCCCTCGCGCTGGCCCTCACCGAGCTGGTGACGAACGCCGTCGAGCACGGCCTCGACGGCCGCGACGGCCAGGTCGAGATCACGGCCGAGCGCGACGACGAGCAGCTCACCGTCAAGGTGCGCGACGACGGCGTGGGCCTGCCCGAGGGCAAGGTCGGGTCGGGCCTGGGCACGCAGATCGTGCGCACGCTCATCCAGGGCGAGCTGGGCGGCACGATCGACTGGCACACGCTGGTCGACGCGGGCACCGAGGTGACCATCGAGGTGCCGTTCCGCTGGCTCACGATGGTCTGAGCCCGGGGCGGGGCCCCGCGCACGACGAACGGCCGGTCCCGTGGGACCGGCCGTTCGTCGTCCCGGCCTCGGCCGGGGGTGGTTCAGGTCAGGAGGCGCGACGCGCGCGGGCGGCGCGGCGCTTGAGCGCACGGCGCTCGTCCTCGCTGAGGCCGCCCCAGACGCCGGAGTCCTGGCTGGTCTCGAGCGCGTACTGGAGGCAGGTCTCGGTGACGGTGCACCGACCGCAGACGGCCTTGGCCTTCTCGATCTGGTCGACGGCGGGACCGGTGTTCCCGACCGGGAAGAACAGCTCCGGGTCAGCGGTCAGGCAGGCGGCTTTGTCACGCCAATCCATCGATGGGTGCTCCTTAACAGACGGGACCCCGGCACGTCGAAGAGCCAGGTCCTTGATGGGGGTGGGGGAGAATTCGGGAGGCGCGCACCACCATGTGCCCGTCACTTCGACCTCAGACATGCTCGCATACTGGTAGTGCCAGGGCAAGGATTTTCTCGGGAGGACACAGCGTGACGACAGGCTCGCGGGACGACCACGACCACCCCTCGACCGACCCTGCCGAAGGGCGTCCGACGGGGCGTCGGCCCCTCGGCCTCTGGGTCGTCATCACCCTCCTGACGGCCGAGTTCCTGCTCGTCGTGGGCGTCTCGGCGTTCCTGCTGATCGAGCTGCTCACCGTCCGCCCCGACAGCTACCCGTCGGCCGTCGCCCTGCTCGTGCTGAGCCTCGTGGCCGCCGCCTGGCTGGGTGCGGTCGTGCTCGGCGCCCTGCGCGGACGGGCCTGGATCCGGGGCGCGGCGGTGACCTGGCAGGTGCTGCAGATCGCCGTCGGCGTCGGCAGCCTGCGCGGCCAGTTCGCCGAGCCCGCGATCGGCTGGGCGCTCGTCGTGCCGGCCGTGCTCGTCGTCGGCCTGCTGCTCACGCCGCGGGTCGTCGCGGCGACCGCCGCGCGCGACGACCCGCGCGCCTGACGCGCTACGCCGCCGCGTCGATGCCGAGCTTCTTGCGCAGCGACGCGACGTGGCCGGTGGCCTTGACGTTGTAGAGCGGCAGCTCGACGCGGCCCTCCTCGTCGATGACGAACGTCGAGCGGATGGTGCCCGTCACGATGCGGCCGTAGTTGTTCTTCTCGCCCCACGCGCCGTACGCCTGGTGCACGACGAGCTCGGGGTCGCTGAGCAGCGGGAAGGTCAGGCCCTGCTCGTCCTTGAACCGCACCAGGGCCTCCGGGGCGTCCTTCGAGACGCCGAGCACGGTGTAGCCGGCGCCCTGCAGGCTGGACATGCTGTCGCGGAAGTCGCAGGCCTGCGTCGTGCAGCCGGGCGTCGAGGCGGCCGGGTAGAAGTACAGCACCACGCGCTGCCCCGCGTGGTCGGCCAGGGAGACCTCGCGGCCCGTCTCGTCGGGCAGGGTGAACGACGGCGCGACGGCGCCCTTCTCGAGCTTCGTGGTCATGGTGGTGCTCCGTTCCGCGGCGCCCGCGGCGCCGGTGGTGGTGGGTGCTCGACGGTGGTCGTCGGCGGACGGATTCCATGCTAGAGTCGTTCCTCGTTGCGGAGAGATCCGCGGCACGCACCTCTAGCTCAATTGGCAGAGCAACTGACTCTTAATCAGTGGGTTCTCGGTTCAAGTCCGAGGGGGTGCACCACGGAACGAAGGCCCCGGCGCACTGCGCCGGGGCCTTCGTCGTTCTCGCGACCCGCCCGCGGGCACCGGGGCTCAGCCCTGGTCGTCGTGTTCCTGGAGGGCGTCCGGGTCGCGGCCCGTGACGGGTAACGGCCCCGTGGGTCCCTCGCGCAGCTGCGCCAGCGCGAGGATCCGGTCGCGCTGCAGGTGCCAGCCGAGCACGAGCAGGGGCACGACGACGGCGAGCGACAGCACGGTGAGCGAGCCGATGGGCCAGTCGACGGCCATGAGCACCACGACGGCGACGAGGAACGCCAGGGTCAGGTAGCTGGTGGCGGGCGCACCGGGCAGGCGGAACGAGGGTGCGGCGGCCCTGCCCTCCTTCGCCCGACGGCGCAGTCGTAGCTGGCACAGGATGATCGTGCCCCAGGCGCTGAGGATCCCCAGCGAGGCGACGTTGAGCACGATCTCGAACGCCGTGCTGGCACCGACGAGCGCGTTCAGCCCGACGCCGAGGAGGGTGGTCGCCGCGGTGAGGAGGATGCCGCCGTAGGGCACGCCGCCCTTCGACATGACGGCGGTGAAGCGCGGCGCGGAGCCGGCCATGCCCATCGAGTGCAGCACGCGACCGGTCGAGTAGAGCCCGGCGTTGAGGCTCGACAGGGCGGCGGTGACGACGACGAGGTTCATGACCGAGCCCGCGACCTCTCCCACGTCGGGCCCGCCGATGCTGCTGAAGAACGTCACGAACGGGCTCTCGCCGGCCCGATAGGCGGTGGAGGGCAGGAGGAGCGAGAGCAGCACGAGCGACCCGACGTAGAAGAGCCCGATGCGCACGATCACGGCGTTGATCGCGCGGGGCACGACCTGCTCGGGGTGCTGCGTCTCGCCTGCGGCGGTGCCCACGAGCTCGATCGAGGCGTAGGCGAAGACGACGCCCTGCACCACGACGACGGCGGGCAGGAGGCCGTTGGGCAGGATCCCGCCGGAGGCGACGAGCGACCACCCGGTGCGCACGGTCTCGCCGTCGTGCTCGACCGGGAACGCCGCGGCCAGCCAGACGACGCCGACGACGAGGAACGCCACGAGCGCCACGACCTTGACGAGGGCGAACCAGAACTCGAGCTCGCCGAAGACCCTGACGGCGAGCAGGTTGACGCAGAGCACCACCGCGAGGGCGACGAGCGCGAGCAGCCAGTCGGGTGCCGCAGTGAACGCCGACCAGTACTGCAGGTAGAGGGCCACGGCCGTGACGTCGACGATGGCGGTCATGGCCCAGTTGAGGAAGTACATCCACCCGGCGACATAGGCGGCCTTCTCGCCGAAGAACTCGCGGGCGTACGACACGAACGACCCGGAGGAGGGGCGGTGCAGCACGAGCTCGCCCAGTGCACGGAGGATGAAGAACGCGAAGAGGCCGCAGACGGCGAACACGATCGCCAGGGCGGGCCCGGCGCTGGCGAGGCGACCGCCGGCGCCGAGGAAGAGCCCCGTGCCGATCGCGCCCCCGATCGCGATCATCTGCAGCTGCCGAGGGCCGAGCCCGCGCTCGAACCCGGCCTGCTCGTGCGAGAAGTCACGGGCCGCCGCGCGCCCGTCCGCAGTGTGTGACATGGTCCATGACAGTAACGCCAGGGGTCGCCGACAGGGAAGACCCAGGGGTCCGTCGGTGTCCCGGGTCACGAAGACGTCACGATCACGATCCGCGCAGGCATGGGCGACACGCCGTCGCGACCGGTGCGCGGCGCCCGATCTCGGCACCCTCGCGCCGGAGATCGCCGACGAGTCCCCGCTATGGTCGACGAGGCCCGGGAGACCGGGCCGCCCGACATCAGGACGCGTCGGCGGACCAGCACCAGGTCGCGTCGCCGTACGGTCCTGAGGTGCCGGTGCCGCCCCCGAGGGTGGCCCTGCGAGGGGAGCGTGCCGCCCGGCCAGGATCGGGCTCGAGCCGCCCTCCGCGCACGTGCCTCGACCCGTCCGCCCGACCCAGACGCCGTGCGCGGCGACCGGCCCGAGCGCGGCCGTCGCTGCCGTGCGCCAGGAGATGCCCGTGACCACCACCCCACCCGCCGTGAGGGCCCTGAACCTCTTCAAGGTGTTCGCCCGTCGACCCCGTGAGGTCGTCGACCGCCTCCGGGACGGTGCCGACCGCGCCGAGGTCCCCGGCACGGCCGCCGTCATCGACGCGTCCTTCGACGTGCAGCCCGGTGAGATCTTCGTCGTCATGGGGCTCTCGGGCTCCGGCAAGTCGACGCTGATCCGCATGCTCAACGGCCTCCTGGAGCCGACGTCGGGCTCCGTGGAGATCGCCGGGGAGGCCATCAGCGACGTGTCGCCGGCCCGCCTCCGCGACGTGCGCCGCCGCAGCGTGTCGATGGTGTTCCAGCACTTCGCCCTCCTGCCGCACCGCACGGTGCTCGACAACGTGGCCTACGGGCTCGAGATCCAGGGCGTCGACAAGGCCCGCCGGCTGACCCGGGCCCGCGAGGTGACCGAGCTGGTCGGGCTCGCGGGCTGGGAGGAGAAGCTGCCGAGCGAGCTGTCGGGCGGCATGCAGCAGCGCGTGGGGCTGGCCAGGGCGCTCGCGGCCGAGACGGACATCCTGCTCATGGACGAGGCGTTCAGCGCCCTCGACCCGCTCATCCGCCGCGAGATGCAGGAGCAGCTGATCGAGCTGCAGGCGAAGCTCGGCAAGACGATCGTCTTCATCACGCACGACCTCAACGAGGCGATGTTCCTCGGCGACCGCATCGCCGTCATGCGCGACGGACGGATCGTGCAGATCGGCACGCCGGAGGAGATCCTCACCGACCCGGCCAACGACTACGTCGCCCAGTTCGTCCAGGACGTCGACCGGGCCCGCGTGCTCACGGCGGCCAGCGTCATGGAGCCCGCCCGGGCGGCCGTCCCGCTCACGGTCGGCCCGCGCGGCGCCCTGCGCGTCCTCCGCGACCTGCAGGCGGGGGCGCTGTTCGTGCTCGGCCGGGAGCGGAAGCTCCTCGGCTGGGTGCGGGACGCCCACGTCCTGCGGCAGGTCAAGGCCGGCGACACCGACCTCGCCGCGGTGGTCAACCCCGAGCACGCCCGGGTCTCCCCGGACGCCGCGCTCGTGGACCTGTTCGAGCTCGCCGTGGAGAGCCCCCTGCCGATCGCCGTCGTCGACGACGAGGGGAGGCTCCTCGGGGTTGTCCCGCGGGTCACGCTCCTGGCCGCGCTCGGCAACGTCGACACGACGACCTCGCCGATCCCCGTGCTCGAGCCCGCCACGCGCATCTCCGACGTCGAGCTCGACGCCACGCTCGCCACGGGCGAGGTGCCCGCGGCCGGATCGACCGCCACGACCGAGGGAGACGCCCGATGAACGAGTTCCTGCGCATCCCCTTCGGCTCCTGGGTGTCCGACGGCGTCGACTGGGTGACCACGCACCTGGGCGGCTTCTTCGACCTGGTCAAGGTCGTGCTGGCCTTCTTCTACGACTGGCTCGAGTTCCTGCTCTCCGCGCCGCCCTTCTGGGTGGTCGTGGTCGTCGTCGCGGTCCTGGCGTTCCTCGCCCGCGGCTGGGTCTTCGCGGTCGGGTCCGCGCTCGGGCTCCTCTTCATCGGCAGCGTCAACCAGTGGGACAACGCCATGGCGACGCTCGCGCTCGTCCTGGTCGCGAGCGCCCTGGCGATCGTGCTCAGCGTGCCGCTCGGCGTGCTCGCCGCGAAGTCGCGCACGGCCAGCGCGATCCTCCGGCCGGTCCTCGACTTCATGCAGACCACCCCGGCCTTCGTCTACCTGATCCCGGCCCTGCTGCTGTTCCGGCTCGGCGTCGTGCCCGGGATCGTCGCGACCGTCGTCTTCGCGATGGCCCCCGGCGTCCGGCTCACCGAGCTGGGCATCCGGGGCGTCGACAGCGAGGTCGTCGAGGCCGGCCAGGCCTTCGGCGCGTCGCCGTGGCGGATCCTCCGACAGATCCAGCTGCCGCTGGCGAAGGCCAGCATCATGGCCGGGATCAACCAGGTCATCATGCTGTCGCTGTCCATGGTCGTCATCGCCGGGCTCGTCGGGGCCGGTGGCCTCGGCGGCGACATCATCGCGAGCCTCAACCGCATCGACGTCGCCCTGGGTGCCGAGGCCGGGATCTCGGTCGTGATCCTCGCGGTCGTCCTGGACCGCCTCACCGCCTCGCTGGGCGTCGACCGCTCGGCCCGACGCCGCGCCCGGACCGCCGCGCGCGCCGGCGCCTGACCCGCGCCTCCTGAACCCGTGGGCCACGCCCGTCGTGGCCCGCACCTCCCTGCACCACACGCTGTACCGGAAGGAACACCATGAAGAAGCGCACCATCATCGCCTCCCTCGCCCTCGGGGCCTCCGCCGCCCTCGGCCTCGCGGCCTGCTCGCCCCCCGGCAGCTCGTCCGGCTCGGGCGACGCGCTCGACAACGGCGACCGCGACACGCTGGAGCTGGCCGTCTTCAACGGCTGGGACGAGGGCATCGCCGCCTCGTGGCTCTGGAAGGAGATCCTCGAGGACGAGGGCTACACCGTGAACATGCGGATGGCCGACGTGGCTCCCGTCTACGTGGGCCTGAGCGGGGGCGACTACGACCTCGTGCTCGACACCTGGCTGCCGACGACGCACGCCGAGTACATCGAGGAGTACGGCGACGACCTGACCGACCTGGGCGCCTGGAACGAGGACGCGAAGCTCGCGGTCGCCGTCAACGAGGACGCCCCCATCGACTCGCTCGAGGAGCTGGCCGACAACGCCGACCTGTTCGGCGAGCGCATCGTGGGCATCGAGCCCGGGGCCGGCCTGACCTCGGCCGTGCAGGACGCGACGATCCCGACCTACGGCCTGGAGGCGCTGCCGCTGCAGACGTCCTCGACCGCCGCCATGCTCACCGAGCTCAAGGCGGCCACGGACGCCGGCGAGGACATCGCGGTCACGCTGTGGAGCCCGCACTGGGCCTACGACGCCTTCCCGATCAAGGACCTCGCCGACCCCGAGGGCACCCTGGGCGACGCCGAGGGCATCCACTCGTTCGGCGGCGCCACGTTCACCGAGGACTTCCCCGACCTGAGCGAGCGCCTGCAGGACTTCACGATGGACACGGCGACGCTGTCGTCCCTCGAGAACGCCATGTTCAACGACGCCGAGGTCGACGGGGACGACTACAGCGAGGTCGTCCGCGCGTGGATGGACGAGAACCAGGACTACGTCGACGGCCTCACGAGCTGACGACCGTCCCCCCGGCGACGCCCCGCCCGAGCAGCCGCTCGGACGGGGCGTCGTCGTGCACTGCTCCTCCACAGGCTCTCCGGGGTGCGCGTGCAGTCCACCCCCAGGTGCCGGGACCCGGGTCGCGGGTACGGTCGAGGACGACGTCGCCCCCGGTGGCGTCGCGCTCCACCCGCACCAACCCGCGACGACCGTCGCGGCGCACGAAAGGCTCCACCTCGTGACCACCGCCCTCGAACCCCTCCGCCGCGCCGCCCGTGTCATCACGACGACGGTCTCGGCCGACCTCGTCCGCGTCTCGACGCCCGAGCGCGTGCTCGGGCACGTGCGGAGCGAGCAGGGCGGCTTCGTGGCGCTGCGCGGCGGCGACCCCAGGGCGGCCGACGTCGTGGGCCGCTATCCCTCCCAGGGTCTCGCCCTCGAGGCCCTCCGCCAGCGCCGCCGGTCGCTCTGACCCGGGGCCGGCCACCGGCGACACCTGTCGCACAGCTGAGCATCCGCTCCCCGTCGCGGCCCGCAGGCGACCCTCGCCCCGAGGACCGTGCAAGCTGGCGGGATGCCCTGGATCCAACTCGTCATCTCCGTCGTCGCGGCCGTCGCGCTCACCTTCGTCGTCTCGGCCGTCGTCGGCTACGCCGTCGGCGTGGTCGCCAAGCGCAAGTCGTGGGCCGAGTCGCTCGTGCAGCGCATGCGCCGCCCGTTCCGCGCCACGTTGCTCGTCGTCCTGCTCATCGTCGCGCTGACCACCAGCTTCGACGCGCTCTGGCCCGACGGCTGGCCCGCCCAGGGCCTCCTGCAGCAGGTCTTCCGCTGCGTCGGCATCGCCGTCGTGGCGTGGCTCGTCGGGGCCCTGCTGATCTTCTTCGAGGACCTCGGCCTCTCGCGGTGGCGCACCGACGTCGCCGACAACCGGGTCGCGCGGCGCGTCCGCACCCAGGTGCTCATCCTCCGTCGACTGACGGTCGCCGTGGTCGTCATCATCGGTGCCGGGGCGATCCTCCTGGGCTTCCCCGGGGTCGAGGCGCTGGGGGCGAGCGTGCTCGCGAGCGCAGGCCTCGTGTCCGTCGTCGCCGGCCTCGCCGCCCAGTCCACCCTCGCCAACGTCTTCGCGGGCATCCAGCTCGCCTTCAGCGACGCCATCCGCGTCGACGACGTCGTCGTGGTCGAGGGGCAGTGGGGGCTGATCGAGGAGATCACGCTCACCTACGTCGTGGTCCACGTGTGGGACGACCGGCGCCTCCTGCTGCCCTCGACCTACTTCACCACGACGCCGTTCGAGAACTGGACGCGACGCTCGAGCGAGCTGCTGGGCGCCGTCGAGCTCGACGTCGACTGGCAGGTCTCGCCCAGCGAGATGCGCGGCGAGCTGGACCGCATCCTCGCGACGACCGACCTGTGGGACGGTCGGACCAAGGTGCTGCAGATCACCGACGCCACGAACGGCTACGTGCGCGTGCGGGTGCTCGTGAGCGCCAAGGACTCCGCGGCGTTGTTCGACCTGCGCTGCCTCGTCCGCGAGGACCTCGTGACGTGGATCCACGAGCAGGGCAGGGCGGGCCTCCCGCGCACCCGCGTCGACATGGTGTCGCCCGAGGCTCCCGCCCCGCGCCACCGTCCCGCGGCCTCGACCTCGGGCCAGTCGGGCCTGTTCTCGGGCGACTACGCCGACTCGGAGCGCACCCAGGCGTTCACGCAGGCCCTGCCGATCCAACGGCAGGTCGACGCGGGAGCCGAGCCCGACGCCGACGCACCCGCCGACGGCGGTGCGCACCCGGCCCCGCGGCGCCCGCTCGGCGACTGACGACGCCGCCACGGACGACAGGAGGCGCGCACCCGGCCGGGTGCGCGCCTCCTGTGGTCGTCGGGCGGGCCTAGTCGTCGTTCGCGGCGTCGACGACGTTGCCGATCGCGATGGCGGTCGTGGCCGCCCAGGCGACGACGTTCAGCAGCAGTCGCCAGTCGCGGGGGCCGGCGGCCACGTGCTTGAGCAAGCTGAAGCCGGAGAAGGCGCTGCTGAGGATCGCGCCGTTGAAGAGGAATTTGCGCACTGTTCTGCTCCTGTGGGTCTCGGTCCTGCCACGGTACCCGTCGAGGGCGCGAGGGGCCGACCGGTCGTAGGGTGAGCTGCCCCGGTCGCCCGGCCGGGCCCGAGGAGGCCCCGTGCGCACTGCCGTCCTGGGGGCCGTGCTGCTCGTGGCGGGCCTGGCCGCCGCGCTGCTCGGCGTGCTCCCGTGGGCCGAGGTCGGTGCGCTCGTCGAGCGGGTCGCGCCCGTGCTGGGCTTCGTCGTCGCCCTCACGGTCGTCGCCGGGCTCTCGGCCGAGGCAGGGCTCTTCGCGGCGCTCGCCGGTCTCGCGGCCCGTCTCGCCCGCGGGCGCACGGTCCTGCTCTGGCTGCTGGTCGTCGTGCTGGCGCTGGCCTGCACGGTCGCGCTCTCGCTGGACACGACGGCCGTGCTGCTCACGCCCGTGGTCGTCCTCGTGGCGCGGCGGGCCGGGGTGCCGCCCCTGCCGTTCGCGCTGACGACGGTCTGGCTGGCCAACTGCGGTTCGCTCCTGCTGCCCGTCTCGAACCTCACGAACCTGCTCGCCCTCCACGAGCTGGGCGACCCGGCGCCGCTGGCCTTCGCGGGCCTCGTGCTGCCCGCCGCCGTGGTCGCCGCCGCCGTGCCCGTCGTCGCGGTGGGCCTGCGGTACCGGCGCGCGCTCACCGGGCGCTTCGTCGCCGGGCCCGTCGAGCCCCCGGCCGACCGCGTGCTCTTCGTCGTCGCCGCCGTGGTCGTCGGCCTGCTCGTGCCCGCCCTGGTGGCCGGGCTCGAGGCGTGGCTCCCCGCATCGGTCGCCGCCGTGCTGCTCGTCGCCGCGACCGCGTGGCGGCGCCCGGGGGCGCTCCGGCTCGGCGTCGTGCCGTGGGGCACGGTGCTGCTGGCGGGCGGGCTCTTCCTCGTCGTCGAGGCCGCGCACGCGCTGGGGCTCTCGGAGCTCCTGGCCGTGGTCGTCGGCGACACGGGGGAGGGGCTGCCCGAGCTGCTGCGCCTCGCGGGCGGCAGCGCCCTGGCCGCGAACCTCGTGAACAACCTGCCGGCCTACCTCGCGCTCGAGCCGGTCGCCGGATCGCCCCTGCGCCTCGTCGCCGTCCTCGTCGGCGTCAACGTGGGCTGCCTCGTGACCCCCTGGGCCTCGCTCGCCACGTTGCTCTGGCACGCGCAGCTCGTCGACCTCGGCGTCGACGTCTCGTGGCGGCGGTTCGCGCTGGCAGGGCTCGGGGTCGCCGTCGTCGCCGTGCCGCTCGCCGTCGTCGCGGTCGCGCTCGGGGGGAGCGGGGGCATGCTGGTCCCGTGAGCAGCTGGCGCAAGGACCGGACCGGGGCCCCCGAGGGCTTCTTCGAGGCCGAGGCGGCGGGCCTGGCCTGGCTCGCCGCGGCCGTGCCGCGGGGCGGGGCCGCCGTCGTCGACGTCCTCGACGTCGGCCCCGGGCGCATCGAGCTGGAGCGCGTGCAGGAGGCGCGCCCCACCCGGGACGCCGCGCGCGCGTTCGGGCGGGCCCTCGCCGCGACGCACGGGACCGGCGCGACCGCGTTCGGCGCGCCTCCTGAGGGCTGGGACGGGCCCTGCTTCATCGGCAGCCGCCCGATGACGACGCGACCCGACGCCTCCTGGGGCCGGTTCTGGGCCGAGCAGCGCGTGCTCCCGTTCGCCCGGACGGCCGTCGACGCGGGCTCCCTCGACCGGTCCGGCCTCGGTGTCGTGGAGCGCGCGTGCTCCCTCGTCGCCGGTGGGGCGTTCGACGACGACGAGCCGCCGGCGCGCCTGCACGGCGACCTCTGGACGGGGAACGTGCTGTGGTCGCCGAGCGGTGCGACCCTCATCGACCCGGCCGCCCACGGTGGCCACCGCGAGTCCGACCTGGCCATGCTCGAGCTCTTCGGCTGCCCCTACCTCGACGAGGTGCTGGCGGGCTACGACGCCGCGGCGCCCCTCGCGCCCGGTCGTGCCGAGCGCGTGCCGCTGCACCAGCTGCACCCCCTGGCGGTGCACGCCGCCGGGCACGGGCCGGCCTACGGCGCGGCCCTCGTCCGCGCGGCCGAGGCCGTCCTGCGGCTCGCCTGACGGACGGGCCCCGGCCCCGATCGCGCGTGCGGGCCCGCTGCTAGCCTGGGGTCCCCGTCGTCGCGGCGGGGAGGACCTCCGGAGTTGATCTGCCGCATGCCTGACGCCCCCGACCAGTACGCCTTCGTCGTCGTCTCGAACCGCCTCCCCGTCGACAGGGTCGTCGACGAGGACGGCGGTGGCAGCTGGCGGCACTCGCCCGGTGGCCTCGTCACCGCGCTCGAGCCCGTCATGAAGGCCAACGACGGTGCCTGGGTCGGGTGGGCGGGGCAGCCCGACCTCGAGTTCGAGCCCTTCGAGGACGACGGCATCGAGATCGTGCCGGTGCCGCTGAGCGCCGACGAGGTGCAGAAGTACTACGAGGGCTTCAGCAACGACACGCTGTGGCCCCTCTACCACGACGTCATCGCGGCCCCGACGTACCACCGCGTCTGGTGGGAGACCTACGTCACGGTCAACCAGCGCTTCGCCGACCGGGCGGCCGAGATCACGGCCGAGGGCGGCACCGTCTGGGTGCAGGACTACCAGCTGCAGCTCGTCCCCAAGATGTTGCGCGAGGCCCGGCCCGACCTCACGATCGGCTTCTTCAACCACATCCCGTTCCCGCCGCTCGGCATCTTCTCGCAGCTGCCGTGGCGGTCGCAGATCCTCGAGGGCCTGCTCGGTGCCGACGTCATCGGGTTCCAGCGCGCCGACGACGCGTCGAACTTCTCGCGGGCGGTGCGGCACCTCCTGGGCTGGTCGACGACGCGTCCCTACATCGAGGTGCCCGTCGACGACGAGGACGCCGTCGTGTCGAAGCGCGGCAAGAAGGTCCGTCGCGTCCTCGCCAAGCACTTCCCGATCTCGATCGACGCCGCCAGCTACGAGGAGCTGGCCGCGCGGCCCGACATCCAGGCCAGGGCGCGCGAGATCCGCGAGGGCCTCGGCAACCCGAAGACGATCATGCTGGGCGTCGACCGGCTCGACTACACCAAGGGCATCCGGCACCGCATGAAGGCCTTCGGCGAGCTCCTCGCCGACGGCCGCCTCAGCGTGGAGGACGCCACGCTCGTGCAGGTCGCGAGCCCCAGTCGCGAGCGGGTCGAGACCTACAAGCAGCTGCGCGACGAGATCGAGCTCACCGTGGGCCGCATCAACGGCGACCACGGCACCATGAGCCACACGGCGATCAGCTACCACCACCACGGCTACCCCCGCGAAGAGATGGTCGCCCTCTACCTCGCGGCCGACGTCATGCTCGTCACGGCCCTCCGCGACGGCATGAACCTCGTCGCGAAGGAGTACGTCGCGGTGCGCCGGGACGGCGACGGCGTGCTCGTGCTGAGCGAGTTCGCCGGGGCCGCCGACGAGCTGCGCACGGCCCTGCTCATCAACCCGCACGACATCGGCGGGCTGAAGAACACCATCATGCGGGCCATGGAGATGCCCGAGCGCGACCGTCGGTCGCGCATGCGCTCGCTGCGCCGCCGGGTGCTCGAGCACGACGTCGCCGCCTGGTCGGCGTCGTTCCTCACCGCCCTCGAGGGCGCCCGACCGGGCCAGCAGATCGCGGCCCCCGACGACGAGAGGGGCACCGCGTGACCGACGCCGACGCCCGGACCCTGAGCGACGCCCTCGGGCGGCTCGCCACCACCCCGCGCCTGCTGGTCGCGCTCGACTTCGACGGCACCCTGGCGCCCGAGGTCGACGCGCCGCAGGCCGCCCGGGCCCTGCCCGAGGCGACCGAGGCGATCAGGAGGCTCGAGGCCCTGGCCGACACGCACGTCGCCCTGGTCTCCGGCCGCGACCTCGCGAGCCTCACCGCGGTCGCCGAGGTGCCCGGGTCGGTGCTCCTCGTCGGCTCGCACGGGGTCGAGGTCCGCATCGACGGGCACGAGACCGCCCTCACCGAGGCCGAGCTCGAGCTCCGTGCCGCTCTCAGCGACGTCGTGCACGCCGCGGCCGCGGGCGTCGAGGGCGTCCTCGTCGAGGAGAAGCCCGCGGGGCTGTCGCTGCACACGCGTACGGCCGATGCCGAGGCGACCGCGGCCGCCGAGGCGGCGGCCCGCGCCGGCGTGGCGGACCTCGACGGCGTCACCGAGCGTCGCGGCAAGAACGTCCTCGAGTTCGCCGTCCGGCCGACCGGCAAGGACGACGGCGTCCGGCGCCTCCGCGAGGCGACCTCGGCGACCGCCGTGCTCTACGCCGGCGACGACGTCACCGACGAGGACGCCTTCCGGGCCCTCGTCGAGGGCGACGTCGGCATCAAGGTGGGGGAGGGCGCCACCCTCGCCGGGCACCGCGTGGCCGACGCGGCCGCCGTCGCGCGCCTCCTGCACGACCTGGCCGACCTCCGCTCGCATCTCGGCAACGCCTGACGCCGATGGCTCCGGGCCGCCCCTCCCAGGGTCGTCCGTAGCGATTCCCAGGTACCCCTAGGTATTCTGGATTCCCCGCCCCTGACCCGACGACCTCGAGCCCGAGGCTCCGTCGCGAGTCACCTGACGACGGAGGTGCCATGCTCATCGCACTCTCGGTCCTCGCCGTCGCCAGCGTGCTCGTCGCCCTCGTCGGTCGCAGGGCCACCACCCGGCTGTTCCCGCTCGCGGCGCTCGCCCCCGCCGGCGTCTTCGTCGCGACGGCCCTGCAGGGGCCCGCGGTCCTCCGCGGTGACGTCCTCGTCGAGAGCGTGCCGTGGGTGCCCCAGCTCGACATCGCGCTGAGCTTCCGCCTCGACGTGCTGTCCTGGGTGCTCGCGCTCGTCGTCACCGGCGTCGGGGCCCTCGTGCTCGTCTACTGCACGCGCTACTTCCGGCGCGACGAAGCCGGCATCGCACGCTTCGCCGCCGTGCTGGTCGCCTTCGCCGGGGCCATGTACGGCCTCGTCGCGAGCGACGACGTGTTCCTCCTCTTCGTCTTCTGGGAGGCCACGAGCGTCTTCTCCTACCTGCTGATCGGGCACTACACGACGAAGCAGGCGAGCCGCGCGGCCGCGCTCCAGGCCCTCATCGTGACCACCGCCGGTGGTCTCGCGATGCTCGTGGGCCTCGTGCTGCTCGCCGTGGCCGGGGGCACGACGTCGCTCAGCGCCCTCGTCGCCGAGCCCCCGACGGGCCCCGTCGTCACGGTCGCCGTCGTGCTCGTCCTCGTGGGGGCCCTCTCGAAGTCGGCGCTCGTGCCGTTCCACTTCTGGCTGCCCGCGGCCATGGCGGCACCGACGCCGGTCAGCGCGTACCTGCACGCGGCCGCGATGGTGAAGGCCGGCATCTACCTCGTGGCCCGGCTGGCCCCCGGCTACGCCGAGAGCCCGGGCTGGCGCGAGATCGTCGTCCTGGTCGGCGTCGCGACGATGCTGCTCGGCGGCTACCGCGCCCTGCGCCAGCACGACCTCAAGCTCGTGCTCGCCTACGGCACCGTCAGCCAACTGGGCTTCCTGACCGTCGTCGTCGGGTACGGCACGCGCGACGCGGCCCTGGCCGGGCTGACCCTCCTCGTCGCGCACGCCCTCTTCAAGTCGACGCTCTTCCTCGTGGTGGGCATCATCGACCACCGCACGGGAACGCGCGACCTGCGCAAGCTGTGCGGCCTGGGCCGACAGGCGCCCCTGCTCGTCGGCATCACCGTGCTGGCGCTCGCGTCGATGGCCGGCGTGCCCCCGACGCTCGGCTTCGTCGCCAAGGAGGCCGTCCTCACGGCCCTGCTGCACGACGCCGAGACCGGGTCGGTGCTGGGCTGGGTGGCCCTGGTCGGCGTGGCCCTCGGCAGCGTGCTCACGATGGCGTACAGCCTGCGGTTCCTCTGGGGGGCCTTCGGGCGCAAGCCCGGGGTCGAGCCCGCGAGCTTCGTGCACGAGCACGTCGACTTCCTCGCCTCGCCCGCCGTCCTCGCGGTGCTCGGGGTCGTGCTGGGCCTCCTGGCGCACCCGGTGGGCGACGCCCTCGCCGGGTACGCCGACACCGTGCCCACCGGGGCGAGCGAGGCCGAGCCGTACTACCTCGCCCTCTGGCACGGGCTCGAGCCGGCGCTCTTCATCACCCTGGGCACGCTCGTCCTCGGTGCCGTCCTGTTCTGGCTGCGCGAGCCCGTCGCCGCCCTCCAGCGGGCCCTCTCCGGGACGCCCCGCGCCTCGGACGCCTACCTGCGCCTCATGGCGGGCGTCGACTGGACCGCGTCGCGGACCACGGCGGCGACGCAGCGCGGTTCGCTGCCGTTCTACCTCGCGACGATCCTCCTCGTCTTCGTCGTCTCGTCGGCCGTGACTCTGACGCTGAACCGCACCTGGCCCACCGAGGCCGTGCTCGCCGACCACCCCGGCCAGCTGGCGATCGGGGCGCTCATGATCATCGGCGCCATCGGCGCCACACGCTCGAACAAGCGGTTCCAGGCGGTCGTGCTCGTCGGCGTGACGGGCTACGGCATGGCCGGCCTCTTCGCCCTGCACGGCGCACCCGACCTCGCGCTCACCCAGGTGCTCATCGAGACGATCACGCTCATCGCCTTCGTGCTGGTCCTCCGACGCCTGCCGGCACGGCTCGGCGATCGCAACGGGAGCAGCCACAAGCGCATCCGGGCGTTGCTCGGCATCGGCGTGGGCGCCGCCATGGCGACCATCGCGGTCGTCGCCCTCGGGGCGCGCGACGTCCCGCTCATCTCCGACGCGTTCCCCGAGCTCGCCGTCACGGGCGGCCACGGCAAGAACGTGGTCAACGTCACCCTCGTCGACATCCGCGGCTGGGACACCATGGGCGAGATCGCCGTGCTCATCGTCGCCGCGACCGGCGTCGCGAGCCTGGTGTTCCTCACCTCCCGCACCGACGTCCTGCCCCGTCCGGCCCGGACCAACCGGGCGCAGCGCTTCCTGGCCCGCGTCCGGCCGGTGCGCGAGCCCGCCCCCGTCGTGCTCGACGGCGACGGGCAGCCCGCGACCGCTCCGACCCCCACGGCCGGCGACAGCGACGACGTCGCCGACGACGGCGTCGACCGCCGGGCGTGGCTGCTCGCCGGGCGCAAGCTCGCCCCGCAGAACCGCTCGATCCTCCTGGAGGTCGTCGTCCGACTGCTCTTCCACGCGATCATGGTCGTGTCGATCTGGCTGCTCTTCGTCGGTCACAACCTGCCTGGCGGCGGCTTCGCCGGGGGTCTCGTGGCGGGCATGGCCTTCGTGGCGCGCTACCTCGCCGGAGGGCGCTACGAGCTGGGCGCGGCCGCACCGCTCGACGCGGGCAAGGTGCTGGGCACCGGCCTCGCGGCGATCGTCCTCACGGCCGTGGTGCCCCTCGCGCTGGGCGCCGACGCCCTGACCTCGACCTGGTTCGAGGCCGAGGTGCCCGTGCTGGGCCACCTCGAGTTCGTGACCTCGACGTTCTTCGACGTCGGCGTCTACCTGGTCGTCATCGGGCTCGTCCTCGACGTCCTCCGCAGCCTCGGCGCCGAGGTCGACCGTCAAGAGGAGGCCGACCAGCGCGAGCTCGAGTCGGCCGACGCCCGAGGAGGTGGCGCCTCGTGAGCGTCTCGCTGGTGCTGCTCGTCGTCATGGCGGCGCTCTACTCGTGCGGGGTGTACCTGCTCCTCGAACGGAGCATGACCCGCGTGCTGCTGGGGTTCCTCCTGGTCGGCAACGCGACGAACATCCTCATCCTGATCATGACCGGGCGCGCCGGGACGGCCCCCGTGGCCGACGGCCAGGACGACCCCTCGACCTTCACCGACCCGCTGCCGCAGGCCCTCACCCTCACCGCGATCGTCATCACCTTCGGGGTCTCCGCGTTCCTGCTCGCGCTCATCTACCGCTCCTGGCGGCTGGCCCGCGAGGACACCCTGGCGGACGACGTCGAGGACCGCGAGGTGGGCCGCCGGCCCATCCCCACGGAGTCCCGCTCGGGCGACCAGGACGACGACGCGGGCGACACCGAGTTCGGCGAGTACGCCGAGGCCGCCGTGCCCGGCAGCCACGAGCCCGAGCCCGACCCCGACGAACCGGCCACCTCGGCCTCTGAACGACACGACGGAGGGAGCGTCTCATGAGCGTCCTCGTGCCCCTCGTCGTCCTGGTGCCGCTGCTCGGCGCCGCGTCGACCCTCGTCGCCGGTCGCCGCCCGCGCCTGCAGGGCTGGTTGACCATCGGCTCCCTCGCGGTCGTCGTCGTGATCAGCGCCGTCCTGCTCGTGGTCGTCGACCGTGACGGCTCCCTCGCGGTGCAGGTGGGCGGCTGGGCCGCCCCCTTCGGCATCGTGCTCGTCGTGGACCGGCTCGCGGCGCTCATGCTCACGATCTCGTCGATCGTGCTGCTCGCCGTGTTCGTGTTCTCGGTGGGGCAGGGGGCCGCCGACGGCGACGACGGCGACACCCCGGTCTCCATCTACAACCCGACCTACCTGATCCTGGCGACCGGCGTCTTCAACGCGTTCATCGCGGGGGACCTCTTCAACCTCTACGTGGGGTTCGAGATCCTGCTCGTGGCCAGCTACGTGCTCATCACGCTCGGGGGCACCGAGCAGCGCATCCGGGCCGGCGTGACGTACATCATCGTCAGCCTCGTCTCGAGCGTGCTGTTCCTCGCCGCGATCGCGATGATCTACGGCGCCCTGGGCACCGTCAACATCGCGGACATCGCGCAGAAGATGGACTCGATCCCGTCCGACGTGCAGGCCGTGATCCACGTCATGCTCATCACCGCCTTCGGCATCAAGGCCGCGGTCTTCCCGCTGTCGTTCTGGCTGCCGGACAGCTACCCGACCGCACCCGCGCCGGTCACCGCGGTCTTCGCGGGCCTGCTGACCAAGGTCGGCGTCTACGCCATCATCCGGACCGAGACGGTGCTGTTCGTCGAGAGCAACGTCAACGTCTACCTGCTGGTGATCGCGCTCTGCACGATGATCGTCGGCATCCTGGGCGCCGTCGCGCAGGCCGACATCAAGCGGTTGCTGTCGTTCACCCTGGTCAGCCACATCGGCTACATGATCTTCGGCATCGCCCTCGGCACCGTCGCGGGGCTCGCCGCGACCATCTACTACGTCGTGCACCACATCACCGTGCAGACGACGTTGTTCCTCGCCGCGGGGCTCATCGAGCGCCGGGGCGGCACGGCCAGCGTGCTCCGCCTCGGCGGGCTGCTCAAGGCGTCGCCCGTCATCGCCGTGCTCTTCTTCGTCCCGGCGCTCAACCTCGGGGGCATCCCGCCGTTCTCGGGGTTCATCGGCAAGGTGGCGCTCTTCGACGCCGGCGCCCGCGTGGGCACCCCCCTCGTGTACGTGCTGATCGGTGCCGGGGCCCTCACGAGCCTCCTGACCCTCTACGCGCTCATGCGGGCCTGGAGCCTGGCGTTCTGGCGGAAGAAGGAGGAGGTCGCCGACCACTCCTCGCCGCTCACCTCCCGCCTGGAAGAGGCCCCCGGCCGCACCGACGTGGTGCAGCGCAGGGCCAACCCGCGCACCATGGTCGGGGCCACCACCGGCATGGTCCTCGTGTCGCTCTCGCTCACCGTGTTCGCCGGGCCGCTCTACGGCGTCGCCGAGCGTGCCGCGGGCAACGTCTACGGTGCCGACGCCTACGTCCAGCTGGTCTTCCCCGACGGGGAGGTGCAGTGATGACGGAGCGTCCCTCCGGCCGCGAGATCGGCCGCAGCCTGGCCCGGCAACTGCCGCTGCTCGTGGGGCTCGTCGTGCTCTGGATGTTCCTCTGGAACCAGGTCACCGTGCTCGCCGCCGTCACCGGCGTCGTCGTCGCCCTGCTCGTCACGCGGGTGTTCCCGCTGCCGCCCGTCGAGCTCAGCGGGCGGTTCAGCCCGTGGCACGCCGTCGTGTTCCTCGTCGTGTTCCTCCGCGACCTCGTGGTCGCCTCCGTGCAGGTCAGCTGGCAGGCCGTGCGCCCGCGCGGGGTGCGGCACAACGCCATCGTCGCGGTGCAGCTGCACACGCGCTCCGACTTCATCATGACGCTCGTGGGCCTGGCCGTGTCGCTCGTCCCCGGGTCGCTCATCGTCGAGGCGGACCGCGAACGGTCCATCCTCTACCTGCACTCGCTGTCGGTGGACGACGACCAGGCCGTCGAGACGGTGCACCGCAACGTCCTCGCCGTCGAGCGACGGCTCGTGCGCGTCCTCGGCAGCACCGACGACCTGCGTCGCATCGAGGCGGGCACCCCCGTCGCGGCCGGGGGAGCAGGAGGAGCCTCATGACCGTCGTCTTCTGGATCGTCGGCGCGATCTTCGCCTTCGCGGGGCTCGCCTCGGTGTGGCGCATCGTGCGCGGCCCGAGCATCCTCGACCGCATGATCGCGAGCGACATGCTGCTCACGACCCTCATCTGCGTCGTCGGCGCCGACATGGTCATCAACCACCACACCCGGACCCTCCCGGTCATGATCGTGCTGGCGCTCACCGCCGTGCTCGGCTCGATCACGGTCGCCCGCTACGTCTCGAAGCAGGACCCCTCATGAGCGAGACCGTCTACGACGTCGCCGCCGTCGTCATGCTCGCGGCCGGGTCGCTGCTCTCCCTCGCGGCCGGCATCGGCCTCCTGCGCTTCCCCGACACGCTGTCGCGCATGCACGCGGCGACGAAGCCACAGATCTTCGGGCTCATGCTCATCCTGTCCGCCATCGCGCTCGACCAGCACACCTGGGGCACGATCGCGTCCCTGCTGGTGGTCCTGCTCTTCCAGATGCTCACGGCACCGATCTCCGCGCACATGATCGGGCGCGCCGGGTACCGCAACGGCGACGTCGACCGCGACCTGCTCGTCGCCGACGAGCTCGAGGAGGCGGTCGAGCGCGCCGGCGCCGAGCTCGAGGACGTCCCCGACGACGAGCTCGACGCCGAGCGGCTGCCCGTGGGCAGCGCCGACGCCCTGGCCGTCGAGATGCGCCACGACGACGAGGCCCGCCACGAGGGCGGTCGGCCCGACCCGGGTCACGAGCCGGAGGTCCCCGCCGGCCCCTGAGGTCGGCCCGGGTCCGCCGCGCACCGCGCGGGGCGGCCGCCGCCCGTCCTCCGGCGCCCGTCACGGGGCCTACACTCGACCCATGCCAGCGAAGGACGCGCAGACCCCGATCGACATCAAGCCCCGGAGCCGCGACGTCACCGACGGCATCGAGGCCACCACCTCGCGCGGCATGCTCCGCGCCGTGGGCATGGGCGACGAGGACTGGTCCAAGCCCCAGATCGGCATCGCCAGCAGCTGGAACGAGATCACCCCCTGCAACCTCTCGCTCGACCGCCTCGCGCAGGGCGCCAAGGAGGGCGTGCACGCCGGCGGTGGCTACCCGCTGCAGTTCGGCACCATCTCGGTCTCCGACGGCATCTCGATGGGCCACGAGGGGATGCACTTCTCCCTCGTCTCGCGCGAGGTCATCGCCGACAGCGTCGAGACCGTGATGATGGCCGAGCGCCTCGACGGCTCGGTCCTGCTCGCGGGCTGCGACAAGTCGCTGCCGGGCATGCTCATGGCCGCGGCACGGCTCGACCTGTCGAGCGTCTTCCTCTACGCGGGCTCGGTCGCGCCCGGCTGGGTGAAGCTCAGCGACGGCACCGAGAAGGACGTCACGATCATCGACTCGTTCGAGGCGGTCGGGGCGGCCAAGGCCGGCACCATCAGCGAAGAGGACCTCAAGGCCATCGAGTGCGCCATCGTCCCGGGGGAGGGCGCCTGTGGCGGCATGTACACGGCCAACACCATGGCGAGCGTCGCCGAGGCGCTCGGCATGAGCCTGCCCGGCTCGGCGTCGCCGCCCTCGGCGGACCGTCGGCGGGACTACTTCGCCCACCGCTCGGGCGAGGCCGTGGTGAACATGCTGCGCCTCGGCATCACGGCGCGCGACATCCTCACGAAGGAGGCCTTCGAGAACGCGATCGCCGTGGCCATGGCCTTCGGCGGCTCGACGAACGTGATCCTCCACCTGCTCGCCATCGCCTACGAGGCCGAGGTCGAGCTGACGCTCGACGACTTCAACCGCATCGGCGACGAGGTCCCCCACATCGGCGACCTCAAGCCCTTCGGGCGCTACGTCATGAACGACGTCGACCGCATGGGCGGCGTGCCGGTCGTCATGAAGGCCCTGCTCGACGCGGGACTCCTGCACGGCGACTGCCTGACCGTGACGGGCAAGACCGTGGCCGAGAACCTCGCCGACATCAGGCCGAAGCCGCTCGACGGCGAGGTCCTGCGCACCCTCGACGACCCCATCCACGCGTCGGGCGGGCTGACCGTGCTCAGCGGCTCGCTGGCCCCCGAGGGCGCGGTCGTCAAGACGGCCGGTTTCGACGCCGAGGTGTTCGAGGGGCCCGCGCGCGTCTTCGAGCGCGAGCGCGCCGCGATGGACGCCCTCACCGCCGGCACCATCGGCAAGGGCGACGTCGTGGTGATCCGCTACGAGGGCCCGAAGGGCGGCCCCGGCATGCGCGAGATGCTCGCCATCACCGCGGCCATCAAGGGCGCGGGGCTCGGCAGAGATGTACTACTGTTGACGGACGGGCGATTCTCAGGCGGCACAACCGGCCTGTGCATCGGCCACATGGCTCCCGAAGCGGTGGACGCAGGTCCGGTCGCCTTCGTGCGCGATGGTGATCTGATTCGGGTCGACATCGCAGCTCGCTCCATCGACCTACTCGTCGATCCGGCTGAGCTCGAAGCCCGCCGTGACGGCTGGGCACCCCTCCCTCCGCGGTACACCCGCGGTGTCCTCGCCAAGTACGCCCGCCAGGTCCGCTCCGCGGCCGAGGGCGCGGTCACGTACTAGCGGGCAGACCCATCGTTCCCACCACCACGAAGTAGGGATCAGGCCTTGACGCCCATCGACTCCACGCCCCTGCCCACGCCCCCGGGCAACGCCCCCACCTCGCGCACGACCACGGCCGCACCGGAGGTCCTCACGGGCTCCGGCGCGATCCTGCGCAGCCTCGAGGCGCTGGGCATCACCGACGTGTTCGGCCTGCCGGGCGGTGCGATCATCCCGTTCTACGACGAGCTCATGTCGTCGACGGCGATCCGCCACGTCCTCGTGCGCCACGAGCAGGGCGCCGGGCACGCCGCCGAGGGCTACGCCGCGGCCTCGGGTCGCGTCGGCGTCGCCATCGCCACCTCCGGACCGGGGGCGACGAACCTGGTCACCGCCATCGCCGACGCCTACATGGACTCCGTGCCGCTGCTGGCGATCACGGGCCAGGTGTTCTCGACGCTGATGGGCACCGACGCGTTCCAGGAGGCCGACATCGTCGGCATCACGATGCCCGTCACCAAGCACTCGTTCCTGGTGACGAAGGCGGAGGACGTCCCGGCGACCCTCGCCGCCGCGTACCAGATCGCCACGACGGGCCGTCCGGGCCCGGTCCTCGTCGACATCACGAAGGACGCCCAGCAGGGCACGGCGCCGTTCTCGTGGCCGCCGGTCGTCGACCTGCCGGGCTACCGGCCCGTGACGAAGGCGCACGGCAAGCAGATCACGGCCGCCGCGCAGCTCATCGCCGAGTCGAAGAAGCCCGTGCTCTACGTCGGGGGCGGCGTCATCCGCTCCGGTGCCTCGGCCGAGCTGCTCCGCCTCGCCGAGGCGACCGGGGCTCCGGTCGTCACGACGCTCATGGCGCGCGGCGCGTTCCCCGACTCGCACCCGCAGCACCTGGGCATGCCGGGCATGCACGGCACGGTGCCGGCCGTCCTCGGCCTCCAGGAGAGCGACCTCATCATCGCCCTCGGGGCCCGTTTCGACGACCGGGTCACGGGCAAGGCCGAGCTCTTCGCGCCCGGCGCGAAGGTCGTGCACGTCGACATCGACCCGGCCGAGATCTCGAAGATCCGCTTCGCCGACGTCCCGATCGTGGGCGACGCGCGCGAGGTCATCGGCGACCTGGTCGCCGCCTTCGCCGAGGTCTCGCCGCAGGGTGCGCCCGACACCACCGAGTGGTGGGCCCGCCTGACGGCGCTCCGCGAGCAGTTCCCGCTCGGGTACACCGAGCCCGAGGACGGCCTGCTGTCCCCGCAGAAGGTGATCCAGCGCATCGGCGAGCTCACCGGGCCCGAGGCCGTCTACGCCTCGGGCGTGGGCCAGCACCAGATGTGGTCGGCGCAGTTCATCGGCTACGAGCGGCCGCACTCCTGGCTCAACTCCGGTGGCGCGGGAACGATGGGCTACTCCGTGCCGGCCGCCATGGGCGCCAAGGTGGCCGAGCCCGACCGCGTGGTCTGGGCCATCGACGGCGACGGCTGCTTCCAGATGACCAACCAAGAGCTGGCCACCTGCGTCATCAACGACATCCCCATCAAGGTCGCGATCATCAACAACTCGTCGCTCGGCATGGTGCGGCAGTGGCAGACCCTGTTCTACGAGGGCCGCCACTCGTTCACCGACCTCGAGACGGGCCACGAGTCGCGCCGCGTGCCCGACTTCGTCAAGCTCGCCGACGCCTACGGCGCCCTCGGCATCCGGGTGGAGCGCGAGGACCAGGTCGACGACGCCATCCGGCTCGCGCTCGAGACGAACGACCGGCCGGTCGTCATCGACTTCGTGGTGAGCCGCGACGCCATGGTGTGGCCGATGGTGCCGCAGGGCGTCAGCAACTCGTTCGTCCAGTACGCCCGCGACCACGCGCCCAGCTGGGACGACGAGGACGCCGACATGACCGGGAGGCCCGCATGAGCCACGTCCTGTCCCTCCTCGTCGAGGACAAGCCCGGCCTGCTGACGCGCGTCGCGGGCCTCTTCGCCCGGCGCGGCTTCAACATCGAGAGCCTCGCCGTGGGCAAGAGCGAGGTGCCCGGCCTCAGCCGCATCACGGTCGTGGTCGACGTCGAGGAGCTCCCGCTCGAGCAGGTGACGAAGCAGCTCAACAAGCTCGTCAACGTCATCAAGATCGTCGAGCTGGAGTACTCGCAGTCCGTGCAGCGCGAGCACATGCTCATCAAGGTGCGGGTCGACGCCGCCACGCGCAGCCAGGTCCTCGAGGCGGTGACCCTGTTCCGGGCCAGCGTGGTCGACGTGGCCACGGACTCGCTCGTGGTCGAGGTCACCGGCGACACCGGCAAGACGAACGCCCTGCTGCGCGTGCTCGAGCCGTACGGCATCAAGGAGATCTCGCAGTCCGGGCTCCTGGCCATCGGCCGCGGCCCGAAGTCGATCACCGACCGCGTGCCCAAGAACTAGCTCCACCCTGTCCACCACCGACACGAAGGACCCCCGTGACTGACATCGTCCACGACAACGACGCCGACCTCTCGATCATCCAGGGCAAGAAGGTGGCCGTCATCGGCTACGGCTCGCAGGGGCACGCCCACGCGCTCAACCTCCGCGACTCCGGCGTCGAGGTCGTCGTCGGTCTCCAGGAGGGCTCGAAGAGCCGTGCCAAGGCCGAGGACGCCGGCTTCACGGTGCACACCCCCGCCGAGGCCACGAGCTGGGCCGACGTCATCGTGATCCTCGCGCCGGACCAGGTCCAGCGCCACCTCTACGCCGACGACGTCGAGCCGAACCTGGCCCCGGGCAAGGCCCTCGTCTTCGGCCACGGCTTCAACATCCGCTTCGGCTACATCACGGCCCCCGAGGGCGTCGACGTGCTCCTCGTCGCGCCGAAGGGCCCGGGCCACACGGTCCGTCGCGAGTACGAGGCCGGGCGCGGCGTGCCGGTCATCGTCGCGGTCGAGGTCGACGCCTCGGGCTCGGCCTGGGACCTCGCCTGGTCGTACTCGAAGGGCATCGGCGGCCTCCGTGCCGGCGGCATCCGCACGACCTTCACCGAAGAGACCGAGACCGACCTGTTCGGCGAGCAGGCCGTGCTCTGCGGCGGCACCTCGCAGCTCATCCAGTACGGCTTCGAGACTCTCACCGAGGCGGGCTACCAGCCCGAGATCGCCTACTTCGAGGTGCTGCACGAGCTCAAGCTCATCGTCGACCTCATCTGGGAGGGCGGCCTCGCCAAGCAGCGCTGGTCGATCTCCGACACGGCCGAGTACGGCGACTACGTCTCGGGCCCGCGCGTCATCGACCCGTCGGTGAAGGAGAACATGAAGGCCGTGCTCGCCGACATCCAGTCGGGCGCCTTCGCGAAGCGCTTCATCGAGGACCAGGACGCCGGCGCGCCCGAGTTCAAGGCACTCCGCGCGCAGGGCGAGGAGCACCCCATCGAGGCCACGGGTCAGAAGCTCCGCGCGCTCTTCGCCTGGAAGCAGACCGACGAGGACTACGTCGACGGTTCCGCCGCGCGCTGACCGACGCCCACCCGCCACGACGGCCCCCGACCTCCTGGTCGGGGGCCGTCGTCGTCCCCGCCGCGGCGAGGGCCGGCCTCGAGCGCACGGACCGGGGCGTGCGTGCCGGAGGCGCGTGGCATGATGGCAGGCATGGCGTTCAGCAAGAAGGCGGTGCACTTCGGTGCCGGCAACATCGGTCGTGGTTTCGTGGCGCAGTTCCTCCACGCGAGCGGGTACGAGGTCGTGTTCGCCGACGTCGCCGACGAGCTCATCGGGCTCCTGCGGTCGACGCCGTCGTTCGAGGTGCACGAGGTCGGCGAGGGCGCGC
This sequence comes from Frigoribacterium salinisoli, assembly GCF_054781095.1. NCBI lineage: Bacteria > Bacillati > Actinomycetota > Actinomycetes > Micrococcales > Microbacteriaceae > Frigoribacterium > Frigoribacterium salinisoli. The sequence goes on from NZ_BAAGVB010000004.1 coordinate 344,151, forward strand.
GCACGCACGTCGTCGACGGCTACCGGGCGATCAACAGCCGCACCGACGAGGCCGCCCTGATCGACGAGATCGCGACCGCCGACATCGTGACCACCGCGGTCGGGGCGCGCATCCTGCCCTTCGTGGCCCCCGTCATCGCGGCGGGCCTGCAGCGTCGCGCGGCCGACGCCGCCCCGCTGGCCGTGATCGCGTGCGAGAACGCGATCAACGCCACCGACGCGCTGGCCGAGGCCGTGCGCGCGACCGACCCGGCCGACAACGCGGTGTTCGCGAACTGCGCGATCGACCGCATCGTCCCCGAGCAGACCGCCGCGGGCCTCGACGTCACCATCGAGTCCTTCTGGGAGTGGGTCGTCGAGCGGGCGCCGTTCGGCGACGACCGCCCCGAGATCGAGGGCGTCACGTGGGTCGACGACCTCGAGCCCTTCATCGAGCGCAAGCTCTTCACCGTCAACACGGCGCACGCCGCCGCCGCGTACCACGGCTTCTCGCGCGGGCTCACGAGCATCCGCGAGGCCCTCGCCGACGACGAGGTGCACGCCGAGGTGCGGGCCGTCCTCGCCGAGACGAAGGAGCTCCTCGTCGCGAAGCACGAGCTCGACCCCGACGAGCAGCAGTCGTACATCGAGAAGAACCTCGTGCGCATCGCCAACCCGCACCTCCCCGACACGACCGAGCGCGTGGGCCGGGCGCCGCTGCGCAAGCTGAGCCGGCACGAGCGCTTCGTCGGGCCCGCCGCGCAGCTCGCCGATCGGGGCCTCGGCGCCGAGGGCCTCGTCCGTGCCGTGCGCGCCGCGCTCGACTTCGACGTGGCCGACGACGTCGAGAGCGTCGAGCTCCAGGCGCTGCTGCGCCAGGGCCTGCCCGACGGCGAGCTCGTCACGACGCTGACCGGCATCGACGAGGGCCACCCGCTCTTCGCGCCGCTGCGCGAGGCGGTCGCGTCGAAGCTGTCGACCCTGTCGTCGTGACCCCCGGCTCCTCGCGACCGGGGGAGCAGCTCCCGGGCGACGACGCCGCTGCCGAGCGGCACGCGGTGCGCGACGTGCCGGCGTCCGACCTCGTCGACGACGAGGCGCTCTCCTGGGGTGACGAGCGCGACGCCAGCCACGTCTCCGCCCGCGAGGCCGAGCGGGCCCCGACCGGGGCTCCTGACGAGCCCCAGGTCATGGGCTCCGGCGCCCTCGTCGCCCACGGCGTGCTCGGCGGGGCGTCCCTGCTGGCCTCCGTGGGGTGGCTCGTGTCGGCGTGGCGCTTCGCCTACGTGTTCGCGGACCCGGCCATGACGCTGCTCTGGCGGCTGGGGGTGGGCCTCGCCGTCCTGGCACCGGTCCTCTGGTTCACGGCGAGCATCGTGCTCGTGCCCGCGGCACGCGTGCGGCGCCGCCTGGTGGTCATGGCCGTGGGCGTCCTCGTCGTCGCGCCGTGGCCCTTCGTGGTCGGGGCGTTCGCATGAGCGCAGGAGGCACGACCGGCTCCGACGTCACGGGCACCGGGGCGGGGGCGACCGCCGCGCACGACGGGCACCGGGCCTCCGGCCGTCGCCGCTGGCCCGTCGTCGTGCTCGCGGCTCTCTTCGCGCTGCCGTTCGCCTACGACGTCGTCGAGGCCGTGAGCAACCTCGTCTCGGTGCCGCGCGACAGCCGGTACGCGAACAACGACTTCTTCCGCGAGAACGGCCTGGACGGGCTCGTGGCCGAGCCGCCGTGGGTCGTGCTCGCGCTCGGCGTGCTGCTGCCCGTGGTCGCCTACGTGCTGGCGCTCGTCGTCAGTCGGCGCCGCTCGCTCGGCGTCGTGGCCCTCGCCCTGGTGACCGCCCTCGCGGCGGCGGCGGCGCTGAACCTCACGATCACGGCGTACGTCACGAGCATCTGACCCGGTCCGTCACACGGCGGGGGAGCCCTCGGGCACGCCCCTAGACTGACCCCGAGCCGCGCCCACGGCGCGCCGCGGCTGTCCCTGCTCCCTCTCAGAAGGACGACGACCCCTTGGCCAAGCCCGTTGTGCTGATCGCAGAAGAACTGTCCCCCGCCACCGTCGAGGCCCTGGGGCCCGACTTCGACGTCCGATCGGTCGACGGCACCGACCGGCCCGCGCTGCTCGCAGCGCTGGCCGACGCCTCGGCGGTGCTCGTGCGCTCCGCGACGCAGGTCGACGCCGAGGCCATCGCGGCCGCGCCGCAGCTCCAGGTGGTCGCCCGGGCGGGGGTGGGCCTCGACAACGTCGACATCAAGGCGGCGACGACCGCCGGGGTCATGGTCGTGAACGCGCCGACGTCGAACATCATCTCGGCGGCCGAGCTCACGGTCGCGCACATCCTGAGCCTCGCCCGACACGTGCCGGCGGCGCACGCGGCCCTCGCGCAGGGGCAGTGGAAGCGCTCGAAGTACACGGGCGTCGAGCTCTTCGAGAAGACCGTCGGCATCGTCGGCCTGGGCCGCATCGGTGCGCTCATCACGGCGCGCCTGCAGGCCTTCGGCGTGCGCGTCGTCGCCTTCGACCCCTACGTGACGCCCGCGCGGGCGCAGCAGCTCGGGGTGACCCTGCTCGGCCTCGACGAGCTGCTCGCCGAGAGCGACTTCGTCACCATCCACATGCCGAAGACGCCCGAGACGACCGGCATGATCGGCCTCGAGCAGCTCCGGGCCATGAAGCCCACGGCGTTCGTCGTGAACGTGGCGCGCGGCGGCCTCATCGACGAGGGCGCCCTCTACGAGGCGCTCACGACGGGCGAGATCGCCGGTGCCGGCCTCGACGTGTTCTCGTCCGAGCCGCCGGTCGACCAGGCCCTGCTCGGCCTCGAGAACGTCGTGGTCACGCCGCACCTGGGCGCGTCGACGCACGAGGCGCAAGAGAAGGCCGGCGTGTCCGTGGCCCGCTCGGTGCGCCTCGCCCTCGGCGGAGAGCTGGTGCCCGACGCGGTGAACGTCGCGGGCGGCGTGATCGACCCCTACGTCCGCCCGGGCATCCCCCTGCTCGAGAAGCTCGGCCAGGTCTTCGCCGGGCTCGCCGACAGCCCCCTGACGAGCGTCGACGTCGAGGTGCGCGGCGAGCTGGTCGAGCACGACGTGTCGAGCCTCGAGCTCGCGGCCCTCAAGGGCATCTTCACGAACATCGTGAGCGAGTCGGTCAGCTACGTGAACGCGCCCCTGCTCGCCGAGCAGCGCGGCGTCACGGTGCGGCTGCTCACCGACCCGACGAGCGAGGAGTACCGCAACGTCCTCACGATCCGCGGTTCGCTCGCCGACGGCAAGCAGATCTCGGTGTCGGGCACGTTGACCGGCACGAAGCAGGTCGAGAAGATCGTCGAGATCAACGGCTACGACGTGGAGGTCCCGATCTCGGCGCACCACGTCGTCATGATCTACACGGACCGCCCCGGGATCGTCGCGGTCTACGGCAGCCGTTTCGGCGAGGCCGGCATCAACATCGCCGCCATGCAGATCGCCCGTCGCAGCGTCGGCGGCCAGGCGCTCAGCGTGCTCACGATCGACAGCCCGGCACCCGAGGCGCTGCTCGACGAGGTGCGGGCGGCGATCGACGCCGAGGTGCTGCGCGAGATCGACGTCACGCTCTAGCCGTCACCGCGCGACCGCGTCAGAGCACGACGCCACGACGCCACGACAGCACGACGCCGCGACAGCACGACGGCCGCCCCCGGCACCGGGGGCGGCCGTCGTCGCGTGGGGGAGGGTCAGTCGCGCCGTTCCGTGGCGACCAGTCGGTCGACGACGGCGACGAGGTCGTCGATCGTGGCGACCGAGCGGGGGTCGCCCGGCCCCTGTGGGGCGAACGCGCCGGGCGTGAACCAGAGGCCGTCGGCCACGAGGGTCACGAGCCGTGCGACGGCGGGGTCGCCGACCACCTCGAGCACGACCTCGTACCAGCGGGCCTGCGTGCCGGCCAGGGCCTCGACGGCCTCGGGGTGCCTGCCGCTCGCCGCGAGGTGGGCGACCGCGGAGACCACGCGCTCGAACGACTCGTCGGGGGCCGCGCCGGGGGCGGAGGTGCGCAGGTGGTACGCGACGGGGCCCTCCGGGGCCGCGCGCATGGCGGCGACGTCGTCGTCGGCGACCTCGCGCATCCTGCCCAGGAGGCCCTCGACGAGCGCGTCGCGGGAGGGGAAGTGGTACAGCAGGCCGCCCTTCGAGACGCCGGCGCGCTCGGCGACGGCCTCGAGGGTGGCGGATCGGTCTCCGTCGTCGACGACGGCGTCGACGAACGCGTCGAGCATCTTCTCGCGGGCCGAGGGTCGGGGGCTCATGGTGTTACTGTACCTCGTGGTGTACCGTCCAGCTGGTACAGCAACGCCGCGCGGTCGCCCGCGCCCGTCCGGAGGTCCTCGCATGTCCCGCCCCGTCCCCTCGCCCTCGCCCCGCCCGACGCAGGTCGGTGCCCCTGCCCGCGCCGGCGGCCGCGAGTGGGCCGCGCTCGTCGTCCTCATGCTCCCCGTCCTGCTGGTGAGCATCGACAACACCGTCCTCAGCTTCGCGCTGCCGGCGATCTCGACGGCCCTGCAGCCGTCGGCCGCGGCCCAGCTCTGGGTCGTCGACGCGTACTCGCTCGTGCTCGCCGGGCTGCTGGTGGCCATGGGCTCGCTCGGCGACCGCTTCGGCCGGCGGCGCCTCCTGCTCGTCGGGGCCAGCGGCTTCGCGGCGGTCTCGGCCCTCGCCGCTTTCGCGCCCACCGCCGAGGCGCTCATCGCCGCACGCGTGGCGCTGGGCGTGTTCGGCGCCATGATCATGCCCGCGACGCTCTCCCTGCTGCGCTCGACCTTCGTCGACCGCGACCAGCGCCGTCTGGCGATCGCCATCTGGGCGAGCGGCTTCGCGGGCGGCAGCGCCCTCGGCCCCGTCGTCGGCGGGATCCTGCTCGAGCACTTCGCCTGGGGCAGCGTGTTCCTCATCGCGGTGCCCATGCTCCTGCCGCTCCTCGTCGCCGCGCCGCTGCTGCTGCGCGAGAGCAAGGACCCGTCGCCCGGTCCCGCCGACCCCGTCTCGGTGCTCCTCTCGCTCGCGGCCATGGCCCCCGTGGTGGCGGCGATCAAGCTCGTGGCCACGGGGGAGTCGCCCCTGGTCGCCGCCCTGCTCGCGGCCGTCGGCGTCGCCTCGGGCTGGGCCTTCGTGCGGCGGCAGCTCCGTCGGGAGCGTCCGCTCCTCGACGTGCGCCTGTTCACGAACGCCGTCTTCAGCGGGTCGGTCGTCGTGAACCTCCTGGCCGTGACGGCGCTCGTGGGCTTCTTGTTCTTCACGACGCAGCACCTGCAGCTCGTCGTCCGGCTCAGCCCGCTCGACGCGGCCCTCGTGCTCGTGCCCGGACTCGTCGCGATGGTGGCGGCGGGCCTGGTGGTGGTGCCGGTCGTGCGCCGCGTGCGCCCGCGCACGGTCGTCGCGGCCGGGCTGTCGCTCTCGGCCGTGGGCTACGCGCTCGTGGCGACCTCGGGCGCCGGCGCGCCGGTGGCCGTGTTCGTCACGGCCTTCGCGCTGGTCGGGGCCGGCGTGGGCTCGGCCGAGACCATCTCGAACGACCTCATCATCGCGGCGGTGCCGCCGGCGAGGGCAGGAGCCGCGTCGGCCGTGTCCGAGACCGCGTACGAGATCGGCGCGGTCCTGGGCACGGCCCTGCTGGGCAGCATGGTGACGGCGGTCTACCGCGGCGCGCTCGTGCTGCCCGACGGGCTCTCGGCCGCCGACGCCGTCGTGGCCACCGACACGCTGGGCGGCGCGGTGTCGGTCGCCCGCTCGACCGGGGGCGACCTGGGCGACCGCGTGCTCGTCGCCGCGACGGAGGCCTTCGACTCCGGGCTCGTGCTCACGGCGGGCGTCGGTGCCGGCGTCGCGCTCGTCGCGGTGACCGTCGCCCTCACGGCCTTGCGGCGGGCCTCGAGCTCCGACTGACCCGGTCGTCCCGACGGGTCCGACCGTCCCGATCCGCCCGGGCGGGACCCCGCGCAGGAGGCCGTCCCGCGCCCGGCGGGCCGGTACTGTGGACGGGACCCGTCCCTCAGGCCCCTGGAGCACCATGTCGCGCACCGTCAGCATCGCCGCCGTCCCGGGCGACGGGATCGGGCCCGAGGTCGTGGCCGAGGCGCTCACGGTGCTGCGCGCCGCGGTCGGCGACGAGGCCACGGTCGACGTCACCGAGTACGACCTGGGCGCCGGGCGGTACCTCGCCACGGGCGACGTCCTCACCGACGCCGACCTCGAGGCGCTGCGCGGGCACGACGCGATCCTGCTGGGCGCGGTGGGCGGCGACCCGCGCGACCCGCGGCTCGCGGGCGGCATCGTCGAGCGCGGGCTCCTGCTGAAGCTGCGCTTCGCGTTCGACCACTACGTCAACCTGCGCCCGACGCGCCTCTGGCCCGGCGTCCCCTCGCCCCTCGCCGACCCCGGCGAGGTGGACTTCCTCGTCGTCCGAGAGGGCACCGAGGGCCCCTACGTCGGCAACGGGGGTGCCCTGCGCATGGGCACGCCGCACGAGATCGCGAACGAGGTCAGCGTCAACACGGCCTTCGGCGTCGAGCGGGTCGTCCGCGCGGCCTTCGCCGCGGCGCGGTCGCGGCGTGGCCGCCTCACGCTCGTGCACAAGACCAACGTGCTCGTGCACGCCGGGGGCCTCTGGCAGCGCACGGTCGACGCCGTCGCGGCCGAGCACCCCGACGTCGCCGTCGACTACCTGCACGTCGACGCGGCGACGATCCACCTCGTCACCGACCCGGCGCGCTTCGACGTGATCGTCACGGACAACCTCTTCGGCGACATCCTCACCGACCTCGCGGGTGCCATCAGCGGGGGCATCGGCCTCGCCGCCTCGGGCAACGTGAACCCCGACGGCACGTTCCCCAGCATGTTCGAGCCGGTGCACGGCTCGGCCCCCGACATCGCGGGGAGGCAGCTGGCCGACCCGACCGCGGCGATCCTCTCCGCGGCGATGCTGCTGGCGCACCTCGGGCTCGACGCCGCGGCCGGGCGCATCGAGCGCGCGGTCGCCGCGGACGTCGCCGACCGCGACCCCGCGGCGCCCCGCCGCAGCACGAGCGAGATCGGTCGCGACGTGACCGAGCGCGTGCGCGCGACCACCGCCTCCTGACCCCGACCCCCGAGCCCCACCCCGAGGACGACATGAGCACCGACACCAGCACCGACCCGGCCGCCGCGGGCTTCCCCCTGCAGTTCGGCCACACGCCCTCGGCGGCGGCCCGCGCGGCGGCCGAGCGCGAGGCGATCCTGGCCGACCCCGGCTTCGGCAAGCACTTCACCGACCACATGGTGTCGATCGACTGGAGCGTCGACGAGGGCTGGCACGACGCGAGCGTCCACCCCTACGGGCCCCTGCAGCTCGACCCCGCGGCCTCGGTGCTGCACTACGCCCAGGAGATCTTCGAGGGGCTCAAGGCCTACCGGCACGAGGACGGCTCGGTGTGGTCCTTCCGGCCCGACGCCAACGCCCGCCGCCTGCAGCGCTCGGCGCGACGCCTGTCCCTGCCCGAGCTGAGCACGGAGGACTTCGTCGAGAGCGTCCGCCGCCTCGTGCGCGCCGACCTCGGGTGGGTGCCGTCCGCCCCCGAGACGAGCCTGTACCTCCGACCCTTCATGATCGCGACCGAGGCGTTCCTCGGGGTCCGCGCCGCGCAGCGGGTGGCCTACCACCTCATCGCGAGCCCGGCGGGAGCGTACTTCCCGGGAGGCGTGGCCCCCGTGTCGATCTGGCTGACGACGAACTACGCCCGCGCGGGCAAGGGCGGCACGGGCGCCGCCAAGACGGGCGGCAACTACGCGTCGTCGCTGCTGCCCCAGGCCGAGGCGGCGGCGAACGGCTGCCAGCAGGTGCTGTTCCTCGACTCGTCCGAGAGCACGTACATCGAGGAGCTCGGCGGCATGAACGTCGTGCTCGTCAAGCGCGACGGCACGCTCGTCACCCCCGACAGCGACTCGATCCTCGAGGGGATCACGCGCGACTCGATCCTGCAGCTCGCCGAGGACCGCGGCCACCGCGTCGAGCGGCGCCGCGTGAGCCTCGACGAGTGGCGCGACGGCGTGGCGTCGGGCGACGTCACCGAGGTCTTCGCCTGCGGCACGGCCGCGGTGGTCGTGCCGATCGGCGAGCTCAAGGGCGAGGGCTTCTCGGTGGGCGACCCCTCCGCTCCCGGAGGCGAGCTGACGATGTCGCTGCGCGACGAGCTCACGGGCATCCAGTACGGCCGTCGCGACGACGCGCACGGTTGGATGACCCGTCTCGACGGGTAGGCTCGCAGGGTGAAGATCGCACGGTTCGCCACGCCAGGAGAAGACCCCCGCTACGGCATCGTCGACGAGCGCGAGCTCATCGTCCTCGCGGGCGACCCGATGTACTCGGGCTACGAGACCACCGGCGAGCGGGTCTCGCTGCGGTCGGCGAAGATCCTCGCCCCGGTGATCCCGCGCTCGAAGGTCGTGGGCGTCGGGCTCAACTACCAGGACCACGCCGACGAGCTGGGCCAGTCGGCCCCCGACGAGCCCGTGCTCTTCCTCAAGCCGAACACCACGGTGATCGGCTTCGGCGACTCGATCCAGCTGCCGCCCGAGGTGGGCCGCGTCGACTTCGAGGGCGAGCTCGCCATCGTGATCGGCACGATCGCCAAGCGCGTCAAGGCCGAGGACTACCAGGACGTCGTCTTCGGGTACACCGTCGCCAACGACGTCACCGCCCGCGACGTGCAGCAGCGCGACGGGCAGTGGACCCGCGCCAAGGGCTACGACACGTTCCTGCCGCTCGGCCCGTACATCGAGAACGAGCTCGACTGGACCGACATCACCATCGAGACGCGCGTCGACGGCGAGGTCAAGCAGCGCGAGTCGACGCTGCAGATGATCCACAAGATCCCGCAGCTCATCGAGCACGTCACCGAGGTCTTCACCCTGCTGCCCGGCGACGTGATCCTCACGGGGACGCCCGCCGGCATCGGCGAGTTCACCGCGGGGCAGACCGTCGAGGTCGCGATCGAGGGCATCGGCTCGCTCATCAACCCGGCGCGCGCCCGGATCTGACGGGTGTCCCCGGCCGGAGGCACGGGCACGGCCCGGCGCGTCGCCCCCGGCCTCGCGGTCGCGATCGCCGGCTGGCTCGCCGCCCTGGGGGTGCACGCCCTCCTGCCGGCGGTGCCGGTCCTCACGGCCTGCGTCGTCCTCGGGCTGTTGCTCGGACAGGTCGCACCGGTCCGGGCGAAGGTCGACGGCCCGTTCGCGCCGGGCCTGACCGTGGCGGCCAAGCGCCTGCTGCGCGTCGGCATCGTCCTGCTGGGCCTGCAGCTGAGCCTGGTCGACGTCGCGCGCCTGGGCTGGCCCACGGTGCTGGCCGTCGTCGGGGTGCTGGTGCTCACCTTCGGGGTGACGCTGCTGCTCGCACGGTGGGCCCGCCTGCCCGGTGACCAGCCGGTGCTGCTCGCCGCGGGCTTCTCGATCTGCGGTGCCTCGGCCATCGGGGCGATGAGCGCCGTCACCCGTGATCGGGGCCGCGACGCGGCCACGCCCGTCGCGCTCGTGACGCTCTTCGGCACGCTCGCCATCGCGGTGCTGCCCGTGCTCGGCCGCCTGGTCGGCCTCGACCCGACGCAGTTCGGCGCCTGGGTGGGGGCGAGCGTGCACGACGTCGGGCAGGTGGTCGCCACCGCCCAGACCGCCGGCGCCGCGGCCCTCGGCATCGCGGTGGTCGTCAAGCTCACCCGCGTCGTCATGCTCGCGCCCATGGTGGCGCTGGTCTCAGTCGCGTCCCGCCGCGGTGCCGCGACGGCAGGGGAGCGGCCCCCGGTGGTGCCGCTCTTCGTCGCCGGGTTCGTGCTGCTGGTGCTCGTGCGCACGGTCGTCCCGGTGCCGGAGGCCGTGGTCGCCTGGGTCGGGGCGGTCCAGGCCGCGCTCCTCGGCATCGCGCTCGTCGCCCTCGGCACGGGGATCCGCGTCGACCGCCTGGTCCGCACCGAGGGTCGTGCCCTCCTGGTGGGCCTGGCGTCGTGGGTGGTCGTCGCGGGCGTCTCGCTCGGCGTGGTCCTCGCGCTCCCGCTCGCGTGACCGGCCCGGGGTCGGTCGCGACACGCCCGGGATCCGGGTCGGGTTGGTGCCCTGGGTCGGGGTCTGTGTATTGTTTCTTCTCGTCACCCCAAAGGTGCGGCGGAGCGTAGCTCGGCTGGCCTCAAGTGGGACCGACTCCCAAGTCCTCGAGTTGC
>NZ_BAAGVB010000005.1:0-232634 GCF_054781095.1 Frigoribacterium salinisoli
GGTTCGCCACCGGACGCCGATCGGTTTGGAGCGGATGCCGGGAGTCGGCTGGGAGCGCCGCCGGGGCAGAGCCGGTAGCGTCCCGCGACCCTCAGCGCAGCGGCCGCCCCACGAGCTCCGCACTGCGCTCCCCCGACGCGCGGTCACGTCCGCGAGGGGCAGGAGATCGGCGACGGGCGTGCGAACGCCGTCCCCCACGGATTGACAGCCGAGGACGGGTCGGGCAGGCTCCACCCGTCGACGCCCGTCGACGCCAGGACCCGCTGCGGGTGCACCGTTCCCGCGGCTGCGGCCGCGCCCCTCCCCCGCCCCGGCAGGGCGCACCACCGGCCGGGTCCGACCCCTCACCCGCAGGAGCCCCCATGAGCACCAGGCCCACCGTCCTCTTCGTCTGCGTCCACAACGCCGGCCGCTCGCAGATGGCCGCCGGCTACCTGCAGGCCCTCGCGGGCGACCGCGTCGACGTCCTCTCCGCCGGCAGCGAGCCGAAGGACCAGATCAACCCGGTGGCGGTCCAGGCCATGGCCGAGGAGGGCATCGACATCGCCGGCAACCAGCCCAAGGTCCTCACCACCGACGCGGTCCGCGACAGCGACGTGGTGATCACGATGGGCTGCGGCGACGCCTGCCCGATCTTCCCCGGCAAGCGCTACGAGGACTGGGCCCTCACCGACCCCGCCGGTCGCGGCATCGACGACGTCCGCCCCATCCGCGACGACATCAAGGCCCGCGTCGAGGCACTGCTCGCCGAGATCACCCCTGCCACGGCCTGATCGACCGCCGGTCGGGGTCGTCCCGGAGGAGCACGACGCCGCGACCTCCGGGCGATGTCGGTGCGCGGCGGCTCCACGAGGCTGGGACCGCACGCAGGAGGAGCGCTCCTGACCCCGCGTCCACAGGGGACGCACCGACCCGAGGGACCCACCATGACGAAGATCCGCACCGCCGCAGCCCTGTCCGCCCTGACCGTGGCCGCCGGGGTCGTGACGATGACCACCGCGGGCGCCTCCGCCCCCACGGCCGAGGAGCAGCTCAGGCCCGTCGCCGCCCCGCTCGTCTCGCAGGAGGCCGCGGGGTACGAGGGCAGGTGGGGCGTGGTGGGCGGCTCGCTGCAGGAGTCCTTCGAGAAGGACGGCGTCGTCGTCTCCACCGGGAGCACCAGCCTGCGGACGGGCCTCGCCGACGACGAGGTCGTGTCCTTCGGGTACGTGGCCGGCTTCGGGGACCCGGTGACGGGCGAGGACCATGCCCAGCTCAGCGGGCAGGCCGGCAGCGACGTCACCTCCGTCCGCGTCGTCAGCGCCTCGGGCGTCACGACGACCGCCGATCTCGCCGAGGGCGTCTGGGGCGCGGTCTGGGTCGCCGGGGACGACCCCGACGAGCACGGCGCGGCGACGATCGAGTTCGACACCGCCGCGGGGACCACGACCGTCTCCACGGACTCCGTCGACGTCATCGCCGCCGACCAGCGGGCAGCCGATCAGGGCTGACCGGAGGCCCGACCGCCCGACGCCGACGGCGCTCCGTCACGCACCGAAGGCGTGGGCGCCCGCGAGGAGCCGCTCGAAGGCCCTCTCCGCTGCGGGGTCGATCTCGCGGCGCGAGGCCTCGGCGTCGAACCACTCGACGATCTCGCGAGCGCCCGTGGCCCACGACGTGGTCGCTCGCCAGCCGGGCACGAACGCCTTGACCTTCGAGTTGTCGAACACGACCGAGTGCGCCTTGTCGCCCAGGAGGCCCGGCCCCCACTCGGGCGCGACGACGGCGACGCTCTCGCTCGCCACGTGCACCAGCTGCGGGTCGTCGACGCCGGCCGCGGCCGCGAGGGTCGTGACGATCTGGTCCCACGGCAGGGCCTCGTCCGACGTGATGTGGAAGACGTCGCCGACGGCGGCGGGGAGGCCCAGCAGCCCGACGAACGCGCGCGCGAAGTCGGCGTGGTGGGTCAGCGTCCACAGCGAGGTGCCGTCGCCGGGGACGACGACCTCCAGGCCGCGGCGCATCCGGTCGATCGCGGTCCAGCCGCCGGTGAGGGGGACGGAGGTGCGGTCGTAGGTGTGGGAGGGCCGCACGATGGTGACCGGGAACCCGTGGTCCCGGTGCGCACCGACGAGGAGGTCCTCGCAGGCGATCTTGTCGCGGGAGTACTGCCAGAAGGGGTTGCGGAGCGGTGACGACTCACGGATCGGCAGCGCCGCGACGGGCTTCTGGTAGGCCGACGCCGAGCTGATGAACACGTACTGGCCGGTCCGACCGGTGAACAGGTCGATGTCGGCCTGGACCTGGTCGGGCGTGAAGGCGACGAAGTCGACCACGACGTCGAAGTGCCGGTCGCCGAGGGCTCGGCGGATCGACGCGGGATCGGACACGTCCCCCGTCAGCACCTCGGCTCCGGCGGGCGCCGGCCGGGTCGAGGACGACCCGCGGTTGAGCAGGGTGAGGTCGTGGCCGAGCTCGAGGGCTCGCGCGGCGGCCGCCGAGCTGATGATGCCGGTACCGCCGAGGAACAGGACTGTCAACGCTGACATGGAGGGCTCTTCTTTCTTCGAGGAGGACCACCCCAGTCTGCTCGCATCCCCTCCGGGGCCGCCACGGATCGGGCCGCCGGTCGGCCGGTCGGGGCCGGCCGGCCCGTCGGGGCCGGCCGGGCCGCTCCTCAGTGGCCGGCGCCGAGGGTGCCGGCGAGGCGACCGTGCATGGCCTCGCTCGGGGCGTTCATGCCCTCGAGGCGGACGCGCTTGCCGTGACGCTCGTACTTGGTCGTGATCGCGTCGAGCGCGGCGACGGTGGAGGCGTCCCAGACGTGCGAGCGGGAGAGGTCGATGACGACGTCCTCCGGATCGTCCGCGTACTCGAACTGCGTGGTCAGCTCGTTGCTCGAGGCGAAGAAGAGGGCGCCCGTGACGTCGTAACGAGCCTCCTGACGGCCGTCGTCGCGCGTCCGCACGCTGCGCTCGACGCTGGCGAGGTGGGCCACCCTGCGGGCGAAGACGATCATCGCGGCCACGACGCCGAGCACGACGCCGATCGCGAGGTTGTGGGTGACCACGACCGCGACGACGGTGAGGACCATGACGATCGTCTCGCCGAGCGGCATCCGACGCAGGGTCGAGGGCTTGATGCTGTGCCAGTCGAAGGTGCCGACCGAGACCATGACCATGACGGCCACGAGGGCGGCCATGGGGATGATCGCGACGACGTCGCCGAGGCCCACGACGAGGACCAGCAGGAACACGCCGGCCATGAAGGTCGAGATGCGGGTGCGGGCACCCGAGGCCTTGACGTTGATCATCGTCTGGCCGATCATCGCGCAGCCGCCCATGCCGCCGAAGAGGCCGGACAGGACGTTCGCCCCGCCCTGACCGAGGGTCTCGCGGGTCTTGCGCGAGCCGGTGTCGGTGATGTCGTCGACGAGCTTCGCCGTCATGAGGGACTCGAGGATGCCGACGAGGGCCATGGCGACGGCGTAGGGGGCGATGATCGTGAACGTCTCGACCGTGAACGGCACGGACGGGAAGAACAGGCTCGGCAGGCTGTCGGGCAGCTCGCCCTGGTCGCCCACCGTCGGGACGGCGATGGCAGCGACGACCGTGGCAGCCGTGAGGAGGACGATCGCGATCAGGGGCGCCGGGACGACCGTGGTCAGGCGGGGCACGAAGACCATGATCGCGATGCCGATCGCGACCAGCGGGTAGACGATCCACGGCACGTCGACGAGGTTCGGCAGCTGCGCGGTGAAGATGAGGATCGCCAGGGCGTTGACGAAGCCGACCATGACGCTGCGGGGCACGAAGCGCATGAGCTTGGCGACGCCGACGAGGCCGAAGACCAGCTGGAAGACGCCGGCGAGGATCACGGTGGCGATGAAGTAGTCCATCCCGTGCTCGCGGGCGACGGGGGCGATGACGAGCGCGATGGCGCCGGTCGCGGCGGTGATCATCGCGGGCCGGCCGCCGAGGAACGCGATCGACACGGCCATGACGAACGACGAGAACAGCCCGACCCGTGGGTCGACGCCCGCGATGATCGAGAACGAGATCGCCTCGGGGATGAGGGCGAGGGCGACGACGAGGCCCGCGACGATCTCACGGCTCAGGAGGCGCGGGTCACGGAGGGCGTCGAGGACGGTCGGTCCGTGGTGCCCGATCGGGCGTGCGGACAGGGGTGGTGCTGAGGTCATGGTGAGCTCCTGGAGCGCTGACGGGAAAAGGGGTCGCGCCTCGGTGCGCGAGGAGCCGCGGGCGCGTCCGACAGGACGGTGCGGCGGGGCGGGCCTCGTCCAGGCCGCACCCACCAACCTACCCTAACGTGAGGGTAGGGATGCGAAGGGGCGAGGGCGGAGCCCGCCACGGTCCCCGAGGACGGACGGGCACCGGGGTGCTCCGCCGACGCTGCGGGTGCGACCGACGAGCCATGGCCGTGCACCGTGCCGATCCGGCATCGACCCCCTTAGGCTCTCGTCACGTGCCGGTGATGAAGCAGACGATGGTCCACGACGGCGTGACCATCGTCTCCACCGTCTTCGACGGCAGCGAGCCCGCGGTCGTCGTCCTCCACGGGCTCGCAGGGAGCAGTCGAGAGTTCGTCGCCACCGCCGAGGCCCTGGCGGGCCATCGAGTGGTCCTCATCGACCAGCGAGGTCACGGGCACAGCACGACCAGGCCGGCGGACACGTCGCGCGCGGCGTCCGTGGCCGACGTCGTGGAGGTCATCAGCAGCGAGACCTCCTCGCCGGTGGTCCTCGTCGGTCAGTCGATGGGTGCGCACACCGCGATGCTCGTCGCCGCCGCACGTCCTGACCTGATCCGGCAGCTCGTCCTGCTCGAGGGCGACCAGGGCAGCGGGACGGCCGAGGAGCACGAGGCCCTCGGCGACTTCTTCCGCTCCTGGGCCGTCCCCTTCCGCGACCGGGCAGCAGCTGCGGCGGCCCTGGGAGACGGACCCCTCGGCCGCGCCTGGGTCGAGGACCTCGAAGAACGTGCCGACGGCCTCCACCCGCGCTTCGACGCCGACGTCCTGCAGGCCACGATCGAGGCCGTCGGTGAGCAGCGCTGGGCCGAGTGGGAGAGCATCGACGTGCCGACCCTGGTGCTGTACGCGGACGGCGGCATGTTCTCGGAGGAGCAGAAGGTCGAGTTCGTGCGCCGTGGCCGGAACGTCCGGCGCATCGACCTCGAGGGCGCCTCCCACGACGCGCACCTCGACGCCTTCGACCAGTGGATCACCGCGCTCCGGGACGTCATGGCGCAGTCGGCAGCCGGATCCTGGGCCGAGGGCGCGCCGGGACGCGCTCGAGCGGGTCGAGGGCGGCGCTCCGGCTCGCCCTGCTCGTCCCCGTCGCGGTGATCGTCGACGAGGCCAGCGCCACGGCCCACGCAGAGCTGCCGCCGATGACAGGACTCGTGCGCGCACCCGAGTCGTAGCCGCACGCTCTGCGATCGTCCACCGAGCGCCGCGCCCACCTGCTCGTCATCTCGTCCGTGACGGCACGGGAGAGGGGCACCGACCCGACAGGCACCCGACACCGCCGCGACAGAGCACCTCGGTGCGACCTGTCCGGCAGCCAGCGTGCTCGGACGGCAGGGGCTCCCCGACCGGTCGCCTCGAGTGGAGGGCATGCCGACCGGGCTCCTCCGCGGCTCCCCACTCGCGGAGGAAGTCCTCCTGAGAGAACCGGTCCAGGTCCGCGCGAAGGAGCTGGAGGGCGTCCTCGGCCTCCCCTCCGTCTTTCCCGACCAGGCGGAGCACGTCCCGAGAACCGTCGATCTCCCTGACGACGACATCAGTGCCCCGCCATGTCCCGCCGGCGCCGAAGAACAGAGCACCCGCGACGGACGGCAACCATCGCAACAGCACGAGAGCCCCGGGCCGACGGGTGGGAACGGCCTCGGCTCGCCAGCACGCAGAAGCGGGTCGGTGGGTCATGCAGGCCATCGTGCCCGAGACCCATCGTCGACCCCGTGCTGAACGGTGCACGACCCGGACCGCTGCCAGGCATCTCCACACGAGGTGGACGAGCACCGTGCGCACCCTGGAGCAGGCGCATCGGAGTGATGGTCTCGAACGGGGAGCAAGAGTGCCGCGGCTCGCCGTTCGGCGTCGGCGACGACGTGCGACGGGACCTGACCTGGAGCCCGGAGCCCGGAGCCCGGAGCCCGGAGCGGACCACGCCCCCTGTCGATGGCGTTCCGTCGTGCTGATGTGGGATCCCACGGAGGCGAGCGCCCACCTGATCATCGTCGCGGGCTCGATCGACGTCTCCCTGGGTGTCGCGCGGTACCGGTCCCACAGGCGGGACGCCTCGTGAAGCGGCCTCGAGCACCGGGTCGCTGCCGATCGTCCACCGGGACGCGTCGTCATCCGAGGTCGAGGCAGAACGCCATGACCGCCTGTTGCACGGGGAGGAGCGGGGCCTTGAACGCGTGACCGACGAAGGCCGGGTGCGACACGGCATCGACGCTCACCTCCCGGCCACGCACGAACGGTGGGCACGGGGCGAGGCGGACCCCTGCCGGCGCGAGGGCGAGAAGGGCCGCCGTGACCTGATAGGGCTCGAGGAGCTCCGCGTGAGGGCCGGGACCATCGGTGAGGACGACGTCCGCTGATCTGATCGCCGCATCCAGGTCGTCCGTCCAGGGAGCACCCGGGGTCGCGAGCTCAGCCGGGCAGCACTGGAGCAGATCCAGCTGCAGCACCCTTGCCGCCTCCTGCCACGCCCTGGCGATGTTGCCGTCGGCCCCGACGAAGAGGAAGCGGAGCCCTGAGATGTCGCCCCTGTCGCGCAGGGAGTACAGGTCGGAGAGCACCTCGCACGGGTGGTTGACGTCGGTCATCGCGTTCACGACGGGCAGCGCACGAGCCGCCGCCAAGCCCTCGATGACGGAAAGGTCGCGGTGCCGAGCCACGATGATGTCGACCCAGGCGTCCAGGTACTGGGCGACATCGGCCAGAGCCTCCGGCTTGTCGAGCGTGGTGTCGGGGAGGACGATCGGTTGGAGCCCCATGAGCGAGGCCCCGCGCTCGAACGTGGCTCTCGTCCGCAGACTGCTCGGTGGGAAGAACATGACCGCCGCCCCCTCCACGGACGGCCCCCGGCCCTGGCTGTACGCATCCGCCAGGGCGAACACCTCGAGGACATCTGCCGCGGACCACTCGTCGAGCCTGGTGAGAGAGCGCATGCACCCACCGTAGGGACCGCTGCGCCGTCGAGCTCGTCCAGCCGCACGCTCTCCGGGACCGAGGACGTCGGTCCCGCATCGCCGGGCACGGGGACGAGGACGGGACGCACCAGCGCGACGAGGTCCCCGGCGGTCATCCCTCGGGGCTTCGCACGGGCTACCCAGCGCGCGCGCCCGCTCTGCGATCTCTCTCGGGCGCTCCATCCGGGGATGACGGATCGCGGTGACGGGCTAGCGCAGCAGGGCCGGCCAACGCTGCTGGAGGCGGCGCAACGTCCGCAGGGTCGACTCGTCGTCCAGGCCTGTGACGATCTGCCACTCGTACCCAGCGCCGACGATGTCGGAGACGAACACGATCTCGGTCGCGAGGAGGACGCGGCGCCAGTCCGCTGGTGCCAGCGGAGCCTCGTGCAGCAACAGCGCCGACAGGGTGCCAGCTGTCGCGAAGAAGTCGGCTGCACTCGCGAAGCCCATGGCGACGGCCAGGTCGTCGGTCAGGGCAGCAGGGCCGCCCCACTGCCCCAGCCCTTGCCGGAGCAGGTGATCGAGCGTTCCCTCCAGCATCCTGTTCCCATGACCACTCCATCGGACGCTGACAGCACCGTTGTGCTCTGGCGGCCCACCGGCCCGCAGGAACTCGAGCTCGTCGAGGCGAGTGGCTGGTCACGGTGGCCCCCGAGACTGCCAGATCAGCCGATCTTCTACCCGGTGCTCGACGAGGACTACGCCGCGCGCATCGCCCGAGACTGGAACGTGCAGGCCTCGGGCGTGGGCCACGTGACTCGGTTCTCGGTGCGTCGAAGCTTCCTCGAGGGCTTCGACGTCCAGCAGGTCGGTGGGCGGACCATCCTGGAGTACTGGATCCCGGCGGAACGCCTCGATGAACTCAACGCGAACCTCGTGGGCCCCATCACGCTCGTCAGCACGTTCCGTCGCGACGCCGACGACGGCGAGATCGAAGAGTCCCGCGAGGCGTGACCCGCCCAGGGGTGCGCCGTGTGGCAGCGGCCGAGGAGCGATCCTCCATCGAGCACGCCAGCCCGTCGCCCTGGGTTCGGGCAGGCGCTGGTGCCAAGATCACGTCGTGCGCTCTGCCGCTGCCCGAGAACGCCGACGCCTGGCCATCCGTCTCATCGTCGTCGGCCTGGTGATGCTCGTCGGTCCGTTCCTGGCAGCCGTGATCGCGCCGGGTGTGGTGTGGGTGGCATGGCTCGCCCGTTCCCTTCCCGGCGTTCTCGTCGCCTCCGGGATCATCATCTGGTACCGAGCGGACACGGTGTTCGATCGAGGCTTCGACCCGGACGAGGCGGACGACGGCGACCACTAGTCGATCCGCTACTGCGACACCGACGTGCCACGACACGGTCGATGCCCACGACGACTCTCGGCCCTGATGCAGACACGGCCCTGCAGGACTCATCGAGCAGGCGGCACCGGCGATGCGGTTCTCACCGAGTCGAGGTCATCGATGAGGCCTTGATCCAGGGGCACTTCGGGCAGCGTCTCCGCTGCGGGTGTCGCGACTCCGATGACGGTGTGGCTGGCAGCTGGCCGTCGATGACGTGCATCGTGCCGGTCGGGCTCCGAGAGCAGTGGATGGCGCTACCTGTGCTCCCGTCTCCGGTGGGGACCCGCACGACGCCACTGTCGGAGAGGCACGTGATGTCGGCGATGACCGCGTCGGCGGTCGAAGGCGCTCGGCCGACGTCGACCACAGCAGGACCGGTGCGCGTGGCGGTCGTCGTGCCGCCCAGGGGGGCCATCCCCTCTCGGGACCCGCTTTTCGGCCTCGACCGCGCCGTCGGAGTTCGCTAGCTTCGAACATCACTGCTCCTGGAGGCGTCGTGCTCTCGATCGTCATCGTCCCCGATCCTCGGGACTGCCAGGACGAGTCCTGCCCAGGAGCGCCAGGACGCTGAGGCCAGCGAGCGTCGGCAGGCCCGTGCAGCTCGAGGGCAGGGAGGCGACGCGACCGCGAACCCCGCTTCGACAGCGGGGTCCCCGAACGACGAGGCGGTCCGCTAGCCGCCCGGCTGTCGCGACACCGTCGCGAGGTCGCGAGCCCAAGCCACCTCACGCTCGAGCTGACCGCTCTCGACGAAGAGCCGCACCTGCTCAGCCTCAGGGAGGACCGCCGCGAGCTCGTAGCGGTCAGCAGCGACGAAGCCGAGCTTCTGCCAGAAGGGACCAGACCGACGAGAGAAGAGCCATGCACGGGTCGCACCCGCGGACGCGGCCTCAGCGAGAGCGAAGCGGGCCAGCCGAGTCCCCTGACCGCCTGCTCGCCTTCGACCGGGCACGGCGACACTCCGGATCAGTGCTTCCTCGCCGTTCCGGCTGAGCTCGAAGCCCGTGCTGCCGACGATCGCACCGTCGTCATCGCGGTCGATCCACAGTCGAACTCCCTCAGCGTCGAGGCCGGCGAGCGTCAGATCCGCCTCGACCAGGAAGGCCCGCACGTCATCGACGTCTGACGGGGTGAGCGGCGAGAGCACCATGACTCATGGTCTCGCACCTGAGGCGGCCGTTGCAGGGTCCTCACACGGGACCCTGTGATCAGGGTGGAGCGTCGTCGCGCCTCGAGAACTCCGTTGGTCGCGCTCACGGAGCCGGAGCCGGGGCCGGTGCAGGTGCGGGCCGGGCCTCGAGGACCCGACCCGCACCTCGTGCTCGGCCCGCTGGTCGCCCTTGACGTTGACGATCTGACGGAGCGTGTGCCGGATCGTCACGAGCTCGGCCGCATCGGCCATGACCTGGTCGATCGGCTTGTACGCCGCGGGGATCTCATCGAGGAACGCGTCGGTGTCGCGGTACTCGATCCCCTCCATCGCGGTGCGGAGCTCGTCGTGGGTGAACTTCTTGCGGGCCGCGCTCCGGGAGCATGCCCTTCCTGCACCGTGCGGTGACGACTCGAGACCGACGGGGTTCCCCTTCCCCTCGACGACGTAGGAAGCGGTGCCCATGCTCCCCGGGATCAGACCGGCCTGCCCCGCGCGGGCGGAGATGGCGCCCTTCCGGCTCAGCCAGACGTCCTTGCCGAAGTGCCGCTCGCGCTGGGTGAAGTTGTGGTGGCAGTTGATCCGCTCCTGCTCCTCCACGGGAGAGCCGACCCACTCCGCGAACTGGCGCACGACCCGGTCCATCATCTCCTCGCGGTTGAGCAGGGCGAACCGCTGCGCCCAGCCGAGCTCTGCGATGTACCGATCGAACTCGGCCGTGCCCTCGACGAGGTACGCCAGGTCCGGATCGGGCAGCGTGATCCACCACCGCTTCATGGCCGCCTGGGCGACCTCGATGTGCGCCTGCGCGATCTTGTTGCCCACGCCTCGGCTGCCGGAGTGCAGGAACAGCCACACGGCGTCCGCCTCGTCGAGGCTGACCTCGATGCCGTCCATCCGGCGTGGGGGATCGCGCGGTGGACCGTCTGACGGGCGACGCCGAAGAGCTCCGCGATCTCGCTGGTCGTGTCGGCGCGCCCGTCGGCTCGGACGTCGCCGTGCGGCTGTGGGCGAAGGCGACCGTCAGCTCCGGACGAGAGCCGGAGCGAAGGTCGCGGCCACCACGGTGACGTCGTCGGGTCGTTCCTCGTCGCCGACGAGTTCGGCGACCTTCCGCACGATCTCAGCGGCGTCGCCGGTCGAGGCGAGCAGGAGTCCGAACTGCTCACGGGCGCGGAGCTCGTCCGGGAACAGGTCGAGCACCCCGTCGCTGATGCAGGCGAGCGTGTCGCCCGGCTGCAGCTGATCAGCGTGGGACATCCAGTGTTCCCCCAGACCGATGGGCAGATCGGACGACCGCAGCCGCTCGACGAGCCCCGTCGCGCGTCGGATGAACGCCAGCCCGTGTCCGCCGTCCGCCCACCGGACGGCCCCCGACGCGGAGACCCGCGCGTGGAAGCAGGTCGTGAACTGGACGTCGTTCTCGGCGTCACCGCCGGAGAGCCCCGTCGTCGCACGACGGAGCGCGACGGCGGGGTCGGCGTCGTCGGAGGAGCTCCGGATGACCGACCGGACGGCCGCGGCGATCATCCCCGCGCCGACCCCCTTGCCCATGACGTCTCCCACGGTCAGGGCGATGCCGTCGGGGGTGGGGTACCAGTCGTAGAAGTCACCGCCCACCGTCCGTGCCGGGATGCACGTGCCCTGGAGGGCGAACATCTCGGGCAGGCTGCTCGTCTTCGGAGGCAACAGCGACTGTTGGACGGTCGCGGCTCGGCCGATCTCCCGTTCGACGAGCTCTTGTTGCACACGCGAGACCTCGACCCTCCGGTGCGCCTGGCGTGAGAGCTCGTTGATGGCCAGACCGATGGTGGCGTAGATGCTGAGCGAGAACACGATGCGGATGAACTCGCTGGGCGCACGCCCCATCGGGTCGATCGCGAACGGCAGCAAGAAGGTCACGGCCGAACCCACGAGCAGCCAGACGATGCTGAGCCGGCCCTGCCACACGGCGATCCAGACGATCGGCAGCAAGATGATGGGCACGAAGACCGATCCGCTGTCACCTGTCCCGTAACGGAGCAACCCGACGGCCACGAAGTCCGCTGCGGGGATGACGATCTCCCACTTCAGCAGTCGAGGACGCCACGACGCAGCGGCGGCGAAGACGACGCCGCACGACGCGGCCAGGACCCCTGCCCACATCGAGGGGGCGTCGCTGACGGGCAACCACGGGATGAACGCGCTGACGACCGCCGCGAGCAGGACGAAGGCGAGGACGAAGCTCTGCTTGACCAGCGGGACGTGTCGACGACCCGCTGCCGACATGAACCGGCTCAGGAGCCCCTCGTCGCCCCAGACGCTGGGACGCAGCTCATCACTTCCCGATCCGCCGACGCTCATCGACCCAGGCTAGGACCGACGAACGTCTCGCAGGGAGGACGGGCCACCCCAGAACGTGGGGCCGCACGTCGTCGCCGGCACCGTCACGATGGTCGTGCAGGGAGGCCGCCGGGCCTGGGCAGTCCCGTCCTGCGGGGTGCGCACCCGTGTCTGCGCGCCCCTCCGAGAGAAGCTGGGATCCGGATGCTTTCCATCAGTGTCACCACACCCGAGCGGGGCCGCGTCGTCCTCGCCCCCGCGGGCAGGCTCACCCTGTCGAGCGCACCCCAGCTGCGCGACGAGGTGGCGGCACGTCTTGCCGCGGGCGACCGCCTGGTCGTCGTCGACCTGTCGGGCACGATCTTCGTCGACTCCTCGGGCCTCGGCGCGCTGGTGTCGTGCCTGAAGTCCGCGCGTCAGGCCGGAGGGGATCTGCGACTCGTCGCCCCGACCGAGCAGGTCTCGATGGTGCTGCGCCTGACGAACCTGGACGACATCCTCGAGCCCCGCGCCTCGGTCGCGGCCGCGCTCGATGGCTGAGCCCGCGGCCCCCGTCGTCATCGACGTGGCCGTCGAACCCGAGAGCATCGACCTCGTCCAGACCGCCTTCGAGGCGTGGTGGACGAGCTCGTGCGACGACTCCCTCGAGACCCGCTTCTCGTTCGAGACCGCCATCGTCGAGATCGCGGCCAACGTCATCGAGCACTCGCGCCGCCCCGACGCCGACCCCGGCAGGCGCTTCGCGCTCCAACTCTCGGCGACGTCCGACCGGCTGCGGGCGGTGTTCCACGACGACGGCCTGCCGAGCGACATCGACCTCAGCACCGTCTCGATGGCCGACCTCGAGGACGAGGACGGCCGAGGTCTCGCCCTGGCCCTGCTCAGCCTCGAGAGCCTGGACCACCGGCACGAGGACGGCCACAACGTGTGGACCCTCGTGTGCCGACGCTGAAGCAGTGACCTCGGCACGTCCCCCGTGTCCCGCCTGCCGCGACGACGGGTGCCCTGCAGGCTCGCCGCCAGCACCGGTGGGTGACGACCCCCCGGGGACCCCCAGACCAGCGGCCTACCGTGCATCGCATGACGACGACGCCAGCCCCGGACACCACCGTGCTCACTCAGCGCCCCATGTCCCTGCCGGAGGCCCGGGGACCGTTCACCGCGGCCCTGCTGACCGCGCTCCGTGAGGGGGCACCGGCCGGCCACCTCGCCGGCCTCGCCCACGACGCCGTCGCCGCGGCGGACGACCTCGTGCGCGACGAGGACGTCCAGCTCGGCCTGTTCGTGCTCTACGAGCTGCACCACGGCGGCATCGCCGGCGTCGACGACGAACGCGAGTGGGACGTCGACCTGCTGACCGCCCGCGCCGTGCTCGAGGAGGCCTTCGAGGTCGTCCTGCGCGAACGCGTCGCCCTGCCCGAGCGCCCGGAGCCCACCGCCGACGCGGTCGCCGCGGCGCTCTTCGCCCTCACCGCTGACGACGGCCCGCCCCGACTGGCCCGCTTCGTCGCGCGGCAGGCGACGCTCGAGCAGGTGCGCGAACTGCTCGTGCAGCGCAGCGTCTACACGCTGAAGGAGGCCGACCCGCACAGCTGGGGCATCCCGCGGCTGTCGGGCCGCGCCAAGGCCGCGCTCGTCGAGATCCAGTCCGACGAGTACGGCGGCGGTCGCCCGCAGCGCATGCACTCCGCGATCTTCGCCCGCACCGTCCGGGCCGCGGGCCTCGACGACTCCTACGGCGCCTACCTCGACGACGTCCCGGCCGTGACCCTCGCGTCGACCAACGCCATGGTGCTCTTCGGGCTGCACCGGCGCCTCCGGGGCGCCCTCGTGGGCCACCTGGCGGCGTTCGAGATGACCTCGTCGATCCCCAGCCGCTTCCACGCCGAGGGCTTCCGCCGCCTCGGCTTCGACGACGACGCCTGCTGGTACTTCGACGAGCACGTCGAGGCCGACGCGGTGCACGAGCAGATCGCCGGGCGCGACCTCGCCGGCGGCCTGGTCGAGGGCGACCCGACCCTGCTCGACGACGTCCTCTTCGGCGCCGCCGCGTGCCTCGCGGTCGACGGCTGGGCCGGTCAGCACCTGCTCGACTCGTGGACCGCCGGGCGGTCGTCCCTCCGGGACCGGTCGTGACCGCGGACGCGGCCGGGCACGCACCCGCCCCGGCACCGACCGGGGCCGCCGCTCCGACGCCGGCCGGCTTCGTGCCCACCGGCCCGCGCCTCCTGCCGGGCACCCCGCCGCGCCCGCGGCCGGAGCGGGCCGACCACGCCGAACAGGCCGACCACGCGGAGCGGCCCAGCATCACGGCCACGCCCGACGGACCGCTCCTCGTGCGCGGCGACGTCGACATCGTCACTCCCGACGGCACGCCGGTCCCCCGCGACCGCCGCACGGTCGCGCTGTGCCGGTGCGGCACGTCGACGATCGCGCCGTGGTGCGACGGCAGCCACAAGATCACGGGGTTCCGCACCGAGCGCTGACCGGGCGCCTCCTGCGCCGGGCGGGCCGCGCCTCCTGCGCCGGCCGGCCGCCGCCGCGACACGGGCGCAGGAGGCGCACCGACGCGCGCCACGTCGGCCCACCTGCGACAATGGCGGCACCATGACGATCGGTCGCCGCACGTTCCTCACCGGCCTCTCGGGCACCGCGGTGCTCGTGCTCGCGGCCTGCACGACCGACGCGCCGACGCCCGCGCCGAGCACGGCCCCCGCGGGGCCGACGGCGACGCCCACGCCGCTGCCGATGGCGGCTTCCGACCTGCCGCGCCCGGCCGACGCCCGACGCAGCTCGTGGGCCACCGACCCCTACTCGCTGGGCGCGACGACCCTGCTGGCCGCCGGTGCGGCCGAGGGCGCCCGGGCGATCTTGAGGGTGCCGCTCGACGGCACCGTGTTCCTCGCCGGCGAGGGCGTCGCCGGGCAGCACCCGGGCACCCTCGCCGGTGCCCGCGCCTCCGGCTTCGAGGTCGCCGAGGCCGTGCACGCGCTGGCGGAGCCCGGCGAGCGCATCGCCGTGATCGGGGCGGGCCTGGCCGGCGCGACGGCCGCCCGCACCCTCGCCGACCAGGGCCACGACGTCGTCGTCGTGGAGGCCCGCGACCGGGTCGGCGGGCGCATCTGGTCCGAGCTGCCCTCGGGGTGGGAGCTGCCCGTCGAGCTCGGCGGCGCCCTCCTCGCCGGCCCCGGCGCCCGGGCCCTCGAGGTCGTGCTCGGCGTCTCCGGCGTGGGCACCGTGCCGTTCCCCGCCTCCGTCGAGGCCCGCCCCGTCGAGGGCGAGCCCGTCGCCGACGACGATCCCGCCCGCGCGGCCTGGCGTCGCGCCGCCCTCGCCCCGGCGCGCACCGGGCTCGACGGCGACGGCGACGGCGAGGCGACCGACGCGAGCTCCGGCACCGACGTCGCGAGCCTCCTGCCCGCCGACCTGCAGCTCGTCACCGGCGCGCTGCAGCGCTTCGTCACCGAGCTGCTCGACGGGCTCGACGTGCTCCGCACCGCCAACGTCGTCACGCTGCAGCGCGGCGGGCGCGGGGTGGGCCTCCGCCTCGCGACCGGCGAGTCCCTGTCGGTCGACCGGGCGATCGTCACCGTGCCGGTCGCGGTGCTGCGGGAGGGCGACTTCGAGCTCGACCCGCCCCTGCCCGAGGAGCACCAGGAGGCGCTGGACCAGCTCGTCGTCGGCCAGCAGGAGGTCGTCTGGCTCCGCTTCGACGAGCCCTTCTGGAGCAGCACCGCGACCGTGTGGGCGGTCCTCGACGAGGACGCCGTGGTGCGCGTGTGGCTCAACCTGCTGCCCGTCACCGGCCAGCCCGTGCTCGTCGGGATGATCGGCGGGGCGGCCGCCGAGGGCTTCGCGGCGCTCGACGACGGCGACGCGGTCGAGGCCGCGCTGGCGGGCCTCCTGCCCTACCTCGACCTCGTGGCCGAGCCGGACCCGACCGGCGCCCCGTCGGCGTCGCCCGGCGACGGCACGGACGGCAGCTCGCCCACCCCCATGCCCTGACCCTCGGCGAACCGGGCGAGGCGCACGTCCGGGCGGAACCTGCTCAGCGCGACCAGGGCGCTCACGACGCCCAGGATCACCCCGAGCGCCAACGCGTTGTAGGCGAGGTACTCGGTCGGCCACGCCACCTGCGCCGGGTCGAGGAAGAAGTACGGGTACCAGCCCACCTCGGCGCCGCGCACGATCGTCGCGATGCCCCAGACGATCGGGTAGCCCGGCACGACCCCGAGCACCCACCAGCCCACGCGCGTGCGGCCCGGCGCGAGCACCCAGTCGACCAGCACGAAGGTGGGGATCCACCAGTGCAGGACCTGGCTCGACCAGGGCACCTCCATCGTGTAGGCGTGGCTCGCCGACTCGGCGACGATGACGCCGTAGACGATGCCCGACACGATGACGTACGTCGAGACCAGGGCGTGCACCCCCGCGAACCAGCGGGGCTCGGGCAGCCCGCGCAGCGCGGTGACGCCCGACACGGCGAGCACGACGACGTTGGCCGTGTTGCTCTGCTGCGTGAAGTAGGCGAAGTAGTTCGCCGACGAGAACGTGCTGAAGCCGAGCGTGTAGACGAAGTTCGCGACGAGGGCGACCAGCCCGGCGACCGCCACGAGCAGGCGCAGGAGGCCCACCGTCCGTCGCACGCGCCGCTCGCCTTCGGTCTCGCTCGGGCCCGGACCTCGTGGTCCGGCCGGGTCCCGCACGCGGTGCGGGGAAGGGCCGAGCCTATCGCGGACGGCTGGCGGCCGCGTCGGGGACGGTCGGCACCGCGAGGTCCGCTGCACACCGCGGACTCTCGCGGTGCCCAGCGGACTTCGCGGTGCGGGACGCGACGGAGGGGCCGGGCGTCGCCGCCCGGCCCCTCCGTCGTGCACCCGGCTCGCCCCGGGTCACCCCTCGGTCAGGAGGGGATGTAGTCGAACGTGTCGGGGTCGGGGCCCGTGCGCTCGCCCTTGTCGAGGGCCGTGATCGCGGACACGTCGGCGTCGGTGAGCTCGAAGTCGAAGAGGGCGAAGTTCTCCTCGACGCGCTCGCGCGTGACCGACTTCGGGAAGATCACGTCGCCGCGCTGGATGTGCCAGCGGAGCGTGACCTGGGCGGTCGACTTGCCGACGCGCTCGGCGATCTCGGTGAGGGTCGGGTCGTCGAGGACCTTGCCCTGGGCGATGGGCGACCAGGCCTCGGTGACGATGCCGGCCTTCTCGCCGAAGGAGCGGACCTCGTCGTTGACGAGGTAGGGGTGCACCTCGATCTGGTTGACGGCGGGCACGGTGCCGGTCTCGTCGAACAGGCGCTGCAGGTGGGCCTGCTGGAAGTTCGAGACGCCGATCGACCGGGCGCGGCCGCTGGCCGCGATCTCCTCGAGGGCCTTCCAGGTCTCGACGTAGTCGACGTCGGTGGTCGGCAGCGGCCAGTGGATGAGGAACAGGTCGACGTAGTCGCTGCCCAGCGCGTCGAGCGTGCCGTCGAACGCCTTGAGGGCGTCGTCGCGGCGGTGGAAGCCGTTGTTGAGCTTCGAGGTCACGAAGATCTCGGAGCGGTCGATGCCGGAGGCACGGACGGCCTCGCCGACGCCGGCCTCGTTGCCGTACATCTCGGCGGTGTCGATGTGGCGGTAGCCGACCTCGAGCGCGGCGAGGGTGGCGTCCTTCGTCTCGGCGGGGTCGATCTGGTACACGCCGAAGCCCAGCTGGGGGATCTCGACGCCGTTGTTCAGGGTGATGGTGGGAACGGTGCTCATGCGGACCATGCAAGCACCGCGGTGTCGGCCGACGTCCAGGCGGCTCCCGGGTGGCGTCCGGACGGCTCCCGGCGGCGCGGTCGGATCCTCGCCCGACGGATCCTTGTGCCGCAGGCTCAGACCGTGGTACTTTGATCTGTCGCTCGGAACAGATCCGTCTGATCGTTCCCGTCCGCCTCGGCCTCCCCACCCTCTCGGTGCAGCCCCGGACCCGACCATCGGCCTCCCGGCCGGTCCACGCCACGAGCGCGGTGAACCATCCCGCCCCGGCGTGTCACCAGAGACATCGCAAGGAAGCACCACGACATGAACGCCCACACCACACTCCAGCACGGCATCGCCCCGGTCACCGTGACCGGCACGGTCGCCACCGACCCCGTCACCACCATCGCCCGCCTGGTCGAGTTCGTCCTCGTCGACGACGCCGACCGCCAGTGGCTCGTCCGTGCCCGTCGCGGCGAGCTCGCGCTCGACGTCGCCGAGGGCGCGCGCGTCACGGTCGACGGCGCCGAGGGCTGGGTCGTCCCCGGCCGCAGCTGGCGCGGCGAGCCCTCGCGCACGATCCTGCAGGCGTCGACCGTCGTCGCCCGCGGCCTGGCCCTCGCGGCCTGACCCGGGCGTCGGCCCCGGCCGGCGCGCCCCGCGCCCGACCGCACCGCGCAGGAGGCCCCCGTCACGATCGTCGTGACGGGGGCCTCCTGCGCGTGGGGCGGGTCAGGCCACGGCCACGGGGAGGTGCTGGGCGTCCACCAGGATCGGGCGGTGGTCGGACGCACCGGCGGGCAGCGTGCGGACCCCGTCAATCTTCAGGTCGACGCTCGTCGCGAAGTCGAAGTGGCCCTTGACGTACTTGTAGCCCGAGTAGGTGGGGCTGTCGCTGCGCGTGAGCAGGAACCCCTCGCTCTCGACCTTCTTGCGCAGGCCGTGGTGGAACCACGGGTAGTTGAAGTCGCCGACCATGAGCATGGGCACGCCCGGGGCGATGGCGCGCATCAGCGCGTGCGCGGCCTTCACCTGGTTGCGACGCAGCGCGTTCGTCGCCGACAGCGGCGCGGCGTGGAACGAGCCGATGAGGACGTCCTCGCCGGTGCGGCGGTCGTGCAGGTGGGCGACGAGGAGGCGCTCGTGGGCGGGGCTCATGACGTAGTCGTGCAGGCTCTTCTTGAGCGCGTAGACGCTCGTGCCGACGAGGTCGTAGCGGGACGACCGGTAGTACGCGGCGAGGCCGAGGCGGTTGTTCCGCGTGGCCGCGGCCAGGGTCAGGTCGCCGAGCTGCTCGGGGATGTCGTTCGTGTCCGCCTCCTGCAGGCACAGCACGTCGATGTCGTAGTCGGTGGCGAGGGCGAGGATCTCGCCCTTCGCCTTGTGCTCGCGCAAGTTGTAGCTGACGACGCGCAGGCCGCCGTCGTCGCTCTGTCGTTCGTTCACGAGTCCCGAACCTAGTCCTTCCGTCTCCGGCGGCCGTACAGGCTGCACCGGGAGTTCGTCGCGGGTCCACGAAGAGTTCGGTCCACGACGGAGGCGGCCCGCCCCTCCCCTCGGGGAGCGGCGGACCGCCTCGTCGTGGTGCGCCTCGCGGCGCCGGGTCAGGCCTCCGTGGAGGGGCCGTCGTCCGTGGCGTCGACCGTCGCGGCCCGACGGCGACCCAGGACCGTCACCCCGACCCCGGCGAGCAGCAGCAGGAGCGCCGCGGCCGCGTAGGGCAGGAGGTCCTGGCCGGTGAAGGCGAGCGGGTCGCCGCTGCCCGCGGCACCGGTCCCGGGCTCACCCGGGGCGGGAGCCGCACCGGGGTCGCCGGGCGCCGGGGCGCCGGGGGCACCCGGGTCGCCGGGGACCGGCGCGGGGCCACCGGGCTCACCGGGCCCGGGCTCGGGCTCGGGCTCGGCCTCCGGCTCGGGGCCGGCGACCACGGTGACGAACGTGTCGACGCCGGTGTCGCCGAAGACGACGCGACCGAGGTACGTCTCGTCGTAGGCGAGGCCCGACCAGGCGGCCGTCATCTCGACGGTCTCGCCGGCTCCCGCCACGAGCGTGGCCGGGTCGACCGTGAAGGTGCCGGTCGGGGCGAGCTGGTCGACCCGCTGGACCGTCGCGTCGTCGGAGCCGGAGCCGGAGCCGGCCTCGGCGTCGGCCGCCGGGGGCACGAGGAACGACGTCAGCGTGAACGGCAGGTCGCCGTCGCCCGAGAAGAACTCGACGCGGAGCTCGTACTCGCCGGCCTCGAGCTCGACGTCGATCTGCTCGTCGGCGCTCGCCGTCGCGCTCTGGGCGACCACCTCGGGCGTGGCGCCCGGGACGACCTCGAGGAGGGTGAGGTCGAGGTCGGCCTCGTCCACGCCGGAGTCGAGCACGAACCGGCCGTGCGTGCCCTCCTCCGTCACGGTCACGGGGACCACGACGGGGTCGGCCTCGGCGGTGCCGGTGCCGGTCTCGACCTGCGCGGGGACGAGCCCGTCCGCACGCACGGCCTCGGTGAGGTCGGCGCCCGCGACGACGTCGAAGGGCACGCTGCCCTCGACGCCGGTGCCGGCGACCTCGTCGGGGGCGGTGAGCTCGAGCGGGCGCACGGCCAGCGGGGAGCGCACGACGTGCGTGCCGCCGTCGGTCCAGCTGAGGTAGCCGGTCGAGTAGACGTTCGGCTCGGCCGTGGTCCGCGTGAAGGTGACGTCGTACGACGCCTCCTGGCCGGCCTCGGTGAAGGTGAGCGTCGAGGGCGTCACGACCGTGTCGATGCCGGGCAGGTCGACGGCCTGCGCCGTGTAGGTGCCGGGGCCGGTCGCCGTGACGGTGCGCGTGACGGTCTCGGTGTTGAGCATCGAGCCGACCGCGATCGACGGCAGGTTCAGCTGCGAGTCCTGGCGGGTGCCGACGGTCTGGGCGTAGGCGATCCAGTCCTCCTCGTCGCTCAGGTAGAGCAGGCCCGGGTCCATCATCGAGCCGGGCTCGACGTGACCGGCGCCCTGCGCGAAGACGTCGCGGTTCGGGGTGCCGTCGGCGTTCGACAGGTCGTAGGCCGTCGTCATCATGGCGCTCTTGACCTCCATCGGCGAGGCCGTGGGGTCCTCACCGAAGTAGAGCGCGGCGAGTCCCGCGATGTGCGGGGACGACATCGAGGTGCCGGAGAGGAACTCGTAGGTCGGGTCCGCGCCGTCGGCGTTGGCACCGGCCGCGAGGATCGCGACGCCGGGCGCCGAGATGTCGGGCTTGATGAGGTTGCCGCCGTCGGCCGTGAGCGGGCCGCGCGACGAGAAGCCGGCGATCTGCGGGGTCACGGGCTCGGGGAGCTCGTCGGGGTTGCCGTCGAGGAGCGTCACCTGGTCGCCCGCCGTGGCGGCGGCGTGCAGGGCGGCGTAGTCCTGCGAGTCCACGTGCACGGTGGGGATCGGGTGCGCGTCGACGTCGACCGAGCTGGGCGTGCGGTTGACGAGCACGGTCCCGACGCCGCCGACGCGCTCGACCTCGGCGGACTTCGAGACGCGGTCGGTGACCCCGCGGTCGCAGAGCACGATCGCGTCGTCGCCGGCCGCGAGGGCGGCCAGCTTCGCCGGGTCGAGGGCACCGGGGGCGCAGTAGAGCACGTCGTCGGCGGTCCGGCCGTCGACGCCGATCTGGGCCGCGTCGACGAAGCGGCCGCTGAGGCCGTCCGGGTCCGTCGACAGCGAGGTCGAACCACCGAGGTAGCTGACGGCCTCGCCGTCGGCACCCGTCACGCGCACGGTCGCGTCGTAGCTGGGGATCGTGCTCGCGGCGACCGTGGTGATCCACGGTGCCGCGTTGTCGACCGTGGAGGCCTTCGGGCCCGAGTTGCCGGCCGACGCGGCGACGAACACGCCGGTGCGGGCGGCCTCGAAGAAGGCCGCGTCCGTGAGCGAGATCGTCGAGTCGGCTCCGCCGCCGCCGATCGAGTAGTTGATGACGTCGACGCCGTCCTCCACCGCCGCCTCGATGGCGCTGAGGAGGTCCTGCGTGGCGCAGCCGTCGGCGATGCCGCGGGTCGCGTCGCCCGTCCAGCAGACCTTGTAGGCCGCGATCTTGGCGTCGGGGGCGACGCCCGAGATGGTGCCGAAGTCGCGGTCGCCGATGGTCACGGGCACGTCGGCGTTGCCGACCGCCGTGCTGCCGGTGTGCGACCCGTGGCTGTCGCCGTCACGGGGCGACACGAACTCGCCCTGCTCGGCGCTCGCGAGGCGACCCTCGCCGAAGCCGTCGACGAAGAAGCGGGCACCGACGATCTTCGTGCTGCAGTCGGCGGCGGTGAACTGCTCGCCGCGCTGGCAGGCACCGCGGAAGGTCTCGCCGTCGGCCTTGTCGAAGGTGATGGTGCTGCCCGCGAGGTAGGGGTCGCCGGTCGTGGCGTCCGTGCCCAGGGGTGCACCGGCGAAGGAGGGGTTCTCGGGCGCGATGCCGGTGTCGATGATGCCGACGACCACGCCCTCGCCCGTGCCGAAGCGCTCCCAGTAGCCGCCCTGACCGCTCAGGCCGAGGAAGTCGGTCGACGGCTCGGCGGCCTGCGTCTCGAGGATCTCGTTGGCGACGACGGCCTCGACGGCCGGGTCCGCGGCGAGCTTCTGCGCCTGCGCGGCCGAGAGGTCGGCGGCGAACCCGTTCGTGGCGAGCGAGTACTGGGCCCGGATGGAGGCACCGACGCTGTCGGCGACCTGCTCCTGTTCGGAGGCGAGGTGGTCGCGGTACTCCTGCACCGGGGCGGCGGCCGGGTCGAAGGACTCGCCCTCGGCGACGGCCGTGGGGGCGAGGCCGGCGACGCCGCCCTCGTAGGAGGCGACCGCGGGGTCGCGCAGGGTCACGACGTACGTGCCGTCGTCGAAGCTGGTGTCGCCCACCACCGTCGGGCCCTCCGCCGCGACCGCGCCGGTGGTGGGCAGCACGGCGACGCCGGCTCCCACGAGGCAGGTCACGAGCAGGGTGGCGGAGATGCGTGGCCGTCGTCGGCCGAGAGTTCTCGTCACGGTTCCCTTTCGCACGCCGCGGCACTCGCCACGGTCATGAGGCAAGAGTTTGCTGTGAATTCACCTCCAGCTCCAGGGAAAGCGGTGGCCGACCTCTGCCGATGGCAGAACTCGGCCAGGTCGTTCACGCGTTCGCAACATCAGCACCCCGAACGGGGGACAGCCGGGTCCCCCCACTGGCCGACCGACCCCCGTCGAGGGGTCAGAGCCAGCCGCGCCGTGCGGCCTGCACGCCGGCGTGGAAGCGGTTGGCCGCGCCGAGCTCGTCGAAGAGCACGCGGAGGCGCCGCCGCAGCGTGCGGGTGGACACCCCCAGCTGCAGGGCCATCGCCTCGTCGCTCGCCCCCGCCGCCAGCAGCACGAGCACGCCGCGCTCGAACGACGTCGGCACGCGGGCAGCGCCCGGACGGTCGTCGTCGTGGGCCGACCGTCCGGCCGAGCGCTCGGCCTCGAGCGCCGCCGCCGCCGCCGCCCAGCCCGTCCTCGCCCCGGCCTCCCCGCTCGGCTCGGCGGCGGTCGGTCCGTCCACGGGCACCCCGGCCCGCCAGTGCTGCTCGAAGAGCTCCACGAGGGCCGCGACCAGGGGCTCGGACCCGGTGACCAGCGCCTCCGGCTCGCCGTCGCCGAGGGTGAGCGACACGAGGGCCGCCCGCCGGTCGGCGACCACGAGCTTCACGGGGAGGGCGTGCACGAGCCGCGCCTCCTCGCCCTCGGCCCCGACCCTCCTGACCTCCGACCAGCGGTCGTCGGCGACGAAGCTCGTCGCCGCGTAGAGCGCCCGCCAGCGGACACCGCGGGCGAGGGCCGCCCGCTGCCGCTCGCCCCCTGCGGCGGACACGACGTACGGGGGGCGGTCGAAGGCCAGGAACTCCTCGGCGGCCCCGAGCACGAGCCGCCCGTAGTGGTCGCCGACGGCCGCCGCGCCGCGCAGCACCGTCGTCGCCGACCCGCCCTCGGGCGACGGGCGAGCCGCTCGGAAGGCGTCCGCGAGCGCCGGCAGGCCCGCCTGCACCTCGGCGAGCGCGCCGGCCCGTGCGGCGAGCACCGCCGGGACGGCGATCCTCGGGTCGACGGCGTCGTGCTCGCCGCCCTCGCTCCGCCGGACCGCGAGGCCGAGGGCGGTCAGCGTCGCGAGGGACGCGGCCGCGCGAGGGTCGTCGACCCCGGTCGCCGTCGCCGCCGTGCCGACGGTCGTGCCGTCGCCGTCCGCGAGCAGGAGGCGGTACACGGCCGCGGCGTCGTCGTCGAGGCCCAGGGCGGCGAGGCTCGGCAGGTCCATCGGCCGATCCTGCCACGGGCGGGCACCGGGGCGCCGGGCCGGTCGCGGAGGAGGTCAGACGGTGGCGGGGCGCTCCTGCCGGGCGGCGGCCCAGGCGAGCAGCTCGTGCACGGCCCGCTCCCGGTCGCCCTGGGCGAGCGCGGGCACCGGGACGGCCAGCAGGTCGCGGTAGCCGGGGATGTCCGAGGCGGCGGTGTCGACGAGGGGCTCGTAGGCCATGCTCCAGTCGGGGAACCGGCGCTCGGCGAGGTCCTCCTCGACGACGCGGACGAGCTCGCCGTGCCTCGGGTCGGCGGCGATGCGGTCGTAGCGCTGACGGACGGCCCCGGCCTCCCCCTCGAGCACCTGGAGGAACCGGCCGTCGCGGTGGAGCAGGAGGCCCGTCAGCCCGTGACGACGGTTGGTGGCCCTGCTGTTCATGAGGAGGGTCGCCAGGTCGCCGTCCGAGAACGGCGTCGAGGCGGTGCTGGTGTAGGTGATCGAGAGCAGGGGGTTCTCCGGGGTCCGGGCGCGTCCGCGCCGCCGCGGACGGGACGGGACGGGGTCGTCCCCCAGGCTGCCGGATCGCCCGCCCGGGCGTCACCCCCTTTCCGGGTCGCAGCACCCGACGTGCGCGCCCGGTCCGTCGGTCGTCCCGCTGCCGGACGCGACGGTCCTGGCGCGACACGCCGTTCCCGCCAGCGGATCAGCGGTCGCCGGCGCGGCATCGGTCGCCTTCTCGCACGAACAGCGCGAGAGGGGCAGGAGGCGCGGGCCGGGGCGGGCCTCCTGCCCCCGCCTCAGGCGCCGCGGACCTCCAGCAGCACGACCTGCTCGGGACGCGTGGCGGGCGTCTGCAGCCCCGCCACCATGAGCGCGCGCCCGCTGAACGTGCCGCCGTACCAGTGCGGCCGGCCCTCGTCCGCGACGCCGCCGATGGCGACGGGCTCGACGACGTAGCGCCGCTCGGGGTCGAGGCCGCGGAGCGTGAAGCGCCCGAGCGGGGCGATCTCGCTGCGGCCGACGGTCGCCAGGGCGAACAGCGCCTCGGAGCGGTCCTCGGCGACGACCCCGTGCACGAGCATCGAAGGGTCGTGCTCGTCGACGCGCACGACGTCGCCGGAGTGCAGCAGCTCGCGGTGCCGCCGGTGGAGCTCGATCCACTGCCGCAGCTGGTCGGACTCGTCGTCGGTGGCGAGCCGGAGGTCCCACTCGATGCCGAGGTGGCCGAACACGGCGGTGCCCGCCCGGAAGGCCAGGTCGTGCATGCGACCCGTGGTGTGGTTGCGGCCGGAGGCGACGTGCGCCCCGAGCAGCTCGGGCGGCAGCAGCTGCTCGGTCCAGCGCATCATCTGCTGACGGTCGAGCGGGTCGATGCAGTCCGACACCCAGACGCGGTCGGTGCGCTCGAGCACGCCGAGGTCGACGCGGGCGCCTCCTGACGAGCACGACTCGATCTCGAGCCCGGGGAACCGGCGCTTGAGCTCGTCCATCAGGCGGTACGTCGCGAGCGTCTGCCGGTGCACCCCCGGCACGCCGCCGACCGTGCCCGCGTCGACGAGGTCGCGGTTGTGGTCCCACTTGACGTAGGCGATGTCGTAGGCCTCGAGCACGGCCGTCATCTGGCCGAGCACGTGCTCGTACGCCTCGGGGCGCCCCAGGTCGAGCACCTGCTGGTTGCGCGACCGCACGGGCAGCCGGCCGCCCGTCTGCAGGATCCACTCGGGGTGCGCCCGGGCGAGGTCGCTGTCCTCGTTGACCATCTCGGGCTCGAACCAGAGGCCGAACTCCATGCCGAGGCCGGTCACGTGGTCGACGATCGGGCCGAGGCCGTCGGGCCAGACGTCGGCGTCGACGACCCAGTCGCCGAGCCCCGCCGTGTCGTCGCGGCGGCCCTGGAACCAGCCGTCGTCGAGCACGTACCGCTCGACGCCGAGCGCGGCGGCGCGGTCGGCGAGGTCCTTCAGCCGGTCGAGGTCGTGGTCGAAGTAGACGGCCTCCCACACGTTGATGGTGACCGGTCGCGGCGAGCGCGGGTGCTGCGGCCGCGCGCGCAGCCAGCGGTGGAAGCGCTGCGCCTGCTCGTCGAGCCCGTCGCCGTAGGAGGCGTACAGCCACGGACCCTGGTAGGCCTCGTCGCGCGCGAGACGCACCTCGCCGGGCAGCAGCAGCTCTCCCCCGCCGACGACCTGCAGGCCGGCCGAGGTGCGCTCGGCCCACGACCGGTGGTCGCCCGAGAAGCCGACGTGCAGCCCCCAGACCTCGCCGCGCGCGAAGCCGAAGCCCGGCACGCCGACGCTGAGCACCGTGGCCGCGTCGGAGCCGGTGCGCCCCTTGCGCCCCTCGCGCAGGTGCTGGCCCACCACGAGCGGGCGGCGCTGCGGGGTGCGCTCGAGGCCCCAACGGCCCGCGAGGTCGAGGATCTCGTGGGCCCGGGCGGGCACGGGCAGAGCGAGGCTGAGCTCGCCGAGGTCGTAGGGCTCGTCGGCGTCGTTCGTCACCGTGGCGCGCAGGCGCAGGAGGCCGCTGCCGCCGAGCTCGACCTCGATCCGGAGCGACAGCGCGGCGACCTCGTCGCGCGCGTCGACGGTGAGCGTGCCGGCCCCGACGGTGGCTAGCCCGCCGTCACGGGCGGAGCCGTCGACGGCGTCGAGGGCGACGTCGACGACGGTGAACAGCGGGGACCAGTCGCGGCCCTGCCTGCTGCCGGAGAGCCCCGGCCGACCGACCCAGCCCGTGTGGTGCTCCGGCAGCAGGGCCAGGCGCACGGGCACGTCGACCTCGTTGGCGACGACGGGCGGGACGGCCGCGTCGGTCAGCGCCCGGGCCTCCTGACCCGTGACCGCGCCGAGGGCCGCGCCCCAGTGGACGACCGACGGCAGCCTGCCGTCGGTGAGGTCGAGCAGCAGCGAGACCCCGCCCGCCGTGAGGTGCACGGCCGTGACCGGGTCGATCGCGGGCGTGGTCGGTGCGGACGTGGTCGTCGTCATCGGCGGCCCCTTTCGTGTCGCGACCACCCTAGGTGCTGCCCGGCGGCCGCCGCGGGAGGGCCCCGGCCGCGTCAGGCGCCGGGCAGCAGCTGCACGCGCTCGACGAGCCCGGCCCACGGGTCGTCGTCCGAATCGGCGACGGTCGTCGGGCAGTTGACGACGAGGTACACCATCGCGCTCATCTCGGGCACGGCCCGGACGGCCAGCCGGTTCGTCCACGCCTCGCCCGTGGAGGGCAGCGGGTAGTCGAAGCGCGAGGTGAGCATCTCGACGCCCCGCGCGTCGCCGGAGGTCGTGCCCGCACGGACGACCACGGACTCGAGCGGGCGCACGGTCGCCCCGTCGGTCGACGACGTGAACCCCTGCTCGATGAGGGCCTGGGTCGCCTCGGTGTCGGCGCGGTCGCTCGTGGCCGCGGTGTCGGCGGCCGGCTGCTGGTTCTGCGACGAGGTGAAGCTGCAGCGGGTCGAGGGGTCGGCGAAGCTGTTGACCCCGCCCTGGTCGAGGACCTCGGTCGTCCAGCCCTCGGGCAGCGGGACGGCCCAGATCGCGGGCTGGCCGCCACCGAGGTCGACGTGCTCGTCGAGCGACACGACGTCGGCCCCCGCGGGCCCGGACGGCGCCGTCGGCGTCGGCGTCGCGGGCAGCGCCCGGCTCGGCTCGTCGCGCGTGCCACCGGGGCCGTCGCGGCCGTCCGGTCCGCCCGGCAGCCACCCCTCGGGCACCGAGCGCACCTCCCGGCCCGCGGCCACGCCCAGGCCCGCGCCGAGGACGGCCGACCCGACGACGCCCACGACGAGCGCGACCGCCAGGGCGACCCAGGACCACACCGGGAGCCCGCCCGGAGCGCGCCGCGACGGCGTCGGGGCGGGCGGCACGGGCGAGGCGTCGGGCGGGAGGGTCATGGTGCGCGAGCCTACTCGGCGGGCAGGCGGTAGCGTCGGTGCGGTGACGGACCAGGGGACGAGCGCGTGAGCCGCACGCACGTCCCGGAGCGGACCCCGGTCCGCGTCGCCCGCCCGTCGAAGCTCGCGGCCCGCATCTCGGGCTCGTGGCGCTCGATCCTCGCGATCTACCTCGTGTCGCGGGCGTTCTCGACGGTGGTCCTCCTCGTCGTCTACGAGGTCGCCCTGCTCGCCGACGCCACCTTCATCACGCCGGGCAGCGGGCAGAGCTTCCTGCACTTCACGGGGGCGTGGGACGCCGACCGGTACCGCACCATCGCCCTGCACGGCTACCCGACCGAGCTGCCCCGCGATGGCACGGGCGACGTCGCGCCGAACGAGTGGGCGTTCCTGCCGGCCTTCCCGGTGCTCGCGCACCTGCTCATGGTCGCGACCGGCATGGACTTCGCCGTGGCGTCCCTCCTGCTCGCGACGGGCTTCGGCGCGGTCGCGGCGATCCTGCTGTACCGGATCGTGGCGACCCGCGTCGGCCACCAGGCGGCGCTCTGGGCGACGCTGTTCTTCTGCTTCGGTCCGCTGTCGTTCATCTTCAGCGTCGGCTACGCCGAGGGCCTGTCGCTCGCGCTCCTCTTCGGCGGCGTCCTCGCGATCCAGCAGCGCCGCTACGACCTCGTGCTGCTCTGCGGGCTCGCCGCGGCCTTCACCCGGCCCGGGGCGCTCGCGCTCGCGCTCGCCCTGGCCGTCCACCTCGTGGTGCGCTGGCGCGACGAGGCGCCGCTGGGTGCCGGGCCGGGTCGCGTGACGGTCGCCACGGGCCCCCTGCGCGGGAGCCTGCCGCGGCGCGAGCTCGCCGCGATCGTGCTCGCGGGCCTCGTCACGGCCGGGGCGGGCCTCGCCTGGCCCGTCGTCGTGCACCTGGTCACGGGCGTGCCCGACGGCTACCTGCAGACCGAGATGGCCTGGTGGACGGACTACGTCGGCAGGCCCGACTTCGTGCCCCTCACGCCGTGGTTCCTCATCGCGGGGCGCTGGCTGGGGCTCGGCGGCATCGTCATCGTGCTCGTGCTCTGGGGCGCGTTCGCCCTCGGCGCCAGCCGGCCCGGCACGCTCCGGCTCGGCCACGAGGTGGTCGGCTTCGGCGTGAGCTACGCCCTCTACGTCGCGGCGGTGTTCCTGCCGCAGCAGAGCCTGTTCCGGATCCTGCTGCCGGTCACGCCGCTGCTCGGCTCACCGACGATCACGGACCGCGCCTGGGCCCGCCGCAGCCTCCTGGTCGCGGGGGTGGCCCTGCAACCGGTGGCCGTGACGTTCCTCTGGATCTTCACCGCCCCGTGAGCGCGCCCCGGGCCACGGGGCGCACCCCGCGCAGGAGGCCCGACCCGCGTCAGGCGGGAACGGCCGCCATCGCGTCGGCCAGCAGGGCCACGCTGCGCAGCCGCGCCGAGGTCGTCGACGAGGAGTGGGCGACGATGAGCTCGTCGGCGTCGGCGCTACGGGCGAACTGCTCCATGTAGGCGCGGGCGTCGTCGGGGGTGCCGACGGCCGTGAAGGTCGTCATGCTCGCGACGTGGGCGCCCGCCGGGGTGCGCAGCAGGTGGTCGAGCTCGTCGTCGGCGAACTCGCGACCCGGCGTGACCTGGCCGCTCTGGCGCAGCAGCATGAGCAGGCGCTGGCGCTTGACGGCGGCGAACTCGCGTGCGGCCTCGTCCGCGTCGTCGGCGACGATCGCGTTGACGCCCGCGAGCACGTAGGGCTCGGCGAGCTCGGCCGAGGGCTGGAAGTCCCGGCGGTAGACCGCGACGGCGTCGTGCAGGGCGTCGGGCGAGAAGTGCGACGCGAACGCGTAGGGCAGCCCGAGGGCGGCGGCGAGCTGGGCGCCGAACAGCGACGAGCCCAGGATGTACAGGGGCACGCGGGTGCCGGCGCCGGGGACGGCCTGCACGCCGGGCACGCGCGACTCGCCCGCGAGGAACGCCTGCAGCTCGAGGACGTCCTGCGGGAACCGCTCGCTCGACGCGGGGTCGCGGCGCAGCGCGCGGAACGTCGCCTGGTCGCTGCCGGGGGCGCGGCCCAGGCCGAGGTCGATGCGGTCGGGGTGGAGCGTCGCGAGGGTGCCGAACTGCTCCGCGATGACGAGCGGCGAGTGGTTCGGCAGCATGACTCCCCCGGAGCCGAGGCGGATCGTCTCCGTGTGCGCCGCCACGTGGGCGATGAGCACCGCCGTCGCGCTCGACGCGATGGACGCCATGTTGTGGTGCTCGGCGTACCAGACCCGCCGGTACC
This sequence comes from Frigoribacterium salinisoli, assembly GCF_054781095.1. Taxonomy (NCBI): domain Bacteria; kingdom Bacillati; phylum Actinomycetota; class Actinomycetes; order Micrococcales; family Microbacteriaceae; genus Frigoribacterium; species Frigoribacterium salinisoli. Next base: position 30,145 of record NZ_BAAGVB010000005.1, read on the forward strand.
CGCTCGCCTCCGCCTGCTGCGCCAGCGCGACGGAGGCCGCGAAGCTGTCACGGGCCGTCTCTCCGGGGGCGATGGGGGCGAGGTCGAGGATCGAGAGGGGGATGCTCATGGTGGGTCCAACGCACGGGGCACGGTCGGTGTTCCCGGTCGGGCAGGACCGGCGAGGGGGCGTGCCGGAGCCCGCTCAGGAGGCGCGGCGGGCCAGCTCGTCGAGGTCGCGGGCCAGCTCGTGGGCGCGGCGGGCGAGGTCGTCGGGGCCCGGGCGCGCGGGCCCCGCGTCGGGGCCGTCGCCGTGGCCCGGAGACGTCGCCGGAGCGGGAGCCGGAGCCGGCTCCGTCGGCTCCTCGCCGGTGACGACGTCGACGTCGAAGACGAAGCGGTCGGCACGGTGCCAGGTGCGGAAGGACTCGACGGGCACGCCCTGCCGGTCGAGGGTGGTGCCCTCGAGCAGGAGGAGGGGCGCCCCCACGGGGACGTCGAGCACGTCGGCGAGCGCGGCCGACGCGCTGACGGCGCGCACCTGGCGTCGTCCCGTCGCGAGGGCGATCCCGTACTTCGTGCGCAGCACGGCGTGCAGCGAGGTGTCGGTCAGCTCGTCGCGGTCGAGGTCGTCGCCGACGCCGCGTGGCAGCCAGGTGTGGATGAGGGCGATCGGCGCGCCCTCGGCCCGGCGCAGGCGTCGCAGGCCGGTCACCTCGGCCACGCCCAGCTGCGCCTCGGCCGTCTCGTCGCGCTCCGGCCCGAGGGCCAGGACGCTCGTCGTCACCGCCGGGACCTGCGTCGAGAGGCCCGAGAGCCGCTGCACGAGGCGGTGGTGCTCGCCGCGGGGGGCCACCACGCTGCCGCGACCGCGCCCGCGGCGCACGAGGCCGTCGGACGACAGCGACGAGAGCGCCTGGCGGACGACCGACCGCGAGACGCCGAAGTGGTCCTGGAGCTCGGCCTCGGTGGGGAGGTCCGCCCCCGCCGGCAGCGAGCCGTCGGCGATGCGGGACCGCAGCAGCGCGCTCAGCTGGGCGTGCAGGGGGCCGCGGTTCGAGGGGGCGACCGCGTCGGCGTCGAGCTCGGTGAGCCAGGTCGACACGGTCGTCCCCTCGGTCGTCGGACAGGTCAGGAGGCGGCGCCGTCCTGCTGCTGTGCCGTCTTCCACACGTGCTCCCAGCCGGGGGCGAGGGCGGCGGCGCGCTCCACCGAGAGTACAAGGCTCGCCTCGCGCGCGATGCCCTGGCCCGCGATGTCGAACGCCGTGCCGTGGTCGACCGAGACGCGGACGACGGGCAGGCCGACGGTGATGTTCACGCCGTCGTCGCCGTAGACGGCCTTGAAGGGGGCGTGCCCCTGGTCGTGGTAGCAGACGACGATGATCTTGTACTTGCCGCGCACGGCGGCGGGGATCAGCGCGTCGCCGGGAACGGGGCCGACGACGTTGAGGCCGCGGGCCCTGGCCGCCTCGACGGCGGGCGCCAGGACGTCGGCGTCCTCGTCGCCGAAGAGCCGGTTCTCGCCCGCGTGCGGGTTGAGGCCGGCGAGGCCGATGAGCTCGTCGGGCGTGCCGAGCGACGCCGCGAAGGCGCCGGCGAGGTCGAGCACCTGGCCGGTGCGCTCGGGCGTGATGCCCTCGATCGCCTGGCGCATCGACACGTGGGTCGTGAGGTGGAAGAACGAGAGGTCTCCGGCGGAGAGCACGAGCGAGAAGTTCTCGACCCCGAACTCGTGCGCGAGCAGCTCGGTGTGGCCGGGCCAGCGGTGCCCGCCCGCGTGCATGGCCGCCTTGTTGAGGGGGGCCGTGACGATGCCGTCGACCTCGCCCTCCCGGGCCAGCCGGCACGCCTCGACGACGAACCGGTAGGCGCCGTCGCCCGCCTCGGGGCTCAGCACGCCCACGGGCACGTCGGCCAGCGAGGGGCCCGTCTGCAGCAGCTCCACGGTGCCCGGCTCGTTCGTCCCGTCGGCCACCGACCCGATGACGCGGACGAGGTCCGGGTCTCCCCCGACGGCCACGACGCCCCGCCGCATCGCGGCCTCGTCGCCGATGACGACGGGCACGGCGCGCTGCCGGAGGTCGTCGTGGTGCAGCAGCGTCTTGGCGGTGATCTCGGGTCCGATGCCGGCCACGTCTCCGAGGGTGAGGGCGAGTACGGGGAGGGTCATGAGGGTTCTCCTTGCGGTGCGGGACGGTGGTGGTGGTCGAGGAGGTCGGTGACGGCGTCGGCGAGCGTCGTGGCCGGGCCGAAGCCTCCTGCCTTCGTGACGACGGGCGTGCCGTGCAGGCGGCCGCCCTCGAGCGTGCCCCAGGGCACGCCCTCGCGCAGGGCGCCGCGCACGAGGACGGCGTCGGCGCCGACCCGGCGGAGGACGGCGCGCGCGCCCTCTCCCCCGACGAGCACGAGGGCGACGTCCTCGTGGTCCGCGACGACGCGCTCGGTGAGGGTGGCGAGGGCGTCGGCGACGCGCTCGGCGACGGTGCCGCCCGCCTCGCCCTCGGGGCCGGCGTCGTCGCCCCGGGCTGGCGCGAGGACGACCGTCACGTCGCCGTCCTCCACGGCCCGCGCACGGGCGAGCGCCGGCCCGAGGTCGCCCGCGAGCACCTCGCCGAGCGTGGGGGCCACGACCCGGGCACCCGTCGTCGCCGCCACGAGGTGGTCGGCCTGGGAGCGCGACGCGTCGTGCAAGCTGCTGAGCACGACGACGACGTGCCCGGGTCGGCGGATCCCGCGGGACGGCGCGGCCTCCCGCGGGGCTGCCCAGGCCTGCGACACGGGCACGGCGAGCCCCGCCGACCCGACGGGCACGGCACGGGGCCCGAGGAGGAGCACGGCTCCGGCCACGACGCCGAGCTCGTCGTCGGTCGAGGCGTCGACGGTGACGACGTCGGCACCGGAGGCAGCTGCCGCGACCAGGCGCCGCGCGAGCGCGGCGGCGGCCTCGTCGCCGTCGCCGTCCCCCTCGCCGTCGAGGGCGACCGCCACCCTGGTGCTGCCGGGCAGCAGGTCGGCCATCTCGGCCGTGACCACGGGGGTCACGGGGTCGCGACCCACGGCGGTCTCGTCGACGCCGACCCCGTCGACCAGGAGCCGACCGCCCACGACGGTGCGCCCCAGGGAGGGGTACGCGGGGCTCACGACGGCGACGGCTGCGGGGTGCTGCTCCCGCCACGCCTCGAGCGCGCCACGGACCTGGTCGGCGACCGACCCGCGCATCGTCGAGTCGACCTTCACGAAGACGCGACCGGCGCCCGCCGCCGCGAGGTCGCGGACGGACGCAGCGGTGACGGCGTGCGCCGCCCCGGGGTCGAGCGCGCGCGAGTCGGTGACGATCGCGACGACGGAGCCGTCGTCGACGGTCGCCGGGGCGTCGCCCCCGAGCGCGAGCCGGGCGGTCCACCCGGCGCGGGTGAACTGCACGGCCGAGTCGGCCGCCCCGGTGAGGTCGTCGGCGACGATGCCGGCGGCCGTCACGCCGCGCCGCCGTCGGCCGGGCGACGGGGCTCCGGCGGGACGTCGGGGAGGGCGTCCGCGCTCGTGCCGTCCGGCACGCGGTCGGCGGTCGTCACCGCGGTCGGCGCGGAGGCCTCGGCCGCCGCCTCGGCGGCGATCTCGCGGCTGCGGTCGCCGCCCTGGCGCCCGAGCACCCACGCGGCGAGCATCGGCGCGAGGACCGCCGAGACGAGCACGGCGGAGGCGACCTGTGCGGTCGCCACCTCGACGTAGGGCGCGAAGCTCGGGTCGGCCGCGCCCACGATGGCGGGGGTGGCGATGGCGTTGCCCGCCGTCGTGGCCGAGGCGATGCCCAGCCCGGACTCCTTGCCCCGACGGAGCAGGAACCGGTAGCCGAGGTAGGTGGTGGTGCCCGTGAGGAGCACGGCCACGACCCCGACGACGATGCCCGAGAGGCCGCCGGTCACGACGTTGCCCAGGTCGATGCCCGTGCCGAGGGCGAACGCGAAGAACGGGATCACGATGTCGGGCACGGGGCGCATGACCTCGGTCCAGCGGGGGTCGAGGTTGCCGACGACGATGCCGAGCAGCAGGGGGACCACGGCGGCGAGCAGCAGCGTGTAGGGGATGTCGGCGAGACCCGCGGCGCCGAGGAACAGCAGCGAGAAGAAGGGCCCGTCGTTGACCGCGGAGGCGATGTACGCACCCCGGTCGCGCTCACGGCCGTAGCGGCCCGTGAACGCGAGCCAGATGCCGCCGTTGCTGTTGTCCATGCTCACCAGCAGGGCGAGGATCGAGACCCCGAGGATCCCCTCGATGCCCACGACGGTGCCGACGAGGACGACGATCGTCGCCGGGATCACCGACTTCGTGAGCAGCAGCACGCCGCTCGTCGCCAGCACCGGGCCCGAGGTGCGGAGGGTGATCTGCATGCCCGTCGCGAAGATGAGCACGCCGATGAGGGGCAGGGCGCTGTCGCGGAAGAGCGCGGTCGTGAAGTTGCCGAGGTCGAGGAACCCGGGGGCGAACGTGCCGACCACCGAGCCCAGGATCAACGGGACGAGCATCAGCCCGCCGGGGACCTTGTTCATCCCGTCGAACAACGGGACGCGGCTTCTGATCTGTGGTCCGACGGCCATGGCGGAACTCCTCTGGTGGGTGGGGCGGCGGTGCCCGACGCACTCGCCAGAGTACGTACAAGGTGTACCGACACTAAGCCCGCGCCCGGTCGGCGTCAAGACGACGACCCCGCGGGGGCTCAGGTGCGAGCGCCGACCAGCGTCGCCACGATCTCCCTGCTCCAGACGGCGTAGGTGCGCGTGTACCGGAGCTCCTCCGACTGGGGGACCCACAGCCGCTCCGTGAGCTCCCTCGGGAACGGCACGACGACGAGGCGGGGGTGGTCGGCCGCGACGGCGCGGGTGCGGCGGTTCAACGCCGCCGCCCGCTGGCCGGCGGCCACGCGGGCGGCACGGCTGAGGCTGCCGGCGTTGTCGAGCGGCGGGATCTCGGCGATCGCGACGCGGGCGTCGCACGGCAGCTGGTCGAACAGGGCCTCGACGGCCTCCCGCACGTGGCGCTCCCACCGTGCGCCGGGGACGAGGCGGAGCGCGTCCGAGATGCCCACCATGAGCACGACGAGGTCCGTGCGGGCGAGGTCCACGGCGCGCCGGGCCGCGGCCGCGCGGGCGTCGGCGACCGAGTCCCGCTGCAGCATCGCGATCGACCACTCCACGCCGCGACCGGTGGCCTCGTGCTGCTCGCGCGCGAGGAACCCCGCCATGCTCAGCTCGTTCGTCACCACGCCGAGGGAGATCTCGCCCCGCTCCCCCATCACCACGACGCGGTCCGCCTCCGGCCCGGGGACCACCCCCTTCGCCGCGTCGTCGGGGTAGATGTCGCCGGAGACGTCGGCCCGGCGGAAGAACAGCTCCGCGAGGTGGACGGCGGTGGCGGTGACCCGGAGCGGGCGTGCTCCGAGCAGGGGGATCGTGACCATGGGCTGGGGTCCTCGTCGTCGCGTCGGGTCCGGGCACCAGGGGAGGCGCACCGGCGCAGGTCCAGGACGGACGACCGACGGTTCAGGGACCGGCCGCCCGCCCTCGTCAGGACGGCCTGGCGGCTCGAGCGTCGTCGACGCGAGCCTGCTGACCAGTCGAGGGACCGGAGGCGCGCGACGAGTGTGCGACTGCCACCAGCGGGGTCCGGGCTGACGTCCCGACCGTACCGCCCCGACCGGTCCGTGTCGAGGCCGTGCGGGGACCCCACCCGGCGACCACCCGCGACGCCGGAGGGGGCGACGACCCCACCGGTCGCCGCCCCCTCGTCGTGGTCCACGCCTCCTGACCCGCAGGAGGCGCGGTCACGCCTACAGGCCCCGCGCCAGGCGGTGGTAGGCCTGGTTCCAGAGCACCTCGTGCCGGAAGTCGCGGATCGTCGTCGACTCGTCGATGACGAGCAGCTCGGTCCCGAGGATCCGCGCGAGGTCCTCGAAGGCCTCGAGGCCGACCGCGTTCGACATCACCGTGTGGTGCGCGGCACCGGCGGTGAGCCAGGCCTCGGCCGACACGGCGAACGAGGGGCGGGGCTCCCAGACGGCACGGCCGACGGGCAGGTTCGGCAGGTCGGCGTCGGGCGCGACCACGTCGACGACGTTCGCCGTGAGGCGGAACCGGTCGCGCACGTCGCTCAGCGCGACGACGACCGCGGGACCGGGGTCGGCGGTGAAGACCAGGCGGACCGGGTCGTCCTTGCCGCCGATGCCGAGCGGGTGCACCTCGAGCGACGCGCGCGTCGTCGTCAGCGACGGGCTCACCTCGAGCATGTGGGCGCCGAGGATCTTCTCCTCGCCGGGCACGAGGTGGTACGTGTAGTCCTCCATGAGCGAGGCGCCGCCGGGCAGGCCCGCGCCCATGACGGCCGCGGCGCGCACGAGGACGGCCGTCTTCCAGTCGCCCTCGGCACCGAAGCCGTAGCCCTCGGCCATGAGGCGCTGCACGGCGAGGCCGGGCAGCTGCTGCAGCGAGCCGAGGTCCTCGAAGTTCGTCGTGAACGCGCCGAAGCCGCCCTCCTCGAGGAAGGAGCGGAGGCCCAGCTCGATGGCGGCGCCGTCCCGCAGCGACTGGTGCCGCTCGGCGCCCTTCCGCAGCTCGGGGACGACGTCGTACTGCTCCTCGTAGACCGCGACGAGCGCGTCGACGTCGGACTCGGCGACCGCCTCGACGCGGGCGGCGAGCTCGTTGACGCCCCAGGTGTTGACCTGCACGCCGAAGGCCAGCTCGGCCTCGGTCTTGTCGCCCTCGGTGACGGCGACGAAGCGCATGTTGTCGCCGAAGCGGGCGAGCTTGAGGGAACGGACCGCGGCGGCACCGGCCGCGGCGCGCATCCAGGTGCCGATCTCGCCCTGCACGCGCGGGTCGCTGACGTGGCCGACGACCGTCTTGCGCGGCACGCCCAGCCGGGTCTGGATGTAGCCGAACTCGCGGTCGCCGTGCGCGGCCTGGTTGAGGTTCATGAAGTCGAAGTCGATCTCGCCCCAGGGCAGCTCGACGTTCGCCTGCGTGTGCAGGTGCAGCAGCGGCTTCTGCAGGGCGTCCAGGCCCGAGATCCACATCTTGGCGGGGCTGAAGGTGTGCATCCAGGCCGTCACGCCGATGACGGCGTCGTCGAGGTTCGCCTCGAGCATGGTGCGCTTGATCGCCTCGGCGTCGGTGAGCACGGGCTTCCAGACGAGCTCGACGGGCACGCCCTCGGCGGCCGAGAGCTGGTCGGCGATCGCACGGGACTGGTCGGCGACCTGACGGAGGGTCTCCTCGCCGTAGAGGCCCTGGCTGCCGGTGAGGAACCAGACCTGCTTGGCGGCGAGGAACGCCGTGGGGTCGAGCGGTGCGGTGGTGGTCATGAGAGTGCTCCTGAAGGCTTCTGGCCGTAGACGTTCTGGTACCTGTCGAAGAGGGCGTCGATGCTCTCCTGCGGGATGGGGATCGGCTCGCCCAGCTGGCGGCTGATGTGCACCGTGCGGGCGACGTCCTCCGCCATGACGGCGGCCTTGACCGCGTCGCGGGCGTCCTTGCCGATGGTGAAGGGGCCGTGGTTCTGCATGAGCACGGCCCGGCTGCGGTGGCCGCGCAGGGTCTGCACGATGCCGCGGCCGATCGAGTCGTCGCCGATGATCGCGAACGGGCCGACGGGGATCTCGCCGCCGAACTCGTCCGACATCGCGGTGATGACGCAGGGCACGGCCTCGCCGCGCGCGGCCCAGGCCGTCGCGTAGGTCGAGTGCGTGTGCACGACGCCGCCGACCTCGGGCATCTCGCGGTACACGTAGGCGTGCGCGGCCGTGTCGCTCGACGGGCTGCGCTCGGAGCCGGGCGTGCCGGGCACGACCTCGCCGTCGAGCGTGCAGAGGATCTGGTTCTCGGGCGCGAGGTCGTCGTAGTCGACGCCGCTCGGCTTGATGACGAACAGGTCGGCACCGGGCACGCGGCCCGAGACGTTGCCGCCCGTCCAGATCACGAGCCCGTACTTGGTGAGCTCGGCGTGCAGGCCCGCCACCTGCTCGCGCGTCGCGTCGATCGCGGCCTGGGTGGCCGCGTCGAAGCTCGGAGGGGTCTGGTCGACCATGAGGACGTCCTTGTCGTCGAGGGTGGAGCACGCGCCGGGCGGGGGTCCGGCGGTCTGAGTGAGCGCTCACATCCTGTCAGGTGCGGGCCTCCTGGGCAACACGACGGCGGGCGACGCGGCGACGCGGCAGCGCCGGACGACGGCACCGCGGAGTCCGCTCGGCACCGCGGACGTGCGCGGTGCCGAGCTGGCCCCGCGGTGCCGAGACAGCAGGAGGCGGGGCAGCGGCCGGGCAGGGCGGGCCGCGTCAGGGGCGGGGAGGGCCCGACGAGGTCCGCACGACGAGCTCGGGCCGCTCGACGACGGCGGGGACGTCCTCGCCGGCCAGCAGCGCCTCCACGACCGTCATGATGCGGCGGCCCAGCGCCTCGAAGTCCTGCCGCACGCTCGTGAGGGGCGGCACCACGTGCGCGGCCTCGGGCAGGTCGTCGAAGCCCACGACGCTCACGTCGGCGGGGACCCGCACGCCCTCGTCGGCGAAGGCGTGCACGACGCCCATCGCCATCTGGTCGTTGGCGCAGAAGACCGCGGTGACGTCGCCGCGACGGGCCAGCTCGAGCCCGAGGCGGTGGCCGGAGGCCGCGCTCCAGTCCCCCGCGAGCTCGACGCTCGCGTCCACGCCCAGCTCGGCGCAGGCCTCGGCCCAGCCGCGACGGCGTTCGCAGGCGTCGGTCCACGGGGCCGGCCCGGCCACGTGGGCGATGGACCGGTGGCCCAGTCCGTGCAGGTGCTCGACGACGAGCCGCGCGCCGAGCGCCTGGTCGATCGACACCGCGTGCCGGCCCGGCTCGTCCAGCGCGTCGGCGACGACGAGCGGCACGGCGGGGTCGAGGGCGGCGACGGCGGCGAGCGTGCCCGCGTCGGCCGCGACCACGACGAGGGCGGCGACGTCCTGGCCGAGCAGCGCGTCGACCGCAGGGCGCAGTCCGGCGGCGTCCGAGGCGTCGAGGGTGGCCATCGACACCTGGTACCCGGCGGCGCGCGCCGCACCGTTGAAGCCGTGCATGGTGCTCGACGGGCCGTACAGCGGGAACCCGGTGCTGATGAGGCCGAGGGTGCGCGTGCGCCGGCTCGCGAGGGCGCGGGCCGCGGCGCTCGGGCGGTAGGCGAGCCGCTGGATGGCGGCGTCGACCTTGGCCTTCGTCGCGGGGCGGACCGAGGGGTCGCCGTTGACGACCCGCGACACCGTCTGGTGCGAGACGCCCGCCGCGGACGCGACGTCGAACATGGTCGCCACGGTGACGATCCTAGGGTCGGGCAGGAGGCGCGCACGCCGCCGGCGGAGGGGGTCCCGCCCGTCGGGGGGTCGGGCCGGGGACGACCGAGGGCACCGGCCGGACGCGCGTCGCGCCTCCTGCCGGTGCCCTCGGTCGGTGCTGCCTACTTCACGGAGGAGCCGGCGCGACGCTTGTTGAAGACGTCGAACGCGACCGCGGCGAGGAGCACGAGGCCCTTGATGAGGGACTGGTACTCGGTGCCGACGCCGAGGATCGACATGCCGTTGTTCAGGATGCCGATGATGAGGCCACCGACGATGGCTCCGGTGACGGTGCCGATGCCGCCGGTGACGGCCGCACCACCGATGAACACGGCGGCGATGGCGTCGAGCTCGAAGCCGTTGCCGGCGCTGGGGCTGGCCAGGTTGAGCTGGCCCGTGAAGACGACGCCGGCGAGGGCGGCGAGGACGCCCATGTTGACGAAGAGCAGGAACGTCACGCGCTTGGTCTTGATGCCCGAGAGCTCGGCGGCGTGCAGGTTGCCGCCGATGGCGTAGACGTGGCGGCCGAAGACGCTGTTCTTCATCACGGTGGAGTAGACGACGACGAGCACGGCGAGGACGACGAGCACGATCGGGGTGCCCGAGTAGCTGGCGAGCAGGAACCCGATGTACATGATCAGCGCGACCGTGAAGGCGAGCTTGAGCACGAACCAGGCGAAGGGCTCGTCCTCGAGCTGGTACTTGCGACGCACGGCGCGGCCGCGCAGGCCGGACGCGACGAGCACGATCGCGGCGATGGCGCCGAGCACGAGCGTGAGCGGCTCGTAGCCGGTCTCGCCGAACGAGGGGAGGAACCCGGAGCCGATGGAGCGGAAGCCGTCCGGGAAGGGCGAGATCTGCTGGTTCTGCAGGGCGATCTGCGCTGCACCGCGGAAGGCGAGCATGCCCGCCAGGGTCACGATGAACGCGGGGATCCCGAAGTACGCGATCCAGAAGCCCTGCCACGCCCCGACCAGGGCGCCGAGCACGAGGCAGAGCACGACGGCGAGCGGCCAGGGCAGGCCCCACTGCGTGATCATGACGCCGGCCATGGCGCCCGTGAAGGCGACGACCGAACCGACGGAGAGGTCGATGTGGCCGGCGATGATCACCATGACCATGCCGATCGCGAGGATCAGGATGTAGCTGTTCTGGACGATCAGGTTCGAGACGTTGATCGGCGCCAGCGTGATGCCGTCGGTCGTGACCTGGAAGAACAGGACGATGACGATGAGGGCGAGGAACAGGCCGACCTGGCGCAGCTGGCTGGTGAGGTAGCCGAACGCCGAGGCGATGCCGCCCTTCTGGCTGCTGCGCGGCGGGCGCTGGTCGGGCAGGGTCTGGGTCGTCTTGACGGAGTCAGGCGCGCTCATCGACGGGGGCCTCTCGTTCGAGGGTCATGTACTTCAGGAGGTGTTCCGGGGTGGCGTCGGCGATGGGCACGTCAGCCGTGATGCGCCCCTCCGACAGGGTGTAGATGCGGTCGCAGATGCCGAGCAGCTCGGGCAGCTCCGAGGAGATGACGATGACGCCCTTGCCCTGGTCCGCGAGCTGGTTGATGATCGTGTAGATCTCGTACTTGGCGCCCACGTCGATGCCACGGGTGGGCTCGTCGAGGATCAGCACGTCGGGGTCGGTGTACATCCACTTGGACAGCACGACCTTCTGCTGGTTGCCGCCGGAGAGCTTGCCCGTGATCGAGGCCACCGTCGGGGCCTTGATGTTCATGCTCCCGCGGTACCGCTCGGCGACCGTCGCCTCTTCGGACCGGTTGACGAAGCCCCACCTGGCGAGCTTGCCCAGGGCCGAGCCCGAGACGTTGCGCTGGATGTCGTCGATGAGGTTGAGCCCGTAGCGCTTGCGGTCCTCGGTGGCGTAGGCGAGGCCGTGCGAGATGGCGGCCGAGACCGTGTTGGTCTTGATCGGCTCGCCGCGCTTGTAGACGGTGCCCGAGATGCCGGTGCCGTAGCTGTGGCCGAAGACGCTCATGGCGAGCTCCGTGCGGCCCGCGCCCATGAGGCCCGCGATGCCGACGATCTCGCCAGCCTTCACGTGGAGGTTGGCCTGGTGGATGATCTCGCGCGACGGGTCGAGCGGGTGATGGACGGTCCAGTCCTCGATGCGCAGGAGCTCCTCGCCGACCTTCGACTCGTGCTCGGGGTAGCGGCTCTCGAGGTCGCGACCGACCATGCCCTTGATGATGCGGTCCTCGGAGACCTCGCCGGCGTGCATGTCGAGCGTCTCGATGGTCCGGCCGTCGCGGATGATGGTGACCTTGTCGGCGATCGCCTTGATCTCGTTCAGCTTGTGGCTGATGATGATCGACGTGATGCCCTGGCCCTGCAGGCTCTTGATGAGGTCGAGCAGGTGCGCCGAGTCGTCGTCGTTGAGCGCCGCGGTCGGCTCGTCCAGGATCAGCAGCTTGACGCGCTTCGACAGCGCCTTCGCGATCTCGACGAGCTGCTGCTTGCCCACGCCGATGTCGGTGATCTTCGTGACGGGGTTGTCGCGCAGGCCGACCCGGGCGAGCAGCTGGGCCGCGTCGAGGTTGGTCTTGTTCCAGTCGATGAACCCGCCCTTCGACTGCTCGTTGCCGAGGTAGATGTTCTCGGCGATCGACAGGAAGGGGCTGAGCGCGAGCTCCTGGTGGATGATCACCACGCCCGCGGCCTCGGAGTCGTTGATGTTCTTGAAGTCGACGGGCTGGCCGTCGAGCATGATCTGCCCGTCGAACGACCCGCTCGGGTAGACCCCGGACAGGACCTTCATGAGGGTCGACTTGCCGGCGCCGTTCTCGCCGCAGATGGCGTGGACCTGACCGCGCTCGACCTCGAGCGTGACGTCCTGGAGGGCCTTCACGCCGGGGAACGTCTTGGTGATGTCACGCATCTCGAGGATGGTGTCCGCCACGTGGTGCCTTCTTCCTTCGGTGACGTGCGGTCGCGCGAGGGCGCGACCAGGGGGCGGGCCGGAGCCGCGTGCTGAGGTGGCACGCTGCTCCGGCCCGGTGGAGGGGACCTACTTGAGGTCGTCCTCGGTGTAGTAGCCGCTGTCGATCAGGACTTCCTGGTAGTTGTCCTTGGTGACGATGGTGGGCTGGAAGAGGTACGTCGGGACGACCTTCTCGCCGTTGTCGTACGTCTTGTCGTCGTTCGTCTCGGGCGTCTCGCCCTTGAGGATGTCGTCGGCCATGACCACCGACTGGTCGGCGAGCTGACGCGTGTCCTTGTAGATGGTCGAGTACTGCTGGTCGTTGATGATCGACTTGACCGAGGCCGCCTCGGCGTCCTGGCCGGTGATCACCGGGAGGTCGGACGAGCTGTAGCCGGCGCCCTCGAGGGCCGAGATGATGCCGATCGAGATGCCGTCGTAGGGCGACAGCACGCCGTCGACCTTGGTGCCGCCCGAGTAGGTCGACGCGATGATGTTCTGCATGCGGTCCTTGGCCTTGGCCGGGTCCCACTGCTGCGTGGCAGCCTGCGTGAACTGGTCCTGGCCGGAGCCGATGGTGAGCGAGCCGTCCTCGAGGAAGGGCTTCAGGGTGTCCATGGCGCCGTTGAAGAAGAACTGCGCGTTGTTGTCGTCCGAGCTGCCGGCGAAGACCTCGATGGTCTTGGGCTCCGCACCGTCGACCTTCTCGCCGGACTCGTCGATGAGGCCGAGTCCCGTGAGGAGGCTCGTGCCCTGGTCGACGCCGACCTTGTAGTTGTCGAACGACACGTAGTAGTCGACGTTCTCGTTGCCGGTCAGGAGGCGGTCGTACGAGATGACGTCGATGCCGGCGGCCTCGGCGGCGTCGAGCTGGTCGCTCAGCGAGCCACCGTCGATCGAGGCGATGATGAGGACCTTCGCACCCTTGGTGATCATGTTGCTGACCTGCTGGACCTGCGTGGGGATCTTGTTGTCGCCGTACTCGAGGTCGACCTGGTAGCCCTTCTCCTCGAGGGCGCTCTTGACGGCGTCGCCGTCCTTGATCCAGCGCTCGGAGACCTTGGTGGGCATGGCCACGCCGATGAGCGCGCCGTCGGTCGAGCCGGAGTCGCCGCCGCCGGCGTCGCCGCCGCGACCGCCGGAGCAGGCGGCGAGGGAGATCGTGAGTCCGACGGCTGCGGCGCCGACGAGGAGCTTGCGCTTGTTCACTGTGTGTTCCTTCTGTCCGTGTCACCTCGACGACGTCGTCGATGACGGATGGTGGTGCAGGGAGTGGTGCTGCTGGCGGCGCTCGCCCGGGGGCGGCGGCGCGGGTCCGGCGGGCGCTGGTGCACCGGTGCCGGGGTCGGTGGGGCGGTCAGGACCGCCGGGCGGTCAGGACCGCGGCGCGCCCGAGGGCCCGCGCAGGCGTCGGGGACCTGCGGGAGGGGAGTCGGAGAGCTGGTTCATGGCGACCTCTTCGTCAGCGGGAACGATCCGTGTGAGCGCTCACATCCGAACGCGACGGTTCATCATGCGCTCTGTGCAGGAACGTGTCAAGTCGTGATGTGAACGGTCACGTCTTCGGGGGACGGACGGAGCGTTCCGCCCCCGTGGACGCGCGGCGCCCCCGGTCGGTGGTGGTCGCGTCAGAGGGCCGAGATCGTCCAGCTGGCGACGTGCGAGGCGCCCGGCTCGAGCACGACGAGGTCGACGCCCGAGTTGAAGGCGTCGGGCGGGCAGGTCATGGGCTCGACGGCCAGGCCCGTGCGGTCCAGCTCCGGCTCGGGGCGGTCCGCGGTGTGCACCTGCACCCAGGGCAGCTCGGGGCCGAAGGACATCCGCACGCCGCGCCCGTCGGGAGCGGTGACGTCGACGTGCACCGCGCCTCCTGCACCCGGCTCGAGGCCCGTGAAGGCGTGGTCGACGAACGTGCCGCCGACGACGCGGCCCTGCCGGAAGTCGAAGCCGTCGCGCATCGTGACGTCGCGGAGGCCCAGCGGCGCCAGGCGGTCGTCGGTGACCTCGAGGTAGCGCCCGGCGGGCATCGTGAGGGTCCAGTCGTCGACGTGCCCCTCCCCCGCCACGAGGTACGGGTGGGGCGCGACGCCCCAGGGCGCGCGGGACGAGCCCACGTTCGTCGCGGAGACGGTCGTCGTGAGGCCGCCGTCGCCGAGCTCGAAGGTGGCCTCGACGGCGACGCGGTGCGGGTACCCGTCGCTCGGGGCGATCTCGGCGACGAACGTCGTCGACGCCTCGTCGTGGGCCACGTGCTCCCACTCGGCCCAGCCGAGCAGGCCGTGCAGGGCGTGACCGCGGTCGGGCTCGCTCAGCGCGAGCTGGTGCTCACCGCCCTCGAAGGCGTACCGGCCGTCGACGATCCGGTTCGGCCACGGCGCCAGGAGGGCGCCCGCGAAGACGGGCCGCACCGCGTCGACCGCGAACGGACGCACGAGGTCGCGCCCCGCGTGGCGCAGCACGCGGAGGCTGGCCCCGATGCCGGCGATCTCGGCCTCGTAGTCGCCGTGGCGCAGGGTCGCCGGGCGACCGGTGACGGGGGTGCTGTCGCTGCTCATGCCTGGTCCTCTCCGCCGAGGACGGTCCGCGCGAGGAACGCGTTGCGGAACCGGCCGTCGGGGTCCACGTCCGCGGCGTGCGCCGCGAACTCGTCGAGCCGGGGGTACGCCCGGCGCATCTCGTCGCGCCCGAAGGTCGACACCTTGCCCCAGTGCGGGCGCGGGTCGAACGGGGCGAGGGCCTCCTCGACGTGCGGCAGCGCGGCCAGCACCTCGTCGGCCCGGCGCTGCCAGGTGAAGTGGAAGGCGACGCTCTGCCGCCCGCCGCTCGGGCTCAGCCAGCCCGCGTCGGGCGCCATCGTGCGGATCTCGCCGACGAAGAGCAGGTGCGCGAAGCGGTCCGCCACCGCGCGCAGCGCCTCGATCGCGGCCGGGGCGTGCTCGGCGGGCACGAGGTACTCGCTCTGGATCTCGGCACCGTTGCTGGGGGTGAAGTCGGCCCGGAAGTGCGGCAGGCGCTCGAGCCAGGGCCCGGGCACGCCGAGCTGCTGGGTGACCGCGTCGGCCGCCACGTCGGGCAGCGGGTGCAGGGGGACGCCGGAGGCGCGCCCGCCCAGCGAGGCCGGGTCCAGGCCCGGCGCGTCCCCCACGCGGGCCTTGTGCCACACCTGGGCGACCTCGTCGCCGGTCCACCCCGTGAAGAGGCTCACGCTGTAGGCGCTGGCGACGAGGTCGTCGAAGGAGCCGAGCGCGGCGTCCCAGCCGATGCCCTCGTAGACCGTCTGCGCCACGTCGAAGGTGGGCAGCGTGTCGAGCGTCAGCGCGACGACGACGCCGAGGGCGCCGACGCCGACGACGGTCGCGTCGAAGCGGGGGTCGCCCCGTCGGACGGTCTCGAGCGTGCCGTCGGCGCGGACGATCTCGACGCTGCGCACGGCGGCCGAGAGCGCGGGGTTGCCGACGCCGGAGCCGTGCGTGCCGGTCGAGACGGCACCGGCGACCGAGATGTGCGGCAGCGAGGCCAGGTTCGCGAGCGCCCGGCCCTCGGCCTGCAGGCGCTCCGCGAGGCGGGCGTGGGTGACGCCCGCGCCGACGCGGACGCCGACGTCCTCACCGTCCGCGGCAGGCACGAGCTCGATCGGCAGGTCGAGCGCGTCGAGCGCGATCTGCACGCCGTCGGTGTCGGCCGCGTCGTTGAACGAGTGCCGCGAGCCCAGCGCCTTGACGCGGGGGGCGCTCGTCACGAGGCGCTGCACCTCGTCGACGGTCGTCGGGCGGCGGAGGTCCGACGTCGAGTACTCGACGTTCTCGGCCCAGTTGTGCATGAGGCTCCTTCGGCTCGGGCGGCGGGGGAACGGGGTGAGCGCTCACATCGCCAGGGTCAACTCTGCCGTCTCCGGCGCCGTGGCGCCACTCGTCGCCGTGGCCCGGCACCGCTCGTCCGCCGGGCGCACCCGGGACCGCGCGGCCTTGCGCGCCGGCGTCCCCCGGGGGACGATCGACGGTGGACCGTCCCGGACCCCGACGGCCCAGGAGGTGCGACGTGCCCACGACCAGCCACGCCCGCTCCACGGCCCCCTCCCCCTCGTCGCCGTCCGCACCGACCGACCTCGTGCGGTTCCAGGTCGCCGGCACCGACGTCGACGAGGCCATGGCCGTCTTCGAGGCCGGTTACGGCGCCGACCTGGCCGTGTCCCCGGGCGAGGGCGACCTCTCCTGGGCGCACACGGCCCTCGGCGATGCGACGATGACCCTGCGCACCACGCGCTTCACGGCGGCCGTGCGCGGGACGGCCCACGGCGAGGGCGACCACGTCGTGGCCTGGACCCGGCGCGGCGTCGGCACGGTCGACCGCGGCCGCAGCGACGTCGCCGTGGTCCCCCGGCAGCCGTGGCTGTTCCCCTCCGAGCGCCGGTTCGGCTACGAGCTCAGCGACGTCGAGATGAGCCTCGTGCACCTCGACCGGGGGTTCGTGCAGTCCTTGGCCGACGAGCTCGCCGTGGGTCCCGTCGGCACGCTCCGCCTCGACCACACCGTGCGCCCGTCGCCCGCCGCCCTGGCCGGCTGGCGCGCGACCGTCGCGGAGGTCGCGACCTCCCTGCACGCCGTCACGACGCCGTCGCCGCTGCTCCGCCTCGAGCTGGCCCGGCTCGCGGGCGTCGCTCTGCTCACGACGTTCGCCGACGACGCGGACCCCGCAGGAGGCGTGCTCGCCCACCGCGCGGTCCGTGCGGCCGCCGAGTTCCTCCGTGAGCACGCGCACCTGCCCGTGGGCACGGACGAGGCCGCCGCCGCCGCCGGGCTCAGCGTCCGCGGGCTCCAGCAGGCGTTCCGCCGGACGCTCGGCGTCACGCCCACCCGGTACCTCCGCGGGGTGCGGCTCGAGCGGGTCCGGGAGGAGCTGCTCGCCGCGTCGCCCGGCGACGTGCTCGTCTCGGACGTCGCCCGCCGCTGGGGCTTCGCCCACCTGGGCCGCTTCGCCGGCACGTACCAGGAGCGCTGGGGCGAGCACCCCACCGACACCCTGCGCCGCCCCGGTCCCCCTCCGCGCTGACGCGCCCCGCGCGCCGCCACGGCGCGCCGTCCGACACCCGCGCGGCGGCTCGCGCACCCGGCCGGGCGGGGCTCCCGAGCCGCCGCGCGGCGTCCGGCCGGGTCCCGGTCCCCCGAAGGGGGTCGTTGTCCCCCGGCCGTCGTCGGGGCAGGCTGGAGCGGCGGCACGGACGAGACCCGTGCGGCACCGTGACCGTGTCAGGATGGTCCGGCCAGGGGACGCGGGGGACGACATGGACGGCACGGCAGCGAGCGGCGCGCGGATCGCGGCGGGCGCCCCGCACCCGACCGAGCGCGCACGACCGACCGGCGTGCGCCTCCTGCGCGAACGGCCCCTGTCGCGCCGGCGCGCGCCCCGGTTCTTCCTGTCGTACCTGCTGCTGCCGAACGACGGCACGGACCCGACGACGCCCCTCGGCACCTGCCTGGTGCTGCGCAGCGTGGGCGGATCGCGTCCGCGTCGCGTCGTCGTCGACCTGCCCGGCGGCGCGACCCGCACGGCGGAGCGCCTGCCCACCGACGCCGCGATCGGCATCGCGACCCCCGTCGAGCTGCCGCGCCTGGTCGAGCTGGGCACCGTCTTCGTCGAGTGGGAGGCCCGCGACGGGGTCCGCCGCACCGCCTGGGTGCGCGTGCCCCCGGTGCCCGCGCGCTACCGCAGCGCCGCCTCGGCCTGACCACCGGGCCGACCCGCCCCCGGCTCGGCCGACGCCCGCCCGAGGCCCGACCCTCAGCGGATGGTCGTCACCACGTCGACGAGGCTCGGCGCGGGCGGCGCCGACCCGAACCCGAAGCGCACCGGCGGCCACAGCCGGGCGAGCCCGCCGAGGTCGCGTCCGGCGTCCGAGGCCGCGACCGCGGTGAGGTGCCGCGCCAGCGTCACGCCGTAGTGCTCGCGGCGGCCACCGCCGGCCGAGCCGGCCGTGCGGGCACCCCGGACGAGCACCCGCGCGACCGGGTCGATCAGGCGCAGCCACCCCGGCCGGGTGGCGATCCCCGCGGGCACGAGCCGCAGCAGCACGCCCAGCCACGAGACACGCCCGACCGTCAGCCGGAGGTGCAGGGCGCCCGCCTCCACGGCCAGCCCCCCGTCGACCTTCCGCCACGACACCGGCACGACCCGCACCTCGTCGAACGAGTACGTGGACGACACGTAGTCGGCGACCGCCTCGCTCGGCGCCAGCAGGAGGCGGTGGCCGGCCCGGTCCTCGACCATCACGTCGGCGAAGCGGCCGAGCGGGGAGTCCTCCCACATGCCCACGACGACGCGCGTGCCCGACGTGGTGCCGAACCCGGCGATGCGACCCTCGAAGCGGTCCTCGAGCCTCCTGCCCGGCACGCTCAGTACCCCTGCTCGACGTCGACGACGCCCTCGGGCTCGCGCCCCTCGGCGAGCGCCTCGACGTTGGCCCGGACGCGCGCCTCGAAGAGCGGCTCGGTCATGGCGTCGGTGTTGGCCTGGTGCGGCGTGACGAGCGCCCGCGGCTCGGTCCACAGCGGGTGGCCGTCGGGCAGCGGCTCGGGGTCCGTGACGTCGAGCCCGGCGCCGCCGAGGCGTCCCGCGGCGAGGGCGTCGACGAGCGCGTCGGTGTCGACGAGGCCGCCCCGCGCGATGTTGACGAGGACGGCGTCGTCGGGGAGCAGCCCGAACGCGCGCGCGCCCAGGAGGCTCGTGGTGCCCTCGGTGAGCGCGGCCGCGACGACGAGGACGTCGGTCTCGGGCAGCACGTCGTCGAGCTCGTCCGCCCGGACGGTCCTGTCGGCGCCGGGCACGGCCTCCTGCTTGCGGCGGACCATGGTGACGTGCACGTCGAAGGGCTGCAGCAGGCGCAGCAGCTCGCTGCCGATGCCGCCGGCGCCCACGATGGTCACGCGTCGGCCGTTCAGGCTCAGGCCGCGCTGCTCGTCCTCCCACGACGTCGCCCGGGCGCGCACCTGCAGCTGGCGCAGCGTCGCGAGCACGAGGGCGAGGGCGTGCTCGGCGACGGGGGCGCTGTAGGCCCCCTTGGCGCTGGTGACGACGAGGCCGTCGCGCTGCGTCGCCCGGAGGGTCTCGAGGTAGGAGTCGATGCCCGCGCTGGGCAGCTGCACGAGGCGGATCGCCGGGTGGTCCTCGATCGCGCGCCGGAGGTCGTCCTGCTCGACGCCGCCCGCGACGACGAGCAGCTCGGTCTCGTCGCCGAGCGCGACCTCGCGCGCGCCGGCGGCCTCGAGGGCACGCCGCGCGGGAGGCCAGCCCCAGGCGCCCTGGTCGGCGGCGGTCCCCGGGGCGTCCGGGTCGAGGGCGGGCAGGACGGTGACGGCGAGGGTGCTCATGCGGGCCACGGTAGGCGCGACGACCGGGTCTCGATCAGATCACGATGCCCCCTCAGGTCTTCCGACCCCCTGGGAGGGGGGTGCCATCCTGGGACGCGTCCGTGCAGCGCTCGCGCCGCGGACGTGGAGGCGCCCCGGGTCAACGGCGACGCGGGGCTCCTTCGCACCTCCCCGGCCCGGCCGCGCGTCAGGTCGAGGGCCCCGCCCCCACGTGCTCGAGCACGACGGGGTCGGTGCAGCCCCGGGCGAAGCCGCGGATGCGGCGGTCGATGTCGCGCTGCAGGACGACGACGCCGATCCGCTCGGCGAGCGGGGCCAGCCAGCGCGGCCGACAGGTGAAGTTGTAGCGCCACACGGCGAGCGTGCTGCCGGGCTCGCCCTCGACCGGCGTGAAGCGCCAGCCGCCGCCCATGCGCTCGAAGAACCAGGACCCCTCCGTCATCTTCATGCCGACGTTCGTCGGGGGCGCGTACGAGACGTACTCGCTCACCATGCGGAACCCGAAGCGCTGGACGGTGTCCGTCCGCACGCCCTTGGCCGGCACGGTCGCCCCGTCGAGCAGGTGCTGCCGCCGGATGAAGGGGTCCCAGCGACGACGGAGGGGCCCCTGCACCTGCGAGACCGCGAACGCGACCCAGGGCTCGACCGGGACGACGCAGCGGGACTCGACGACGGGCACGCGCCCATCGTGGCACGCCACGGGCGTCGGTCGTCGAGCGTCGAGCGTCGGCGTCGGCGTCGGCGTCGGCGTCAGTCGTCGCCGAAGCGCCGTGCCGCGTGCAGCTCGAAGGCGGACACGAGCGCGCGCAGCGCCGAGGTGAAGGCCGGGACGCTCGACGGGCCGACCACGTCGGAGAACACCTCGAGGTAGAACTGGACCTCCTCGGCGAGGATCGCCGCGCCGGCGGGTGCCAGGCGCAGCACGCTGCTGCGGCGGTCGGTGGGGTGCGCGATGCGCTCGAGGTACCCGGCGGCGACCATGCGGTCGGTGAGGGCCGTCGTCGCCCCCGACGAGAGGTCGAGGTAGGCGCTGATCTGCTTGGGCGTCGGGGCGTCGTACTCGCGCACGAAGTAGAGGCTGCGGAGGTCCGAGACGCTGATGTCGTGGTGGGCCGCGACGCCCTTCAGGAGCGCCTCGGCCCGCAGCTGCGCGGAGCCGAAGGCGTCCATCAGCTCGGCGACCGCCCCCAGCTGGTCCGGTGCCGGGCCCGCGAGGGACGGGGCAGGGGCCCCGGTCGGATCGTCGACGGCCGATGGGGGGACGGTGCTGCTCATGTGCGCTCCTCGCGGGTGGTACGGGACGCTTCCGTGCGTGCCGTTCGTCCATCAAGCATCTCACTGGTCGAGGCACTTGTCACGGTCGTGCGCGAACCGGACGTGCTCCACTTCAGGGGTCACGAGCCGCGCCCGCCCGCCCCGGGAGGGACGGACGGGCGCGGACGGAGGTCGCGACGGCTCAGCGCGGGTCGAGCCACACCGTCGTGCCGCCGGGCAGCCGCGGCGCCCCGTCGGCACCCTCCGTGACCGGACCGCTCGACACGAGCACGACCCCCTCGGGCAGCGGCACGTCCGCCTCGCCGAAGTTGGTCACCGAGTGCCAGCCCGCGTGCCGCGCGAAGTGCACGACCGAGGGGTCGTCGCCCTCGATCCAACTGAGCTCCTCGCCCTGCTGCAGGCGGTGCCGCTCGGCGAGCGCCGCGCGGTAGAGCGACAGCGTCGACGACGGGTCGCCGTCCTGCACGCTCACCGCCGCCTCGCGGAACCAGCCCGGCTGGGGCAGGTGCGGCTCGTGCGTGCCAAAGCCGAACGCGGGCTCGCTCTCGTCCCACGGGATCGGCACGCGGCAGCCGTCGCGGCCCTTGCGGCCGTGCTCGGTGCGGATCCAGACCGGGTCCTGCAAGTCCTCCGGCTGCAGGTCGGCGACCTCGTGCAGGCCGAGCTCCTCGCCCTGGTAGACGTAGGCGCTGCCGGGCAGCGCCAGCATGAGCAGCGACGCCGCCCGGGCGCGGCGGAGGCCCGCCTCGCGGTCGAGCGCCGGCTCGGTCCCGTCGCTGAGCAGCCACGCGTCGAGCGGCGCCCCCTGGGGCAGGCCGTAGCGGCTCGCGTGGCGGACGACGTCGTGGTTCGAGAGCACCCAGGTGGAGGACGCGCCGCTCTGCTCGGCGAGCTCGAGGTTCGACTCGATGATGGTGCGGAACCGCACCGGGTCGAAGTCGGCGCGCGTCAGCTCGAAGTTGAAGGCCTGGCCGAGCTCCGTCGGGCGCGCGTAGAGCGACACGCGCTCGCGGGCCACCCAGGCCTCGGCGACCGCCGTGCGCGGCGGGTCGTACTCGTCGAAGACGCGGCGCCAGCCCTCGAAGATCTCGTGCACCTCGTCCCGGTCGTAGATCGGGTCGCTGCCGTCGATCGGCAGGCCGAAGTCCTTCGGGTTGGCGTCGCGCAGGGGCTCGACGAGGTCCTTCGCCAGCCCGTGCGCCACGTCCACCCGGAACCCGTCGACGCCCCGGTCGCTCCAGAAGCGCAGCGTCGTGTGGAAGTCCTCGCGGACCTCCGGGTTCGACCAGTCCAGGTCGGGCTGCTCGGGGGCGAACAGGTGCAGGTACCACTGCTCGGGCGTGCCGTCGGCGCGGTGCAGGCGCGTCCAGGCGCTGCCGCCGAAGTTCGACGGCCAGGTCGAGGGGGCGATCTCGCCGTGCTCGCCGAGGCCGTCGCGGAAGACGTAGCGCGCCCGGGCCGGGCTGCCCGGCTCGGCCGCCAGCGCCTCCTGGAACCACACGTGCTGGTCGGAGGTGTGGTTCGGGACGATGTCGACGATGATCTTCAGCCCGGCGCCGTGCGCGGCCGCGACCAGGGCGTCGAAGTCGTCCAGGCTGCCCAGCTTCGGGTCGACGTCGCGGTAGTCGGCGACGTCGTAGCCGCCGTCGGCGAGCTCGGACGGGTAGAAGGGGCTCAGCCAGATCGCGTCGACGCCGAGCGCGGCCAGGTAGGGCACGCGCGACGTCACGCCCGCGATGTCGCCGAGCCCGTCGCCGTCGGTGTCCGCGAAGCTCCGCGGGTACACCTGGTAGACGGTGGCCTGCCGCCACCAGTTCGGGTCGGAGGGGTCGCGGGTGACGATCGGGGCCTCGGTGTCGGTCATGCGGTGGGGTTCTCCTCGGGGTGGTGGACGGGTCGTGCGGTCAGGGGTCGGGTGCGGGTCCCGGGTCGGGTGCGGGTCCGGGGTCGGGGTCAGCCCTTCACGGCACCCGAGGTGAGGCCGGAGACGATGCTCCGTCGGAAGATCAGCACCAGGAGGACGATCGGCACCGTGGCCGACACGCTGCCGGCGAAGATCGCGCCGAACGGCACCGAGAACTCGGTGCTGAAGAGGGCGATGCCGACCGGGATCGTGCGGAACGATGTCTCGCTGTTGAACGTGAGCGCCATGAGGAACTCGCTCCACGAGGCCGTGAAGGTGAAGACGCCGACGGTGAAGAGGCCCGGCGTCGACATCGGCAGGATCACCGAGAACATGGTGCGCAGCGGCGACGCGCCGTCGATCTCGCTCGCCTCCTCGATGGTCGTGGGGATGCCCGCCAGGTAGTTGCGCATGATCCAGATCGCGAAGGGCAGGTTGAACGCGACGTACGGCAGGATCAGCCCCGGGTGGCTGTTGAGCAGTCCGAGCTGGCGCTCGATGAGGTAGATCGGCGTGAGCACCGCGATCGCGGGGAACACGCTGAGCATGAGCAGCGTCGTCATGATGGGCGTGCTGCCGCGCAGCTTGCCGCCGACGAGCGCGTAGCCGGCGAACAGCGACAGGCCCAGCACGATCGCGGTCGTCGCCACGGCGACGATGACGCTGTTGAGCATGTAGACGGCGAGCTCGTTCGACACGAACGCCGTGACGTAGTTCTCGAACGTCCAGTCCTGCGGGAACAGCGTCGGCGGCGACGTCGCGATCTCGGCGTTCGACTTGAAGGAGTTCACCACGAGCCAGTAGAGCGGCACCGCGGTGACCACCGCGATGACGATGCCGCCCAGGTTGACGACGTTGATCCAGCGCCGCCAACCGCGGCGGACCTTCGATCGGGACATCAGCGCTCTCCCCTCGCCTGGTTGCGGAACGCCCGCAGGAACAGCAGGCAGCCGAGCCCGACGATGAGCGCGGTCGACGTCGCGATCGCGGCCCCCGGGCCGATGTTGATGTCCTGGAACAGGACGCGGTAGCCCATGATCGCGAGCGTCTGGGTCGCGGTGCCCGGACCGCCCTGCGTGAGCACGAACGGCAGGTCGAACACGCCGAACGCCTGCAGCACGCGGAACAGCACGGCGATGGTGAAGGTGGGCAGCAGCTGCGGCATGACGACCTGCCAGAAGGTCTGCCACGAGCTCGAGCCGTCGAGCTCGGCGGCCTCGTAGTGCTCCTCGGGGATCATGACGAGCCCGGCCAGCAGGATGATCGCCACGAACGGGGTGGTCTTCCAGATGTCGGCGACCATGAGGGCGATCGCGGCGGAGACGGGCTCCCCCAGGATCACCGGGGCGTCGCCCGTCAGCGCCTGGAACCCCCAGGTCGCGATGCCGTAGGTCGAGTCGTAGATGTACCGCCACAGCTGCGCCGAGACGATCGTCACGAGCGACCACGGCACGAGCAGCAGGGCCAGCATCCAGCCGCGGGTGACGCCGAGCCGCTCGAGCACGAGCGCCGCGAGCATGCCCAGCACGAGCTCGACGGTCACCGTCACGACCGTGTAGAGCAGCGTGAACCCGAGGGCCTGGTACCAGGCGGTGCTCTGCAGCAGCGCCCCGTAGTTGCCGACCGTGAACTCCTCGATCTGGAACCCGTCGTAGTCGATCGTGACGCGCGCGAAGCTCAGCACGATCGAGTACAGCACCGGGAACACCGTGACCAGCAGGATCAGCAGCAGGGCCGGCGACGCGAAGAAGAGGGCCGACCGGCGGCGCGTGGCCACGATGCCCCGGGGCGCCTTCCCCGGCGACGCAGGAGGCGCCTCCTGCGCCGGGCGCCGGGGTGCGGTCCGCACCGGCGTGCTCACAGCGCCTGCCCCGCGAGTGCGACGTCCATCTGGCGCTCCATCCGGCTGAGGCCCGTGCCGACGGCCGACTGGCCGGCGACGATCGAGTTGGAGTTGACGTAGATGCCCTGCGACAGCTTCGGGTAGAAGGCCGTCGCGGTGGGCCGGGGCACGAGCGTGTAGTCGGCCGCGATGCTGTACTGCGGCTTGCCGGCCTCGACCGCGTCGGGGCTGGTCAGCGACGCCGTGCGCGCCGGGATGACCCCGCCCTCGCGGACGATGATCTGCTGGGCGTCCTCGTCGGCGAGCCACCGGGCCCAGGCGAGAGCGGCGGCCGGCACGCGCGTGTGCGGGTTGACGTAGCTGCCCCAGCCGCCGATGGTCGTGTGCGTGGCGTCGGTGCCGTCGAAGCCGGGCCGCGACCGGATGCCGACCTTGCCGGCGACGCCCGAGGCCTCCGGGCTGTTCGCCGTGTCGTACGAGTACGACCAGTTGCGCAGGAACGCCGCCCGGCCCGACGTGAACGCGTCGAGGCTGGACTGCTCGATGTAGGTCAGCGACGCGCGGGGCGTCACGCCGTCGGTGACCAGCGAGGCCATGAACTCGAGGGCGCGCTTCGCCTCGGAGGACGTCGCCGTCGCCTCGGTGACCTCCTCGTCGGTGAGCGCGCCTCCTGCGTCGGCCACGAACTCGACGACGTTGCAGGTCATGCCCTCGTAGACGTTGCCCTGGTAGACGAAGCCGTAGTCGACGTCGCCGGTCTCGATGAGCCGCTTGCTCGTCTCGGCGACCTCCTCCCACGAGGCCGGCACCTGCAGGCCGTGCTTGTCGAGGAGGTCCTGCCGGTAGACCAGGAACGAGTTGTCGATGTAGATCGGGAACATGTAGTAGTCGCCGTCGACGCTCGCCGCCGTGCGCAGGCCCTCGGGGTACTGGTCCCAGAAGTCGTCGGGCACGAGCGTGCTCAGCGGCGTCGCGAGCTTGTTCTGGGCGAACTGCCCCGGCCAGGCGATGTCGCCGTGGAACACGTCGGGGCTCGTCGACCCCGAGGCGATCTGCGTCGTCAGCGTCGTGCGGTTCGTGTCGGTGTCGGCCGCCGCCTGGACGACGTTGATGCGGACGTTCGGGTACGCCTTGCCGAACTCCTCGATGAGGCGGGGCCGGAGATCGCCGCCGTCGTTCGTGGCGATCTGCGCGCTCCACCAGTCGACCGTCACCGGCTCGTCGCCGACCTCGGTCGGCCAGTCCCCGATCTCGGTGCGCTCCCCCTGCGGCGCGCAGCCCGCCAGCGCGAGCGTCCCGGCGAGTCCCGCTGCCCCCACGAACAGCCCCCTGCGATCGATCTCCATGCGTCCTCCTCGACGTGGCCCGAGCCGCACGGCCGCCCTCACGGGCGCCGTGGCCCCACCCTAGGAACCCCTCCGACGGCGCGCAACGATCCGCCGCGGTCCGCGCGGAGAACGAGCAGGGACGCGCCGGGGGGAGTACACGAGAGGGGTCGGGGCCGTTCCCCCGGCGACCCGGTCGTCCGAGGGCCGGGGGTGGTTGCATCAGGCCATGGCCCCCGACCGACACCCGTCGCGCGATCGCGGACGCCCCACGCCCGACCAGGACCCCGACGCCCTCACCCTGCACGTGGGCGGCGGCGACGAGGTCGTCGTCCGCGGACGCTACGAGGCCCTGAGCATCGTCAACGACATCCTCATCGCGGTGTGGTTCATCGTCGGCAGCGTCCTGTTCTTCTCGGAGGACACGACCGTCGCGGGCACCTGGGCCTTCCTCCTCGGCAGCGTGCAGCTGCTGATCCGCCCGGTCATCCGCCTCGGGCGTCGGGTGCACCTGCGGCGGCTCGGCCAGCGGGAGCAGGGGTCGGGGACGGGATCGCGGGGCCCCGCGGGCCCGGGCGACGGCGACGACGAGTACTGAGGCGACCGTGACCGCCCGCCGCACCCGTGCCCCCGGACCGGTCCTCGCCACGCGCACGGCCCCGCCCCTGCCGCACCACCCCGTGACGTTCCACCGCTGGCGCGACGTCGTGCTCGCCCACTGGCGGGTCGACGAGGCCACCGCCGCCCGCGGCCTGCCCGACGGCGTGCGGCCCGACCTCGTCGACGGCAGCGCCTGGGCCTGCCTCGGCGCGTGGACCTTCGGCGCGACGACCGTGCCGCCGCTGCCGCCCCTCGGGCGCCTCGGCGACCTCCACGAGGTGGCCGTGCGCGTGCCCACCGTCGACGGCTCGGGCCGCCACGGCGTCTTCTACCACTCGATCGACACGCAGCACGCGGGGGCCGTCCCCGCCGGACGGCTCGGCATCGGCCTCGGCTACGTCTGGTCCCGGGCCGCCACGCGCACGGTCGACGGCGTCGTCGCGCACCGCGTCGAGCGCCGCCTCCCCCTCGCGGGCAGGAGGCCCCGGTCCCGCCTCGCCGTCCGCCCCGGCCCCGAGGCGGTCGCCCCCGACGCCCTGGCGGTCGAGCTCGTCTCGCGCTGGGGCGTGCACGTGCGGCACCTCGGGCGCACCACGTGGTGGCGGACCGCGAACGAGCCGCTGCCCCTGCACCCGGCGGAACTCGTCGAGCTCGACGACGACCTGCTCGCGCTGGCGGGGTTCCCGGGGCTCGCCGAGCGGGCACCCGACGTGCTGCTCTCCTCCCCCGGACGCGACTGCCGGTACTCGCCCGGCTGAGCGGGCCTCCTGCCCTGCCCCTCCCGCCGGGCGTGGACACCGCGCCCGAGGGGCGGCAGCATGGGCGGGTGCCGATCCTCACCGCCCTCTGTCGCGTCGACCGCCTGCAGCCCGATGCGGGCTCGGTCGGGGTGACCGCCATAGACAAGCGGCCCGCCGAGGGGCCCCTGACGGTGCGGAAGCTCGGGGTGCACGGCGACGTGCAGGCGAACCGCGCGCACCACGGCGGCCCGGACAAGGCCGTGTACGCCTTCGCCGACGAGGACGCCGCCCACTTCGGCGAGCTGCTCGGCTACCCCGTGACGCCGGGCCTGTTCGGCGAGAACCTGCGCACGTCGGGGCTCGACGTGACGGGCGCCGTCCTCGGCGAGCGCTGGCGCGTCGGCGAGGCCCTCGTGCTCGAGGTGACCATGCCCCGGACGCCCTGCGCGACGTTCCAGCGGCGCCTGCGCGAGCCGCGCTGGGTGGCGAGGTTCCAGCAGGAGGGGCGTCCCGGCGCGTACCTGCGGGTCGTCGCCCCGGGGGCGATCGCGGCGGGCGACGAGATCGCCGTGCTCGAGCGCCCCGCGCACGGCGTGACGATCGGCGCGTGCTTCGCGGGGCTCTCGGCCGAGCAGGCGCAGGCGCTGCTCGACTCCCCCGTGCGCCTGGGCGCGCCCGTGACGAAGGTGGCGCGGGCCACCGTCGCCCGCGGCTGACCCCGTCGTCGGGTGCCGGCGAGCGGGGCAGGCCCACTCGATGCGAATGCATGAACTCTCAGGTCCCCCACAAGGAGGACCCGTAGTGTCCTCCGAGGTCGACGTCGTCGAGCGGTCCCCCGCCTGCTCCCCCGGTCGTCGACCCCCTCGCCGAGCGGGGGTCGCGACGCCGCCCGAGCCAGGTCCCCCACCTGCGCCGGCGTCGCAGGAACGAGCGCGACGGTGCGCGGCCCGACGGCCCCGGACCCGTCGCCGCCGCCCCGTCCACCGCCGGGAGGACCCCTGAACCCCTCCCGGCGGACGCTCGTCGTCGTGACGGTGGCCGACATGACCCGGCACCTGCCGCTCGGCCACCTCATCGAGGCCCGCGGCGACCGCGGAGGCCGCGGGGTCCGGTCCGGCCCTCCCCTCCCGGGGAGCGCACTGGCGCGAGCACGTGCTGCCCTGGACCGGCCGCCGGATCGCGGGGCGCTCCTCCGGTGACGGGCGCCTGCCCGAGCGCGCGACCCTCCTGCCCGTGACCGTGCCGGGACGCGACCCGGGCGCCGGGCCCGCCTGACGTCGCTCAGGCCCGCTGCGCGGCGCGACGACGCCGACGCGCCTCGAGCGCCAGGCCCAGCCCGGCCAGCAGCACGTCGCCCAGCGTCATGAGGGCGCGGCTCAGCACGGCCAGGCCGAGCGCGCCGCCCGTGGTCGTCACCCCGGCCAGGAGCACGACCAGCACGCCCTCGCGCGCGCCCAGCCCCGCCGGGGCCACGAGGACGAGGAACCCCACCAGCCAGGCCGTCGCGTAGGCGGCGGTCGCGGTCACCCAGAGCAGGCCCGAGGCCGCACCGAAGGCCTGGAGCACCACCGTCGCCTGCACGCCGTAGGCCGCCCACATGCCCACGGACCAGGCCAGCGACCGGCCGATCCCGGCCCAGGTCGGGCGCACCTCGACCGTCGGGCGGCGCAGGAGGCGCCAGGCCACTCCGACGAGACGGCCCAGCACGGGCGGCGCCAGGCTCACGAGCCCGACCAGTGCGAGGACGGCGAGCCACCAGTACTGCCGGAGCCCGTCGGGGGACGACAGCACGAGGCCGAGCACGCCGACGACCGCGGCGCCGACGATGCCGATCACCATCGACGTGAGCGCGGCGACCGCGCTGGGGCCACGGGCCAGCCCGTGCGCACGACCGAGTTCGGCCTGGGCCGCGATCGACCACACGCCGCCGGGCAGGTACTTGCCGAGCTGCCCCACGAAGAAGATCGACGCGGCGGCGCGGCGGGTGGTGTGCAGCCCGAGCGCCTGCATGACGGCGCGCCAGGAGAACATGTTGGCGACGAGCGCCACGAGGGTCGCGACCACGGCGACGGCGGTCGTCGGGGCGTCCAGGCGGGCCAGGGCGGCGGTCACCTCGTCCCACTGCGAGGCGACGCCGGCGACGAGCAGGGCGACGGCGGCCACGCCCACGACGATCTTCACGACCGTGAGGACGCGCGCTCGACGGGAGGGCGCCGCGGGGGCGACGGGCTCGGGCAGGGGATCGGCCATGGGTCCTCGGGGCGTGGTGACGGTGCGCGACGGACCTCCCGCTCGACGACGGGGGGCGACCCGGGGGCCGCTAGGCTCGGTGGATCGGCGCCCCGCCAGCCTAGGGCAGCCGCCCGACTCGACCCGAGAAGGAGGCCCGCGGCGGCCGTCGCCGTGCGGGACGACATGGATCAGCAGAGCACCCCCGACCGACCCCGCCTCCTCGTCGCCGCGAGCACGTTCCCCTCCCGACGGGGCGACGGCACCCCCGGCTTCGTGCTGGACCTGGCCGAGGCGGTCTCCTCCGAGTTCCGCGTCCTGGTCGTCGCCCCGATGGTCGACGGTGCCGCACGGCACGAGTGGATCGGCGACGTCGAGGTCCGCCGCTACCGCTACTTCCCCCGCCGCTGGCAGGACCTCGCCGAGGGGGCCATCGTCGACAACCTCCGGGCCGACCGCACCCGCTGGCTGCAGGTGCCCTTCTTCTTCGGAGCGCTCGCCGGGGCCCTGCTCCGGGCGCGCCTGCAGCACCGCCCCCAGGTGGCGCACCTGCACTGGATCATCCCGCAGGGTCTCGTCGGCGCCCTCGTGCTCGGCTCCGTCCCGCGCGTCATCACGACCCTGGGCGGCGACCTCTACGCCCTCCGCCACCCCGTCCTGCAGCGGCTCAAGTCCCGCGTCGTCGCCGGGGCGCGCTACGTCACCTGCATGAGCGGCGACATGGCCGACGAGCTCGCCCGCCTCGGCGCCGACCCCGACCGCGTCCGCGTCGTCCCCATGGGCGTCGACGTCGATCCCCTCCGACGGGCCGGCGAGCGCGAGGACCGCCGCCCCGACCGCGTGCTCTTCGTCGGTCGCCTCGTCGAGAAGAAGGGCGCGGCGGTGTTCCTCGACGCCGTCCGCGAGCTCCCCGCGGCGGACTGCGTCGTCGTCGGCTCGGGGCCGCTCGGGAGCGCGCTCGAGGCCGCGGCGCCGCCGACGGTGTCGTTCGTCGGTGCGCTCGGCCGCGAGGACCTCGCCGCGCAGTACGCGCGCGCCGCGATCGCGGTGCACCCCTCGGTGCCCGCGGCGAGCGGCGACCGCGACGGCCTGCCCGTCGCCCTGCTCGAGGCCATGTCGTCCGGCTGCGCGATCGTCGCCTCGCGGGTGCCCGGCATCGTCGACGTCGTCGAGGACGGCGTCAACGGGATCCTCGTGCCCCCGGGCGACGCCGCCGCCCTCCGGGAGGCGATCCGGTCGCTGCTCGAGGACGAGGCGCTGCGGACCCGGCTCGGCCAGGCCGCCCGCCGCACCGCCGAGGCCTACAGCGTCGAGGCGATCTCGGCGACGTACCGCGACCTCCTGCGCGAGACCGCCGCGGGCTGACGCCCGGTCCCGTCCGGTTCAGGCGCCTGCGGCCCGGCGCGCCTCGACGACGCCCCGGATGCCCTTCAGCAGGGACGTCCTCGCCCCGGGCGCCTCGGGGAGCACCCGCGTGGCGAAGCGCAGCGGGTGCGACTGCACGGTGGTGTCGTCGGTCTCGACGAGGTCCAGCAGGAGCGGGAGGCCGACGGCCTCCTCGACGGCGGCCACGACCTCGGCCAGGGTGACGCCCTCGCAGGAGGCGACGATCTTGACGGCCTCCCGCTGCCCCGACGCCTCGAGGGCCGCCACCGCGCCGACCACCATGGCCCCCGCGTCGTCCGCCCAGAGGAAGTCCCGCTCGGTCGACAGCGGCACGTAGAGGGTCGAACGACGGTCGGCCAGGCGCGCGTCGACCAGGTGCGAGATGAGCCCCTGCGGCTTCGCGATGTCCTGGGCGGGCCCGTAGAGCGTCGAGATGCGGCCCACGAGCAGCCGGTCGTCGCTGCGGGCGGCCCACGCGGAGAAGGCCTCCTCGATGCGGAGCTTGACCCGGCCGTAGGCCGAGAGCGGCAGCAGGGGCGAGGACTCGTCGTAGGGCGGGGCGTCGTTGCCCGCGTAGAGAGCACCCGCCGACGAGGCGAAGAAGGTCGTCCCCCGGGCGCGAGCCGGGTGCCCGCCCGCGTCGAGGTCGCGGAGCACGGCCTCGACCAGCTCGGCCTCCTGCTCGACGACGTCGGTCGGCGTCGAGACGACGCCCGTCCCGGCGCACCAGTACCAGCGCCAGGGTCGGTCGCCCGCACGGTCCCAGAGGTCGCGCACGCCGTCGACCAGGACCCGGCGGGCGGCAGCCGGATCGGACCACGGCACGGACAGGGGCACGACCTCGTCGCCCTGGGCCCGCGCGGCCCGTGCGACGGCCGAGCCGAGCAGGCCACCGGCACCGACGACGAGCGTGACGGCGTGCGCGGGGCGGCTCACGCGACGGGCCCCGACGGGGAGACGGTCGAGGCCGGGAGCCCTGCCGCAGGGTCTGCCTCGGGGTCCACGGACACCGCGCGCCAGCACCGGACGACGGCGACGACGCCCACCGCTGCGGCCGCGAGGAGCAGACCGAGGAGGAACCACGCCGGCACGGGGAGGAAGAGCGCGGCCAGTGCCAGCCCGTCACCGGTGATCTCGAGGTCCTGGCCCTCGTAGAAGCCGCGGTAGGCGACCGTGAGGGCGTAGGCCGCGACCAGCGGTGCACCGACGACCAGCACGCGCCCGAAGCCCTCGCGCATCGGGGCGAGGGGCAGGAACCGGCGCCACGCGACGGCCACCAGGAGGATCGCGGCGACCAGGCCCGGGAAGAGGTACCGGCCCTGGATCGCGTAGATGCCCTGGGTGTCCCGGTAGCTGTTGAAGCTCGTCAGGGCCAGCGATCCCAGCAGGGCGAGGGGCGGCAGGCTCATGGCGAGGCTGAGGCCGAGCCGGTCCCGACGGCGGTACGCGAACGCCACCACGGGCACGACCGCCGAGACCGTGAGGACGTCCGTGAGGATCGGCGACATCGGGAAGTCGAGCGAGCCGAAGTTGCCCCAGAACGTCGAGCCGAGGCCGCTCCAGAACGAGTTGACAAACAGCCCGAGGTCGACGGTCTCCCCCTCGGGCCACGGCACGACGGGGCGCTGCCCGACCATGCCGTTCGGCTGCAGGGCTCCGTAGCGCAGGACGTTGCCCACCCACCACCAACCGGACAGGGCCAGCGTGGCGCCCCCGACCACGGCGAGGCGCACCACCCGCGCCAGCAGGGACAACGTCGGCGCCCCGCCGAGCAGGAGGACGACCGCGACGAACGGGACGAGCGGGAGGGCGGTGCCCTTGGACAGGGCGGCGGCGGACGTGGCGAGCGCCAGCCCGAGGACGACGCGCCACCGGACGTCGCCCGTGAGGTAGCGCGCCCCGAGCCAGACGACGACCGCACCGCAGAGGATGACCGGCGCGTCGTTCGTGAACGACGCGCCGATGCTCGCGAGCTGGGGCACGAAGAAGATCGAGAGCCCGGCGACGAGGCCCGCCCGGGGCGACCGCGTGACCCGGCGCACCGTCGCCCACGCCAGCAGGGGCAGCGGTGCGACGGTGACGACGTCGAGGAGGCGCAGGAGGATCGTGGCGCGGTCCCAGCGCTGCTCCTCGAAGTCCACGAGCTGCAGGACCGTCCCACCGACGAGGTACCAGGTCGGGGGGTGCTGCGTCATCTGGTCACGGACCTCGCTGAGGCCGGGGTCCTCCTCGAGCAGTTCGCCCACGGTCGGCCGGTCGGCCGCGGGGACGGACTCGCCCGTCGCGAGCATCGTCTCCACCGAGTCGTAGAGGAGCCCCTGCCCGGCGGGGACCCACTCGTCGCCGAGCGCGGTGCGCAGGGCGGAGTTGACGTGGGCGGTCTCGTCCGGGGCGTCGAACACGGGCGTGAGGACGGCCCACACCGCGAGGAGCAGGGCGAAGGCCGTCGTCAGCAGCGCGACCGTGGTCAGCTCGCCCCTGCCGGGTCGCGCGGGGACCGCGTCGGCGTCGGCATCGACGTCGACGTCGGGGCGACGGGACGTGCGGTCGTCGGCGCGGGACCCGCGGAGACCCTTCATCGCTCCCCGTAGCGCTGGAGCTTCTGCAGATCGAGCGACTCCTCGGCGAGCGTCCGGTTGATGCGGGTCAGGTCGGCGAGGACGCCCATCACCAGGGACAACAGGGCCGTCACCACGAGGAGCACGCCCAGCAGCAGGGACTGCAGGTTCTGCCCGGCCTCGCCGAGGCCGAGCAGGACGAGGTAGCGCACGAACGGCACGAGCCCGAGCACCAGGAGGACCGCGCTGATCCACGCGAAGAGGGCGATCGGCCGGTACATGAGGTAGGCCCGGACGATCGCGCTGCCCGACTGGAACATGTGCTGCCAGATGTTCGAGAACAGCCGCGACTCGCGGGTCTTCGGGTTGGTGCGGATCGGGATGCTCGTGATGGCGAGGCGCTTGTAGCCGGCCTGCACGATGGTCTCCATGCAGTAGCTGAAGTGGGTGACGATGTTGAGGCGGATGAGCGAGTACTTCGAGTAGGCGCGGAACCCCGACGCGGCGTCGGGCAGGTCGACGCCCGCGGCGCGGCTCACCGTCCAGCTCCCGAACTGCTGCATCGCCCGCTTGAAGCCCGAGAAGTGCTCGATCGTCTTCGTCTGCCGGTCGCCGACGACGATCTCGGCCTCGCCGCGGAGGATCGGCTGCACGAGGTCGCCGATCGCCGCCTGCGGGTACTGGTTGTCGCCGTCGGTGTTCACGACGATGTCGGCGCCGTGCAGGAGGGCGTAGTCGACGCCGTCGCGGAACGACCTGGCCAGGCCCATCGTCCGCGCGTGGCTCACGACGTGCTGGACCCCGTGCGCGCGCGCCACCTCGACGGTGCGGTCGGTCGAGCCGTCGTCGATCACGACGATGTGGATCTCGTCGATGCCGTCGATCCGCGTGGGGATCGTGGAGAGCACGTCGGGAAGGGTCGCTTCTTCGTTCAGGCACGGGATCTGGACGAACAGTTTCACGGAGGGGCCCTCGGGTCGCGGTCGGGAGAGGTCGTCGTCGGGCGCTCGGAGACGCGCGTCACCCGCGACGCACGAGAGTCTACGGGAGCGCGGGCGACGGGCGGGCGAGGGCCCGGGGCCGGCTCAGGCGCCGTCGAGGCTCCAGACCTGCTCCTCGTAGCGGTGCGACCAGCCGGCCCGGAGGCGTGCCACGGCCCGGTCGTACGAGGCCAGCAGGTCCATGTGGGGGCGCACCATCGACTGCATCTGCAGTCCCTCGTACAGGGCGATGAGCTGCTCGGCGCCGCGCGTCGGGTCCATGGTCGCCGGCTCGCGGCCCACCTCGATGTCGAAGGCCAGTCCGTCGCGCACGA
This sequence comes from Frigoribacterium salinisoli, assembly GCF_054781095.1. Classification (NCBI taxonomy): domain Bacteria; kingdom Bacillati; phylum Actinomycetota; class Actinomycetes; order Micrococcales; family Microbacteriaceae; genus Frigoribacterium; species Frigoribacterium salinisoli. The sequence goes on from NZ_BAAGVB010000005.1 coordinate 64,932, forward strand.
CCCGGTGGAACTTGCTCCACTCGTGCTGCATCGTCGCCGCCATCGGGTGCCCAGGCGTCGCGGCGACGTTGAGCAGCGAGGTCAGGAGGCGCATCAGGCTGGCGTCGCGGACGTTCTCCTCGACGATGCCCCGCAAGAACCTGGCGGCGCCGTGGCTCGCGAGCAGCGGCACCACGTCGCGCATGCGCTCCGCGTTCCAGCGGTCGACCGCGGCCATGACGAGGCCGTCCCACGAGGGGAAGTGACCCGTCACGGTCTCGCTGGGCAGCCCGGCGAGCTCCGCGACCACGGCGACGTCGGTCTCGTGGAAGGCGCGCACGCGGAAGGCGGCGATGACGGCGTCCACGATCCGGATGCGCTGCTCCGTGCCCAGGTCGACGGGCGGGTGGGCGACGGGCGGGCTCGTGGTGCGGTCGTGCATCGTCCCACCCCATCAGAGGTCGGCTGCGGCGGCGAGTCCCCGTACGGGTGACCCCGTTCCTTGCACGCTCTGCACGGATCTGTGCCACGCTGGGCGACGGTGCGCCCGGCTCGTCCCCGCATCCGGGCCCCGCCCGCACGACCCGCCCGACGTCGCGCGCCGCCCCTCCTGCCGTCGAGGCCCACGGGGCGCGCCCGCCGCCCCCTCCCGCCCCGCTCACCGTCCCCGCCGTCACCCGGCGCAGAGAGGCCCGTCATGTCCGACGCCACCGCCGCCCGCCCCGGTCCGCCCGCGGCGCCCGCGATCCCCCGAGCCTCCTGGCTCGCCCTCACGGCGCTGCTGCTCGGCATGTTCGTCGCCCTGCTCGACACGACCATCGTCAACGTCGCCCTGCCCACGATCCGCACCTCGCTCGACGCCGGCGAGTCGACCCTGTCGTGGATCATCTCCGGGTACGCGCTGGCCTTCGGCCTCACGCTCATCCCCGCGGGCCGCATCGGCGACCGCATCGGCCACAAGTGGGTCTACGTGACGGGCGTGGCGCTCTTCACGCTCGCCAGCCTCGCTTGCGGCGTGGCGCAGTCCGACCTGCAGCTCGTCGTGTTCCGCGTCGTGCAGGGGCTCGCGGGCGGCATCTTCGTGCCCGCCGTCACCGCGTTCATCCAGCTGCTGTTCCCCGGCCGCGCGCGCGGGACCGCCTTCGCGATCATGGGCGCCGTCATCGGCGTCTCGTCGGCGCTGGGCCCGATCATCGGCGGCCTCATCATCGCCGCCGCGGGCGAGGAGGCCGGCTGGCGCCTCGTCTTCTTCGTCAACCTGCCCTTCGGCGTCATCACGGTGATCGCCGCGGCCGTGCTGCTGCCGGGGCGCGACCCCTCGGTCGCCCGCCCCGACCGCGGGCTCGACGGCGTCGGCCTCGTGCTCGTCTCGGCCGCGTTCGTCGCGCTGCTCGTGCCGCTCATCCAGGGCCAGGAGGAGGGCTGGCCGCTGTGGACCTGGCTCTCGCTCGCCGGCGGCGTCGTGCTGCTCGCGGCCTTCGGGGCCTGGGAGGTCTCGGTCGCTCGCCGCGGGCGCACGCCCCTCGTGCCTCCTGCCCTCTTCGCGCACCCGTCGTTCACGGGCGGCGTCGTGCTCGCCCTCGTCTACTTCGCGGCGTTCACGAGCATCTTCTTCACCATCTCGCTGCTCTGGCAGTCCGGGCTCGGCCACACGGCGCTCGCCTCGGGCGCCGTCGCCATCCCCTTCGCCGTCGGCAGCATCATCAGCTCGTCGCAGAGCAACCGCCTCGCCCAGCGCCTCGGACGCACCGTGCTGGTGCTCGGCACCGCCCTCGTGACGATCGGCCTCGGCTGGTCGTGGATCGTGCTGCTCGTCACCGACGCCGCCGACCTCACCAACTGGCTGCTGCTCGCCCCGCTGCTCGTCGCGGGCCTCGGCAACGGCTTCTTCATCGCCCCCAACGTGCAGTTCATCGTCGCCACCGTCGACCGTCGCGACGCCGGCTCGGCGAGCGCGGTGATCTCGGCGATCCAGCGCATCGGCTCGGCCGTCGGCATCGCGATCATCGGCAGCGTGCTCTTCGGCTCCCTGCCCGGCGGGCGCGAGCTCGCCACCGCGGCCGGTCGCGCCACGGGCTTCACCGACGCGGCGGCGGCCGCCATGGGCGTCAGCGCCGCGTTCGCCCTCGCGGCGTTCCTGCTCGTCTTCGCCCTGCCCCGCCAGGTGCCGCAGGCAGGAGGCGCGCCCCGCCCGGCGGCGACCACGGGGACCGCCACGCCCGAGGCGTGACCGGCAGGCCGCCCCGGCGTCAGGCGGGGGCGGCGGTGAGGGCTTGCGACCCGGTCACGCGCAGCAGGGCCAACCGGGCCTCGTCGTCCGAGCCGGGCGCCACCGTGTAGACGACGATGCGCTGCACGCCGGGGCCCACGTGCCGCGGGACGGTCCCGGCGGACGGGGGCGCGGCTCCCGCGACCCGGTGGAGGTGGTCGCGCTCGTCGTCGGTGAGCCGGAGCGCCACGACCGGAGCACGCTGGCGAACTCGCTCATGGCCCCATCCTCGCCCCTGGCGGAGGGGGGACGGTGGTACCGGCGGTCCCCCTGTCGTGCGGGGCCTGGGTGCCCACCGGTGCGGGGCGGACGATGGGCGCATGACCACCACGCTGATCACCGGGGCCGACAAGGGCCTCGGCCTCGAGACCGCCCGCCGCCTCGTCGAGCAGGGGCACACCGTCTTCGCCGGGATGCGCGACCTCGCCGCCGGCGACGCCGCCCGGGCGCTCGGCGCGCACGCCGTGCAGCTCGACGTCACCGACCAGGCCAGCGTCGACGCCGCGCTGGCGTCGCTGCCCGAGCTGGACGTGCTCGTCAACAACGCCGGCGTGCCCGGCACCTCGTACGGGATCGACGACCTCACGCCCGCGACGATGCAGGACGTGCTCGACGTCAACGTGCTGGGCGTGGTCCGGGTCACCCGGGCCGCGCTCCCCCTGCTGCACCGCTCCGAGCACCCCGTGATCGTCAACGTCGCCTCGGGCGTGGGCTGGCCGCGCTGGCTGAGCACGCCCGGCCACGACGAGTTCCCCGTGCCGATGATCCCCTACGCCGCGTCGAAGGCCGCCCTGGTCACCATGACCGTGCAGTACGCCAAGAACCTGCCGACGTTCCGGGTCGACGCCAGCGACCCCGGGTACACCGCCACCGACTTCAACGGGCACGGCGGGCACCAGACGGTCACCGAGGGCACCGACGCGACGGTCGCGCTGGCGCTCGTCGGGCCCGACGGCGCGACGGGCGAGTTCCACGACCGCCGGGGGCGGATCGAGTACTGACCGGGCAGGAGGCGCGGGGGCGGCCCCGCCCGCAGCTGCGGGAGGGCGTGCACGTCGAGAGCCGGCCTCAGCCCCGCGACCACCCCGCGAGTGCCGTGACGACGCTCTCCACGAGCCGGTCGAAGCTGCGCTCGACGTCGACGGGCAGCCCGAAGGCGGCCCCGGTCTCGAGCGAGACGAAGCCGTGCAGCGCGGCGCGGAAGGCGCGCGTGGCGTCGACGAGGTCGTCACCCGCGAGGTCGTAGCCCCCGAGCACGGCGTAGACGACCCCCGCGATGGCCCCGGACGCCTCGTCGTCCTCGTCGTCGCCCTCGACGGGCGCTCGCACGGTGAGCGGGTACTGCCCGGGGTGCTGCAGCGCCCAGCGCCGGTAGGCGACGGACATCGCGCGCACGGCGTCCTCCCGCGACCGGCCGATCGCCGCCCGCCCCACCTCCCGGCCGAGGGAGGCCTTCGCCTCGAGCAGGACCCCGCGCAGCAGGCCCGGCAGGCCGTCCACGTGCTTGTAGAGCGAGGGCGTCTTCACGCCGAGGCTGGCGGCGACGGCACCGAGGCCGAGCGCCTCCTGACCACCCTCGTCGAGCATCTCCGCGGCGCGGGCGACGACCGTCGCCCGATCGAGGCCCGCCCTAGGCACGGTCGTCCAGGCGGTCGAGGAACGCCAGCACCGCGTCCGTGGTCGCCCCGGGCTGCTGCGCGTGCGGGTAGTGGCCCGCCTCGGGCACCACGACGGCCTCGCCGTGCAGGGCGTGGGCGATCCAGGTCGCCTCGGCCTCCGGGTCGCGGAAGTCCGGGTCGCGCTCGCCCATGACGACCAGCGTCGGCGCCGTCACCGAGGGCAGGGCCGCGGCAGCGGCCGCGTGGGTCGTGCGCGTGGTGAGGCTGAACGCCCGGGCCCGACCGGGGCGGCGCAGCGACGCCGTGATCGCGTCGCGCTGCTCGGCGAAGTCCGGGGCGCGGCGCCCCGCGTGCAGCGTCGGCAGGTAGGCGCGCCACGCGGCCGCCGCCCAGGGCCGTGCCATCAGCACGCGGATGAGCAGCCGCTGGAGGCCGCTCGCGGCGGGGTCGCGGACGAACGGTCCGACGAGCACGAGGCCCGACACCAGCTCGGGCCGGGCTGCGGCGACGAGCACGGCCGACCCGGCGGCCATGGAGCTGCCGACGACGACGGCGGGGGCGCCCAGCTCGTCGAGCAGGGCCGCGAGGTCGTCAGCCGTCGCCTGGTCGCCGTAGCGCGAGAAGTCCGCGTCGCTGTCGCCGTGGCCCCGGAGGTCGGTGGTGACGACGGTGCGGCCCGCCGCGACGAGCACGGGGACGACGGCGCGGTACGCCGAGCGGAGGTCGCCCATGCCGGGCACGAGCACGACGAGCGGGCCCGAACCCTGCACGTCGTAGGCGATGCGACCCTCGCCGGGCCGGACGAGGTGCTGCACGAGGGCGGGAACGGGGGCGGAGGTCGAGGTCATGTGGCTAACCTAGTTAGCCCAATGGCTAGCGTCAAGTGCCAGGAGTCGCGCCGACCCTTGCCCGTCCCGCCCGCGGAGACGACAACTGACGCCCAGAGCGACGACCGTTCCCGGTCGGCTCCGAGCAGGGGCGAGCAGACTGGGACGATGCCCACCGCCGATCCGACGCTCTCCGCCCGTCGCGACCGGGTCCTCCCGCTCGACGGGCTGAGGACCCTCGCCATCGCGCTGGTCGTCCTCTACCACCTGCACGTGCCGGGCTTCGGCAGCGGCTTCGTGGGCGTCAACGTCTTCTTCGTGCTCTCGGGGTACCTCATCACCACCCTGCTGCTGCGCGAGCACGCACGCACGGGCCGCATCCGGCTGGGCCGCTTCTGGGTGCGCCGCGTCCTGCGCCTCTACCCCACCCTGCTCGCGGTCGTCGTGGTCGGCGTCGCGCTCTGGGGCGTCGTCGGCACCTACCAGGGCAGCACCATGACCGCCGGCGGCGCCGCCCTCGTCGCCGTCACCTACACGGGCAACCTGGCCCGCGCGTTCTTCGGTGAGGCGCAGGGCGTCTTCGCGCCGATGTGGAGCCTCTCGATGGAGGAGCAGTTCTACCTCGTCTGGCCCCCGCTCCTCCTGCTCGGCCTCGCGCTCGTGGCGGGGCGCCGGCACGCCCGAGCGCTCCTCGTCGGCACCCTGGCGGTGCTCGTCGTCGCGTCGAGCGTCGCCGCGGGCCTGCTGCACGAGGTGCCGACCTCGGGCTCGACGCCGGCCGTCTACTTCAGCCCGGTGCTCAACGTCGGCCCGCTGCTGCTCGGCTGCCTGCTCTCGTTCGTGCTCGACTCGGAGCGCGGGCGGGCGCTGTTCGCGGGGCCCGGCGGGAGCGTCGCGACCTGGGTCGGCCTGGCCGGCGTGCTCGGCTCGCTCGTCGTGATCCGCAGCGGCTGGCAGGAGACCCCCCTGACCTTCGGCCTCGCCCTGCCGGCCGTGGCCGTCGCCTCGGCGCTGCTCGTCGGCGGCCTCGCCGGCCGGCCGACGCTCGTCGCGAGGGCGTTGTCGCTCGGCCCCGTCGCCTGGACCGGCCGTGCCCTGTCGTACCCGATCTACCTCTGGCACGTGCTCGTCATCGCGCTGGTCAGCCCCGTCCTCACCGGGCCGCTCGGCATCGTGACGGTGATCGTCGCGACGGTCGCCGTCTCCGCCCTGTCGCACCGGTTCGTGGAGCAGCCCGCCCTGCGCCTCAAGGACCGCCTCGAGCCGCGGGCCCGGGGCAGCCGTGCCGACGCGGTCGCCGTGGGGCGCGGCTCCGGCGCCTCGGCCGGTCCGCCCGCCCCCGCCGGCGCGGACGCCACGGCCGACTTCGAGCGCTCGCGCGACGAGGCTCGTCGCGCGGCCCTCACCAGGGCCTGACGCGTGGCGCGCAGCACCCCGGCCCCGGACGCCACCGACGTCGACCCGCGGGTCTGGCGGCTCCTCGTCGTCGGAGCCGTCGGCGGCCTGCTCTCGGGCGCGTTCGGCATCGGGGGCGGCATCGTCATGGTGCCGCTGCTCACCGCCTTCGCCGGGCTGGACCAGCGACGGGCGTCCGCGGCGTCCCTCGCGGCGATCCTGCCGGCCTCGATCGTCGCCGCCGTCACCTACGCCGCCCAGGGCGAGGTCGACGTCGACGCCGCCCTCTTCGTCGCACTGGGCAGCATCGTCGGGGCCCTCGCGGGCGGATGGCTGCTGCCGCGGGTGCGCGTGCGGGTGCTGCAGTGGCTGTTCGTGGGGATGATCGTCGTGGCGGCCGTGCGCCTCCTGCTCACGGAGCCCGAGCGCGCAGGAGGCGCGGCCACGTCCGCCGCGCTGCTCCCGGAGGGCCCGGCCACCTGGCTCGGCCTCGTCGCGCTCGGCCTGCTCATGGGCGTCGCCTCGGGCCTGTTCGGCATCGGCGGCGGGCTCGTCGCCGTGCCCGGGCTCGTCACCCTCTTCGGGCTCGGCGACCTCGTCGCCAAGGGCACGTCGCTCGTCGTCATGGTGCCGACGGCCGCCATCGGCACGGTCGGCAACGCGCGACGCGGACTCGTGCGCGTGGGCCCCGCCCTGCTGCTCGGGCTGGCGGCCACCGCGACCTCGTTCGGCGGCGTCGCGCTCGCGTTCGTCATGCCCGCCCGGGTGTCGACCGTGTCGTTCGCGGTGCTCCTGCTGCTCGTCGCGGTCCAGCAGGCCGTGCGCGCCGCCCGCCGCGCCCGCTGACGCCGCCGGGCCGCGCCCGCTCACGCGCGGGCTCCGCGCCCCGCGCCCCGCGCCCCGCGCCCCGCGCCCCGCGCCCCGCGCCCCGCGCCCCGCGCCCCGCGCCCCGCGCCGATGTGACCCGACGTGCGGCCTCCTGCCCTTGCACCCGGCAGTTCGGGTCACATCGATCTACTGGGCGGGCTTCCAGGCGGGCAGGAGTGGCGCCTCCTGTCCGCCTGGCACGATGGGCCCGTGACCGACCTCGACCTCGACGGACTGCTCGCGGTGTGCGCGAGCCTGCCCGCGGCCGAGCTCTCGCACCCCTTCGGGCCCGAGCTGGCCGTCGCGAAGGTGCGCGGCAAGGTCTTCGCGATCGTGCCGCTGGACCGGGCGGTGCTCTCGGTGACCCTCAAGGCCGCGCCCGAGCACGGGGAGGCCCTGCGGCGCGCGCACCCGGAGGTCACGCCGGGCTGGCACATGGACAAGCGGCACTGGATCACGGTGCGCCTCGACGGCGCGCTCGACCGCGTCGCCGTCGAGGACCTCGTCGCGAACTCGTGGGACCAGGTCGTGGCGGGCCTCCCCCGCGCCCGCCGCCCCCTGGCCTGACGCCCGCCCGCCCCACGCCTACCCGCCTGCCCGCCTGCCCGCCTGCCGTGCGAGCCGACGCCACGCGAGCTGGTGGCCTGGTGGCCTGGTGGCCTGGCACGTCACCAGCCATCGAAGTGACCCGAACTGCTGCCTGCAGCCACCGCGGACGACAGTTCGCGTCACCTCGTCGCGCACAGGTCGAGCACCCCGAGTCCCCGGGCACCTGGCGCACGTGCCCGCACCGGAACGTCGAAGTGACCCGGACTGCTGCCTGCAGCCACCGCGGACGACAGTTCGCGTCACCTCGATCCCTCGACGACGGGCGGGCGGGCAGGGGGCGGGCGAGGCGGGCGGGCGACCGCGGGCGAGGTCAGCCGCGGACGCGGTGCGGGCGGACGACAGCGGGCACGCCCACGGCGACCACGCCCTCCGGGACGTCCTTCGTCACGACGGCGTTGGCGCCGATCGTGGCGCCGGCCCCGACGACGACCCCGCCGAGCACCGCGGCACCCGCGCCGACGGTGACGCCGTCGCGGAGCTGCGGGTGGCGACGCCCCCGCACGCCGGGCACGCCCCGCCCGCCGAGCGTGACCCCGTGGTACAGCGTGCAGTCGTCGCCGACGACGGCGGTCTCGCCGATGACGACGCCCGTGCCGTGGTCGATGAACACGCGTCGCCCGAGCACGGCCCCGGGGTGGATCTCGACGCCGGTGGCGGTGCGGGCGAGCTGCGCGAGCACGCGGGCGAGGGTCCGTGCCCCCAGGAGGCGCGGCACCCCGGGAGCACGCCACAGCCGGCTGGTGAGGCGGTGCACCCACACGGCGTGCAGCCCGTTGTAGACGAGCGCGGTCTCGACGGCGCCGCGCGCGGCGGGGTCGCGGCGGCGCACGGTGGCGAGGTCCTCGCGCAGGCGCGCGACGAGGTGCGGTCCGGTCACGCCCCCGTGAGGCCCTCGAAGAGCACGGTCGACAGGTAGCGCTCGCCCGTGTCGCAGACGATCGCGACGATGCGCTTGCCCGCGTTCTCGGGGCGGGCCGCGATCTCGAGCGCGGCGTGCACGATGGCGCCCGACGAGATGCCTGACAGGATGCCCTCCTGCGTGGCGAGGTCGCGGGCGACGCGGAGGGCGTCGTCGAGCTGCACGGGGAACACCTCGTCGATGACGTCACGGTCGAGGACCTCGGGCACGAAGTTGGCGCCGATGCCCTGGATCTTGTGCGGCCCGGCCTTGCCCTCGCTGAGCAGGGGCGAGTCGGCGGGCTCGACGGCGACGATCCGCACGCCGGGCACCTGCTCCTTGAGCACGTGGCCGACGCCCGTGATGGTGCCGCCGGTGCCGACGCCGGCGACGAAGACGTCGACCTGGCCGTCGGTGTCGCGGAGGATCTCGGGCGCGGTCGTGCGGCGGTGGATCTCGGCGTTGGCGGCGGCCTCGAACTGCTGCGCCCAGACGGCGCCCTCGGTCTCGTCGACGATCTGCTTCGCGCGCTCGACGGCGCCGCGCATGCCCTCGCTGCCGGGGGTGAGCACGATCTCGGCGCCGTAGGCGCGGGCGACGGCCCGGCGCTCGACGCTCATGGTCTCGGGCATGGTGAGCACGACGCGATAGCCGCGCGCGGCGCCGATGAGCGCGAGCGCGATGCCGGTGTTGCCGCTCGTGCCCTCGACGAGGGTGCCGCCGGGGCGCAGCTCGCCGGACTGCTCGGCGGCGTCGACGATGCCGACGCCCAGGCGGTCCTTGACGCTCGCACCCGGGTTGTAGAACTCGAGCTTGACGACCACCTCGGCGCCGCCCTCGGCACCGAGCCGGTTGAGGCGCACGAGCGGGGTGTCGCCGAACGCGGAGGTGATGTCGCCGTGGATGCCGGGCATGCGGTGCTCTTTCGTCGGTCGCGGCGCCCGAGGGCGTCAGGAGGCGGTGGTCGGGGTGGACGCGATCCTAGCGCTGGCGGGTCCACGCCACCTCGGCGTCGACGCCCGCGGGACGCCCCGCGACGCGGCCGGGACGCCGCGCGTCGAGGGCCGGGCGCCTAGGCGCGGACGCCGCCCTGTGCCGGTCGGTCGCGTCCCGCCGAGGGGGCGGCGACCAGCTGGACGAGGCGCCCCCAGGGGGAGCGGACCCGCGCCGAGCGACGGGCCTGCCGCTCCCCGGTGCCGGCGGCGGCGAGGTCGTGCAGGTTGTTGCGGCGGGTGCCGTCCCAGTTGGCGTAGAGGTAGGCGCCGCCGAAGGCGTCCCAGGCGGTGACGGGCACGAGGTCCCAGCTGGTGGGCCCGGCGACGTACGTCGCCCGACCGGACTGGATGTCGGCGACGACGGCGGAGGCGGCGAGCACGCCGTCCGAGGTGACGACGGTGGTGATGCCGCTGTGGTCGCGGCTGACGAACTCGATGTGGTGGTTCACGGGATCCGATGGTGTGGAGGGCGGGCACGGTCCCGTCGGCAGCGCCGCGGGGCGCCCGTCGGGAGGAACCCTCGTCGCTTCCTGGTCCAGCCTGCACCCTCCTGGGCCCCCGGCGCACATCGACGGGGTGGCTCGACGCCGGCCGTCGAGCGTGCTACGCCGTCCGCACCGGGCGCCTCAGAGCCAGCTGCGCTCCCGCGCGACCCGTGCCGCCGCGTGCCTGGACCCGCTGCCGGTCTTCGACATCGCCGACGACAGGTAGTTGCGCAGCGTGCCCTGGGCGAGGTGCAGCCGGGCGCTCATCTCGCGGACCGACAGGCCCTCGGCGGTGAGCCGGAGCGCCTCGAGCTCGCGGTCGGTGAGCGGGCAGTCGTCCATCATGGCGGCGGCGGAGATCTCGGGGTCGATCCAGCGGCGGCCGGAGTGGACGTGCCCGACCACCCGGACGAGCTCGTCGGGGTCGATCGACTTCGGCAGGAACCCCCGCACGCCCGCGGCGAGCGCACGCCTGAGCACGCCGGGCCGTCCGTGCCGGGTGAGCAGCACGACGGCCTGCTCGGGCCGCTCGGCGAGGATCGCCCCGGCGGCCTCCACGCCGTCGAGGCCGGGCATCTCGAGGTCGAGCAGCACGACGTCGGGCCGGTGCCGCGCCGTGAGGGCGACGGCCTCGGTGCCGTCGGCGGCCTGGGCGACGACGACGACCCCGCCGTCGAGCTCGAGCAGCGCGGCGAGGCTGCGCCGCAGCAGGGTCTCGTCGTCGGCGAGCAGCACGCGGATCACGGGGTCGTCCTCGCCTCGGTGACGAAGCTGCCGTCGCGGGCCTCGGTGCGCAGCACGCCGCCGACGGCGGCGAACCGGTCCCCCAGGCGGGCCAGGCCGCTGAGTCGCCGCGGGGCCTCGTCGACGCCGTCGTTCTCGAGGCGCACGCTGCCGGGGCCGAGCGACACGGTGACGCGCGTCGCCTGGGCGTGGCGCAGGAGGTTCGTGGTCGTCTCGCGGACCACGAGGCCGAGCAGCTGGTCGTGCGGTCCGTCGGCGGCGGGGGCACCGGTGACGGCGACCTCGATGCCGGCCGCGCGGAGCAGCTCCAGCGAGTTCGCGAGCTCGCCCGCGAGCGTGGTGCTGCGCCGGCCGTGCGCGAGGGTGCGGGTGTCGGCGATGGCGCGGTCGATGAGCCCGGTGGCCTCGCGGAGCCGGGCCCGCGCCTCCTGCGGGTCGGCGTCGAGCAGCCGGTCGGCGAGCTGCAGCTGCAAGCGGCTGACGTGCAGGGCCTGCCCCTGGATGTCGTGCAGGTCGGCGGCGAAGCGGTACCTCTCCTGCACGACGGCGAGCTCGGCGCTCGTCTCGCGCAGCCGGTCGATCGCGAGGTAGAGCCCGAAGGCGTACCGGTTGAGGCGGAAGAGGCCGATCGAGGCGCCGACCGCCGCGAGGCCCACGACCGGCCCGACGGGCCCCGTGCCGGCTCCGGACGCCTCGACGACGAGGGCCGGCCCGACGACGACGCCGACGGCCGCGAGGGTCCACGGCCAGGCCAGGAGCGGCGGCGCGGTGGTCGCGAGGCCGAGGCTGAAGGCGAGCGGCACGACGGTGGCGAGGAGGTCGCCGGTCGTGAGCCCGACGACCCAGACGGCGGTGCCGACGAGGACGGTCGCGAGGGTGAGCGGCCACGGTGCGCCGCCCTCCCAGGAGAACGCCTGCCAGGCGGCGAGCGCCCCCGCGACGAGGGTGCCCGCGACGATCCCGGGCGTGCTCGCCTGCAGGGCGCTGGCGGCGACGTAGACGACGAGGATCGCCACGAACGACCAGGTCGTGTAGCCGCGCATGCGCCCGAGGGCCCGCACGGCGGCGTCGTCGACGACGGGCGTCGCCGCGGTCCCGCTGGTGGTCGTGGTCACGGGTCCACGCTATCGAGGCACCGGGGGCAGGAGGCGCGGGTCGCGTCACGCGCACCCGTGACGTTCGTCACGTCGACCGGTGCGCGACGGCACTGGGCGCGGCCGCCGCGAGCGACGAGCGTGGGGGCCATGACGAACCGCAGCCCGCTCGACCCGGTCCCCTCGACCTCCTGCCCCTCCTCCCCCCTGCCCGACGACGTCGTCGTCGAGGCCCGCGGCCTCGGCGTCTCGTACGCCGGGCACGAGGCCGTGCGGGGTCTCGACCTCACCGTCCGGCGGGGCGAGCTGTTCGCCCTGCTGGGCACGAACGGCGCCGGCAAGACGACGACGCTCGAGGTGCTCGAGGGGCACCGCCGGGCGACGCGCGGCACGGTCCGCGTGCTCGGCGGGGACCCGACCGACCGTCGGGCGGTGCGGTCCCGGGTGGGCATCATGCTGCAGGACTCGGGGCTGGCCCCCGAGCTCACGGTGCGCGAGAGCGTCCGCCTCGCTGGTGCCCTGTCGGGGCGCACGGACGACGCCGACCGCCTCGTGGGGCTCGTGGGGCTCGCGGCCCGCTCGCGCACCCGGGTCGCGCAGCTCTCGGGCGGTGAGCGTCGTCGCGTGGACTTCGCGATGGCCGTGTGGGGCACGCCCGAGCTGGTGTTCCTCGACGAGCCGACGACGGGGCTCGACCCGAGCGCGCGCGACGACCTCTGGGCGGCCGTCGCCGCACTGCGCGCCGACGGCGTGACGTTCCTGCTCACGACGCACTACCTGGAGGAGGCCGAGCAGCACGCCGACCGCCTCGCCCTCATGCACGACGGCTCGATCCGTCGCGAGGGCACCGTCGCCGAGCTGTCGGGCGGGCAGGGCGCCTCGATCGCCTTCGTGCCGCCCGTGCCCCTCGACGAGCTGCCCCTGCCGGTCGCGCGCACCGAGAACGACCTCGTGGTCGTCGAGTCCGACGACCTGCAGGGCGACGCGGGCCTGCTCCTGCGCTGGGCCGGGGAGCGCGGTCTCGTGCTCGAGCGCTTCGCCACGCGCACCCGCGGCCTCGACGACGTCTTCCGCGACCTCTCGCACGGCACGGCCACGCGGTGACGCCGGCCGGCCCTCGACGACCACCGCACCCGCCCCCGGGCCCCGCACCCCTCGCACCCTCCCCGCCCCGATCCTGGAAGGACCCCTCGTGAACGCCATCGCCGCGGCCGAGTTCCGCATGATGTTCCGCAACCGCACCGTCGCCCTCTGCGCGGTCGTCGTCCCCCTCGCGTTCGCCGCGCTCTTCATCGGCCTCGACGCCTACGGCAGCACGGGCGCCCTCGCGGCGGTCGTCGCGATCACGATCATGGGGATGGGCACCTACGTCACCGCCACGACCACGCTCGCGTCCCGGCGCCAGGCCCTCTACCTCAAGAGGCTCCGGGGCGGGATCGTCGGCGACCGGGCGCTCCTGGCCGGTCTCGTCGGGCCCGTGGCGGCGGTGACGATCGCCCAGCTGGTCGTCGTCGTCGGCGTCCTCGCCGCCCGCGACGTGCCCGTGCACCCCGTGCTCGTGGCGGTCGCCCTGCTCGCCGCCGAGGCGATGTTCCTGGGCCTGGCGCTCGCGACGAGCGCCGTGACGACGAGCGCCGAGCACGCCCAGTACACGACCCTGCCCGTCTTCCTCGCCGCCGTCGGCGTGGTCGTCTGGCTCCAGCTCACGGGCGTCGACGAGTGGACCGCCGTCAAGCGCGCCCTCCCCGGCGGCGCGACGGCCGAGCTCGTGATCGCGGCCTGGAGCGACGGCGACCTCTCGGCGGCGCCCGCGCTCGTCGCGATCAGCCTGGCCTGGGCGGTCGTCGGTGCGGCGGTGGGCCTCCGCGCCTTCCGCTGGGAGCCGCGGCGCTGACCCCGCCGCGGCACCGACCCGGCCGGCACCGACCCGCCACGCCCCGCCCCGCCACGACGACGGCGGCCGCCCCTCGGGGCGACCGCCGTCGTCGTCGCCCGCCTCAGCGCAGCTCGACCCCGTACAAGGAGTAGCCCCACGGCGTGGCGCGCTCGACCCCACGGAACCTCACGTACCGCCACTCGCCGGCCACGGGCAGCACCTCGGTGCCGCCCGTCGCGGCGGTCCGGGCGGCGAGCGTGGTCCAGGGGTCGTCGGCATCGTTGCGCGCCTCGATCCGGTACGAGCGGGCGTGCGCGCCCTCCCAGGTCAGCGTCGCCTCCTGCACGGCCGTCGGCCGGCCCAGGTCGAGCTGCAGCCACTCGTCGTCGCTGCCGCGGCGGCTCGCCCAGCGGGTGCCGGGGTCGCCGTCGGTCGCACGCGTCGGCGCGAAGGTGCCGGACTCCTCGGACGACGCGGTCACCGCCGCCGTGCGCGCGAGGTCGGGCGTGGGCGCGCCCTCGCGCGAGAGCACGCGCAGCTCGTGGAGCGAGTACCCCCAGCCGGTGTGGCGGGCGGTGCCGAGCATCCTGACGTACCGGCCCGCGACGTCGGAGAGCTCGTGGCGTTCGACGCCGCCGCGGCCCGCGGTCTCGGTGGCGACGGTGCGCCACGGGTCGGTGGCGGCGTCGCGAACCTGCACCCGGTACGCGTCGGCGTAGGCGCCCTCCCAGTCGAGCTCGACCGCGTCGAGGGGCAGCACCGAGCCCAGGTCGACGGCGATCCACTCGTCGTCGCTCCTGGCGCTCGCCCAGCGGGTGCCGCGGTCGCCGTCGACGGCCTGCCCGCCGCCGAGGTCGCCGCGCTCCTGCGACGACGTCGTGACCCGCTTGCCCCGGGCCACGTCGCGCAGTCCGCCGACGGGCTCGACCTCGGTCGTGCCGTCGGCGAGCACCGTGATCGTCGACGTGCCCGTGACGTCGCCCACCGTCGCGGTGACGGTCGCGGTGCCCGGCACGGCCGGCGCGGTGTAGGTGCCGTCGTCGGCGATCCGCCCGTCGCCCTCGAGGGACCAGGAGGCGCGGGCGGCCCCGCCGTGCCCGTCGCCGTCGTACGCGTGCGCGGCCAGGCGCACCGTGCCGCCCGTGGTGACGGCCGCGGCCCGGGGGCCGACGAGCACCGTGCTCGGCGTGATCGCCGTCGCGGCCGGGGTGCCGGAGACCGTGAGGTCCCAGATCGAGTGGCCGTACTGCGTGAGGCGGTCGGTGGCGTGCACCCGGACGAGGCGGGCGGTCTCGCCGACGGCGACCCGGTCGGCGCTCGCGTCGGCCTTCTCGACCGTGCGGACGGTGCGCCACGGGCCCTCGGCACGGTCGGCCACCTGGAGCTGCCAGCGTCGGGCCGCGGCCGCCTCCCAGCGGACGCCGACGGAGGCGACGTCGGTGGCCCGGCCGAGGTCGACGGTGAGGTCGACCTCGTCGACGCCGTGCTCGCTCTCCCAGCGCGTGGTGGGGTCGCCGTCGACGGCGCGCGCCGCGGAGCCCTGGCCGCTGGTCGCGGTGACGGTGGCGCGCAGGGCCGCGTCGGGCAGCTCGCCGACGCTCGACGCGACGGCGCTGCCCTCGACGCCCGCGCTCGTGGCGACGACGTGGCCGGCGCCCGGGCCGGTCGTCACGAGGACGCCGTCGGCCGAGATCGTGCCGGGGCCGGTGTAGGACCAGGCGACGGCGTCGGCGAGCGCGATCGGGTCGCCGTACTGGTCCCGACCGGCGGCGGCGTAGGTGCGCGGCTCGTCGACGACGAGCTGCGCCGAGCCCGGCTCGACGGCGAGGCCCGTGAGCACGGGGGCCGGTGCGACGCGGAAGTCGTAGCTCGCCGACACCCCGCCGAGCGTCGCGGTCACCGTCGCCGTCGGGGTCCGCGCGGTCGTCGTGAGGCGGCCGTCGGCGTCGATCGTGCCGGTCGTCGTCCCCCAGCGCAGCCCGTCCAGCGGCACCGTGGCGCCGTACTGGTCGTGTCCGACGGCGGTGAAGGTCGTGGTCGAGCCCGGTGCGAGCGTCGTGGGCGAGCCCTCGGCCGTGACGTCGACGCGGGTGAGCTCGGCGTCGAGGTGCGAGGTGATCTGCGTGCGTGCCGGGACGGCGATCGAGCCGACGACCCGGTCGCCCTCGCGCACCTCGAAGCTGCGCTGCTCGTCGCTCGGGTTGGCCACCACGTACGACCATCGGCCGTCGGCGTCGCGGTGCACCTGGCTGAACGGGGCCACCACGCGGCGGTCGTCGACGACGGGGCCGAGGCCGCGGTTCGACAGGGCCTGCCAGTGCACGAGCCCGGCCATGGAGGTCCCGGTGACGGTCGGGTCCTGCGCCGCCCACAGCGCAGCGTGGACGTCGGCGTAGACCTCGGGGTCGTACTGGGCCAGGAACCCGAGCACGACGTTGCCGAGGGCGTCGCCCATCTCGCTGAACACGCGCGCGGCGTGCGCCGTGTCGCGGCCCGGTTCGTAGTCGGTGAGGTCGACGCCGTACAGCTCGGCGATGGCCTCCGGGTCGGCCCGGTAGTCCGTCGAGAGGAACCCCAGCAGCGGCGAGGGCACGGGCCAGTCCTGCGGCAGCCGGTCCGCCTCGGCGCCGGTGAGGCGGGCGGGCACGAGCGAGGCCGGCAGCGTCTCGGGCGTCCACCACCGGTCGTCGAAGACGACGCCGCCGCGGTCGTCGACCGAGACGTAGAGCGTGTCGGTCGCGGCGTCCCAGAACGGGTTCGCCGCGGTCCGCTGCGTCACGTAGCCGGGGTGGTGCCGCTCGACGGCACGGACGGCCTCCTGGATCTCCCGGATCGCGGCGGGCTCGTCCTGGGTGATCTGCACGTCCCCGTAGCTGCCGACGCCGTACCAGCGCTTGGTGACCATCTGGACGCGTCCGACGTTCGCGCCCGCGGTGCCCTCCTGCCCCACGACCTCGGGTCGTTCGGCCATCATCTGCGCCATGATCGCCCGCGAGAGGCCGGGGTCGCGCCCGAAGTACGAGAACCAGGGCGCGGTGGGCATCCACTGGATGCCGTAGATCCAGGCGGGGTCGCCCGAGAAGTAGGTGGCGTACGCCTGGCCCGAGTCGTAGAGGATCCCGGCCTGCGCGTGCCCGTAGGCCTCGGGGAAGGCCCCGTCGCCGTCGTAGCTGGCCGAGGCGGGGTTGCCGGAGGCGTCCTGGTAGTACTCGAGGACGGCCGCGCGCTCGGTGACGTACTGCATCGCCCCGGCGGCCTGCATGCGCTCGTCGCCGAGGACGGTGCCCAGGAGGAACGACCCGGCCGCGGCCTGGATCGCCTCGGAGGACGACTCCTGGTTGTTGCCGCCCGGCGACGAGAAGCCGCCGGCGTTCGAGTGCCCCTCCCAGACGCTGGAGGTCCGGAGGTACGGGAACCGGTCGTCGTCGCGGTCGGCGTTCGCGTACTGCTTGTTCACCAGCGTCGCGACGTCGCCGTAGCGGGCGAGCCACTCAGGGTCCTCCGCGCCGAGGACCGCGGTCGCGACCGCGAAGTAGCCGTGATGGAAGTGCGCGTCGTTGAACTGGGCCGACCCGTACGAGTCGCCGAAGCCGACGAGCGCGCCCCACGTCGGGTACATCGCGAAGAAGTGCTCGCGCTCGCCCTCCGTGTACGTGTACCAGTCGGTGAGGGCCGCGGTGAGCGACTCCGTCAGCGTCGCACGGCTCGCCTCGTCGCCGATCTGCCGGGCGACGAGCAGGTACTGCGCGAGCTGCTGGAGGTCCTTGCCGCCCCAGTAGGTGTCGCCGCCGTAGGTCGTCCGGGCCGCGTACTCGCGGACGTAGCGCTGCACGATCGCCCGCTGCTCGTCGTCGAGGACGTCCGCACCGGGGGCGCCCCCGATCGGGGCGAACCCGGCGAAGTCGTACTCGAGCCGCCAGCCGTCGTGGCCGACGGAGGTGCGCATCGTGCCCCGGGGCGTCTCGTAGGTGGCCTCGCCGAGGTCGAGGTCCGCCCGCGTCGCCTGCCCGTACTGGTGCTTCAGCCAGCCCTGCACGGTGTCGCGGCCCGTGCCCTCCAGCGGCTCGGCGTCGACCGACCAGTCCTGCACGACGGTGCCGGCCTCCTGGTCCCACCGGTGGTCCATGCGCGTGCCGCGCGGCACGGCGAAGGCGGTGCGGTGCAGCTCGTCGAGCGTGAGCCCGGCGTCGGGGACCGCGCTCACGACGAGGTGCGGCGTGCCCTCGGCGGCCTGCAGCACGTCGCCCGACCGGGTGAAGGTCGTGCCGGCCGGGGCGTGCACGCCGAAGACGTGGCCGCCCTGGTCGACGCGGAACCGGTCCGTCGTGACGGGGAACGCGAGCCGGTCGCCCGCGGCGTCGGTGACGACGGCTCCTGGGGCCAGGGTGAGCCGCGGCGCCATGCCGTCGAACTCGAACCACGTGTAGGGCTGGCCCTGCGCGAGCGTCACGTCCATGTGCTGACCGCCCGCGCCCACCTGCGGCATGCGCCAGCTGACGTTCCAGTCGCCCCAGCGGAGCGCGTCGGCCCGGTCGGCCCGGAAGTCGGTGGTCCACTGCGCCGCGAGGTCGGTCGCGTCGTCCGTGGCCACGACCTGGTCGACGAGCACGTGGGCCCAGCCGGCCGTGAGCTGGTCGACGACGCGCAGCTGGGCCGTCCGGCCCGCCAGCTCGGCGACGTCCCAGGTCACCCACCGCAGCTGCTCGCTGTTCTCGCCCGTGGCGCTGCGGACGACCTCGCCGTCGACCAGCAGCTCCAGCGCCTCCTGACCGGGGTGCGCCCCGCCGCCGACGAGGGCGGCGATCGCCGCCGTGTCGACGGTGAACGCGGGCGAGGTCAGCGTGCCCGTGGCGCCGTCGCCGGCGTCGTCGGTGAACGAGTTGGCGAAGCCGTCGCCGAGCCAGCCGGAGACGGCGCTCTGGCCCCGCGCGGTGCCGGAGGCGGTGGTGGCGAAGGCCGTGCCGGTCGCGGTCCAGCCGTCGGGCAGGCCGTCCTCGAAGTCGGCGAGCACGGTGCTGCCCGGGGCGGGCGCGGGGGTGACCTGGCCGCTGACGGTGAGCGACTGCGTGAGCCGCATGGCCGTGCCCTCGGCGTTCCAGTCCTTCGGGTAGCTGAGCTCCGTGCCTGCGGCGCTGTTCGACGCCACGAACGGGTTCGCCCAGAGGTCGCCCGAGAAGCGGCTCACCACGAGGTCGGTCCACCACTGGTTCGTCGGCACGGGCTCGCCCGCGCGGGAGGGGTCGATGAACAGCGGCTTGTCGAGCGTCGCCCGCACGTCGGCGTAGCTGGCGATCGTCGACGGGGGCGTCGGGGCGTACGAGCCGGCACCGAGTGCGACGCCATCGGCGGACGGCGCGGCCGCGACGGGCGCAGGAGTCGCGGGGTCGCCGGGCGCGGCGGCTGCGGCGGGCACGACGCCCGTGGCGACGACCGCGGCGGCGGTGATCCCCACGAGGGCCCGGAGCAGCGGGGGCGGGACGGGACGGGTGCGGGACGGCATCGGGCTCCTCCAGGGGTCGAGCACGACGCTAGCGTCCAGGGGGCGCGTACCGGTCGGTACGCAGCCGTCCGGGTCACCCCAGAGTGGGGGCTACCGGGCCCGGTGCTCCTCGCCGTCGTCTCTGCCAGCCCCGCCCTCGTGCTCGTCGGGCACGACCAGCAGCTCGGAGACCCGTCGGCGGTCGACCGCCGTCACCTGCAGGCGCGCCCCGTCGATCTCGACGACGTCGCCCACGCGGGCGAGCCGCCCGAGGGTCTCGATGACGAAGCCCGCGACGGTGTCCGACGTGCTGTCCGGCAGGTGCAGGCCCGTGGCCTCCTCGAAGTCCTGGAAGTTCAGGCGGCCGTCGACGACGCCGCCGGCCTCGCCGAGGTCGCCCGCGGCGGTCTCGGTGTCGTACTCGTCGAAGATCTCGCCCACGACCTCCTCGACGAGGTCCTCCAGGGTGACGATGCCGTCGGTGCCGCCGTACTCGTCGACGATCACCGCGATGTGGTGCCCGTCCGCGCGCATGGCCGTCAACGTCGGCAGCACCCGGGCCGTGGCGGGCAGGTACGAGATGGTCCGGACGATGTCGCGCACGGGCGTCGTCCGGTCGCGCGAGATCGCCTCGAAGAGGTCGCGCACGTGCACGAAGCCGACGATGTCGTCGATGCCCCGGTCGACGACCGGGTACCGCGAGTACGGCTGGTCGTGCACCTCGGCGGCGGCGTCCGCCACCGTGCCGGCGCCGTCCACGGCGGTGACCTCGGGGCGCGGGCGCATCACCTGGCTGAGCTGACGGTGCCGCAGCGAGAGCACGTCGTCGAGGATCCGGCGCTCGTCCTCGGGCAGGCCCTCGTGGCTCGACACGATGTCGCGCAGCTCCTCCTCCGTCATCTCCTCGCCCGTCTTGTGCGGGTCGCCGCCGAGCAGCCGGACGACGAGGTTCGTCGAGATCGACAGGAGCCAGATGACCGGACGCATGAGGACCGCGAAGACCGCGAGCACGGGCGCGACGGCGTAGGCGAAGGACGCGTTCCGCTGGATCGCGAGGCGCTTCGGGGCCAGCTCGCCGAGCACGAGCGACAGGTACGCGATCAGCAGGGTGAGCACGATCGTGGCCACGGTCGCCGCGAGCTGCTCGCCCAGGCCGAGGCCCACGAGCAGCGGCGTGACCGACGGCGCGATCGACGAGGCACCGTAGGCGGCGGACGCGAAGCCCGCCACGGTGACGCCGATCTGCACGGCCGCGAGGAACATGTTCGGGTCGCGCGCCAGGCCCGCGACCTTCTCGCCCCGCTTGCCGCGTGCGGCGATGGCGTTGACCTGGCTCTCGCGCAGGGTGACGAGCGCCATCTCGGTCGCGGCGAAGACGCCTCCGACGAGGACGAAGACCACGACGAGGACGATGTTGAGGACGAGGTCGCCGTTCATGGCCGGAGCGTACCGAGCGCTCCTGCGAGGACGGCGGCGGGGCCCGGCCCGCCGGACCGGCCCGCGCCTCCTGCGCCCCTCGCGCCTCCTGTGCCCCTAGACGCCCGTGACCTTGCCCGGGTTGAAGCGGCGGTCCGGGTCGGCCGAGTCGAACAGGCCCTGCATCACGGCGACGCCCTCGGTCGAGACGTCCTGCTCGAGCCACGGGGTGTGCTCGATGCCGACGCCGTGGTGGTGCGACACCGTCGCGCCGCTGTCGATGAAGGCCTGCTGGATCGCGTGCTTCACGACGTCGTACTCGCCCTCGGCGTCGTCGCCGTGCTCGAACGCGAAGGTGAAGTAGAGGCAGGCGCCCGAGTGGTACGAGTGCGACAGGTGGCCCATGATCCAGCCCTGCTTGCCGATGGCGTCGAACGCCTGGTTCGCGGCCGCGTAGACGCGCGACGACACGAGGCGCAGCTTCGACCACGGTGCGGCGGTCTCGCTGACGTCGGCGGCGCCGCCGTGGTCCATGAAGAAGTCGCGGAGGTACGGGGTGTCGAACTTCTTCTGGTCGTAGAGCTTGCCGGGGCCCTTGCCGACGCCCATGCCGCCGTTGGCCTTGACGATGCCCGCGACGATCTTCTGCGTGTAGGCCACGTGCGCGGGAGAGCCCTCGTACCCGATGAACGACAGGCACATCGCGTCGGTGTCCCAGCCCTTCGCCTTGAGCAGCTTCGGCAGCGCGTCGGCGACGACCTTCGAGAGGCCCTTCGACGCCTTCGAGGTGGCGAACGAGAACCGGGTCTCGTGGGGGTCGCTCACGCGCGTCACCGACGGCGACGCGTCGCTCTCGGCGATGGCCTGCATCGCCGCGAGGCCGTCGTGCCACGACGGGAACAGGTAGGCGAGGATCACGCGCTCCTCGGGCAGGCGGTGCACCTGCACCGTGACCTCGGTGATGACGCCCAGGCGCCCCTCCGAGCCGATGATCATCTCGCGCAGCGACGGCCCGGTCGACGCGCTCGGCACCCCGCGGATCGCGAGCACGCCGTCGGGGCGGACCACGCGCAGGCCCTTCGTGATGTCCGCGATGTCGCCGTACTTGTCGCTCTGCATGCCGGAGGAACGGGTCGCGACCCAGCCGCCCAGCGTCGAGTGCGTGAAGCTGTCGGGGAAGTGCCCGAGGGTCCAGCCGCGGGCGTTGAGCTGCTCCTCGAGGTCGGGGCCCTGGCCGCCGGCCTCGATGCGGGCCAGGCCCGAGTCCTCGTCGACCTCGAGCACGCGGCGCAGCCTGCCCATGTCGAGCGACACCACGGGGCGCTCCTCCTCGGGCTGCGGCTCGAGGCTGCCGACGATGTTGCTGCCGCCGCCGAAGGGGATGAGCACGAGGTCGTGCTCGGCCGCGAGGGCGACGACGGCCTGCACCGCGGCCTCGTCGGCCGGGTAGACGACGGCGTCCGGCACGCGGCGGAGGATCCCCGCCCGGATGCGGATGAGGTCGCGGATGCTCTTGCCGTAGGTGTGCACGACGCGGTCGTGGTCGGACACGTCGACCGCGTCGTCGCCGACGGCGCCGCGCAGCGCGGCGAGGACGGCGTCGGGCGCACGGGTCGCGGGGACCTCGAGCGCGTCGAAGTCGAGGCCCGTGCCGTGCTGGCCCTGGGAGAGCTCGACGCCGACGATCTGCTTCACGAACGGCGCGAAGCCGGGCTTGTCGTCGTGGTGGAAGGCGACGCCCTCGACGCCCCACCCCCACCACTTCATGTGGGCGACGCCGTGGTCGACGGTCTGCGCGGGGGTGGTCTCGACGTCGGTCACGGTCGTGCTCCTTCGGACGGGTTCTGCGGGCCCAGGATACGGGCCGTGTTGGCGTCCTTGAGACGCAGGATCTCGGCGCGGACGCGCTCGGAGAAGGCGGAGGCGGTCTCGCCCTCGAGCGGCCGCATGGGATCGCCGAAGGCGACGCCCACGGGCAGCCGCCCGGGCCGGGGCCAGCGCGAACCCCGGGGGTGCGCGAGATGGGCGCCGATGAGGGCGAGCGGGACCACGGGCACCCCGACGGTCACGGCGAGCGCGGCCGCACCGGGCTTGAAGGGCCCCACCTCGCCGGTCTTGGACCGCGTGCCCTCCGGGAACACGAGCACGGGGTAGCCGCGCTCGAGCAGCGAGCGGGCGCTGACCGTGGGCTGCCCCCGGCGCTTCCGGGCGGCGGTCGCCGCCGCCGCGCGCTTGCGCGCGGGCGTGGTGGCGCCCGCCGCGGACGCCGCGCCGACGGTCGTGCTGGTGGCACCCGGGCCGCCGGTCGCCGCCGCGGGTCCGCTCACCACCGACGCCGTGCCGGCCTGCGTCGTCCGGGCGCGCTGCACGGGGAACGCGTTGAAGAACAGCTCCGTGAGCTGACGGCGCCAGCGCACGTCGAAGAAGTAGTCGGCCGCGGCGCCGGTCGCGAGGTAGCGGGCGAGGCGGCCCGGCAGGGCGCCGAGCACGAGGGGCGCGTCGAGGTGGCTGGAGTGGTTCGCCACGACGACGAAGCCCCCGCGCACGCCGTCGAGGCGGTCCCGGTCGACGACCGTGACGTCGGTGATCGACCAGATCGTCGGCTTCAGCACGAGCCGCTGCGCGACCCAGCGCGCCGCGGCGTGCGTCCTCGAGCTGAACCGGTCGCGCACGTCGGTGGCGGCCTGCGCCACGGCCTCGAGCCTCCTGTGCTCGGACCCGTGCTCCTGCTCGCGCTCCGCGTCGTCGCGGGGGGCGTCCGTCCCGGTCACCGTCACGACCTGCTCGAGCGGATGGCACCCGACACGCGGCGGACCGTGCACAGGGGGGCGTGCCGGAGCAAGCCGAGGAGCAGCTTGTACCGAAGTGTCGGCATGGAGATGACCTTTCCCGCGTCCATGTCGCGGAGCGCCGCGGCGACCAGGTCTTCGGAGCTGAGCCACAACCCGTTGGGGATGCTCGACGACCGGATGCCGGCCCGCTGATGGAACTCGGTCCGCACCCAGCCCGGCAGCAGCGCCGTCACGCCCACGCCCGTGCCGCGCAGCTCGACCGCGAGCCCCTGGCTGTA
The DNA here is from genome assembly GCF_054781095.1 of Frigoribacterium salinisoli. NCBI lineage: Bacteria > Bacillati > Actinomycetota > Actinomycetes > Micrococcales > Microbacteriaceae > Frigoribacterium > Frigoribacterium salinisoli. The sequence goes on from NZ_BAAGVB010000005.1 coordinate 88,554, forward strand.
CGAGGTGACCCAGGCCTTGATCGTCGAGTAGCTGCCCATCGTGAGGTAGCCCGCGGTGCTCGACACGTTGAGCACGTGGCCGCGGCCCCGCTCGCGCATGCCCCGCGCCGCCGCTCCCGACAGCACGAGCGTCGCGCGGCACATGACGTCGAACGCGACGTCGTGGACGCTCACGTCCGGGTCGGTGAGGTCGTGGTGCACGCCGAAGCCGGCGTTGTTGACCAGCAGGTCGACGGGGCGGGAGCGGTCCTCGAGGCGGGCCGCCACCTCGTCGACGGCCGCGCGGTCGGCGAGGTCCGCCGGCAGCAGCTCGACGTCGACCCCGCGGCCGCGCAGGTCGGCGGCGGTGCTCTCGAGGCGCGCGACGTCGCGCGCCACGAGGACGAGGTCCCAGCCGCGCTCGGCGAGCTGTCTCGCGAACTCGGCTCCGATGCCGGAGGTGCCACCGGTCACGAGCGCTGTTGCCATGCCGCTTACGATACGGTGCTGACTGGTCCGTGCGTGCAGCCCCTGCGGCGAGGAGCAGGCCACAGCAGCCTCGAGCGCACTCCCCCTCGCTCGCACGCCCCCGGAGGAACAGCAGCATGACGCTCGGAGAGCACGCCGACCCGGCCGACCACGACGGCCACGGGTTCGACATCAAGGCCTTCACGCTGTCGGCGCAGGGGAACCTCCGCCCGCAGCTCGACCTCGACGCGTACGCCGCACGGCCACTGGCGGCCGCGGACCTCCGCCTCGTGCGCCACCTCGGCCACCTCGAGGCCGCCACGATGGAGCACCTGCGCAACCTGCTCGTCACGGCGACGCACAAGGACGCCCGCGTCACCGCGTTCCTCGTCACCTGGGCCTACGAGAAGTTCTGGATCGCCGACGCGCTCGACGCGATCCTGCAGGCCCACGGCGAGCCGCGCCTCCGGGACGAGCCGGAGGGCGCACCGCGCAGGTCGCTGGACGAACGGGCCGAGCGACGCGGACCGATCCGGCGCGCGATCCGCGCCATGGGTCTGGGCGTGCCCATCGTGGCCGTGCACACCACCTCCGGCCTCGTCGACGAGTGGGTGATGCGCACCGCCTACGAGCGCCTCGACGACCGTGCCGGCCACCCCGCGCTGCACGCGCAGGTCGAGCTGCTCCTGTCGATCAAGCAGCGCCACGAGGACTTCTTCGCCGACGAGACGCTGCGGCGCCTCCGCGAGTCGGCCAAGGCCGTCCAGCAGACCCGCGACCACCTCGCCGGGGCCGTCTGGCCCATCGGCGCCGTCGACCGCGCCGACGCCGAGCGCGCCTTCTTCGACGCCACCGTCTGGGGCGACGCCGAGGGCCGGGAGCGGGCGACCGCGATCGGCGAGCGCGTCGCCGCCCTGCCCGGCATGGACGACTCCGTCGGCCGTGCCACGACCAGGAGGCTCTCCGCATGAGCGACGCCGTCCCCTCCCCCGCCACGCCGCCGCTGCACCCGGCCCCCGCCGTGCCCGGGAGCACCGCCACCGACCTCGGCGACGCCCACGTGCTCCTCACCGGCGGCACCGGCTTCGTCGGCCAGGCGATCCTCGAGCGCCTCCTGTCGACCCACCCCCGCACGACCGTGACGCTGCTCATCCGCCCGAAGGCGTCCACGCCCGCCGAGCAGCGCCTGCGCCACCTGCTGCGCAAGCCCGTCTTCGCGGCCTGGCGCGAGCGCGTCGGCCCCGACGAGGTCGAGCGCACCGTCACCGAGCGGCTGCGCGTCGTCGAGGGCTCCCTCGGCGACGTGCCGGCCCTGCCCGGCGACCTCGACCTCGTGCTGCACAGCGCCTCGACCGTGTCGTTCGACCCGCCCATCGACCAGGCCTTCGACACGAACGTCGGCGGTGCGGTCGGGCTCTACGAGGCCCTCGCCGCGGCGGGCGGCTCGCCCCACGTCGTGCACGTCTCGACCGCCTACGTCGGCGGCATCCGCAAGGGGGTCTTCCCCGAGGCCCGGCTCGAGCACGACGCCGACTGGCGCGCCGAGCACGCGGCCGCCACCGACGCCCGCGTGCGCGTCGAGGCGGCCTCGCGCCAGCCCGAGCAGCTGCGCGAGTTCCTGGCAGGAGGCCGTGCCCGGGTGGGCAAGACCGGCCCGCAGGCCGTCGCCGCGGCCGCCGAGGAGGCCCGCCGCGCCTGGGTCGCCGCCCGTCTCGTCGACTACGGCCGCACCCGCGCCGAGACGCTCGGCTGGACCGACGTCTACACGCTCACCAAGGCCTTCGCCGAGCGCGCCGCGGAGGAGCTCTGGGCCGACCGCGGCCACCGGCTGTCGTTCGTGCGACCGGCCATCGTCGAGAGCGCGCTGCGCCACCCGTTCCCCGGCTGGATCGACGGCTTCAAGGTCGCCGACCCGCTGATCATGGCGTACGCCCGCGGCCTGCTCCCCGAGTTCCCGGGCGTGCCCGACAGCGTGCTCGACGTGGTCCCCGTCGACTACGTCGTCAACGTCGTCCTCGCCGTCGCCGCGAACCCGGCCGAGGCGGGCGAGCCGCAGTGGTTCCACGCCAGCTCGGGCAACGGCAACCCGTTCACGATCCTGCGGATGTTCGAGAACCTGCAGGCGTTCTTCACCGCGAACCCGCTCCCCGACGGGGCCGACGCGACCATCGCGCCGTCGCACTGGCGGTTCCCGGGCGTGCGCAAGGTCGAGCGGGCCGTCCGCCTGCAGCAGCGCGCCAACGACCTGCGCGAGACCGTCCTCACCCGCCTGCCGTCCAACCAGCGCACGCGCACGGCCCTCGCCGCGGTGCAGGCCCGCCGCGGCGACCTCGAGTCGCTGCAGAGCCTCACCGACCTCTACCGCCACTACGTGCAGTCCGAGATCATCTTCGACGACCGCCGCACCCGTGCCCTGCACGCGGGCCTGCCCGAGGGGTCCCCCGCCGACATCGGCTTCGACGTGGCCGACATCGACTGGGAGGCCTACTTCCAGACCGTGCACTTCCCCGCCATCACGACCATGACGCGCGCGTTCTCCGTGCGCTCGCAGGCCTCGGCCCCGGCGGCCGAGAAGCCGCTCGCGGAGCGCTCCGACGTGCTCGCGGTCTTCGACCTCGAGGGCACCGTCGTCGACTCGAACATCGTGCAGCAGTACCTGTGGGTGCGGTCGGGAGGCCTGCGCAGGGCGGCGTGGCCGGGCGAGGTCGCGAGCCTCCTGACGTCGCTGCCCGCGTACCTCGCGGCCGAGGGGCGCGACCGGGGCGAGTTCATCCGCGCGTTCCTGCGACGCTACGAGGGCATGCCCGTGACGCGCCTCACCGACCTCGTGCGCAAGCCCGCCTACGCCGACATGCTGCGCCGCCAGACGCTGCCCGCGGCCCTCGAGCGCCTCGCCGAGCACCGCGCCGCCGGGCACCGCACCGTGCTCGTCACCGGCTCGATCGGCACGCTCGCCGGGCCCATCGCGCACCTCTTCGACGAGGTCGTCGCGAGCAGCATGCACCAGCGCGACGGCGTCCTCACCGGCTACCTCGACCAGCCGCCGCTCGTCGACGAGGCGCGGGCCGCCTGGCTGCGCCATTACGCCCACGACGGGGGTTACGATCTCTCGGCGTCGTACGGGTACGGTGACTCCTACGCCGACCTCGTCTGGCTGGAGCTGCTCGGCACGCCCGCCGCCGTCAACCCCGACGCCAATCTGGCCCGGGAGGCGCTCCGAAGAAGGTGGAGGATCCGCGACTGGAGTCGCGGCCCCCACGACAGAAGCACCGTCGCGCCCGGCCCCCGCCCGGCGGACCCAGGGAAAGGAGAGGGAGACCGCGCCTGACGGCCGGCCCCCCGAACGCACATGGCCTTCGACATCGACAAGTACGCCGCCACGTCGGAACGCCTCACCTGGGACGACCTCGACCTCGACCACTTCCGTGAGCACCCCCTCAGCGACACGTCGCTCCGCACCCTGCGGTACATGGCCGACGTCGAGTACCACACGGTCTGCTACACCCGCGACCTGCTCACCACGCCCTCCCACAAGGAGAGCGAGATGACCACGTTCATGACCATGTGGAACCGCGAGGAGTTCTGGCACGGCGAGGCGCTCGCCGCGATCCTCGAGGTGCACGGCATCACGGTCGACTACGACCAGCTGCGCGCGAACCGGCTCAAGCTGGGCTGGCGCGACAAGCTCGACCCGGTCAAGCAGGGCCTGCTCGGCAAGGTCGTCGGGACCGACTTCGTCGCCGTGCACATGTCCTGGGGCGCCGCCAACGAGTACTCGGCCGTCACGGCCTACAAGCGCATGGCCGCCCTCGAGAAGGACCCGGTCCTCGCCGAGCTCCTGCTCCGCATCGCCAAGCAGGAGACCCGCCACGTCGCGTTCTACGTGTCGCAGGCGCGCGAGCGGCTGCAGGCCAGCAAGAAGGCGCAGGCCCTGACGAGGTTCCTCCTCTCGAAGGTCTGGGCCCCGGTCGGCTCGAGCATCATGGACCGCGACGACGTGAAGTTCGTCTTCGACCACCTCATGCGCGGCGAGGACGGCCGCAAGGCCACCAAGCAGCTCGACCAGAACATCGCCAAGCTGCCCGGCATGCAGGGGCTGCAGATCTTCCAGAAGGCCCTCGACGGGCTCGGGGTCGCCGCCGCCTGACGCGTGCCCTCGCTCGCGCGTCCATCGATGTGACCCGTCCTGCGGCCTCCTGCCCCTGGAAGCCGCACGACGGGTCACATCGTTCGTCGGGCGGGGGCAGGCGCGGGGCCGGCGGGCCGGCGGGGTCGGCGGGCCCGCGGGTCAGGCGGGGGTGGTGAGGTCCTCGTAGGCGCCGAAGCCGCGCAGCGAGGCGCCGTTCTCGGCGAGCACGCTCGCGATCGCCCGCACGGGCACGCTGCGCTCGGTGCGTCGCCCGCGGCGGACGCCCTCGATCGTCGCCCGCAGCTCGTCGACGCCGGCGACCACGTGCGTGCGCGCTCCGCGTTCGGTCACGTCGACCGGCCGACGGTGCACGACGGCGGACCCGTTCGAGTAGAAGACGCACGTGTCGAACCAGTCCTGGCGCGGCGTGACGCGTTCGACGAGGGTCCGCAGGCGGGCCGCCTGGCCGCGCACCTGCGACGCGGGCGACGCGGAGCCGGTCTTGGAGAACACCTCCGGGCGACCGTCGTCGTCGACGCCGAAGCGCACCGCGAAGGAGCGCTCGGTGATCTCGGCCGGGTAGAGGGCGGCGAGCACGGGGTGCACGTCGCGCGGCTGCAGGCCGTCGCAGACGACGCCCGCCCACCCCTTGTTCTCGATCACCATGGCGAGGTCATCGAGCAGGAGGACGTGGTCCAGCTGGGTGACGAACGGCTGGTCCGACGACGCGTCGCGGGCGAAGAACATGAGGTTCGTGGCGAGGACGCCGTCGACGCGGAGGTCGCGACAGATCTGCGAGATCGCCTCGCGCGAGGCGAGGTCCCAGCCGATGTCGCGCGAGGCGTACCGGCGCACCGCGCGCTCCTGCTCGCGGGCCGCCTCGCGCTCGGCCTCCACGGCGGCGAGCCGGGCGGTGGCCTCGCGGGCGGCCCGTTCGGCCGCGGACTCGTGCTCGGCACGCACCGCCCGGGCGTCGGCCTCGTGCTGCGCGGTGCGAGCGGCGAGCTCGGTGCGCGCCTCGCGGTGCCGGACGACGAGCACCACCACGAGGGCGACGACGACGAGACCGAGGGCGAGCGCGACGATCCAGGGCGTGTCCATGCCGTCACCCTACGAGCGGCAGGAGGTGCGGACCGGGCCGCCGACGGCGCGTCACCGAGACCGCGCACGCGGCCCGCCTACGGCTTGGCGGGGCCGCCCGACTCGAGGGCCCAGGCGGTCACGTGCACGACCGATCCCTCGACGACGTCGAGCTCGACCGGCCACGAACCGCGCTCGTCGGTCGCGAACGGTGCGGCGTACAGCGCTCGGGCGGCCAGTGCCCCGGCGGTCGCCCCGGCGTCCCAGCCGAGGACCGTGACGGCGGACTCCCCGGCCGGCAGCTCGAACTGCGCGTACCCGGGGTCCTCCGCGAGGAACGAGCCGCCCTGCTCGACGGTCACCGCGAGCTCGTTCCCGTTCTGGTCCGCGAACGCGACGTCGGGGTAGCCCTCGACGACGCAGGGGGCGTCGGTGTGGTTCGTCAGGCGCAGCGTCAGGCTGCGGTGGCCCGTCGCGGCCCCTGGCTCGCCGAGCAGCAGCACCGCCTGGTCCCTCGTGCACCAGGAGGGGTCCCGGTCGGGGTCGCGATCGGGGTCGAGGGTGGGCACGGGCGTGCCCTCGGCGTAGGGGTCGGGCAGGGCACCGAGAGCGGGGTCGGCGCCCTCGGCGAGCGCGGCCTCCTGCGCGGACGCGACCCGCGCCGCCCGCTCGCCCAGGGCGCCCGTGCCGACGACGGCGGTCACGGCCAGGACGGCGGCCGTCGCGAGGACGAGGCGCCGGCGCGGTCGGGCGCGCCGTCGCGCGTCGGCTCGCTGCGTGGCGGGCTCCTGGCGGGTGCCGGCCGGGGCTCGGCGCGCGACGAGCAGTGCTGGCAGCCAGCCCTGCACCACGCCCCACCAGGCGCCGACGGTCGCGTCGGTGCCGAGGCCGTCGAGCAGCATCCGGAGGCGCGGTGCCGGGAGCGCCCCGACGATCGTCGCGAGGTCGAGGGCGAGGCCGGCCGCGCCTCCTGCGAGGACGATGGCGAACCAGGCGACCGCGAACCGCAGGGTCCGGTCGGCGGTCCGGTCGGCCAGTGGGACCACGAGCCGCACGACGAGGGCGACCACGCCCGCCGCGAGCAGGGTCGTCGCGACGCCCCAGGCCCAGGGGCGCACGCCGGGCCAGAAGGGCAGCGTCGCGGGCAGCACGGCACCGGCGCTGCCCGGCAGCGCACTGGTCCACGTGACGGCGACCGCGACGGCACCGCTCACGAGCCACAGCAGCGCGGCGGCGACCGCGACCAGGGCCGGCCGTGGCGTGCCCGCGGCCGTCGCGGCCGAGCCCGCGCGCACGCTCGCCGCGTCGCCCGTGCCCGCGCCCGCGCCCGCGCCGGCGCGTGCGTCGTCGCCGCGTCCGTCACCCGTCGTGTCGCCTGCGTCCATCAGCCGCCCCTCCGGTCGCCGACGATCCTCGCACGGGCACCGTGACCCGCGAGCACCGGCACCGCGCGACCGGCACCCGGCAGGCGGCAGCGCGCGACCGGCACCGGGCCTCGGCGGACGCCCGGCGGCGTCCCCGCTCAGGCGGCCGCGAGCTCCTTCGCGCAGGCCTCGGTCGCGACCCAGGCGAGCATGCCGCACTTGACGCGCATCACGAACTTCGAGACGCCCTGGAACGCGACGGCGTCGCCGAGCAGCTCCTCGTCGGGCTCGACGGCGGAGGCGCCGCGCGAGCGCAGCATCGTCCGGTAGGCATCGACGAGCTCCTGCAGCTCGGGCAGGGTGCGACCGACCGCGAGCTCGCCGAGGACCGACGCGGCGCCCATCGAGATGCTGCAGCCGCTGCCCTCCCAGCGCAGGTCGCGCACCCGGTCGGTGCCGGGCTCCAGCGCCAGGCGCACCGTGATCTCGTCGCCGCAGGTGGGGTTGCGCTCGAAGTGCTCCGCGTCGGCGTCCGGCAGCGGGCCCTCACCGTGCTTCGCCCTCGCGTGGTCGAGGATCACCTGCTGGTACAGGCCGTCGAGCGCGCTCACGCGACCGACCCGTCCAGGGCGAGGCCGGCGGCGGGGCCGTCCGCGCCTCCTGCCGTCGCGTCGACGACGCCGAAGTAGTCCCGCACGCCCGCCACGCCCGCGAGCAGCCGGTCCACCTCGTCGTCGGTCGTCGTGAGGTACGTGCTCGCCCGGGTGGTCGCGGTCACGCCCAGCCGACGGTGCAGCGGCTGCGCGCAGTGGTGCCCCACCCGCGCCGCGACGCCGAGCGCGTCGAGGTACTGGCCGACGTCGTGCGCGTGCACGCCCTCGACGACGAACGCCGCGAGCCCCGAGCGGGGCACCCCGGCAGGAGGCCCGACCACGCGGACCCCGTCGATCGCGTCGAGCCCGCGCACCAGGCGCTCGGCGAGCGCCTCCTCGTGCGCCCGGACCCGGTCCATGCCGACCGCCTCGAGGTAGCGGACCGCCTCGGCGAGCGCGACCGCCTGCGACACCGGCTGCGTGCCGGCCTCGAAGCGCTGCGGGGCGGGCAGGTAGTCGCTGCCCTCCATCGTGACGGTGCTGATCATCGAGCCGCCCGTGCGGAACGGCGGCATCGCGTCGAGCAGCTCCCGACGACCCCAGAGCACGCCGATGCCCGTCGGGCCGAGCATCTTGTGGCCCGAGAACGCCGCGAGGTCGACGCCCGTCGCCGGCAGGTCGAGCGGACGGTGCGGGGCCGACTGGCAGGCGTCGAGCACCACGAGCGCGCCCACCGCGTGGGCCAGCGCGACGACCTCGTCGACGGGGGCGATCATCCCGGTCACGTTCGACACGTGCGCGAACGCCACGACGCGCGTCCGCTCCCCGATCACGGCGGCCGCGTCGTCGGCGGTCCAGCAGCCGTCGTCGTCGACGGGCACCCAGCGCAGCACCGCGCCGGTGAGGGCGGCCAGCTCCTGCCACGGCACCAGGTCGGCGTGGTGCTCCGCCTCGGTCACGACGATCTCGTCACCGGGCAGGAGGCGGAACGGCGCGGCCGCCTCGCCGCCCCGACCCAGCGTGGCGGCCACGAAGCCGTGCGCCACCAGGTTGAGCGCGTCGGTGGCGTTCGCCGTCCAGACGATCTCGTCCGCCGGGGCGTGCACGAAGCGGGCGACGGTCTCGCGGGCGTCCTCGTAGGCCTCGGTCGCCAGCGCGGCCAGGGTGTGGGCGCCACGGTGCACGGCGGCGTTCGACTCCTCGAGGAACCTCCGCTCGGCGTCCAGCACCTGCCGGGGACGCTGGGCCGTCGCCGCCCAGTCGAGGTACGCCAGGGGCTCGCCCGAGACCTCCTGGTCGAGGATCGGGAAGTCGGCGCGCAGGCGCACGACGTCCGCGGCGGACAGGGTCGCGCCTCCTGCGGGCGACGCGGGGGTCGCGGTGGTCGCGGTGGGGGTGCCGTCCGGGGCGCCGGACTCGGCGGGGGCGTCGGTCGTGCTCGTCACGGTGTCCTCTCGCGGGCGGGTGCTGCAGGGTGCAACGCCAGGCTACGGGCCGGTGTTCCCCGCGGCGTCCGAGGAGCACGCCCGTGCCGGGAGGGTCCCCACGTCCGGTCGGTCCGAGCCCGGGGCACCCGCCGATCAGGGACACCCTGCGGCAGTGCGGGCGGCGGGGCGGTCAGCGGACGCCCGCGCCCGCCCCGCCGGCCAGCGGCAGCCCGTGCGCGGCGGCGACGCCGGGCGAGTGCAGCCCGCCGTCGCGCACGGCGAGCCCGGCGGCGAGCGCCGGGTCGGCGGCCGCCGCCCGCTCCCAGCCCTGGTCGGCGAGGGCGAGCACGTACGGCAGCGTCGCGGCCGTGAGGGCGCGGGTCGACGTCTCGGGCACGGCGCCGGGCATGTTCGCGACGCAGTAGTAGAGCGCGTCGTGCACGGCGAAGACGGGGTCGTCGTGGGTGGTCGGCCGCGACCCCTCGAAGCAGCCGCCCTGGTCGATCGCGATGTCGACGAGCACGGCGCCCCGCCGCATGCCGGCCACCATCTCGTCGGTGACGAGCTTGGGCGCGGCGGCGCCCGGCACGAGCACCGAGCCGACGACGAGGTCGGCGTCGCGGACCTGCTGCGCGATCTCCCAGGGCGACGAGTGCCGGGTCTGCAGCCGGCCTCCTGAGCTCACCTCCAACTGGCGCAGCCGGGGCAGCGACAGGTCGACGACGGTCACGTCCGCCCCCAGGCCGAGCGCGGCGGTCGCGGCGTGCTCGCCCGCGACGCCGCCGCCGATGACGACGACCTTCGCCTTGGGCGTCCCCGCGACCCCGCCGAGCAGGGTGCCGCGCCCCCCGGAGGCGCGCAGCAGGTGGTACGACCCGACCACGACCGAGAGGCGACCGGCGACCTCGCTCATGGGCGACAGCAGGGGCAGGGTCCGGTCGGGCAGCTGCACCGACTCGTAGGCGACGGCCGTGGTGCCGGAGGCGAGCAGCGCCTCGGTGAGCGGCCGGTCGGCGGCGAGGTGCAGGTAGGTGAAGAGCACCTGGTCCCGGCGGAGGCGGTCGTGCTCGGGCCCCACCGGCTCCTTCACCTTGAGCAGCAGGTCGGCGCGCTGCCACACCTCGTCGGCCTCGGCGACGAGCGTCGCCCCCGCGGCACGGTAGTCGTCGTCGGCGATGCCCGAGCCGAGGCCCGCGCCGCCCTGCACGAGCACGTCGTGGCCGCGGCGCACGAGGGCGTCCGCGCCCGCCGGGGTCAGGGCCACGCGGGCCTCGTTGTTCTTGATCTCGGTGGGGACGCCGACGCGCACGCTCGCTCCTTCGAAGGGGACCCGACAGCGGTGTCGGGGCGGTCCCACCCTGCTCCCCCTCGGACCGCCGTGGCAAGGCCCGAGCGCAGGAGGCCCCGGTCCGGCCCGCCGCGCCCCTCCCGCCCGCCGCGCCCCGGCCTCCTGCGCCCCCGGGCGGGGCACCGCGCTGTCGGCGGCCGTGACCGGCGCCGGGCCGCACGGTAGCCTGGCGCGCGTGAAGACGAGCCACCTGCGCCACTTCGTCGCGGCGGCCGACGACCTGCACTTCCCGCGGACCGCCGACCGCCTGGGCATCTCGCGCCAGAAGCTCGCCTCGTCGCTCGCGGCCGTCGAGGCGCACTGGGGCGCTCCCCTCTTCGACCGGACCGCCACGCCCCCGCGGCTCACCAAGGTCGGCCAGGCCGCCCTCGCCGACGCCGTGGAGGAGCTCGCGAAGCCCTCCACCCCGCCCGAGCCGCCGCGGCCCCCGGCCGGCGGCAAGGCCAAGGCCTCGAAGGGGGTCGGCCGCGCCCCCGCGGTCAAGGGCCAGCCCAAGCCGTTCAAGAAGCGCCAGGGCCGCTAGCCCGGCCCGGCCCGACCGCTCAGCCGGCGGGCGGGTCCCCGCCGTCGGCCTCGGCCGTGGCCTCCGCGAACCACTCGGCGTAGCGCGTCGTGCGGGCCAGGCGGCGCGTCTCGTCGGGGGCGTCGTCGCTCCACCAGACCGGACCGCGCTCGCCGAGGGCGGTCTTCGCGGCGTCCACGCGGCTCCTGGCCGCCTCGACCGCGTCGTGGTCGCCCGCCGCGAAGGCGGCCTTCTTGGCGCGACGGGCGTCCATGAGCTCGTGCACGAGCTCGTCGCGGCGCTCCTCGGGGAGCGCGGGGTCGGTGCGGCGCCAGAGGCGGCCGCGCACGACGAGGTAACGGCCGTCGGGGGTGGCCAGGGGGCGGCGGTCGTCCCCGCTCACGAGCCCTCCTCCACAGCGACCGCGCCGGTGCCGCCGTGCACGTGCATCCGCTCGCCCTGCCGCCCGAAGAGGCTGAGGAACTCCACGACCTCGCCCGCGCTGCCGAACCAGTGCGGGGTGCGCGTGTCGAACTCGACCACCTCGCCCGCCGTGAGCACGTGCTCGCGGTCGCCGAGCACCAACCGCAGCCGTCCGCGCAGCACGTAGAGCCACTCGTACCCCTCGTGCGTGCGGGGCTCCGGGCGCACCGGTCCGCGCGGCGGCGGGAGCACGTGCTTGAAGGCCTGCACTCCCCCGCCGCCGCGCGAGAGCGGCACGATCGTCTGGCCGTGGGCCGTCACGGGCTTGAGGTGGATGCGCGGGTCACCGGTCGGCGGTGCCCCCACGAGGTCGTCGAGCGGCACCCCGTACGCGCGGGCCAGGGGCAGCAGCAGCTCGAGCGCCGGGCGGCGCTGGCCGGACTCCAGCCGCGAGAGGGTGCTCACCGAGACGCCGGTCTCGGCCGACAGCTCGGCGAGGGTCGTGCCGCGGCGGGTGCGCAGCTGCCGGAGGCGCGGGCCCACCCCGGCGAGGACGTCCGAGGTCCCGTCGGGGCCGGGCGCGCCTCCTGCCCTCGTGGCCGGTCGGTCGGGGGCCCGCTGGTCGGAGGTCATGCCGGCAGCTTGCCACATCAGCAAGGATACTTGCCAGGAGCGCACGGCGGGCTGCACCGTGGGGGCATGACCGATGACTCCTCCTCCCCCGTCCGCTGGGACGCCGTCGTGCTCGGCGGCGGCGCCGCCGGCCTCTCGGCCGCGCTCACCCTCGCCCGCGCCACCCGGCGCGTCCTCGTGGTCGACGCGGGCGAGCCCCGCAACGCCCCGGCCGCCGGCGTGCACGGCTACCTCGGCCGCGAGGGCACGCCGCCGCTCGAGCTGACCCGCCTCGGTCGCGCCGAGGTCGCCGCGCACGGCGGCGTGGTGCGGACGGCGCGCGCCACCTCCGTGCACCGCACCGGCGACTGCGAGGGCGGCACGGGCTTCACGGTCCTCCTCGACGACGGCGAGCGGGTCGAGGCGCGCGCGCTCGTCGTCGCCACCGGGCTCGTCGACGAGCTGGCCGACGTGCCGGGACTGGCGGAGCGGTGGGGCCGCGACGTCGTGCACTGCCCCTTCTGCCACGGCTGGGAGCTCCGCGACCGCCGCGTCGGCGTGCTGGGCACCAACGCGTTCGCGGTGCACCAGGCGCTGCTGTTCCGCGGGTGGACGGACCGCGTGACGCTCTTCCTGCACGAGGCCCCCGAGCCCACCGACGACGAGTGGGAGCGCCTCGCGGCCCGCGACGTCGAGGTCGTCACGGGGCGGGTGACCGGGCTCCGCGTCGAGGACGACGCGCTCACCGGCGTCGCGCTCGCAGGAGGCGCGGTGCGGCCCGTCGACGCCCTCGCCACGAGCAGCACCCTCCGCGCCGCCGACGGGCCGCTCGCCGGGCTCGGGCTCACGGCCGTACCGCACCCGTCGGGCATCGCGACGGTCGTCGAGGCCGACGCCACCGGGCTCGCGGCACCGGGCGTCTGGGTCGCGGGCAACCTCGCGGACCCGATGGCGCAGGTGCTGCCGGCCGCCGCCTCCGGACTGCGGGCGGGAGCCGCGGTCGTCGGGGCGCTGCTCGCGGAGGAGACGCAGCGGGCGGTCGAGCTGCGGCGTGCCCGCGGCGCCGGTCGCCGGGCGGGCTGACAGGGTCGCGATCGGAACGGCAGACCCCGAGCAGGGGGTAGGCAGCCGACGCAAACGACACCTATCGTTCAACGTGATGATCAGCGACCAGGGCAGGCCACGTCCGACCGACGCGTCCGCCCTGGACGCGTCCTTGCAGCGCTACGGCGTCACGCCCCTCGTCAAGCAGGCCCCGTCGGCCTTGCTCGTACTGCTCGCCGTGGCCCTCTCGTACCTCGTGCCGCAGCTGGAGGTCACGAGCGAGCGCGGACTGTTCGTCACCCTCGCCCTCACCGCCGTCGCCACGCTCGGGGCGGGCGTCGTCACCGCGCGGCCCTCGCTCGCGCCGTGGGCGAACCTCGTGCCCGTGGTCGACTTCGTCGCGCTCGGGATCCTGCGCTGGGCCACGGGCTCCTCCGCCTCGATCTTCACGGCGCTCATCGTGCTGCCCCTCGTGTGGCTCGCGGCGCAGGAGGCCCGTCGCTTCGTCCTCTACGCCGCGCTCGGCTCCGCCCTGGTGATCCTCACCCCGTTCGTCGCCGGCATCAGCGCGGGCGACCAGGCGACCGAGCTCGCCCGGCTGCTGGTCGTGCTCCTCGTGTACACGACCCTCGCCCTGGTGGTGAACGAGCTGAGCCGGCAGTACGCCGCCCAGCTGCGGCGCGCGCACGAACGGGAGGAGCTCGTGCGCACCGAGATCGAACGCGCCGCCGACGTGCAGCGCTCCCTCCTGCCCGGCACGCTCTTCCGCACCCCCGGCTGGTCGATGGCGGGCACCTGCCTGCCGTCGACCGCCGTGGGCGGCGACTTCTTCGACTGGTACCGCACCGACGACGGGATCGCGATGACCCTCGGCGACGTCATGGGCAAGGGCGTCGGGGCGGGGCTCATCGCCGCGGCCGTCCGGGCGGTCGTCCGCAGCTCGCGCCGCGACCCCGACCCCGGCGCCGCGATCCTGCGGGCCTCCGAGGGGCTCTCCACCGACCTCGTGGAGGGCGCCGGGTCCGTCGTCTTCACCACGCTCTTCCACGCCCGCCTGCGCGGCGACGTGCTGCACTGGGCCGACGCCGGGCACGGCCTGACGCTCCTCGTGCGCGAGGACGGCACGACCGAGCGGCTCGTCACGAACGACGTGCCCGTCGGGCTCGGCATCGGGGACGCCTGGGAGACGCGGACCACGCCCCTCGGGGAGGGCGACCTGGTCGTCACCTTCAGCGACGGCGTCCTCGACCTCTTCGGCGGGGGCCTCGACACCTTCGACCGCATCGCCGCCCTCGCCCGCGAGGACATGCGCCCCGGCGCCGTCGTCGACGCGCTCGCGACCCTCGCCAGGGCGCAGGAGCACGACGACGACGTCACCGTCATCGCCCTCCGCCGGGAGCCCGTCCCCGCGTTCGTCGAGGGACCCGACGTGCAGGCCGGGGCGGGAGCCGGAGCCGGAGCCACGACGGCGGTCTGAGCCGGCCGGGAGCCGCGGGCAGCCGAGGTCGAGGACCGGACGGTCGCCTCAGCGCTCGCCGGGCCCCCGGGCCTCGGGGCGCCCGCGTCGCTCGGCGCGCCCACGCCCCTCGGAGCGCTCGCGCTCCACGTGCGCGTGGCGCAGCGCCGCGAGGTCGTCGTCGAGGAGCAGCCGGACGCGCTCCTCGCGCCCCTCCTCGTAGCGCGCGTCGGCGACGGCGTGGGTGCGCGCCCGCAGCACGACGGCGCTGCCCACGTCGCCCCAGGCCCGGTCCACGGCGTCGGCCACCAGCCCGTCGACGTGGTCGTCGTCGTCCGCGAGGAGCCGCAGCCGCTCGGCGACCGCCACGTAGGCCTGCTCGCGGAACCACAGGGCGGCGTCGTCCCTCGGCCGGTAGTCGTGCTGGTGCCGGGAACGCCCCTTGGCGCGCAGGGCCTTCGCCCTCGCAGCGGCGATGCGCTCCCGTTGGTCCAGCTGCTCGTCGGCCAGTGCCCGCAGGGTGGTGCGGGCCTCCTGGGCGGTGCGGTCGTGCTCGAACGGGCGCCCCTCGTGCAGCGCCTCTACGATGATCCTGTTCGCCAGGGCCACCACGGCTGCGGCCCGCGCGATGAGCAGGCCCTCGCTCGTGGCCCGCTCGAGGGCCTCGGGGTCGACGGGGCCCGGCTCGGGAGCCGGCTCGACGCGTCGCGACCTGCCGAACATGCGGTGCCTCCGATCCCCGGTCCGTGCGCCGCCGCGCCCGGGGGCGGGCGCGCGGGCCTGACCTCCGACCGTACCGTCACGAGGTGGGTGCCGCTCCCGGGTCGCACCGGCACGGGTCCGGCCCGGGTCCGGCCCGGCGGGCCGCGGGGGCGACGGCGGCGGCTCCCGGGACGTCGGCGACGTCGGCACCGCACCGTACGCTCGACCCGTGCCCTCCCCCCTCCTCCGACGCCTCCCGACCGTGGCCCTCGCCGCCGTCCTCCTCGCCGCCACGACCTCGTGCTCGGCCCCCGGCGACGGGGGCGCCGACGTCGCCGGCTCGACGGAGCGGGCCGGGGCGGGGGCGACGCCCGAGGCGGGCGTGGTCGGGCCTCCTGCCGGGGCCGCCTTCGACTACCAGCTGGGCGGCGCCTCCGAGCCCGACCCCGAGGTCGAGATCGTCACCCGCGACCGCACCGACCCCGCGCCCGAGGGCCGCTACGGCATCTGCTACGTCAACGCGTTCCAGACGCAGCCCGGCGAGGCCGCCTTCGACGACGACCTCCTGCTCGTCGACGACGCCGGCGCGCCCGTGCTCGACCCCGACTGGCCCGACGAGCAGCTGCTCGACCTCTCGACCGACGACCGCCGAGAGCGGGTCGCCGAGGTCGTCGGCGCCTGGTTCGACGGCTGCGCCGCCGACGGGTACCGCGCCGTCGAGCCCGACAACCTCGACTCGTGGACCCGCTCGCGCGGCCTGCTCACCGAGGCCGACGGCGTCGCCTACGCGCAACTGCTCGTCGAGCGCGCCCACGCCGCCGGGCTCGCCATCGGCCAGAAGAACGCCGCCGAGCTCGCCCAGCGGGGCGCCACCGAGATCGGCTTCGACTTCGCCGTCACCGAGGAGTGCCAGGCCTACGACGAGTGCGACGTCTACACCGACGCCTACGGCGACGCCGTGATCGAGGTCGAGTACGCCGAGGACCCCTTCGTCGAGGCGTGCGCCGCGCGGGGCGACCGCGTGTCCGTGCAGCTGCGCGACCGCGACGTGCTGCCGCCCGGGGTCGAGGGGCACGTCGCCGAGCGCTGCTGAGGCGACGCGCGGCCGCGGGGTCCGGGCGCGGGGTCCGGGCGCGGCGGGCCGGGCACGGCGGGCCGGGCACGGCGGGCCGGGCACGGCGGGCCGGGCACGGCGGGCCGGGCACGGCCGCCCGGCCGTGCCCGACCGCCGGGGCCGCTCCCGCGCCTCCTGCGCTCAGCGCCCCGCGGCGTAGGCCTGGGCCCCCCGAGGGTTCGCCGCCGCCGAGAGCACGCCCGTCGCGGGGTCGCGCTCGACGCTCGACAGGCGCCCGAGCGACCAGTCGCCCGCCCGGCGCACGACGTGGCCACGGGCCTCGAGGTCCGCGACGACGACGTCGCCGAGACGGTCCTCGACGACGACCACGCCCGGCTCCCAGGTGCGCGGCCAGAACGACCCCGGGAACGACGTCGTGTGGAACGCGGGCGCGTCGATGGCCTGCTGCGAGGTCCAGCCGCCGACGATCGTCCGGAGCAGCCACAGCAGCTGCCACTGGTCCTGCTGGTCGCCGCCGGGAGAACCGAGGGCGGCCACGGGGCTCCCGTCGCGCAGCACGAGCGTGGGCGTCAGGGTGGTGCGGGGCCGGCGCCCGGGCGCGAGCGTCGAGGCCGTCCCCGGCTCGAGCCACGTCATCTGCAGGCGGGTGCCCAGGCAGAAGCCCAGCTCGGGGATCGTCGGCGACGACTGCAGCCACCCGCCCGACGGGGTCGCGCTCACCACGTTGCCCCACCGGTCGACGACGTCGAGGTGACAGGTGTCGCCCCGCGTGGAGCCGTCGTGGTCGGGCGCAGCCGGGGCGTCGGGGTCGTCGCGGGCGTCGGGGGCGTCGGGGTCGTCGCGCGGGTCGGTGGCTCGGCCGTCCTCGCGGGGCGCCACGGCGCCTCCTGCCCCCTCGCGGGCCCCCGGCACGGTGGGCTCGCCCACGCCCGCCGACGCGGCCGTCCCCGCAGGAGGCGCGTACGACTCGCGCACCGGAGGCATCGGCCCCGGGGCGCGGCCGCCCGGCGCTCCCGGCCGCAGCTCGTGCGACGCGGTCGTCGTCGCGAGCAGCAGTCGGCGACGCTCGTCGGTGTACTCGTCCGAGAGGAGGTCGTCGAGCGGCACCTCGCCGTCGCCGTACCAGGCCTCGCGGTCGGCCAGCGCGAGCTTCACGGCCTCGACGATCGTGTGGACGCCGTCCGCCGTGGACGGGTCGAGCAGCTCGTCGGGCAGCGGCTCGAGCAGGCGCAGCACCTGCAGCAGGGCCGGACCCTGCCCCCACGCGCCCGTCTTGGCGACGACGTGCCCGCGGAACGTCGCGGTCGTCGCCGGCTCGGTCGTCGCCCGGAACGCCGCCAGGTCGTCGGCCCTGATGACGCCCGCGTGGTCGGTCCCGGACGCGTGGCGGTGCGGGGTGCGGACGAAGCGGTCGACGGCCTGCGCGACGACGCCCGTGGCCCACTCGCGCCGGGCCGCCTCGATGCGGTCCTCGCGGGACGACCCCGCACCTCCTGCCGCCACGAGCGCGTCGAGCACCGCCGCGTACGCCTCGTTCGTCACGACGTCGCCCGCCGCGGGGGGCACGCCGCCCGGCAGCCAGCGATCGGCGGAGGTCGGCCAGTGCTCCGTGAAGAGGTCGGCGACCGACGCGATCGTCTGGGCGACGCGGCCCGTGAGCGGGTGACCGTCGCGGGCGTAGCCGACGGCGTACGCGAGCACGTCGGCCAGCTCCCACGAGCCGTGCTCGGCCAGCAGGTGCAGCCACGCGTCGACCGCTCCGGGCACCGCCGCCGCGAGCGCCCCCGAGCCCGGCACGAGGTCGAGGCCCTCGGCGGCGAGGTGCTCGGGCGTCGCGGCCGCCGGGGCCGGGCCCTGCCCCACGAGCACGGTCGGCCGGTCGGGAGCCTCCGCCGTGGCGTAGACCGCCGTGAGGTCGCCGCCGGGACCGTTGAGGTGCGGCTCGACCACGTGCAGCACGAACGCGCCCGCGACGGCCGCGTCGAAGGCGTTGCCGCCGCGCTCGAGGACCGACTGGGCGCTGGCCGTCGCCAGCCAGTGCGTCGAGGCCGTCATGCCGAAGGTCCCCCGCAGGTCGGGGCGGGTCGTGGTGGCAGGAGGCGCGGTGTACGTCACGCCCCCACGCTAGGCCCCGTCCCCCGGTCGCCCCCCGCCGCGGCCGCACCGCCGGCGAACCACTTCCCTGGCACGGAACCAGTCAGTCGCACGGTTCCCGAGCAGGACAGTGGTTCAGAGGGCACGGGGCGGCCCCACGGGGATGCCCGCTTGGAGCAGGATGCGCCGCAGGACCGGGAGCGAGGCCACCTCGGCCCAGACGAGGCGCTCGACGAGGCGCACCCGGTCCCTGTGGGAGCGGAGGATCGCTCGCTCGCGGGCACGTTCCGCGATGACGACGTCGGCGGGCGTGCGACCGGCGAGCATCTCCGGATCGCCGTACTTGACGCGGCCGTCGAACTCCAGCACGACGCCCTGGTCGGGGAACCAGAAGTCGACGCGCGCGTCCCGCCCGTCGAGGGGGAACACCTGCTGCAGCACGGGGGGTGGCGCGCCGACCCTGTGCAACTGCACGCGGGTGAACGACTCGCCGGGGGACTCCGCCTCAGCGCGAGCGAACTCCAGGGCTCGCAGCGCCCGGACGGCTCCGGGGGCCCCGCGGGCCGATCGGTCGGCGAGCGCTGCGGCCACGTCCGACGAGAGCACGAGGCCTCGACGGAGGGAACTGTCGAGGCCCGTGACGGCGTCCACGAGCGGTTGGCGGCACAGGCAGTCGACGAGGCTGCGGAGGGGCGAGGTGCAGGAGAGGCCGAGCACCGAGTGCACGTCGCCGTCAGGGACTGCGGCGGCGTGCCGCACCACGAGCGCCGTGGTCTGCGCCGTGGAGCGCCGCGGGTCGAGGACGTGCACGCGGTCGGGCCAGGGCCCCGACCTCGGGATGTGGTGGAGAGCCGCCGCCGTGTCGTGGCTGACGACGACTCCTCCGCGGAGCCGGGGCACCCGGGCCAGCGCGCGGACCACGTGACGCTCCCGACCGTCGAGGCGCGCCCACGCAGAGGCCTCGACGAACGTGCCCGGTGCGCAGCGCACGAGCTCGCCGGCCGCTGCCCGCCGCCTGACGACCCGCGCCTCCGGGCTCTGGTCGCCGTGCTCGGCGACGCGCGTCAGGGGTGGCAGTGCGAGTCCTCGGTCGTCCATGCCCCCACGCTGCTGCCCCACCGTGGACGCCTGCGCGCTCTCCGCCCCTCCTGTGCACGACGCTGCGCCTTTTCGGGGGTGTGGAGGACGAGTGCCACGAGAACGCGAACCAGCGATCTGACGTCGAACCAGACAGATGCCCGGTTCGAGAGCAGGAATGTGGTTCGAGCGGCGGCGGGGAGCGGCGGCGGGGAGCGGGGAGCGGGGGGCGGGCAGCGGCGGTGCAGCAGCAGCAGCGCTACGCGAGCAGGGCCCGCGCGACGCCCTCGTCGAGCACGATGTCGGTGACCAGCCCCGCGGCCAGGGCGCCCCGCACGCTCCGGACCTTCGTGGCTCCTGCGACGACGCAGACCCGCCGGGGCGAGCGGCGGATGGTGGCGAGGTCGGGGCCGGAGGCGCGGGCGTTGATCTGGATGTCCTCCGACGAGCCGTCCTCGCGGAAGAACACGGTGGAGACGTCGCCGACGACGCCGTCGCGGTCGAGCTCCTGCTGGTCGCTGCGCTCCAGGTACCCGCCCGAGTAGACGTGGCTGGGCACGACGGCCGAGGGCGACCCCACGCCGAAGAGGACCATGTCCATGCGCTCCTGCAGCTCGAGCACGCGCCGCGTGCTGCGCTCGCGCCAGAGGGCGCGCTTGGTGGCGGGGTCGTCGAAGAAGGCGGGCACGGGGAACTGCTGCACGGTGGCGCCGTAGGCCTGGCCGAAGCGGCGCAGGATCTCGCTCGCGTACATGATGCCGGTGGTGCGCACGTTGCCGGCGCCGTTGAGCTGCACCACCTGCGTGTTGTTCGTGGGCTTGGGCACGAGGTAGCGGCTCACGGCGCTGACGGTCGAGCCCCAGGCCACGCCGACGACCATGTTGGAGTCGACGTACTGGGTGAGCGTCCGTGCAGCCGACAGGGCCACGCGGTCGAGCCGGTCGACGTCGCTGGTCTGGTCGGGCACGGGGACGACGTGCGCGACGACGCCGTAGCGGCGGTGCAGCTGCTCGCCGAGCACCGTCGCCTGGTCGAGCGGCGACTTGATCTGGATGTCGACGAGCCCGGTGTCGCGGGCGAAGCTCAGGAGGCGCGAGATCGACGAGCGGCTCGTGCGCAGCTCCCGGGCGATCGCCTCCATCGTGAGGTCCTGCATGTAGTAGAGGTGCGCCGCGCGGAGGGCGTCCTGCGTGCGATCGTGCGTGGCGTGGCTGACGGCGTCGGTCATCCTGCCATGCTTGCACATCTGTGCACCTGTGTTGATGACATGGTGCAGAGGGAGCACGATGGTGCGTACAGGGAGACACCCTCGTTCCCGGACCCGTCGAAAGAAGCTCCTCGTGACCCCGTCGAAGAAGACCGAACAGATGCGACCCAACGTGGCCCGCATCCACGACCGCCCCACCGCCCAGGTCCTCGTCGTCGGCGGCGGCATCAACGGCATCGCGACGTTCCGCGACCTCGCGCTGCAGGGCGTCGACGTCGTCCTCGTCGAGCGCGCCGACTACGGCTCGGGTGCGTCCGCGGCCTCGTCGCACATGATCCACGGCGGCATCCGCTACCTCGAGAACGGCGAGTTCCGCCTCGTCCGCGAGAGCGTCGAGGAGCGCAACGGCCTGCTCAAGATCGCACCCCACTACGTCAAGCCGCTGCAGACGACGATGCCGATCTTCTCCACCTTCTCGGGCATCCTGAACGCCCCGCTGCGCATGCTGACTCACAAGCAGCGCTCCACCAAGGAGCGCGGCGCGCTCCTCATCAAGGTCGGCATGACGCTGTACGACTCGTTCTCGCGCGACGGCGGCTCGGTGCCGCGCCACACGTTCCGCGTCGGCAAGGCGGCCCTCAAGGACATGCCCGCGCTCAACAAGGGCGTCAAGTACACCGGCACCTACTACGACGCCTCGGTCCACGAGCCCGAGCGCCTCGCGCTCGACGTGCTCAAGGACGGCCTCGCGGCGGGCGACAACGCCCGCAGCGCGAACTACGTCGAGGCCGTGGGGGTGAGCGACGGCGGCGTGCTGCTGCGCGACGTCGAGACGGGCCGCGAGTTCACGGTGACGGCCGACGTCGTCGTCAACGCGTCGGGCCCCTGGACCGACCTCACGAACCAGGCCATGGGCGGCGAGACCACCTTCATGGGCGGCACCAAGGGCTCGCACATCGTCGTCGACGCGCCCGAGCTGCTCGAGGCCACGAACGGCCGCGAGATCTTCTTCGAGAACAACGACGGCCGCATCGTGCTGATCTACCCGCTCAAGGGCCGCGTGCTCATCGGCACGACCGACATCGACGCCGACCCGACGCAGCCCGCCGTCTGCACCGAGGAGGAGGTCGACTACTTCTTCGACCTCGTCCGCCACGTGTACCCGCAGATCGAGCTGAACCGCGACCACATCGTGTACCGGTACTCGGGCATCCGCCCGCTGCCCCGCCACGAGGACACGGCGCCCGGCTTCGTGTCACGCGACTACCGCATCGTCGAGACCGAGATCCCCGGCCTGGCCCGCACGAAGGTGCTGAGCCTGGTCGGCGGCAAGTGGACCACCTTCCGCGCCCTGTCGGCGCACCTCTCGACCGAGGCCACGACGCGCCTCGGCGTGGAGCGCTCGGTCGACACGACGGGCATGCCCATCGGTGGCGGCAAGGACTTCCCGAAGACCGACGCGGCGCGCACGACCTGGGTGGCCCGCCACGCCGACGAGCTCGACCGCGACCAGGTCGACCGCCTGCTGACCCGCTACGGCACCCGCGCCGCGAGCGTCATCGACGTGCTCACCGAGCAGTCGTCCCAGCCCCTCGCGAGCGACCCGCAGCTGAGCACGGCCGAGATCGCGTACTTCGCGACCCACGAGGACGCCGTCCACCTGGCCGACGTGGTGCTCCGCCGCACGAACCTCGCGTTCGTCGGCGGCGTGACGATCGAGGTCCTCACCGAGATCGCGGACGTCCTCGCGGCGACCCTCGGCTGGTCGGACGAGCAGCGCGACGACGAGATCGAGCACACCCTCGAGATCCTGCGCACGTCGCACGGCGTCGAGGTCGGCTCCCAGCACGTCCCCGCCGCCGGCGAGGCCGTCGCCGCGAGCTGATCGCCCCGCAGCACAGGAGGCCCGTCACCCGTCAGGGTGGCGGGCCTCCGTCGCGCCCGGGGCAGGAGGCACGGGGCGGGGCGGGCGCGAGGGCGGTCCGGTCCGTCGTCGGCGGGCGTTCGCGGTGGCCCGTGGACGACGGAGCCGCCCGGATGGCGAGCGGGCGACTGTCAGCCGTCGGTCGTAGCGTCACGGCATGACGAACCCCACGCTCGACGACATCGCCCTCACGACGCTGCAGGGCCGCGGCACGACCTTCGGCGAGTGGTCCGACGGCGTCGTGCTCGTGGTGAACGTGGCGTCGCGCTGCGGCCTCGCCCCGCAGTACGAGCAGCTCGAGCAGCTGCAGAAGACCTACGGCGACCGCGGCTTCACGGTGCTGGGGTTCCCGAGCAACCAGTTCTTGCAGGAGCTCGGCTCCGCCGAGGCGATCGACGAGTACTGCTCGACGACCTGGGGCGTCTCGTTCCCGATGATGGAGAAGACCCGCGTCAACGGCGGCCGGGAGCACGCGCTCTACACCGAGCTCAAGAAGGCGCCCGACGCCGAGGGCAAGGCGGGCAAGGTGCGCTGGAACTTCGAGAAGTTCGTGGTCACGCCCTCGGGCGCGGTGCACCGGTTCCGTCCGACCACGCCGCCCGACGACCCGGCGATCGTGGCGCTGATCGAGGCCGAGCTCCCGCGCTGAGCCGGGGCGGGCCTCCTGCGGGCCGGGTGCGCCTCCTGGGGCCGGACCAGCCTCCTGCGGGCCGGGTGCGCCTCCTGGGGCCGGACCAGCCTCCTGCGGGCCAGGTGCGCCTCCTGCGCCGGGTCAGGCGCTGGTCGTGACCTCGATGCGGTTGAGCCACGGGTCGTCGAACGCGAGCACGCGGCCGTCGTCGCGCGTGGCGACACCGTGGTGCGCGAGGCGCTCGCCGAGGGCGCCGAGGTCGTCGGCGGCGGGCACCTCGATGCGCACGAGGCCGAGGCCGAGGGCGAGCTGTCGGCGGCCCGCTCCGGCACTGTTCCACGTGTTCATGGCCATGTGGTGGTGGTAGCCGCCGGCGCTCACGAAGAGGGCCTGCGCCCCGAAGCGGGTGGTGGCCTCGAAGCCCAGCTGCTCGACGTAGAAGCGGTGGGCGCCGTCGACGTCGCCGACGCTCAGGTGCACGTGGCCGACCCCGGCGGGGCGGCTCGCAGCGGCGGCGACGGCCCGTTCGTCGAGGTGCTCCTGCAAGAACCGGTTCGGGTCGAGCGCGAGGGTCGCCATGTCGATCTGCCCGTGGGTCCACGACCACAGGGTGCGGTCGCGGTCCCAGTAGAGCTCGATGCCGTTGCCCTCGGGGTCGGTGAAGTAGAAGGCCTTCGAGACGAGGTGGTCGGCGCTGCCCGTGAAGCTGCCGGGGTGGCGGGAGGCGACGCTCCAGACGGCGGTGGCGAGGTCCGCCTCGGACTCGAACAGGATCGCCGTGTGGAACAGCCCGGCCGCGCGCGGTGCCGCGTGCCGCAGCTCGGGGGCGTGCTCGAGCACGACGACGGGCGTCGCCCCTCGCCCCAGGACGGCGCGGGCCCCGCCGACGGCGCCGTCGAGGCCCGGGGCACCGGAGGCGCGGGCGGTCCCGTCGTGCGGCGTCGCCTCGAGCACGGTGAGGGTCACGGCGTCCCGGTAGAACGCCGTCATGGCGTCGAGGTCGGCGACGCGCAGGGTCACCGCGCCCATGCTCGTCCCGGGGGCGAGCAGGTCGTCGGGGCGGGGCGGACGGGGCGCGTCGGTCATGAGTGGTCCTCCACAAGTCGGTGACGTGTCACCGCATCAACAGGTCAACCGGGACGCGCATTCCCCACCGGGGAGTGCGGCGGTACGCTCGCTGTCGCACGTGGAGCGACGACGACCCACGGAACATGTCCGCTCCCCGACGGAGGGCCCCCGCCTCGTGACACCCACCCCCACCCGCACCCTCGACGCGCTCGGCGGCCTCCGCGGCCTCCTGTTCGACCTCGACGGCGTGCTCACGCCGACCGCCGAGGTGCACATGCGCGCCTGGTCGCGCCTGTTCACCCCCTACCTCGCGCAGGCCGGCGTCGCCCCGTACACCGAGGCCGACTACTTCGAGCACGTCGACGGCAAGCCCCGCTACGACGGCGTGCGCGACCTGCTCGCCGCCCGAGGCCTCGACCTGCCCCAGGGCACGCCCGACGACTCCCCCGACGCCGAGACGGTGTGCGGGCTCGGCAACCGCAAGAACGCGGCGTTCTCGGCCGAGCTCGCCGAGAGCGGCGTCTCGCCCTACCCGGGGTCCGTGGCGTTCCTCGACGCCGCGATCGACGCCGGCTACGCCGTCGCCGTCGTCTCGAGCTCCGCGAACGCGACCTCGGTGCTCGAGGCCGCCGGGCTCCGCGACCGCTTCGAGGTCGTCGTCGACGGCGTCGTCGCCGCGCGCGACCGCCTGGCCGGCAAGCCCGCGCCCGACACGTACCTCGACGGGGCCCGCCTGCTCGGGCTGGACCCGGCCTCCTGCGCCGTCGTCGAGGACGCCACCTCCGGCGTCGCCGCCGGCGCCGCCGGACCCTTCGGGCTCGTCGTCGGCGTCGACCGCGGCGTCGGGCACGACGCCCTGCTCGCCGCCGGGGCCGACGTCGTCGTCGACGACCTCGCCGAGCTCACCGCGTCGCTGGGCGGTGCCGCGTGAAGCGCATCGTCGAGGACCCGCTCGACCGCCACCGGTTCCCCGTCGACGAGTGGGCGCTCGTCGAGACCGAGTTCGCCCCGCGCGGGCAGGGCCACGCCGAGACGATCTTCGCGGTCGGCAACGGCTACCTGGGCATGCGCGGCAACCTCGACGAGGGCCGGGGCGGCGAGACCTACGGCACCTACGTCAACGGGTTCCACGAGACCTGGCGCATCCGCCACGCGGAGGAGGCCTTCGGCTTCGCCCAGGTCGGCCAGACGATCGTCAACGTCCCCGACGCCAAGGTGATCCGCCTCTACGTCGACGACGAGCCCTTCGTGCTCTCCGAGGCCGACGTGCTGAAGTACTCCCGCCGCCTCGACTTCCGTGACGGGGTCCTCGTGCGCGAGCTCGAGTTCCGCACCCCCTCGGGCAAGCTCGTCCGCGTGCGTTCGCGCCGCCTCGTGTCGCTCACCGACCGCCACCTCGCCGTGCTCGACTACGAGGTGACCCTCCTCGACGCCGACGCGTCCGTCCTGCTCTCCAGCCAGGTGCTCAACCGCCAGGACATCCACGACGAGTACCACTCGGGCATGCGCGCCGCCGCCGCGGCCTTCGACCCGCGCCGGGGCGAGACGCTCACGGAGCGCGTGCTGCAGCCGCTGCTCAAGCGGACCCAGGGGCCGCGGTCCGTGCTCGGCTACCAGACGACGAACTCCGGCATGACCATCGCGGTCGGCGTCGAGCACCACGTCGAGACGGAGAACGAGTACCAGGAGAGCTCGCAGATCGACGACGACCTCGCCAAGCACGTCTACCGCGTGCGCGCGAGGGCTGGGCAGCCGATCCGGCTCACGAAGCTCGTGACGTACCACACCTCGCGCGGCGTGCCCCCGCGCGAGCTCGGCGACCGCTGCGACCGCACCCTCGACCGCGCCCGCGAGACGCCGGTCGACGACGTCTTCGAGGCGCAGCGCGAGTGGCTCGACGACTACTGGCGACGGTCGGACATCGCCGTCGACGGGCACCCCGAGGTGCAGCAGGCCACCCGCTGGAACCTCTTCCAGCTCGCGCAGGCGACCGCCCGCACCGACGGCCAGGGCGTCGCCGCCAAGGGCGTCAGCGGCTCCGGCTACGGCGGGCACTACTTCTGGGACACCGAGATCTACGTCCTGCCGTTCCTCACGTACACGGCGCCGAACGTCGCGCGCAACGCGCTGCGGTTCCGCCACGGCATGCTCGACGCCGCGCGCGACCGGGCCCGCGAGCTCAACCAGCGGGGCGCCCTGTTCCCCTGGCGGACGATCAACGGGCTCGAGTCGAGCGCCTACTACGCGGCCGGCACGGCGCAGTACCACATCGACGCCGACATCGCGCACGCGCTCACGCAGTACGTCGCGACCACCGGCGACCAGCAGTTCCTGGCCCTCGGCGCGATCGACATCCTCGTCGAGACCGCCCGACTGTGGGCCGACCTGGGCTTCTGGCGCTCCAACGGCGACAAGAAGTTCCACATCGACGGGGTCACCGGGCCCGACGAGTACACGACGGTCGTCGACGACAACCTCTACACGAACGTCATGGCGCGGGCGAACCTCCGCGACGCGGCTCGGGCCTGCGAGGAGCTCGCCGTGCGCGACCCCGCCGCCTACGCGCGCATGGTCGCCCGCACCGGCCTCGAGGAGCACGAGCTGCTCGAGTGGCAGCGCGCGGCCGACGCCATGGAGATCCCGTTCGACGCGCACCGCGGCATCCACCCGCAGGACGCGCAGTTCCTCGACAAGGAGCTCTGGGACCTCGAGAAGACGCCCGAGAGCAAGCGCCCCCTGCTGCTGCACTACCACCCGCTGGTGATCTACCGGTTCCAGGTGCTCAAGCAGGCCGACGTCGTGCTCGCGCTGTTCCTCCAGGGGCACGAGTTCACCGCCGCCGAGAAGCGGCGCGACTTCGAGTACTACGACGCGCTCACGACGGGCGACTCGACCCTGTCGGGCGTCGTGCAGTCGATCATCGCGGCCGAGGTCGGCCACCACGACCTCGCGCTGGCGTACTTCCTGTCGTCGCTGTACGTCGACCTCGCCGACCTGCACCGCAACACCGCGGACGGCGTGCACGTGGCCTCCACGGGCGGCATCTGGAGCGCCCTCGTGCACGGCTTCGCGGGCCTGCGCGACCACGAGGGACGCATCACGTTCGACCCGCGCCTGCCCGACGACTGGCCGCGCCTCGCGTTCCCCGTCACCGTGCGGGGCAGCAGGATGCGCGTCGAGGTCCGCCCCGAGAGCATCTCGCTCGAGATCGAGGCCGGCGACGAGCTCGAGGTCCAGGTGCGCGACGAGCACGTCGTCGTCGCCCCCGGACGGCCCGTCACGGTCCCGCTCGAGCACCAGGGCGTGCGGCTCCGCTCCGCCGCGCCGACCACGAGCGACCTCCGCGGCACCCTCCGCGCCGACGGCTCGGTCATCACGGCGTCGATCCCGACGATCTCGGTGGACCGCATCGAGGGCCAGGGCGAGGCGGCCTCGTAGGGGGCCGCGCCTCCTGCCCGCGGCAGCACGCGGGGAGCTCGGTAGGGCGCCTCCAGCACGTTCCGCGCCTCCCGTGCCCGGCGGTGGCACGCGGTCAGCTCGCGTGCCGCACCGGCGGACGACGAAGGGGCCGACGCCCACCAAGTGGTGGGCGTCGGCCCCTTCGGCCGTCCGCGGCCAAGTCGGACTACGCGGACACCGCGTACGCGGCCGGCTCGCGGAGGAAGTCCTCGTAGGTGGGCTCGACCGGGCGCACCACGAGCCGGCCGGTGGGGCGACGCTTCGGGTACGCTCCGATGCGCACCACCGGCACGCGCTCGTCGCGGACGTAGAAGCTGGAGACCTCGCGGCGCGACAGGCCCGTGGCGTCGCCGAGGGTCGAGCGGAGGTGGCCCACGAGCTGCTCGTGGGAGAGGTGCTGCAACTGTCGCGCGGAGAGCGGCGTCCTGGTGTTCATGGTCTTCTCGTTCCTGGCCCCTGCGTGCCTCGAAGGTGGACCTGCGTGCTGTTCGCACCGCCGTGAACCGGTGCTCCACCGGCGTGGACCGGT
Source organism: Frigoribacterium salinisoli (assembly GCF_054781095.1). NCBI lineage: Bacteria > Bacillati > Actinomycetota > Actinomycetes > Micrococcales > Microbacteriaceae > Frigoribacterium > Frigoribacterium salinisoli. The sequence continues at coordinate 116,745 of NZ_BAAGVB010000005.1, forward strand.
GGTGGCACCATCTTGGGCGACACATGCCTAGAACTTCTAGCCAGCCCGGATCGGTGTGCGCAAAGCGGACAGGTCCTCGGCGGGCGGCCCGTCGTCTAGCCTGGGAGCCGGACCCGAAGGAGCACCACGACGTGACGGACATGAGCCTGCGACTGCCCACGCGACGGTTCCGCGGCGTCTTCGCGCTGGGACCCCGACCGGCCGCGACCCTGCCCCTGCCGACAGCGCTGGGCAAGCCGAACCTGTTCGCCGAGTGGGACGACGAGACCTCGCAGAGCGTGCTCTACGTCGGTTACGAGACCGGCCAGGTCCACCTCGAGACGACGTCCACCGGCGTCGAGCACCACTTCCACGACGTCGACGGCAGCGACACCACGCGCAGCCCCTGGCCGGGCGACGACACCGGCGTCCTGCTGGCCTGGTCGAGGGCGCTCCTCGCCGACGTGCACCAGCGCATGCCCGACCTCTTCGACGACGTCGACGACGCCGCCGCCTGGTACGACGCCGGGTACGACCTCTGGGTCTGCGAGGTCGACGAGCCGACGGCGCTCGACCTCGTCGAGGTCGACATCGAGGGCGAGCTGCTGACCCTGCCGTGGCTGGGCTCCGGTGCCGTCGAGCACGAGCACCTCGAGACGGGCGAGCACGTCGACGACCACCCCATCGTGCTGCTCTGGAACGCCGGCTCGGGCACCCCCGACCGCCCGATCGCTCACGCCTGGCTCGATCCTGCGACCGACGAACCCGTCACCGCGGCCCTGGCCGACGTCGACTGGCAGGCCGTCGGCCTCCCCGCCGACGAGGTCCTCGGCTGGCTCGAGGGCATCTACCTCAACCACCACGTGCTGCCCGACGCGGCCGGCACGATCCTCACCGGGGTTCTCGAGCGCCTCGGCGGCATCGACGGCACCGACTGAGCGCAGGAGGCGCGCCCCGCGCCCGCCGCGCCCCGCGCCTCCTGCTCGCCCCGCGCCTCCTGCGCCCCGCGTCCCGGCGCTTCGGCCCTCGCGGTCAGCGGCAGGGCACCCCCGCCTCGACCAGCAGCGTGCGCAGGCGTCGCGGGTCCACGAGGTGCCACCAGCGGCAGCGCGCGAAGCCGCGCACCTCGGGCAGTCGGCGCAGCCCGTCCTCGCGGCGCTTCTCGTCGACCACGACGTCCGCGGGGGCGCGGCCCCGCAGCAGCCGCTGCCCCGCGTACTTCTCGTGACCGTCGAACTCGAGCACGACGCCCTGCTCCGGGAACCAGAAGTCGACGCGGACCCTGCGCCCCTCGACGACGAACCCCTGCTGCAGCACGGGCGCCGGCGCGCCCAGCTGCGCGAGCACGAGGCGGCACAGGGTCTCGCCGGGCGACTCGGCGAGGGCGTCCGCGGCGTGGATCGCCGAGGCGGCCGCCGCTCGACCGCGACGGCGGTGGTGGCGCTCGAGCCCGACGAGGAGCTCGTCCCTGCGGACGAGCCCGCGGTGCAGCAGGTCGTCGAGCGCGACGACGGCCTCGCGGTGCTCCTCCGAGCAGGCCAGGTCGAGCGCCGTCCGCAATGGGGTCGTGACCCGCAGCCCCCGCACCTCCGTGACGTGGGCGCGGTCGAGCGGGCCCGCGTGCTTCGTGACGTGCACGTCCACGGTCGCCACGCGCGCCTCCGGGTCGGTGACGTGGACCCGGTCCGGCCAGTCGCCGAGGCGCGGGAGGGCGTGCACCGCCGCCGCGGTCCCGTGGCTGGCCACGAACCGGTGGTCGGCGCGTCCCAGGGCGGCGGTCGCTCGGACCACGTGCTGCCGTCGCGGGGACAAGGCCCGCAGCTCGTCGGCCACGACGAACGTGCCCGGGTGCACGCGGAGCAGCTCGCCGGCGGCCGCACGACGCCGGATGCCCGCGGCGCCACGGGGATCCGCGCCGAAGGCGGCGATCTCGATCAGGGCGGGCAGCGTCTCGTCGTGCACCCGAGCACTGTGCCCGATCCTGGTCCGGCGTGCCTCGCGTTCTCCACAGCCTGAGCCCGCGCAGCCCTGCCCGCCGCACGAGGCACTCCCGCCCAGCCGCCCGCCGCTCGCTCGACGCGGTGGACTTCTCGCACGACGGCGCAGAAGTTCGCACCGCGGTACGAGAAAGCCACCGCGCTAGGGGCAGCGGGCGCGGGACGCGGGGCAGGAGGTGCGGGTGCCCGGGCGCGGGCCGGCCCGCCGTCTCCGCAACGCGGTGGACTTCTCGCACGACGGCGCAGAAGTTCGCGCCGCGGTGCGAGAAAGCCACCGCGCTAGGGGCAGCGGGCGCGGGCAGGGGCAGGAGGCGCGGGACGCGGGGCAGGCCCGCGCGGGACGCGGGGGCAGGCACTCACGGGCAGGCGCACGGGCCGAGGGGCAGGAGGTGCGGGTGCCCGGCGGCGGGCCGGGCCGGCCCCCAGCTCCGCAACGCGGTGGACTTCTCGCACGACGGTGCAGAACTTCGCCCCGCGATGCGAGAAAGCCACCGCCCTAGAGGTACGAGGCGCGGGCGGGGGCGCACAGGCGCACCGGCGCACGGGCGCGCGCGGGCGCACCGCGCACGCGGGCGCAGGAGGCGCGGGCGGGCGCGTCAGCGGGGCAGGGCGGCGCGCACCCGGCGCACGTAGCGCAGCCAGGGCAGGTCGTGCGGCCAGTGCACCCAGATCGAGCGGAAGCCGCGCCGCACGCGCAGCCCGAGCCCGGCGCCGCGGCGGAACGGACGCGCGGAGATGCCCATGCGCAGGGTGCGGTCCCAGCGGATCCGGCGCCCCGGGCCGAGGTGGAAGGAGAGGTCCATGTCGTCGTGCACGAGGGGGTCCCAGCGGTGGACCTCGTCGCGCACGTCGAGCCACGCGGCCCGGCGGAGGGCGCAGTTCGAGCCGAAGAGCGGCACGTGGCCGAGCGCGAGCCACACGGTCGCCACGTAGGCGCCGAGGTAGAGCCGTGCCCCGGGCACGCGCCAGCGGGGGTGGCCGTCGGTGAAGACCCCGCCTCCGGTGAGGGCGTCGAGCCGGGGGTCGGCGACGAAGCGGGCCTCGACGCGCTCGAGCCAGTCGGGGGCGGGCACGCAGTCGGCGTCGATGCGGGCGAGGAGGTCGCCGGTGGCGGCGTCGTACCCGGCCGCGGAGGCCGCGGGGATGCCGGGACGCGCCTCCTGCACGACGCGCGCACCGCCGGCGCGGGCCACGGCCGCGCTGTCGTCGGTGGACCCGTTGTCGACTACGACGACCTCGTCGGCGGGTCGCGTCTGGGCGGCGAGCGCGGCGAGGCAGACCCGGAGGAACGCCGCGTCGTCCTTGCAGGGCACGACCACGGAGATCGTGGGCCGGGTGCGCCGAGCGGTGGGGGCGTCGGCGGGCGCGGGGGGCATGTGCCCAGACTGCCCGACGCCAGGGCGGGGAACCTGCGCGGGGGTACAGGTGTCGCCCCAGGAGGGTCGGGCAGGATGGGCCGGTGCCGGACACCGTCGACGCCCCTCCGGCCCCGCGTTCCCTGTCCGCGCTGCGCACCCGCCCCTGGCTGGCCGTGCTGCTGCTCTGGGTCGCCTCGCGGATCGTCACGACCCTCGTCGTCGCGGTCGTCGAGGTGAGCACCCGCGGCTGGTCCGCCCGCGAGGCCGACGGCGGCACGGGCGTGCTCGGGCTGCTGTCGTCGTGGGACGGCCTGTGGTTCCGCGAGATCGCGACGCAGGGCTACCCGACCGAGCTGCCGACCGACGACGAGGGCCGCGTCGTCAAGAACGCGTGGGCGTTCCTGGCGCTCTACCCCGGCGTGGTGCGTGCGCTCACGGGCCTCACGGGGCTGTCGTTCGAGGTGGCCGGCGTCGCCGTCTCGGTCGTCGCAGGAGGCGCGGCCGCGGTGGTCCTGCACCGCCTGCTGGTGCGTCGGGTCGGCCCGCGCGCGGCCGCCTGGGGCACGGTCTTCTTCTGCGCGAACCCGTTCTCGGTGGTGCTGCAGGCCACCTACGCCGAGAGCCTGGCGCTGCTGTTCACGTTCGGGGCGCTGCTCGCGCTCGACCGGCGCCGCCTGGCCGCGTTCACGGTGCTGACCGTCCTGGCGGCGGCGACGCGTCCGGGGGCGCTGGCGCTCTCGGCCGTGCTCGTGGTGTCGACGGTGCTGCGCCTGGTGCGGGGCGAGCGGCCGCCGCTCCGCGAGCACCTGGCGATCTGGTCGACGGTGGTCGTGACGACCGCCGCGGGGCTCGCCTGGCCGGTCGTGGCGGACCTCGTGACCGGGACCTCCGGTGCCTACCTGCTCACCGAGACCGCGTGGTGGCGCTCCTACGTCGACCACGAGGGCGCCTTCGTCCCGTTCACGCCGTGGTTCGTCATGGCGTCGCAGTGGCTGGGCCCGGTGGGGCCCGTGCTGGTCGTCGTCGGCCTCGGAGCGATGGCGTGGGCGGTGCTGTTCCGCACCCGGAAGATGGGCGAGACGCTCCTGCTCTGGACGGGCGCGCACGTCGGCTACCTCGTCGCGGTGTTCCTGCCGCAGCACAGCACCTTCCGCATGCTGCTGCCGCTGTCGCCGCTGTTCGGCCAGCCCTGGCTCTCCGCGTCGCGACGCCGTGCGCTCGTCGTGCTCGGCACCTGCCTGGCCCTGCAGCCGGTCGTGGTGCTGCTGCTCTGGGTGGTCTGGCCGCCCTGACGCGGGGTGCGGGCGCGACGGCAGGAGGCACGACGCCCGCCCGGGCCGGGACGCACGGGAGGCGCGCCGCCCCTGGTCGGGACGACGCGCCTCCTGGTCGCGCTCGGGCTGCCTAGCCCTTGTGCAGGGCGTCCTTGACGGCGCCCTTGGTCTTCTCCAGCAGCGGCGGCTTGCCGGTGGTGCCGTGGAAGCGCTCGTCGGGCGTCGTCGGTGCCGGCAGGGGGGCCGTCGTCGTCGGGCCGTCGTGGTACGTGAACTCGCCCTTGCCGTCGGGGCTGGGGCCGGAGGCCCACGAGCCCTCCTTGGCGGCGGCGCCGTCGGAGAAGTTGAGGTACTGGTAGTTGACCTCCTGGTCCTCCTTCGACTGCGGGAACGTGCTGGGGACGGGCAGCGACTCGATGCCGTCCTCCTGCAGCTCCTGGATGGCGGCCATCCACTGGTTCTGGTGCATGGTGTCGCGGGCGATGAGGAAGCTCAGGAGGTCCTTCACGCCCTTGTCGTCGGTCATGTGGTACAGACGCGCGGCTTGGAGGCGGCCCTGCATCTCGCCGTTGGCGTTCGAGGTGAAGTCGGCGAGCAGGTTGCCGCTCGACGTGATGAACGAGCCCTGCCAGGGGTTGCCCATGCTGTCGACCGGGCGGGCGCCCGCACCGGCCACGATGGCCTGCTGCACGTCGGTGCCGCCGATGACCGCCGCCATGACCGGGTCGTTCTGCACGGCCTCGTCGGTCAGGCCGATCGGGGCCTTCTCGAGCAGCTGCGAGATCATGATGGCGAGCATCTCGACGTGGCCGAACTCCTCGGCCGCGATGCCGAACAGCAGGTCGCGGTACTTGCCGGGGATGTGCGTGTTCCAGGCCTGGAAGCCGTACTGCATGGCGATGGTGATCTCGCCGTACTGGCCGCCGAGCACCTCCTGCAGCTTGCGGGCGTAGACGGCGTCGGGGGCGTCCGGCGTCGCGGAGTGCTGGAGCTCCTGCTTGTGGAAGAACATGCGTCAGGCCCCCTTGACCGAGTCGGCCGAGCCCTGGGCGCTCTCGCGCACGTCGGACGCGCTGGACTGAGCCTGGTCCTTGACGGTGCCGGCGGCGTCCTGAGCGGTGCCCTTGACCTTGTCGAAGGCCTCCTGCGCGGGCTCCTTGAGGTTCTGGGCGACGTCCTGCGCGGCGTGCTTGGCCTCGTCGACGAGCGGCGCCGCCTTGTCCTTGGCCTGCGACACGAGCTCCTGCTCCTTGTCGGAAGCGGGGATCAGCGACGACACGAGCCAGCCGGCGCCGAAGGCGATGAGGCCCACGGCGAGGGGGTTGCCCTTGGCCTTCTGCACGGCCTGGCCGGGCGCGCCCTTGACGGCGTCGGTGGCACCCGAGGCGTGGTCGGAGACCGACGAGGTCCCGTGGTGAGCTGCGCCCATGACGGACTCCTTGACGTTGGCGAAGCGGCCCTTGACCTTCTCGGTCTGGCGGTGGGCGATGCTGGCGGGGCTGACCTTGTCGGCGAGGGCGTCGACGTCCTGGCCGAGCCCGGCGCGGGTGCGCTCGATGTCGGCGCGGATCTGCTCCGGGGTGCGGTCCCGGTCGTCGGCTGCGCCGTGGGCGGTGGTGTCGGTGGTGCTCATGCTCGTCCTCCTGTGTGCGGCTTGACGGTCTCGGGGATCTTCTTGAGGGTCTCGGCGGTCTTGGGCGCACCCTTGATGTCCTTCAGCTCCTTGCGTCCCCGGAGGAACAGCACGAGCGCGACGACGGCGTAGACGACCGCGATGATGAGCGACGACCAGCCGAGGCCGATGAGGGCTCCGAGGCCCCACATCGCGGCGAGGCTCAGGAACAGCAGGGCGAAGAGGCCGGTGAGGCCCGCCCCGCCGAACATGCCCGCGCCCTTGCCGGCCTTCTTGGCGGACGTGCTGATCTCGGCCTTCGCGAGCTCGACCTCCTGCCGGAACAGGGTCGAGATGTCGCCGGTGACCTCGCTGAGGAGGTCGCCGAGCGACGTCGTGGCGGCACGCTCGTCAGGGGTGGGCCCGCCCGGGGCGGACCGCGGCGTGAGGGGGTCGGTCACAGTGCAGCACCTCCCCGCGTCGAGCGGTCGTCGGAGCCGGGGACGGTGCCCGTCTCGACGACGTCGTACTCGCCGGCCACGGGGCCGACGCCGGCGGCACTGCCCCCGGCGGTCGTGCCCTGGACGTGCGTGCCGGAGGCGCTGGTGCCGGTCGACGCGGACGCCCCGGTGGTGCCGGTGCCGGTGGTCGACTCGTGCTGGGCCTTGGCCTCGGCGGTGAGCGACTTCACGACGCGGCCGGCGAAGAGGCCGGAGACCGCGGCGATGGCGATGAACGTGCCGGGCTTGCGGGCGGCGTACTGCTTGACGTCGTCGAGCAGCGAGCCCGGGTCGCGGCCCTCGAGCCAGCCGGCCACCGAGTGGGCGCGACCGGAGAGGTTGCGGACGACCTCGCCGGCGAGACCGGAGGAGTCGCTCTTCTCGGCCATGTCGCTGAGCTCGCCACCGACGGTGCGGAGGCCCTCGGCGACGCGCTGCTGCTGCTGACCGGCCTGGTCGCGGAGCTCGCCGGTCGCCTGACCGAAGAGCTGCTTGGCCTGTCCGGTCGCCTCGCCGGCGACGGCCTTGGCCTGCTCCGCGGCGGAGCCGACGGTCTCGCCCGCGGCCTGGGCGGCATCGCCGGCGACGGCCTTGGCCTCGCCCTTGGCGGCGTCGGCCTTGCCCTTGGCGGCGTCGGCCTTGCCGGAGCCGGACGAGCCGGAGCCGCTGGCGGTCGAACCGGAGCCCGTCGTGCCTCCGGTCGGGGGCACGGGCACGTAGCTCTCGGTGATCAGGGGCTCGTCGGTGCCACCGGCGTGCACGGGGCGGCCGGCCAGCGGGTCGCCACCGGTGGTGTCGTACAGCGGCGTCCGCGGTGCGTTCGGCGTGGTGTCGGTCATGGGCGTTCCTCTCGAGACGGTGCGCACGAGGGGATCCGTGCGCTGTTCGTGCGGATCACCCACGCTGTCCCCTGCGCGAGCGTCGGCCTCACAGACAAGGGCCGGAGGGGTACAGGAGGCGGGACCCTTGACACGCGCGGCCCCGACGGGCTATGCACCCCCGCAGGGCAGGACCGGGCCGGACTGGAGCTGAGAAGCGGGCGGGTGCGTCGTCGACGGGCGTGCGGGAACGCCCGTCGTCGACGGACCCGCCCGTCTGCAGCATCGCGCCACTTCTTGCACTCTGAGCCCCAGGGTGCAATCATGCTCCGTGGGCCACCCGGCCCCCGGCGACGTCGCCGACCGCGACGACCGACCGGAGGACCATGACCGAGACCCCGCGACCACCGCTCGGCGCGGTGCGGCTGCGCACCGTCCGGCTGCGCCACGACCTCACCGCCGAGGCGCGACGTCGCACCGCCGAGGTCGGCCTCTCGGGCTTCACGATCGACGAGCTCTGCACGGCCGTCGGCGTCTCGCGCCGCACGTTCTTCAACCACTTCGCCACGAAGGACGACGTCGTCGTCGGCCGCGCCGTCGACGACGACGACGCGGTGCTCGACGCCTGGGCCGCCGCACGACCGCCCGCCGGGGCACCTCCCCTGTCGACGGCGCTGCAGGACCTCGCCGACCTGGCGGTGGACCACCTGGCCCAGATCGGCCTCACGCGCTCGCAGGCCGTCGACTTCCGGGCCGCGCTCGACCGCGAGCCCCGCCTGCTCGGCGAGGTCATGCGCGCCGGCGAGGCGCAGCGGCACCGCTTCGTCGTCGCCCTGGCCCGCCGTGAGGGCCTCGACCCCGCCGATCCCCGCCTCGACACCGTCGTGACGCTCGGCGCCGCGCTCATCACGCGCGCCGTCGAGCAGTTCCTCGCCGACGAGCCGCCGCCCACCGACGCGAGCGACCCCGCCGACACGGGCGACCCCGCCGGCGCGACCGACCCGACCCGGGCGACCGGCGCCGCGGACCCGACCCGGGCCTCCGGCGCTCCCGACCCGACCTTCGCCGCGATCCTCGCCCGGCACCTCGCCGTGGTCCCCCAGCTCTCCTCCCCCGCACCCCGCACGGACCGACCGGAAGGCGCCGACCAGCAGCCATGAGCACCGCCACCACACCCGCCACGAAGGACGGCACGCCCTTCCTCCTCACCCAGCGGCGCATCTGGATCATCTTCTCCGCGCTCATCGCGGGCATGCTCCTGTCGAGCCTCGACCAGACCATCGTCTCGACCGCCATGCCGACGATCGTCGGCGACCTCGGCGGCGTCGAGCACCAGGCCTGGATCACGACCGCGTACATCCTCGCGACGACCCTCGTCATGCCCGTCTACGGCAAGTTCGGCGACGTGCTCGGCCGCCGCAGCCTGTTCCTCGTCGCGATCGCGATCTTCACCCTCGCCAGCGTCGGGTGCGCCTTCGCGGGCGACTTCTGGGCGTTCGTCGTCTTCCGCGCGCTGCAGGGCCTCGGCGGCGGCGGGCTCATGATCCTGTCGCAGGCGATCATCGCCGACATCGTGCCGGCCAGCGAGCGCGGCAAGTACCTCGGTCCCCTCGGTGCCGTGTTCGGCCTCTCGGCCATCGGCGGCCCCCTGCTCGGCGGCTTCTTCGTGGACCACCTCACCTGGCGCTGGGCCTTCTACATCAACATCCCCGTCGGCATCGCCGCCTTCGCGATCGCCTGGCTCGCCCTCACCCTCCCGAGCAAGCGCGCCACGAAGCGGATCGACGTGCTGGGCGTGCTCACGCTCTCGATCGCCACGACCTGCCTCGTGTTCTTCACCGAGTTCGGCGGCAACGCCGACCACGGCTGGAGCGCCCCCGAGACCTGGGCGTGGGGTGCCGGGCTGCTCGTCGCGGCCTCCGCCTTCGTGCTGGCGGAATCGCGCGCCGACGACCCGATCATCCCGCTGTCGCTCTTCCGCAACCGCGTGTTCCTCACCGCCACCGGGATCGGCTTCGTGCTCGGCGTCGGCATGTTCGCCGCGATCGCGTTCGTGCCCACGTTCCTGCAGATGGCGAGCGGGACCTCGGCGGCCGTGTCGGGCCTCCTGCTGCTGCCCATGATGGTCGGGCTGATCGGCTCGTCGGTCCTGTCGGGCCTGCTCATCACCAGGACGGGCCGGTACCGCGCGTTCCCGATCGTCGGCACGCTGCTCGTCGGCGTCGCCATGCTCTGCATGACGACCCTCGCCGCCGACACCCCGCTCTGGCTCATCTGCGCCTACCTGTTCGTCTTCGGCGCGGGGCTCGGCCTCATCATGCAGGTCGTGGTGCTCGTCGCGCAGAACGCGGTCCCCGCCGAGAACGTCGGCACGGCGACCAGCACGAACAACTACTTCCGCGAGGTCGGGGCCGCGATCGGCGTCGCCGTCTTCGGGGCCCTCTTCACGAGCCGCCTCAGCGAGAACCTGCGGAGCGCGTTCACGCAGTCCGGTGCGAGCCCCGCCGACGCCGACGCCGCCACGTCGACCCTCGACCCGTCGACGCTGGCCCAGCTGCCCGACGCCGTGCGCGACCTCATCGTCACCGCCTACGCCGACGCCCTCGCGCCCGTGTTCTGGTACCTCGTGCCGTTCATCGCGGTCGCGTTCGTGCTCTCGCTGTTCCTGCCGCAGATCACGCTGAGCGACACCGCCGGCATGGTGCAGCGCGGCGAGGCCCTGTCGGGCGACGAGGCCGAGGCGCTCGAGCGCGAGCAGCGCGGTGCCCGCACCGCACGACGCGGAGCCCGGCCGGAGGCGGAGGCCGCCACCGCGGGCGCCGTCGCCACCGGCGCGCCCGTGGCCCCGCTGGCCGGGACCGACGCCGCCGACGGGGACACGGAGGCGGACGCAGACGGGGACCACCGGGCCTGACCCGAGCCTCCTGCGCCCGGGCCTCCTGGGCCGGGCTGCTGCGCTCGGGCTCTTGCCCTCGGGCTGCTGCGCTCGGGCTGCTGCGCCCGGGCTGCTGCGCCCGGGCTGCTGCGCCCGGGCTGCTGCGCCCGGGCGCGCGCTCCGTGACGTCACGATGTGACCCGAACTGCGGCCTCCCAGACCCGGGAGCAGCAGTTCGGGTCACATCGTTCGTCAGTAGGAGGCCCTGGCTGAGCGGGGCCGCGTCGAGCCGAGCCGGGCCGGGCCGCGCCGCGCGAGCACGAGCACGAGCACGAGCACGAGCGACCATCGAGGTGACCCGAACTGCGGCCTCCTGCACCCGGGAGCAGCAGTTCGGGTCACCTCGTTCGCCGACAGGAGGCCCGGGCCGGGTCGAGCCGGGCCGGGCCGGGCCGCACGAGCACGAGCACGAGCACGAGCACGAGCACGAGTACGAGCACGAGCGCGAGCACGAGCGCGAGCGCGAGCGACCATCGAGGTGACCCGAACTGCGGCCTCCTGCACCCGGGAGCAGCAGTTCGGGTCACTTCGTTCGCGGGCAGGAGGCTCGGGGGCGCCCGGCTGGGGACCGGCCCAGCGGGGTCACTCGCCGGGCCAGCGCGGGAAGGGGTCGGCGCCCGTGCGCCACGCCTCGGGCCCCGCGAGCAGTTCGGCGGGGGTGAGCAGGCAGGAGGCGAGCACCTCCTCGAGCACGTCGACGCGGAGGTCGGTGCCGTAGAACACGAGCTCCTGCCCGAGGGGAGCATCGGCCTCGAACGCGCGCAGCACGCTCGGGTCGAGGCTGAGCAGCGCCCCCACGCTCGACCAGCCGCCGATGCGGTCGGGCCGCGTCGCGAGGTGCACGAAGCCCTTCGAGCGCAGGACCCGACCGACCCGCTCGGGCACCAGGTCGACGTCGACCGCCAGGGCCAGCCGCTCGGTGTGGAACGGGCGCGGGTCGCGGAAGGTCCACGTCCGCACCGTCGCCCCGACGAGCGGCAGGCCCCCGGCGCCGGAGAGCTCGCGCATCCACCCGGCCGCCGAGGCGAGCCCCGGCACGTCGCCCCGCTCGGGCAGGGACGCCCCGCTGAGCACGACGCCCGCGTCGAGGACGAGCGCGCACGGGGCGAGCCGGTGCACGAGCTCGACGACCAGGTCGCGCTCGTCGGAGGGCAGCCCGGCGAGGCCCGTCAGCACGACGACCGTCGCGTGCTCGACGAGGTCCGCGACGCGCTCGGCCTCGAGGAACGAGTCGTCGCGACGCCCGAGCACCAGGTCGGCGAGCTCCGCCGCGCGCACGACCGAGACGACGTGCCGGAGGCCCGCCGTGCGCTGGGTCGCGTGCTCGACGGCGCGCCCGGGATCGTGCTCGGCGACGACGTCCTCGAGCAGGCGCCCGGTGAGCAGGGCCACGCTGCGCGCGTCGGCGGTGACCGGGACCTCGACGACGACCCCGCGCCTCCTGCCCTCGTCGAGGAGGGACGCGACGTGCTCGGCCACGGCGTCGGCGACGAGGTGGGCGTCGACCCGGGCGCGACGGCGCGGGTCGAGGCGACGGGCGTCGACCACGGCCTCGCCGCCCTCGACGAGCTCGAGCTGGCCGGAGTGCAGGAGGTCGGCGCGAGGCCCGCGGACGGCGGCCGCCACGGCGGAGACGTCGACGGCGTGCGCACCGGCGACGAGCGTGACGGCGACGCCGTCGGCCTGCGGGAGGGACATCGGGGCGGGGGACGACGAGGACATGCCCCGACTCTAAGTGATAATGGTTCTCATGTGCACGTCGGAACGGCCGGCGGCACGACAGGAGGCACCGTGAAGGTCCGCAACTCGCTCAAGGCCCTGAAGAAGATCCCGGGCGCCCAGATCGTGCGCCGTCGGGGCCGCACGTTCGTCATCAACAAGCGCGACCCGCGCTTCAAGGCCCGCCAGGGCTGAGCTCGCCGCGGCCGAGCGCTGTGCCGCCCCGATCGGGCCACTCGGCAGCCCCGTTGCCCCGATGGGGGCGACTCGGCAGCCCCGTTGCCCCGATGCGGGCAACTCGGCCGGGCGGCTGGGCGGGCTGGGCGGCTGGGCGGCCGGGCGACCCGGGCGGTCGCGTCAGCGGGTGAGGCGGCGCACGGCCTCGCGCACGAGCTCCCGCCGGTGCGCGACGGGCGGCAGCACGGGCCCGGCACCACCGTCCGCCCCCTCCCCGCCACCGGGCAGGTGCGCCCACGCGGTGGCCAGGGCGAGGACGAGGGCGAAGACGTCGTCGACGTTCCACGCGCCTCCTGCCGGGGCGGCGCCGAGCTCGTCGAGGCGCTGCAGGACCGCGCGACGCGTGTCGCCCAGGACGGGCGCCGAGGCCGCCCAGTCGTACTGCTCCTCGAGGCGGGCCCAGTCGAGCAGGCGCTGGTTCTCGGGGTGCTCGACGAAGTGGTCGAACAGTGCGACGGCGAAGTCCTCCGCGGTGTCGGCGCGCACGGACGCGGCGGCCTCGCCGAGGGACGCGAAGGAGGCGTCGAGCACGGCCCCGAAGAGCGCCGTCTTGTCGCCGACGTGGGCGTAGAGCCGCTCCTTGCTGCAGCCGGCGGCGGCGGCGATGCGGTCGACGCGGGCTCCGGCGAGGCCGTGGCGGGAGAACTCGCCGGTCGCTGCGTCGAGGATGTGCCGGCGGGTCGCCCCTGCGTCGTGGACCATGCGCCGACGATAGCGCACTCGACTACCAACCGGTTGGTTGGTAGAGTGCACCGGTGACCTCAACGCTCTCCTCCGCCCCCGCCTCCACCACGGCGTCCTCCCGCCGCTGGTGGACGCTCCTCATCGTCGCCCTCGCGCAGCTCGTCGTCGTCCTCGACGGCACCATCGTCAACATCGCCCTGCCCCAGGCGCAGGAGGAGCTCGGCCTCTCCGACGGGGGCCGCCAGTGGGTCGTCACGGCCTACGCGCTCGCCTTCGGCGCCCTCCTGCTGCTCGGCGGTCGCATCGCCGACTTCTGGGGCCGCAAGCGCACCTTCATCGTCGGCATGATCGGCTTCGGCGCCGCCTCGGCCTTCGGCGGCCTCGTCGCCACGGGCGAGCTGCTCGTCGTCGCGCGCGCCCTGCAGGGCGCCTTCGCGGCCCTGCTCGCCCCGGCCGCCCTCGCGGTCCTCACGACGACCTTCACGCACGGCCGCGAGCGCAACACCGCGTTCGCCGTCTTCGGCGCCGTCTCGGGCGCGGGCGCCGCGGTCGGCCTCGTCCTCGGCGGCGTGCTCACCGAGTTCGCCTCGTGGCGCTGGTGCCTGCTCGTCAACGTGCCGATCGTGCTCGTGGCGATCGTCGCCGCCTGGTTCGTCGTGAAGGAGAGCAAGGCCGAGGGCGACACGCGCCTCGACCTCGTCGGCACCGTCGTCGTCGCGCTCGGCCTCGCCTCGCTCGTCTACGGCTTCACCCAGGCGGAGGAGGGCTGGGGCGACCCCGTCGTCCTCGGCTTCATCGCCCTCGGCGCGGGCCTGCTGGCCCTCTTCGTGCTCGTCGAGCACCGCAGCGACCACCCGCTGCTGCCGCTGAGCGTGCTCGCGCACCGCGTCCGCGGAGGGGCGTTCCTCGTGCAGCTGCTCGTGGGCAGCGTCATGATCGGCGCCCTGCTCTACCTGACCTTCCACCTGCAGATCGTGCTCGGCTTCGGGCCGCTCGAGGCCGGCCTCGCGTCGCTGCCGATGACCGCCGTCATCATGGTCGCCGCCCCGTTGCTCACGAAGGCGCTGCCCGCGATCGGCCCGCGCCCGCTCATGATCGCCGGGCCCGTCGTCGCCGCGATCGGCCTGTTCTGGCTCTCGGCGATCACGCCCGACGGTGCCTACGCCGTCGAGGTGCTGCCCCCGCTGATCGTGCTCGGCCTCGGCCTCGCCGGCATCTTCGTGCCCGTCCAGAACCTCGCCCTCGCGGGCGTCGCGCCGCACGAGTCGGGGGCGGCGAGCGCGACCTCGCAGGCGATGATGCAGATCGGCGGCTCGGTCGGGCTCGCGGTCTTCACCAACCTCTACGCCTCGGCCGAGGCGTCCAGCAGCGCGGCGGGCCTCGGCGCGCTCGTCGACGGCTACTCGGCGGCGTTCATCGGCGCGGGGGTGGCCGTGCTGCTGGCCGCACCGATCAGCGCGCTGATGATCCGGGGGCGCAAGGAGGACCTCCTGCCCTCCGGTCCCGCCGTCCACCTCGGCTGACCGGCACGCCTCCCCACGCACGACGCCCGGGGCAGATCCGACGATCGGCACCGGGCGTCGGTGCGTGCGGCGGTGGCACCGGGAGGGCAGGAGGCGCGACCCGCCCCGTCGTGCGGCGCACCCGGGCCGCGCCCCGGCCCGGTCCGACCTCAGCGGCGGCGCGAGGCGACGAGCAGCACGGTGAGCACGGCGACGAGGCCGCCACCGACGAGGGCGACGGTGCGGGTGCGACGCTCGGCCTGCCTCCTGAGCTGGTCGGAGGCCTCGAGGGCCGCGATGCCCGCGGTCTCGGCGAGGTCGCGACCGGTGTCGGCGGCCGCGTGGACGACGTCCTCGGCACGGTCGGCGGCGACGTGGACGACCGTCTCGGCCCGGTCGGCGACGGCGTGGACGGCGGTCTCGGCCCGGTCGGTCAGGTCGCGCAGCAGGCCCTTGCCCTCGGCGGGGATCCCGTCGGCACGGTCGATGGCGTCGCGGACCCTCTTCGCCGCCTGGGCGAGGGGATCGGGTCGGGGGTCGGTCACGGGGTCTCCTGTCGGTACGGCCCGGAGGGCCAGGGCCACGACGGTACTCCCGGCGCCCCGACCCGCGCGCGACGACGCCCGGCCGGTCCGAGCGGACCGACCGGGCGTCGTCGTGGTGGTGCGGGGGCGCTACTTGATGGCGGCGCGCAGCTCGGCGGCGGCGGCCGCGACGTCGTCGGCACCGTAGATCGCGGCACCGGCGACGGCGACGCGGGCACCGGCCTCCTGCACCGAGGCGATGGTGTCGACCTTCACGCCGCCGGCGACGGAGAAGGCCACGCCGGACTTCGTGCCCTCGTCGAGGAGCGTGGAGAACGTGAAGCCCTCCTCGGCCTGCTCGTCGAGGCCCGCGTGCATCTCGACGAACTCGGCGCCGAGCGCGACGACCTCGGCCGCGCGGGCGGCCTTGTCGGGCGAGCCGATGAGGTCGACGACGATGCCCTTGCCCTGCTCCTTCGCGGCCTTGACGGCGCCCGCGATGGTGCTGTCGCCGGCGACGCCGAGCACGGTGACGAGGTCGGCACCGGCCTTGAAGGCCTCGCCCGCCTCGAGCTCGCCGGCGTCCATGGTCTTGAGGTCGGCGAAGACGATCTTGTCGGGGTGGGCCTGCTTGATCGCGGTGATCGCGCGGAAGCCCTCGGCCTTGATGAGCGGGGTGCCGAGCTCGATGATGTCGACGCTGGGCGCCGCGGCGGCGGCCAGCTCGAGGGCGGCGTCGGTGGTCAGGGTGTCCATGGCGAACTGCAGCTGCATGAGGGTTCCTTCTGTCGGTGGGTGGGTCAGGAGTCGCGGACCGGCCGGTCGGCCGTCCCGCGGGGACGAGGGGGTCGGGTGGCGCCCCGGCGGGTCACTCGACGTTGGCGTGGCGCGGCCACAGCTCGTCGGCGGTGGCCCCGGAGCGGTGCCAGAGCGCGTCGAACAGGGCGTCGCCGAGCAGGACCACGGCCTGCTCGAACAGGCTGCCCGCGTACTGGGCGCTGGCCTGGCCGGAGCGGTCCTGCTTGCCGGCGGCGGGCACGACGACGACGACCTCGGCCAGGTCGGCGAGCGGCGACCCGGCGTCGGTGGTGAGCGCGGCGACGCGCGCGCCGACGTCGCGGGCGGTCTCGGCGGCGCGGACGATGCCGCCCGTGGTGCCGGAGCCGCTCGCGGTGAGCAGCAGGTCGCCCTCGGCGAGCGCGGGGCTCGTGACCTCGCCGACGACGTGGACGGTGAAGCCGAGGTGCATGAGCCGCATGGCGGTCATCTGGAGGGCGAGCCCGCTGCGGCCGGTGCCGTGCACGAAGACGCGGGGCGCTCCCCCGACGGCGGCGGCGAGCGCGTCGAGCGCGTCGCCCTGGTCGTCGGCGACGCGCTCGACGACGCCGGCGAGCTCCGCCGCGACGGCGGTGAGGGAGTCGACGGGCGACGCGTCGGGCCGGGCCGTGTCAGGTGTCGTCATGCTCCCCAGCCTGCTCCTGCGCGCCTGGGCGGGTCGCCGCCCGTGCGACCGGTCGCACCTGCCCGTTCGGGCAGGTGGCGGGGTGGTCGGAGGGCAGGCGGTCGGTGGTCGTAGGATCGCGTCCGGGGACCCGTGCCGTCGGCACCGGCCCGTCACGACGAGAGCGACGAGAGCGAGGGGCCGTGCGCGGAGGACTGCGTGCCCGGGTCGCCGCGTTCGCGAGGCCCGCCCAGGTCGTCGCCACCGCGTTCGCGATCGGCGTGCTCGTCGGGACGGCCCTGCTGTCGCTGCCGTTCGCCACGGCCACCGGGCAGCGCGCGTCGCTGATGGAGGCCCTCTTCACGGCGACGAGCGCGCTCTGCGTCACGGGGCACGTCATCGTCGACACCCCGACCTTCTGGTCGCCGTTCGGGCAGGTGGTGATCCTCCTGCTCATCCAGGTCGGCGGCTTCGGGGTCATGTCGGCGGCGACCCTGCTCGGCCTGCTCGTCGCCCGGCGCCTGGGCCTGCGCACCCGGTTGACCGCCGTGAGCGAGTCGCACACGGTCGCGGTGGGCGACGTGCGTCGCGTGCTGCGGGGCGTCGCGCTCATCACGCTCGTCGTGCAGGCCGTCGTGGCCGTGCTGCTCGCGGCCCGGTGGGTCCTCGCCTACGACGTCGGCCTCGGCCGCGGCGTCTGGCTCGGCGTCTTCCACGCCGTCTCCGCCTTCAACAACGCCGGCTTCGCCCTGTTCAGCGACAGCCTCGTCTCGTACGCCACCGACCCCTGGATCTGCCTGCCGATCTGCGGTGCGATCATCCTGGGCGGGCTGGGGTTCCCCGTGATCATGGAGCTCCGCCGACGCGTCCGCTGGCCGCGGTCGTGGACCCTCAACACCGTCACGGTGGTCGTGGCGACGCTCGTGCTGCTCGTCGTCGGCACCGTCGTGCTCACCGTGCTCGAGTGGTCGAACCCGGCGACGCTCGGCGCCCTCGCCCCGCGCGACCGCCTCCTGGCCGGGTTCACGGCCGCGGTCATGCCGCGCACGGCAGGGTTCAACAACATCGACATCGGCGGCATGCACCCGGCGTCGTGGCTGGTGACCGACGTCCTCATGTTCATCGGCGGCGGTCCGGCGGGCACCGCGGGCGGGCTCAAGGTCACGACCTTCGCGGTGCTGTTCTTCATCGTCGTCGCCGAGCTGCGCGGCGACACGGCGGTCAACATGTTCCGTCGTCGCCTGCCGCGCTCGACGCACCGCGAGGCCCTCACGGTGGCCCTGCTGTCGGTCGCCCTCGTCGTCGGCTCGAGCCTGGCGATCATGCTCATGACCGGGCTCGGCCTCGACCGGGTCCTCTTCGAGGTGATCAGCGCGTTCGCCACGGTGGGGCTCTCGACGGGGATCACGGCGTCGTTGCCGCCCGCCGCGCAGGGCATCCTGGTGGCGCTGATGTTCATCGGGCGGCTGGGCCCGGTGGCCCTGGGGTCGACGCTGGCGCTGACCCGACCGTCCCGGCACTACGAACTCCCGAAGGAGCGTCCGATCATTGGTTAGCAACCCGTTCTCCCAGCGCCACCGCTCCGGCGGCGACGCCCGCTCGGTCGTCGTCGTCGGCCTGGGCCGCTTCGGCGGCTCGCTCGCGGCCGAGCTCGCCCGCTCGGGCACCGAGGTCCTCGGCGTCGACGCCGACGAGGACATCGTGCAGACCTTCAACGGCGTGCTCACCCACGTCGTGCGCGCCGACAGCACCCGGCAGGAGGCGCTCGACCAGCTCGGCATCAGCGACTTCGACCGCGTCGTCATCGGGATCGGCACCGACATCCAGGCGAGCATCCTCACCGCGTCGCTGCTGCGGCGGATGGGCGTGCCCTCGATCTGGGCGAAGGCGATCAACCCGCAGCACGGGCTGATCCTCGAGCAGCTCGGCATCGACCACGTCGTGTACCCGGAGGCCGACATGGGGCGCCGCGTCGCGCACCTCGTGCGCGGCTCGATGCTCGACTACGTCGAGTTCGACGACGACCTGGTCGTCGCGAAGACGATCGTGCCGGCGGAGTTCGTCGGCAAGCGCCTCGAGGACACGGCGCCGCGGCGTCGCTTCGGCGTGACGGTCGTGAAGATCAAGTCGCAGGACGGCGCCTGGGTCCCGGCCGGGGCCGACACCGTGCCCCGGGCGGGCGACACCGTGATCGTCATGGGCCCTGTCCGCCGCACCGAGGAGTTCTGCGCGGCCCGCTGACCCGCCCGGCGCGGGCCGCCCGCCGGGCCCGGCCCGCGCCTCCTGCCCCGCCCGCCCCGCAGGGGGCGCGGTTAGGGTGACCGGGTGCCCGACCCGACCCGCTCCCTCGCCGTGGAGCACGCGCGCGACGTCGCCGACCTCCTCGACCGCCACGCGGTGACGCTCGAGTCGCTGCTGGCCGTGCTGCGCTCCGGCCGGCTCGACGACCGCGGGGCGCGTGCCGAGGCGATCGACGTGGCGGCGTCGGCGCTCGTCGAGCTCCGCACGCGCACCGACAGGAGGCGCGACGAGCTCCTCGAGCCCGTGGTCGGGGCCTTCGCGCGGCTCCGCAGCGACCTGCGACCGCTCGTGCGCTTCGGCGACCTCGACGTGCAGTTCGTCGAGCCGCCCGCGACGGGTCGCGCCCTGCCCGGCGAGGTCGCGCACGCCGCCCGGGCCGTGGTGCGGAACGCCGTGCTCGGCATCGTGGACGCGGGCGACGCCCGTCGCGTGCGGATCCAGTGGGACTGCGACGGCCGCAACCTGCTCATCGGCATCCGTGACGACGGTCGGGGCGAGGTCACCGTGCACGACGACGCCCTGCGCCCGATCGCCGAGCACGTGTCGGCCCTGCACGGCACGCTGGGCGCCTCGTCGACGCCGGGCTGGGGCTCGGACGTGACGATCACGCTGCCGCTCGACCCGCCGCCCGTGCCCGAGGGGTGGGCCGAGACCGCGTCGCTCAGCGAGCGCGAGCGCGAGGTGCTCCGGCTCGTCGCCTCGGGGGCGCGCAACCGCGACGTCGCCGCGGATCTGGGGATCAGCGAGCACACCGTGAAGTTCCACGTCTCGAACCTGCTGCGCAAGCTGGGGGCGCGCACGCGGTCCGAGCTCGCCGCACTGGCCGCCGCCACGGGCGGATGAGGCGCCCCTGGGAGCCTCCTGTGCGTTCGGGCCGGCAGCCCGGGAGCGGCTCGCCCCGGGCCGTCCGCACCCGAGACTGGTGATGTGCGACATTCCACCTGCCCGGTCGCCGCTCCCCCGGGCGCCTCGACCCCTCCCCTCGCCGCCACGGTGCTCGTCACGTCGCTCCTCCTCGGCCTCGCGGCGGTCGGCGTGGCTCGGCACGAGGCCTGGCACGGGGTCGCCCTGCTGCACGAGATCGTGCGCGTGCTGCTGGCCGTCGCCGTCGTCGCGACCGCCGTCCCCCTGATCGGCCCCCTCCGCACGGCCGTCCTCGCGGTCCTCTCCGCCGGCGCGGCGGCCGCCGTCGTCGCCCCCGCGCTGCAGGGGCTGCTCCTGCTGCCCGGGCACGGGGAGGTCCTCGCGTCGTCCGCGGCTGCGGACTCGCTGTGGGCGCCCCTCGCCGGACCCGTGGCGGCGCTCTCCGTCGCGGGCAGGAGGCTCGCCCCGCCCTGGGACCGCGCCCTCCCGCTGGTCGTCGTCACGTCCCTCTCCGCCGCCGTGCTCTTCCGCGGGCAGATGAGCGACGTGCTGGGCCTCGTCGCGGTGGGCACGGCCGCCGTGCTCGGACCCGTCGTCGCGCCGCGACCGCCGCGACCCCGGTGGCAGGACCTCGAGGCCGAGCGGGCCAGGACGACCGGGGCGGCCCTGCTCGGTGCGCTCGCCCTCGGCCTCGTGCTGGGGGCCCCCGACACCGCGGTCGGCGTGCTCGCCCCGGTCGCCCGGGCGGTGGCTCCCCTCGGCACGCCGGTCGCGGTGACGCTCCTCGTCGTCGCGACGGGAGGGGTGCTGCGCGGGCGGCGCTCGGGCCTCGGCCTGGCGGTCGTCGTGCTCGCGGGCCTCACGGCCGTCGCGGCCTGGCGGCTGTCCGTCGAACCGGTGCACGACGGCTGGATCACCTGGTCGGACGTGCCCCACGACCACCTCGGGTGGCGGCTCGGCCTCCTGCTGCTCTGGCTCGTGCCCCTCGGGGTCCTCGTCGCGCTCGTGCGGCAGCGTCGAGCGTTCGTCGGCTCGGGCGCGGCCCCTGCCCCCCGCTGCGAGCAGGACCGCCTCGTCGCCGCCATCGAGCGCGGCGACGCCGGCACCCTGGGCTGGATGGGCACCTGGGAGGGCACGAGCACGTGGTCCACGCCCGACGGCCAGGGCGTCGTCGCCTACCGGGCGTGCCACGGCACCGCCCTCACCGTCTCCGACCCCGCCTGCGCCCCGGAGGACGCCGCCGCGACGATCCTCGGCTTCGCGCGCGAGTGCTCGCGCCGGGCGCTGACGCCCGTGTTCTACAGCGTGCACGAGCACCACCGGCCCACGTTCGAGCGGCTCGGCTGGACCGTCGCCCAGATCGCGGAGGAGGCCGTGCTGCCCCTCGACGGCTTCACCCTGTCGGGCAGGCGGCGCGGCGACCTCAGGACGGCCGTGAACCGCGCCGCCCGCGACGGCGTCTCGGCGACCTGGGCCCGGTTCGCGGAGCTCGACCCGGAGCTCCGCGCGCAGCTCGTCGACCTCTCGCGGGACTGGGCGGCCCGGAAGGAGCTCCCCGAGATGGGCTTCACGCTCGGCGGGCTGCCGGAGATGGACGACCCGGCCGTGCGCCTCCTGCTCGCCGTCGACGGCGACGGCCGCCTGCACGGCGTGACCAGCTGGCTGCCCGTGCACCGGGACGGCCAGCTCGTCGGGCTCACCCTGGACGTGCTGCGCCGGGGCGGCGGCCGCCCCATGCCCGGCGTCATGGAGTTCCTCATCACCCGGGCCTGCCTCGACGCGGCGGACGAGGGCCTCGAGCTGCTGAGCCTCTCGGGGACGCCGCTCGCGCGGTCGACGGGTGCGTGCCCGGCGCCGGCCACGGGCCTCCGGCGCCTCGTCGACCGCGGCTGCGGCGCCCTCGGGCGCACCCTCGAGCCCGCCTACGGGTTCACGTCGCTGGCCCGGTTCAAGTCCAAGTTCCAGCCCGAGCACCGCCCCCTGCTCATGGCCTGCCCCTCCCCCGTCGACCTGCCCGTCGTGGGCCGCGCCCTCGTGCGGGCCTACGCGCCGACGCTGCGGTTCCGGCAGGTGCTGGCCCTGGCCGCCCTCGCGCGCCGGGCCGGGCAGGAGCAGCGCGCCGCCCGCCGGGCGCGGGCGAGCGCCACGCCCACGGACGGCCAGCCGGCGGCGGGCGGCGGCGACGGGCCGGCGGCGGGCGCTCAGGCCCAGCCCGCCGCGTCGAGCGCCGCGCGGGCGTCGCGCCGCGGCGAGTACGGCACGTCGACGCCGCGCACGACGCGGTAGTCGGTGTCGCCCGGCCCGACCCAGAGGATCGTGTCGCCCTCGCGGGCGGCGGCGACGGCGTGCCGCACCGCCGTGGCGGGGTCGGCGACCTCGAGCACGGTGCCGCCGGAGGCACTGGCACGGGCCCCGGCGAGCAGCCCGCGGCGGATCCGGGCCGGGTCCTCGAACCGCGGGTGGTGGTCGGTGACGACGACGAGGTCGGCCCCGTCGGCGGCGGCCCGCCCCATGAGCGGGCGCTTCGAGGGGTCGCGGTCGCCGTCGGCCCCGAGGACGACGATGACGCGGCCCGGCGTGACGGCGCGGAGCGCGGCGACGGTCTTCGCGACCGAGTCGGGCGTGTGCGAGAAGTCGGTGTAGACGCGGGGCCCGGCCCCGTCCGAGACGAGCAGGGAGCGACCGGGCACCGTCACGGGGAACCCGCCGTCGATCGCCCGGGCGAGGTCGTCGGACGCGTGCCCGCCCTCGAGGAGCATCACCATCGCGAGGGCGACGTCGGCCGCGAGGTGCCGTCCGACGAGCGGCACGCGCGTGGAGAGGCTCCGGCCGTCGCGGGCCGTGAGGGTGAGGGCGGTGCCGTCGGGGCTGAGCTCGTCGACGACCACGGTCCAGTCGGCGTCGGTGTGGTCGGCGTCGGTCCGGTCGGCCGCGGTCCGGTCGGCGGCGACCACGTCGGAGGCGTCGCGCGAGATGACCGTGGTGACGGGCACCGTGGCGCGCGCGGCGACGAGCCGACCGGCGGGCGAGTCGAGCAGCACGACGCCGCGCCGGGCGTGCTCCGGCGTGAACAGCCGCAGCTTGGCGGCGAGGTACTCGTCGAGGTCGGCGTACTCGTCGAGGTGGTCGTGGCTGAGGTTGGTGAAGCCCGCGACGTCGACCACGAGGCCGTCGACGCGGTGGCGGGAGAGCGCCTGGGCGCTGACCTCGAGCGCCGCCTCGCGGACGCCGTCCTCGACCATCCGCGCCAGCAGCGCGTGCAGCTCGGGCGCCTCGGGCGAGGTGAGCCGGCTGCGCACGACGACGCCGCCGCTGCTGCGGTCGGCGGTGGAGCTGTAGCCGCTCGGCACCCCGAGCCGCCCCAGCAGGGCGTCGAGCACGTGCACGGTGGTGGTCTTGCCGTTCGTGCCGGTGACGCCGTAGGTGAGGGGGCGCACCCGGTCGGTGCCGTGCACGCGCGCGGCGACGGGTCCGAGCACCGCGCGGACGTCGTCGACGACGAGCACGGGCAGGCAGGAGGCACGGGCCCGGTCCGCCCCGTCGGGGTCGGTGAGCACGGCCACGGCCCCGGCCTCGCGCGCTGCGACGACGTGGTCGGCACCGTGCCCGTGGCGCCCGGGCACGGCCGCGAAGAGCGCCCCGGGGACCACCTCGCGGTCGACCACCGAGACGCTCGTCACTCGCGGGCCTCCTGACGGGTCGCCCGTCGGGGGCAGGAGGCCCGCGACCGCGGCGAGGTCGGCCAGCGTCGCACCCGCCCCGTGACGTGGTCGCAGCAGCGTGAACTCCGGCATCCGTGCCCCTCCTGACGGCGCCGTCGGGCGGGCGCCACCGACGAGTCAACCCGCGACGGGCGGGACGGTCGTCCAGAATGCGCTGTCGTGTGCCCCGGACCCCGGTGCACGACCCTCCTGACCGTAGTGTCGGGCCTACCGGTCCTTCTCGCCGGCGTCCTCCCCCTTGATCCGCCACCCGCTCGCGGTGGTCCTGCGGAGGCGCCCCGACCGGTCGAGACGAGGCCTGCGACGCCTCCCCCTGGAGCCCACCATGCCCCCGAAGAACCCGACCCTCGAGTACACGTCGACCCTCACCGAGCCGCTCGACGTGCTCGCCCTCATCGCCGCACAGGACGCCGCGTGACGGTCGAGGACCTCACGACCCTGCAGCACGAGCTGCTCGTCCGCCACGTGCAGGCGGCGCTCGGCGTGACCCGCCGCCCCGCGACGCTGCCGCCGACCGCGCGCTGAGGCGGCGCCCCCGGACTGGGGGTCCCCCTTCCTGCCCACGGCGGGCGTCCCCCGTCTACCTTCGGGACCAGCCGAGCGGACCCGACCGCCGGTGAGGACCACGACGGTCCGGCGCCCCCGTGCACCCGAGCACGGGCGCTCGCCCCAAGGACGAGGAGAGACCGCCATGCCCAGCCACGCCTCCGCGCGACCGCGCCGCTCCCGCACCACCCCGCTCGCCCTCACGACGGGCCTCGTCGGCAGCACGCTGCTGGCGCTGAGCCTGACCGGCACGCTCTCCGGCTTCACCGCCAGCATCACGAACGACCCCGGCACGGCGGGCACGGGCACGCTGGCCATGGAGCAGCGGCTCGTGTCGTCGGACCGCAGCACCGCGGGGACCGTGGGGGCCACCTGCACCTCGGGGTCGTCCGCGGCCTGCACCAGCGTGGACCTGCTCGGCGGCGACCTCGGCATGACGCCGGGCGGCCCCTCGTCCACCGTGGCGATCGACATCGTCAACACCGGCACCACGCCCGCCGGCAGCTTCACGGTCGACCTCGGCGACTGCGTCACGACCCCCCAGCCGGGCCGCGCGACGTCGACGTCGACGGGCGAGCTCTGCGACCACGTCCTCGTCGCCGTGTCGACGGGCGGGCGCGCCGTCTTCGAGGGCAGGCTCACCGACGTGCAGAACCTCGCGGGGCTGCCCGTGGCGCCCCCGCCCGGACCGGGCGGGTCCGTGCGCATCGAGGTCGTCGTGCGGATCGACGGCGGCGCGGGGGACGACGTCCAGGGCCTGCAGGTGGCCATGCCGGTCACCTGGCGCTTCACGAGCTGACCGGCGTCGCCGACCGGCCGCCCCCGTGGACGCCTCCACCACGACCGTCGCCGACCCTCCCGCGGGCGGGGTCGCTGCTCCCCGACGCCGCCGCGCCGACCCGTGGTCGACGGGCGCGGCCCTCGCCGTGCTCGCCGTCGTCGTCGGCCTCGCGATCGCAGCCGGCGCCTGGCACGCCTCGGGGGGCCGGTGGTTCGTCGTCGAGACCGCCTCCATGGGGCGGGCGGCCCCCGTCGGCACGCTCGTCGTGACCCGTCCCACGACCGTCGCGACCACGGCACCGGGCGACGTCGTGTCGTTCCGCCCCGCGCTCGAGCCGGGCGCGGTCTACACGCACCGCGTCACGGCGGTCGGGGCCGACGGCCTGCGGACCAGCGGCGACTCGACCGGCGCCGTCGACCCGTGGGCCGTCACCGACGCCGACCTGCTCGGCCGCGCCGTCGTCCTGGCGCCGGGCCTCGGCTGGCTGCTGCGCGCGGTGCCCGCGCTGGCGCTCGGCGGGCTCGCGCTCTGGGGCCTGGGCACGCGCGTGCGCGACCGTGCGCGCCGGGCGTCCCTGCGCCTCCTGGGCGCCACCGTGCTCGTCACCGCGACCGTCGCCGCGCTCCGCCCGCTCGTCGGAGCCGAGGTGCTCTCGACGACCATGGTCGACGGCACGCCCACGTCGGTCGTCGTCGGCACCGGCCTCGCGCCCGTGCGCGTGGCCGTGCAGGCCCCCGACGGCGATGTGGTCGACCTCGTCAGCGGCGCCGTCGGCACCCTCGCCCTGCCCCCCTCGGGCGCCCGCACGGAGCTCGTCACCTCGCTGCACCTCGACGGCCCCGGGACGGTGCTGCTCGCGCTCGTGTGCGCGCTGCCACTGCTCTGGGTCCTCGTCGTCGGCCTGCCCGGTCGTGCCCCGCAGGAGGCGCGGTGACCGCCCGCCTCGTCCGTCGCGTCGCGCTCGTCGCGGCCGCCGTGCTGCTCGCGGGCACCGTCGCCGTCACGGGCGGCGGCGGTCCCCCGACGACCCGGGCCGGGTTCACGGCGTCCGTGGACGACCCGTCCGGCACGACGGGCACGGCGCAGTCCTTCCGCTGCGCGGGCTCGACGGGCGCGGACCGCTCGGGGGCGCTCTTCACGTGGCCGCTCGACGACGCCGAGCAGGCCCGCCGGGCCGCCGACTCCTTCACGGGGCCGACGAGCCGCAAGCTCGAGGACCACACGGGCGACACGGGCACGACCTGGGCGAAGCTGCCGACGGGGACGGGCCTCACGCAGGCCGCGCTGTCCGGCGACGGGCGCGTGCGCAAGGGCGGCACGTCGAGCCAGGGCAACACGGCCCTGTACCGCTCCTCGCTCGTGCCGCCGTCGGCCGACTACACGGTGACGGCCGTCGTGCACCAGCAGACCGCCCAGGCCGCCGAGACCATCGGGATCGTCGCCCGACTGGACGAGTCGTCGCCCTCGGGCACCTACTACTCGGCCCGCTACGAGCAGGCGGAGCGGCGCTGGGCCCTCGCCGCGGTCGTGGACGGCACCCGGACCGTCCTCGGCACGGCACCCGGCAGGCTCGTCGACGGCGGGACCGCCCGCCTGTCGCTCGACCTGGCCGGGACGCGCCTCCGGCTGCTCGTCGACGGCGTCGAGGCGGTCGTGCTCAGCGACTCCCGCATCGGCGGTCCGGGACGGGTCGGCATCTCCATGGGCGACCCCGCCCGCGGTGCCTACGACGTCTCGACGACCCAGGGCATGCTGCTCGACGACTTCGGCGTGCAGCAGATCGCCTCGAACGCCGGTGCCCGCGACGTCTCGGGGCGTTCGGCGACCGGCCAGCGGCTCGGCTCGCACGTGCTCGGCCCGCCCGTGACCGGTGGCGGCTGCCCGCGCGACGGCGGCGGGGCGACGGTCCTCGACGGCGCAGGGAGCGCCGTCGTGTGGCCCACCCAGCAGTCGGACCCGCAGACCTTCAGCATCGAGCTGTGGGTCCGGACCGCCGCCGACAGCGGGCGCCTCATCGGCTTCGGCGACCGGGCCTCCGGCCCCTCGACGACGACCGACCGTCACCTCTACGTCGACGCGGCGGGGCGGCTCGTCCTCGGCGTGCGCTCGGTGGACGTGCGGACGGTGACGAGCCCGGGCCGGATCGACGACGACCGGTGGCACCACGTCGTCGGCACGTTCTCGCGCAGCACGGGCCTGCGACTGCACGTCGACGGCGTGCGGGTGGCGAGCGACCCCGGCGTCACCTCCGCGCGGTCCTACTCGGGCTACTGGCGCGTCGGCTACGACGACCTCGGGTCGGGCGGGTGGCCCGGCGTCGCCGGCTCGGCCCTCGCCGGACAGGTCCGCTGGGCGAGCGCCTACTCGGTCGTGCTCACCGACGAGCAGGTGCGACGGCACTGGGAGTCCGGGCGCTGAGGCCCGCCGGGCGACCCGGGCCGTGGTCGTCGTCCGCTGGGCGCAGCGACGGCCGCCGGACGGCGCCCGTCCCAGGGCACGCCCAGCCTCGGCGAGCACGGTCGAGAGACCACCCCGACAGCCCACGAAGGAGATCCTCGTGCCCATGATCACCGTCCCCGCCACGGCGGAGGCCCCCGTCGCCCTGCACTACACCGACGCCGGCGCCGGCAAGCCCGTCGTCCTGGTCCACGGCTGGCCCCTCAGCGGCCGCTCGTGGGAGGGCCAGGTCCCCGCGCTCGTGGAGGCCGGCCACCGCGTCATCACGTACGACCGCCGCGGCTTCGGCCAGTCGTCGCAGCCGTGGGACGGCTACGACTACGACACCTTCGCGGCCGACCTGAACACCCTGATCGAGACGCTCGACCTGCGCGACGTCACCCTCATCGGCTTCTCGATGGGCGGCGGCGAGCTCGCGCGCTACGTCTCGACCTACGGCCAGGACCGCATCGCGAAGCTCGTCTTCGCGAGCGCCGTGCCGCCGTACCTCTACAAGAGCGACGACAACCCCGACGGAGGCGTCGACGACGACCTCGCCGCGTGGTTCCACGACGGCATCGTCGGCGACCGGCCGGCGTTCCTCGAGGAGTTCGTCACGATGTTCTTCACGGCGGGCAAGCCCTCGCTGCTCAACAAGCCGAAGGTCAGCGACGCGCAGCAGGCCTACGCGCTCTCGATCGCCGAGATGGCGTCGCCGAAGGGCACGCTCGACTGCACCGTGGCCTTCGCGACGACGGACTTCCGCGACGACCTCACGAAGATCACCGTCCCGACGCTGGTGATCCACGGCGACAGCGACGCGATCGTGCCCTTCGAGGTGAGCGGCAAGCGCACCCACGAGGCGATCGCCGGCAGCGAGCTCGTCCTCATCGAGGGAGCACCGCACGGCGTCACCGTTTCGCACAAGGAGGAGTGGAACCGCCACGTGCTGGCGTTCCTCGCCAAGTAGGCGGCTCCGCACCTCCTGACAGCACCACGACGGCCGGCGCCCCCGAGGGGACGCCGGCCGTCGTGGTGCCGGGGGCCGTGCGACCTAGTGGCGGCCGCCGGGCTCGTCGCGGTCGTCCACCGCACGCGTGACGGGCTCGTGGTCGACCGTGGCCCGGTCGCCCTTCGCCGCGTCGCCGCGGGTCTTGAGCAGGCTGAGCACCGTCGCGACGGTGATCGTCGCCCCGATGAACAGCAGCGAGAACCAGATCGGGATCTCGGGGACCCAGAGCAGCGGCTCGCCACCGTTGACGAAGGGCAGCTCGTTGACGTGCAGGGCGTGGAAGACGAGCTTGACGCCGATGAAGGCCAGGATCACCGCGAGGCCCTGCGAGAGGTACACGAGGCGCTCGAGCAGGCCGCCGATGAGGAAGTAGAGCTGGCGCAGGCCCATCAGCGCGAACGCGTTCGCGGTGAACACGATGTAGGCCTCGTTCGTGAGGCCGTAGATCGCCGGGATCGAGTCGAGCGCGAAGACGAGGTCGACGAAGCCGATCGCGACGACGCAGAGCAGCAGCGGCGTGACGAAGCGCTTGCCGTCGATCTTCGTCGTGAAGCGGTCGCCGTCGAACTCGTCGTGCACGGGCAGGACGCGCCGGGCGATCCTCACGACGAGGTTGTCGCCGGCGTCGCCGCCGTGGCTGCCCTTGAGCTGCTGGTAGGCCAGCACGAACAGCAGCGCACCGAAGATGTAGAAGACCCACGAGAAGTTCTCGATGAGGGCCGCGCCCACGGCGATGAAGATGCCGCGCATGACCAGGGCGATGACGATGCCGATCATGAGGACCTTCTGCTGGTACATCCGCGGCACGGCGAACGCGGTCATGATCAGCAGGAACACGAAGAGGTTGTCGATCGACAGCGCCTTCTCGGTGAGGTAGCCGGCGAAGTACTCGCCGCCGTAGCCCCAGCCGCTGACGAAGCCGATGCCGACGCCGAACAGCAGCGCGAGGCCGATGTAGAAGGCGGACCAGCGGGCCGACTCGCCGATGGTGGGTTCGTGCGGCTTGCGCACGTGGACGAAGAACTCGTACACGAAGAAGGCGATCGTCACGCCGATCGTGATCAACCAGGTGGTGGTGCTGACGTTCACAGGTGCTCCAGGGAAGGGGAAGAGGGGGTGGGGGCTGAGGGGGGCCAGCGGTGCGGGCGCCGGGAGGTCACGTCGACTGCACGGTGGCGTCGATCTCGCCGACCAGGATCTCGATGACGTCCTCGAGGTAGAGCAGGCCGACGGTGCGGCCCTCGGCGTCGAGCGACTTCGCCACGTGCGCGCCGCGGCGGCGGAGCACGGCGAGGGCGTCCTCCAGGTCGGCGTCCCTCGGGACGCCCTCGAGCCTCCTGAGGCGCTTCGCGGGGATCGGCGCGAGGAACCCGTCGGGGTCGGTGAGGTCGAGGACGTCCTTCATGTGGACGTACGCCGTCGGCTCCCCGTCGGGGTCGGCGAGGACGTAGCGCGAGAAGCCGTGCTCGGAGACGGCGGCGTGCACGTCGGCGGGCGTGGCCCGCTCGGGGAGGAGCACCATCTCGTCGAGCGGGACGTCGACGTCGGCCACGTGCTTCTCCGTGAACTCGAACGCCCCGGCGAGGGCGCCGGAGGCGTCCTCGAGGACGCCCTCGCGGCGCGACTGCTCGACGATGCCGGCCACCTCGTCGAGCGTGTACGTGCTGTTCGCCTCGTCCTTCGGCTCGACCTTGAACAGCCGCAGCACGCCGTTCGCGATGCCGTTGAGCGACCAGATGACGGGGGCGAACACCTTCGAGACGAGCACGAGCGGCGGCGCGAGCAGCAGGGCGGCCCGGTCGGGCACCGAGAACGAGAGGTTCTTGGGCACCATCTCGCCGAACACCACGTGGAGGAACGTGACGAGGACGAGCGCCACGGCGAACGCGATCGCGCTGATCGCCGCGGGCGACAGGGCCGTGAGCCCCAGCGGGATCTCGAGCAGGTGGTGGATCGCGGGCTCGGACACGTTGAGGATCAGCAGCGAGCACACGGTGATGCCGAGCTGGCTGGTCGCCAGCATGAGCGTCGCGTGCTCCATGGCCCACAGGGTGGTCCTCGCGGCGCGGCTGCCCTCGGCGGCCCGGGGCTCGATCTGCGAGCGGCGGGCGGAGATGACGGCGAACTCGGCGCCCACGAAGAACGCGTTGCCGATCAGCAGGACGACGAGCCAGGCGATGCCCGGCAGGTACTCGCTCATCGTGCGGCCTCCCTGAGGTCGAGCACGGCCTCGTCGTGCGCCGTGGCGGCGCGGGCGACGGAGCGCGTGGCGGGGTCGGTGTCGGGGTCGTCGGGCAGGTAGCGGAGGCGCACGATCCGGGCGCCGTCCACGCGCTCGACGCGGAGGCGGCCGGCCTCGACCGGGACCTCGTCGCCGAGCTCGGGCAGCCGGCCGAGCAGGCCGGTCACCACGCCGCCGACGGTGTCGTGCTCGCCGTCGTCGTCGATCTCGACGCCGGCGCGGTCGGCCAGCTCGTCGGGGCGCCAGGAGGCGTCGAAGGTGACCGACCGGCCGCGACGGAGCATGCCCGTGCGGTGCCGGTCGTGCTCGTCCTCCAGCTCGCCGACGATCTCCTCCACGAGGTCCTCGAGGGTGACGAGGCCGGCGGTGCCGCCGTGCTCGTCGGAGACGACGGCGATCTGGTGCCGCTCCGCCCGGAGCAGCGTGAGGAGGTCGCCGGCGTCCATCGACTCCGGGACGTGGCGTGCCGGGGTCTGCAGCTCGACGGCCGTGACCCCGCCGCGCTCGGCCACGGGCAGCCGGAAGGCGCTCTTGACGTGCACGAAGCCCGTCACGGCGTCGGGGGTGCCGTCCACGACCGGGAACCGCGAGAAGCCGGTCGCGAGCGCGGCGGCGACGATCTGCTCGGCGGTGTCGTCGACCGAGACCGACGTCATCCGCACGCGGGGCGTCATGACGCCCGCGGCGTCGCGCTCGGCGAACCGCAGGGTGCGCGTGAGGAGCGTGGCGTCGTCGGCCTCGAGCAGCCCGGCCGTGGCCGAGTGCTTGATGAGGTACGAGAGCTCCTCGGCGCTGCGCGACCCGGAGAGCTCCTCCTTCGGCTCGATGCCGAACGAGCGGATGATGCGGTTGGCGGTGCCGTTGAGCAGCAGGACGACGGGCTTGAACACCGTCGTGAAGAGCGCCTGCAGCGGCACGACCAGCTTCGCCGTCTGCCGGGGCAGCGCGAGCGCGAAGTTCTTGGGCACGAGCTCGCCGATGATCATGGAGAACAGGGTCGCCAGCACCACGCCGACGATCGTGCCCACGACCGGCACCGCGCCCGCGGGCAGCCCGAGGTCGCCGAGCGGACCGGCGAGCAGGCGGCTGACCGCGGGCTCGAAGGTGTAGCCCGTGAGGAGCGTCGTGAGCGTGATGCCGAGCTGCGCGCTCGACAGGTGCGTCGACGTGATGCGCAGGGCCTTGATGGTCGGGCCCAGGCGTCGCTCACCGCGGGCCTGACGACCCTCGAGGTCGTTGCGGTCGAGGTTGACGAGCGCGAACTCGCTGGCCACGAAGACGCCGGTGCCGACGGTCAGCAGGAGGCCGACGCCCAGGAGGAGCACGTCGGTCACGAGGTCCGCCCCCTGACACGGTCGATCGGTGCGGTCGAGAGGTCACGGGGCGGAGGCCTGTGAGAAGGGGGGTCGTCCATGAGGCACGAAGATATGGGAGCAGCCTGGACGTGTTCCTCCAGGAAGCTGAAGGACCGCCTGCATCGTGCAGACCGCGCAGCCTTCACCCCTCGGTGCGGCGCTCGCCCGAGGGCTGCGAGGCCTCCTCCACGACGACGACCACGACGTCCGGGTCGTCGACGGGGGCGTCCGCCCGGCGCGCGTCCTCGTCGGTCGCGCCCTCGTCGGCCGCGTCCCCGGGGGTCGCGTCCTCGCCGGCCTGCGACGTCGGCTCCTCCGGGGCGCCGGCGTCCTCGGCGCGGTCGGCGCCCGCACGGGCGGCGTCGGCGGCGGCCCGGAGGCGGTCGGAGGCCTCGGCAAGCGCGCCCCGCGCCCGCGTCCCGGCGTCGGAGGCCTTCTCGGAAGCGTCCTGCGAGGCCGCGTCCAGGGCCTCCTGGGCCTTCTCGGACGCGTCGCCGGCCGCGTCGCGGACGCGCTCGGAGGCGTCGCGGACCTGCTCGGTGGCGGTGCCGGCCGCGTCGCGGGCCCGGTCGGCGAGGTCGCGGCCGCGCTCCGACGCCGCGTCGACGGCACCGGAGGCGGTGTCGGAGACCCGGCCCGCGGCGTCCTTCGCACGGTCGGCGACCCGGCCCGCCGCCTCGGCGGCCGGCGACGGCTCGTCGTCGGCGGGGGTGTGCACGTCGGCGACGACGACGTCGACGGCCACGGCGGCACCACCGAGCTGGGCGAGGGCGTCGCGGACCTGCTCGCGCACCTGGTCGGCGACGCGGCGGACGGGCGAGGGGTACTCGACCACGACGGTCACCTCGACGACGAGGCGCTGCGGGTCGTTGTCGTCGACGCGGACGCCCGCCACGCCGGAGTCGCGCAGCAGGACGCGACCGGCGGCCGACGCGGCGCGACCCGCGGGCGTGCCCAGGGAGTGGACCCCGGAGACGCCGAGGGCGGTGACGCCCGCCACGGAGGCGGCGTCGGGCTCCGGGGAGCCGTCGGCGGTCCGGTCGCCGACGACCGACGACAGGTCGACGCGGCGCGGGGCGGGGCGGTGGTCGGCGGGGGTGCCGGTGGTGGTGTCGCTCATCGTGGTCCTCGATCTCGTCCGGGGTGCGGGGTACGGCGGTGGGGCGCCCGGTGCGGGCGCGGTGCGGCACGAGGGGCGGACGCCGGCCTCCGGCGTCCGCCCCTCGTGCCAGGGGCGTCAGGCCAGTCGCGTGGACGAGGCCATGCTGGTGCGCAGGCCCCCGGCGATCTCGACGACGACCGGGGTCTGCTGCCCGAGGGCCTCGTCCCACCGCTCGACGACGGACTCGACGGTGCGCCGCACGTCGGTCGGCGAGGATCCCCGCCGCGCGTCGGCCTTGACGCGGAGCACCGTGGTGCCCTGCACGTCGTAGGCGACGACGTCGACCGCGACGAGGGACTCCTCCTCGGAGAGGGCCTCCTCGACGGCCTGGGCAGCGACCTTGGTCGAGACGACCACGCTGCCGGAGCCGCGACGCTCGCCCTCGACGGGCACGACGAGCAGCTCGCCGGTGCGCCCGCCACCGCGGTGGAGCACGAACCAGAGCAGCAGGAGCACGAGGACGAGAGCCACGGCGGCGGCCACCCAGAGGATCCACGGCTGCGCCTCGAGCGCGTCGGTGGTGGGCCCGGTGACGGACTCCGCGGCGTCGGCCACGGGGCGCTGCACCTCGGGCAGCAGGGCGCCGACGGCGACGACCGCTCCGCCGAGGAGCAGCACGAGGCCCACGACGAGGACGAACGCGCGGTTCAGAGCACGGTTGGTGTCGTTCATGCGCCGACCTTCCCCTTCTTCGACAGGCGGACCTTCGCGGTCAAAGGCGGCTGGAGGTCGTAGCCCTGCAGCTCGTCGCGGAGCGCCGCCTCGATGGCACGGGCGTCCGTGGGACGGCCCGCGGCGGTCTGCACCTCGACGTCGGCGCGACGGGCACCGACCGTGACGCGGACGGCGTCGGGGTCGACCTCGCCGGCGTAGCCGGCCGTGCGGGCCAGGTGCCGGGCGATGACCCGGTCGTCCACGATCACCGCGGAACGCCCGGAGGTGCTGCCGCGACGGCCCTTGCGGCCCGGCGCGACGGCGAGGACCACGAGCACGAGCCCGACCAGTGCGACGACCACGGCGATCGCCGTGACGGCGCCGGTCGCGCCTCCTGCCGCGCCGAGCACGGCCGTGACCGCGTCGGTCGGGGCCACGAGGAGGGCGGGCTGCCCGAGGGCGGCCAGGACCGCCTCCGTGCCGAGCCAGGCGAGCGCGAGCATCAGGAGGACCGCCACGACGACCGCGAGGACCGAGCGCGACGAGTGGGTCTCGCGCCGGACGATGCGCCGGTAGACGCTGGTGGTGTCGGTCACGAGACCCGCCTCCTCTGCTGGAGCTCCGCACCCGTGATGCGGAGGTCGACGCGTCGCACGTCCGACCCCGTGAGGGTGAGGACGCGCTCGCTGATGGTGGACTGCGCCGACGACAGGCGCTCGACGAGCGAGCTGCCGCCCGTCGAACGGCCGAGGGGCGTGAGCCGCACCGGCGACTTCGCGACGATGCTCAGGGCCCCACCGAGGTCCTCGAGCTCGACGGACACGGAGGAGGTCGGGACCTCCATCGCGTCGGCGGTGACGGCCGTCACCACTCGACGCACCGCGCGAGCCGTGATCTTCGTCCGCCCCGGGAGGTGCGGGTCGGCCGCCACCGGGGCGGTCACGACGACCGCCGCCCGCGCAGGGCGTCGGCGACGCCACGGAGATCGAGCTGGCCGCTCGAGACGCGGCCGACGGCCCAGCCGATCGCGATCGCGACGGCGACGAGGACGAGGCCCCAGAAGCCGAAGGCGAGACCGGTCAGCGCGAGGACCGCGCCGATGAGCATGCCCTGCTGCGAGGCGGTCACTGGACGCGCGCCTCGTTCTTGTCGGCGTCGCCCTTGTCGGCGTCGTCGGAGGGGATGTGCACGTCGGAGACCGTCACGTTGACCTCGGTGACCTCCATGCCCACGACCTGCGAGATGGCGTCGGTGACGCTCTTGCGGACGTCGTCGGCGACGCGCTGCAGCTCGACGGGGTACTCGGCGACGATGACGATGTCGGCGGCGACCTGCTTCTCGCCGACCTCGACGCTGACGCCCTGGCCGCGGTCCTGCTGGTTGACGGCGTTGCGGATCGCGCCGAGGGCACGGGCCGCGCCGTTGCCGAGGTCGTGCACGCCACGGACCTCGCGGGCGGCGATGCCGGCGACCTTCTGGACGACGCCCTCGGCGATGGTGTTCTTGCCGTTGCTCGACGAGTCGGTGTTCGCGAGGTCCTTGCTGCTGCTGGTGGCGGGGGTGACGTTCGTCATGGCTGCTCCTTGGTCTGTGGTCTCGGCGGCGTCCGATCGGCCGCCGCGGTGCCCGTACGAGCGGGTCACATCATCAAGACGCGACGGGGACGCCCTGGGTCACGGTCGTTCAGCGAGCTGCCAGGTTGCGATCGTCGGGCTTCGCGGAGGGGACATCTTTGCCCTCCTCCTCCCCCCGAGCACGGGCCTGTCGGAGCAGCCGCCGGTGTACGCTCTCCGACGGCCAGGAAGGCGGCGACACATGGCTCTCATCGACATCGGCATCTACCGCGACGGGCACCGTGCGGCCTCGCCGACGGACGTCGAGGAGACCCAGGAGGCCCTCCGCGCCCAGGGCGGCTTCGCCTGGATCGGCCTCGCCCAGCCCACCGCGGCCGAGCTCGACTCGCTCGCCTCGGCGTTCGACCTGCACGAGCTCGCCGTCGAGGACGCCCGCAAGGGCCACCAGCGCGCCAAGCTCGAGCGCTACGGCGACACGCTCTTCGTCGTGCTGCGGCCCGCTCGCTACCTCGACGCCTACGAGCGCGTCGAGTTCGGCGAGCTGCACGTCTTCACGGGACCCGACTTCGTCGTCACCGTGCGGCACGCCTCCCGCCCGGACCTGGCCGTCCTGCGCCGGGGCCTCGAGGCGGACCCGGACGACCTCGCCCAGGGGCCGCACGCGGTGCTCGCCGCCGTGCTCGACGAGGTCGTCGACGGGTACGCCCCCGTCGTCGCCGGGCTGCAGCACGACATCGACGAGATCGAGGACGACCTCTTCGACGGCCAGGTCGACCCCGCCTCCTCGCGTCGCATCTACCAGCTGCTCAGCGAGGTCATCGGGTTCCAGCGCGCCATCGGCCCCCTGCCCGACATGCTGCAGGCGCTGCTGCGCGGTGCGGGCAAGTACGGCGCGCACGACGACGTGCAGAACTCGCTGCGCAACGTCCTCGACCACGCCCTGCGCGTGACGGAGCGTGCCGATACGTTCCGGGTGCTGCTCGAGAACGCCCTGACGCTGCACTCCACGCTGGTGACGCAGGAGCAGAACGACGCCATGCGCCGCATGACGAGCGCGAGCCTCGCCCAGGGCGAGGAGAGCCGCCGGCTCGCCCGTGCCTCGATCGAGCAGGGCGAGCAGGTCAAGGCGATCTCGTCGTGGGCGGCGATCCTCTTCGCGCCGACGCTCATCGCGTCGATCTACGGCATGAACTTCGACCACATGCCCGAGCTGCACTGGACCTTCGGTTACCCGATGGCCATCGGCATGATGCTCCTGCTGGCGCTCGTGCTCTTCGTCGTGTTCAAGAAGAAGCACTGGCTGTAGCGGCGGCGCGGCCCCCGGCCGACCGGGGGGGGGAGACCGGGCCGCGGCCCCCGCGAGGGCGCGGTCAGCGGGCGAGGGTCTCGCTGGGGTACTCGCCGAAGCGCTCGGCGTACGAGCCGGCGAAGCGCCCCAGGTGCCCGAACCCCCACCGGCGGGCCACGTCGGCGACGGTCGCCGTCGATGGGTCGAGGCGGAGCAGCTCGACGCGGGCCCGGTCGAGGCGCAACCGGCGCAGGTACTCGCTGGGGGTGACGCCGACGTGGCGCGTGAACGCCTGCTGCAGGCCCCTGACGGTGAGCCCGACCTCCTGCGCCACCGCGGTCGTGTCGAGGGGCAGGTGCGCGGACGCGTGCATGTGCTCGATCGCCTGGCGCAGGCGTGCGTTGCGCGGGGCGAGCACGGCCTCGGGCAGGTCGAACGCCTCGTGCGGGAAGGTCCGCAGCAGCGCGACCGCGACGCCGCGGACGGCCTCGGCGCGCGCGAGCTCGTCACCGGGAGCAGGAGGCGCGAGGATCGCCCGCGCCGCCTGGCCCACCGCGGCGGTCCAGCCGGGCAGGGCCTCGGGGCGCGGGCCGGCACCGTGGTGGAAGTGCAGCCGCCCCGTGACGCCCTCCTCCTCGGCGGCGACGCGCTCGAGGAAGGCGGCGTCCACGTGCAGGAGGTTCTGCTTGTGGTCCTGCACGTCGAAGCGCTGGGCCTTGCCGGTCGGGAAGATCGCGGGCACCCCGCGCTCGAGCGCGACCTCGTCGCCGCCGAGGTCGAGCGTGCCCCGCCCCGAGGTGAGCCAGGTGACGACGTACTCGCCCTCCGTGCGGATCTCACCCCGGACCCTGCCCAGGAACAGGTTGCCGTGCAGGGTGACCTCGCCGTCACCGGAGGTCGTATAGCGATAGGCGAAGGGCCCGTCGGTGGGCTCGATGCGGAAGTCGCGACCGTTGTAGGCGTCCTCGTAGAGCGCTCGGGCCTCGTCGACGTCCCTGCCGACGACTTCGGAGCGCGCGACGGAGCGCAGGTCGTTGGTCACCCCGAGAGCCTGTCAGCGACGACCGACAGTCGGCTGTCATCCGTGCGCTCAGTGGACATCCGGCGAGGGGTCGGGCAGGGGAACGGCGGACGCGCGCCCTGGTCCGATCAGGCCGTACGGGGCGGACCCAGGGCCTTGACGAGCGCCAGGCGCAGGCCCGGGCGGGCGATCCGGGCGACGGGCGTCCGCGACAGCGGGGGTCCGTCGACCACGAGCTCGACCTCGCTGCCGTCCGTGGAGGCGTCGGCCAGCCACCAGGCACGCACGCCCGTCGGGAAGGTCCGACCTGTGGTCCCGGGCTCCGTGCCCACGGTCAGGGCACCGTCCCGCACGGCGATCCAGCCGCGGCGGTCACCCTCGTCGACGGAGCACTCGAACTCGAGGCCGAGGTCGGGCGCGGGTCGGTCGTCGAAGGAGACGAGGGCGGCGTCGAGACGGGGCGTGCCGAACCGCCGCACCCCGAGGTGCGTGATCTTCGCCGCCTCGCTGCGGCCCAGTCGGTGACCCGTGGTGGGGTCCGTCGGCCCCCCGGCCAGGTCGTCGGTCCAGCTGTCGCTCATGCCCCGTGCCTCCGTCCTCACCCCAGCTGTCGTCGATGTCGTGTCGCAACGGGCCGATCTCCCTAGACGGTCTCGTTACACCGTCTAGCAAACCTCCTTTCGCCCTCGACGTCGAGCCGAGCGAGCGTCGTGTTCGCACGGAGGACAGGACTCCTCCCCGCCGGCACGGCCATCGGACGACGTGCTGTGCATCCCCTGACCGTTCTGCGCCCGACCGGTCGCTGACGTCGTCGACCGTCCCAGACCGGGCATCCCCCGGTAGGCCGCACCAGGCCGCCCGCCCCACCACCGAGGCGGCCGTGTCGGACCGACGCGCGCCGCCGGACAGATCGCGTCGACGTACGTCGCGCGCCCCCTGGGCGGCATCGTCTTCGGCCGCCTGGGCGACCGCGTCGGCCGCCAGAAGGTCCTCGCCACGACGCTCGTCCTCATGGCCGCTGCCACGTTCCTCATCGGCGTCACGCCCGACTACGGCACCATCGGGGCCGCGGCCCCCGTGCTGCTCGTCCTGCTGAAGCTCCTGCAGGGCTTCTCGACCGGCGGCGAGTACGCGGGCGCCACCACCTTCGTCAGCGAGTACGCCCCGGACGCGCGTCGCGGGTTCTTCGCGAGCATCCTCGACCTCGGCAGCTACCTGGGCTTCGCGCTCGGCGCGGCCGTCGTGTCGGTCGTGCAGCTGCTCACCACCGAGCAGCAGATGCTCGACTGGGCGTGGCGCCTGCCGTTCCTCCTCGCCGGCGTCATCGGGACGGTCGCGATCTACTTCCGGCTCAAGATCGAGGAGTCGCCGGCCTTCCAGGCCGTGCAGGACGCCCAGGAGC
Organism: Frigoribacterium salinisoli; assembly: GCF_054781095.1. Lineage (NCBI taxonomy): Bacteria > Bacillati > Actinomycetota > Actinomycetes > Micrococcales > Microbacteriaceae > Frigoribacterium > Frigoribacterium salinisoli. The sequence goes on from NZ_BAAGVB010000005.1 coordinate 155,685, forward strand.
AGGCGACCGACGAGATCGCGGAGGCCGAGGGGCGACCCCGCACCACGTTCGAGCTGGTCCGTCGGCACTGGCGCCCCATGCTCGTGGCCGTGGGCCTCGTGGCCGCGCCGAACACCGTCGGCTACGCGCTGACGAGCTACATGCCGACCTACCTCACGGACTCCCTCGGCTACGACCCCCTGCACGGGACCCTCCTGACGATCCCCGTGCTCGTGCTGCTCGCCCTCCTGCTGCCCCTCGCCGGCAAGCTCTCGGACCGCGTCGGGCGCCGTCCCGTGATGTGGGCCGGAGCCGTCGCGGTGCTGCTGCTCGGCCTGCCGGCGTTCCTGCTCATCGGCGTGGGCAGCGTCGCGACCACGCTCGCCGGGCTGTCGCTGCTCGCGGTGTGCGTGGCCCTCTGGGTCTCGAGCCAGGCCTCGTCGCTGCCGGCGCTGTTCCCGACCGCGAGCCGCTACGGCGGCATGGGCATCTCGTACGACATCGCCATCGCGGTGTTCGGCGGCACGACGCCCCTCGTCGTCCAGGGCCTGCTGCAGGCCACGGGCGACGAGCTCGTCCCGGCGTACTTCCTCATGGCCACGTCGCTCGTCGGCGCCGTCGCCGTCTTCTTCATGCCGGAGTCGGCGCAGCGCCCGCTCCCCGGCTCCATGCCCAGCGTCGCCACCGAGGAGGAGGCCCGGGAGCTCGTCGCCTCGCAGGACGCCGACCCGCGCCTCGACCTCGGCAGCCTGCCGTTCCTCGACCGGGAGCCGTCCGAGCGCTGACGCGGGCGGCCGCCCCGGGGCGCTCCGCCGCGGGGCGACCGCTGCTACGGTCGCCGCGTGGACCTCGTCTCGATCGACCCCGCCTCCCCCGTGCCCCCGTACGAGCAGCTGCGTGCCGGAGTCGTCGAGGCCGTCCGCTCCGGCGCGCTCGCGGTCGGCGACCGCCTCCCGCCGGTGCGCCGGCTCGCGGACGACCTCGGCCTCGCGGCGGGCACCGTGGCCCGCGCCTACCGCGAGCTCGAGGCAGGAGGCGCGATCGAGACGCGAGGACGAGCCGGCTCGTTCGTGCGCCCCCAGGCCGACATGACGGAGCAGCACGCCCGGGCGGCGGCCCGGGCGTTCGTCGCGACCGTGAAGGAGCTCGGCCTCGACGACGCGCAGGTGCGCGACCTGGTCCTGACGGAGCTCGGGGAAGATCAGCTATGAGAGAGCGGATCATCCCGGAGAGGATCCCGGTCCATCCGGAGAGGATCCCGGCGGCCCTCCGGGCACCGACCGACGGGTCGTGCCCGGGTCGAGCCCGAGTCGCACCGCGCCCGCCCACGACGACGCCCGCCCCGTCCGTGCGGTGCACGGACGGAGCGGGCGTCGGGACGCTCCGCGCGGCGGTCAGCTGTCGGCGCGCACGGCCGTGCGACGTCGCCCCAGCGCAGCGGCCGTGACGAGACCCAGGCCGGCCAGCAGCACCGTGACGCCGATCGCGGTCGGCAGTACCGCCTCCTGCCCGGTGTACGCCAGGTCGGAGGCGACGAGGCGGCCCGAGCGGTCCAGGACGGTGACCGGCGTGGGGGTGAGCACGTCGCCGGGAGGCGTCACGGACCCAGGAGGCGTCACGGACCCGGGAGGCGTCACGGAGCCAGGGGGCGTCTCGCTGCCGGGCGGCGTCGAGTCGACCGGCGGCACCGGCACGACCGGGGGCGCGACCGGCGGTGCGGGCGTGACCGGGGGCACGACCGGCGGCACGGGCACGACCGGCGGCACGGGCGTCACCGGGGGCACGACCGGCGGCACGACGGCCTCGGCGGCGACGGTCACCGTGTAGGTCGCGCTGTCGGCGGGGGCCTCACCGTTGTCGGCGGTCACCGTGAAGGTGGCGTCGCCGGGGGTCGTGGGCGTGCCCGAGACGACGCCCGTGGCGGCGTCGAGCTCGAGCCCGGCCGGCAGGTCGCCGTCGGTCACACTGAAGGTCGGGGCCGGCGTGCCGGTCGCGACGACGGTGAACTCGTACGGGGTGCCGACGGTCGCGTCGTCCGGCGTGCCGGAGGTGATGGTCGGCGACTCGGCGACGACCCCGACGGTCGGGCAGGCCTCGGGCACCGTGATGGTCGTCGTGTCGAGGGTGACCGCGCCCGTCTGCGCGAGCAGGCGTCCGACGACGGTCGCTCCGGCGGTCGTGGAGATGGACTGGTCGGCGAGGACCGTGCCGGAGAAGGCCGCACCGCTGCCGATGGTGGCCGAGCTGCCCACCTGCCAGAAGACGTTGCAGGCGCTCGCGCCGCCGGTGAAGACCATGGTGGTCGCCCCGCCGATGGTGAGCGTGCTGGCGGCCTGGATCACCCAGACCGAGTCGGCCGAGCCGGCGAAGGTCAGGGCACCCGTGTCGGCGAGCTGCACCGCACCGCCGGAGTAGACGCCGGGCGACAGGGAGCGGCCGTCCAGCTCGACGAGGCCCGTCTCTTGCGGGGTGAGTCCCGCGGCGACGCCGGAGGCGGTGACCAGGTCGGCCTTCGCCTGGACGGCACGGGGGTTCGCGACGTCGACGACGCCGTTCACGACGCCGGGGCCGCCGTCGAAGCCGGTGACGGCCGAGCCCGGGGCGAGGCCCACGTCGCCGTCGACGACGCTCGCGCCGGTGTTCGTGACGGTCGAGCCGGCGAGCACGCCGTAGGGCGCGGCCGTGCCGAGGTCGACCGGGCCGTCGACGCTGGCGGCGGAGGCAGCGCTCGCGCCGCCGAGGGAGAGGGCTGCGACGACGCCGAGGGCGAGGCCGGAGCGGAGGAGGAGGGGGACGGGCGTGGTTCGGGCCATGGCGGCACCTGACTGTCGAGGAGAGGCACTCGAACAGAGGTGTGGACACCTCTGGTGATCTCCGTTCCCCTCGTTCTACGTGCCGCCGAGGCACCCGTCGAGGAAGACCGGTCGTTTCACAGCCAGGACGGGCCCGAAGGCCCCCGAAGTGGGGGCGTCCGGGCCCGGGGAGGGCGGGATCGCGCACCTAGGCGGGGCGCACCTCGGTGGCGACGACGCGGGCGTCGGCGGGGGTGACCACGTGCTCCGGCCCCGTGACCTCGATGCTCGCCGTCGCCTCCTGCTCGGCCACCGAACCACCGACCCAGAGGTCGAACCGGCCCGGCTCGACGATGCGACGGTGCTTCCGGTCGGTGAGCGCGAGCCGGCCGCTCGGGACGGCGAAGCGCACCGTCGCGCGCTCGCCCGGTCGCAGCGTGACGCGGCGGTAGCCGAGCAGCTGCGCGACCGGCCGGGTGACCGTCGCGGCGACGTCGCGACCGTAGAGCTGCACGACGTCGGTGCCCTCGCGCTCGCCCTCGTTCGACACGCGCACGGTGACCACGAGGTCGTCGTCGGCCGCCATCGTGGGCGCCGCGACCGTCAGCTGGTCGCGCCGGAAGGTCGTGTAGGTGAGGCCGTGCCCGAAGGGCAGCACAGGGGTGCTGTCGGCGCTCGTCACGTCGCTGGGTCCGCCGAGCGTCGGGTGCAGGTACGAGTACGGCTGGGCGCCCGCCGACCTCGGCATCGACACGGGCAGGCGACCGGAGGGCGCGGTGCGGCCGCTGAGGACGCGCGCGACCGCGGTCCCGCCCTCCTCCCCCGGGAAGAACGCCTGCAGGACGGCGGCCGGTGCCGACGCCCCGCGCACGGCCCAGTCGATCGCGTACGGGCGACCGGTGAGCAGCACGAGCACGACCGGCGTGCCGGTCGCGACGACGGCCTCGACGAGCTCGCGCTGACGCCCGGGCAGCTCCAGGCTCTCGGCGTCGTTGCCCTCGCCGACCGTGCCCCGGCCGAACAGGCCGGCCCGGTCGCCCACGACGACCACGGCCACGTCGGCGTCACGGGCCGCGGCGACCGCGTCGGCGATGCCGGCGGCGTCGGCCTCCGGGTCCTCGCCCTCGACCGAGCAACCGGCCACGAGCACGCGCTCCGCGTCGGGCAGCTCGGCGCCGAGCGCCTCGTGCACGGTCGTCAGCGTGAGGCCGTGCGGCACGCCGGGGTGGTGCGCGAGGACGTGGTTCACGAAGGAGTAGCAGCCGAGCAGGCCCTCGGCGCTGTCGGCGTTCGGACCGAGGACCGCGACGCGACCCGGGCCTCCTGCGCCACCGGCGAGCGGCAGCACGCCGTCGTTCGTGAGGAGCACGACGCCCTCCTCGGCCAGCCGGAGCGCCACGTCGCGGTGCGCGGGCGAGTCGAGGTCGATCTCGGTGGGCGGTGCGTCGAAGGTCGCGTCGAGCAGGCCGAGGTCCTCCTTCTGCTGCAGCACGCGCAGCACCGCGCGGTCGACGGTGGCGACGTCCGCGTCGCCCGCCTCGATCCGCTCGCGCAGCGGCGCCAGGTAGGCGTCGCCCGTGGGCAGCTCGACGTCGACCCCGGCCTCGAGGGCCAGCGCCGCGGCCTCGCCCCGGTCGGCGGCGACGCCGTGCATGACCTCGAGGAACGCCACCGAGAAGTAGTCCGAGACGACGGTGCCGTCGAAGCCCCAGCGGCCGCGCAGCAGGTCGGTGAGGTACTCGGGCGTGCCCGCGATCGGCACGCCGTCGACCTCGGCGTACGAGTTCATGACGCTGCGCACGCCGCCGTCGAGGACGGCCATCTCGAAGGGCGGCAGGAGGACGTCGTCGAGCAGGCGCGGACCGATCGCGGCCGGCGCGTGGTTGCGCCCCGCGTTCGACGCCGAGTACCCGACGAAGTGCTTGAGCGTGGCGTGCACGCCGGCCGCCTGCAGCCCGCGGACGTAGGCGGTGCCGAGCGTGCCGACGACGTAGGGGTCCTCGGCGATGCACTCGTCGACCCGGCCCCAGCGGGCGTCGCGGATCACGTCGAGCACGGGCGCGAGCCCCTGGTGCACGCCGAGCTCGCGCATCGAGCCGCCGACGAGCGTCGCCATCTCCTCGACGAGGTCGGGGTCGAACGAGGCGCCCCAGGCGAGCGGCGTCGGGAAGGTCGCGGCCTGCCACGCGGCGAGCCCGGTGAGGCACTCCTCGTGCACGAGGGCGGGGATCCCCAGGCGGGTCTCGCGCTGCAGGCGGCGCTGCTCGCCCCACAGCCAGGAGGCGCGCTCCACGGGGTCGACCGGGCGGGTGCCGTAGACGCGGGTCAACTGGCCGAGGCCGTGCCGGGTGGCGTCGTCGTACTCGCCCGAGGGCGACATGGTGCCCTGCATCGGGGCGACGTCGTCGGTGCCACGGTCGACCCAGTAGCCGACGAGCTGCGCGAGCTTCTCGTCGAGGGTCATGTCGGCGAGGAGGGCGCGCACCCGGTCGGAGGCGCGCTCGCCCCCGGGGGGCACGGGCGCGGAGGAGGCCTCCGGTGGCGCGACGTCGCGCCGGGGATCGGTGAGGGTCATGATCGGTCTCTCTCGGGGGACGGGTGCACGGGCGACGGCACCGGGTGCGGCGGGACGGGCGCGAGCGTCATCCCTTGACCGCCCCGGTGAGGCCGCCGACGATGCGGCGCTCGAACAGGCTGAAGAAGATCAGCGCGGGCAGCATCGACAGGGCCGTGAAGGCGAGCACCCGGGCGGTGTCGACGGAGTACTGCGACGAGAACGCCTGCACGCCGAGCGGCAGCGTGAACGTGTCGGGGTCGTTGAGGATGAACAGCGGCAGGAGGTACGAGTTCCAGCTGGCGATGAAGGCGAGGATCCCCACGGTCACCACGCCCGGCATCGCGAGCCGGACGACCATCCGGAAGAAGAACCCGAGCCGGCTGCAACCGTCGAGGAACGCGGCCTCCTCCAGCTCGTCCGGGATCGCCCGGAGGAACGGCACCAGGATGATGATCGTCGTCGGCAGGGCGAAGGCGATCTGCGGCAGGATCACGCCGGCCAGGCTGTTCGTCAGCCCCAGGTCGCGGATCACGAGGTAGAGCGGCGTGATGGCCACGGTCATCGGGAACATCAGGCCGGCCGCGAAGACGGCGTAGAGCACGCCGCGCCCCGCGAAGCGGTACCGGGCCAGCACGTAGCTGGCCATGAGCCCCAGCACGACGACGCCGAGCGTGGTCGCCAGCCCCGCGATCAACGAGTTGCCGACCTGGCGCCAGAAGGTGCCGCCGGCGAGCACGTCGAGGTAGTTGCCGACCTGCCACGGGCTCGGGAACCCCGAGGGGTCCGTCGTGATCTGGGCGTTGGTGCGGAACCCGCCGAGCACGATGAACGCGACCGGCGCGAGCATCGCCACGATGACGACGGCGGCGACCACGTACGCGACGCCGCGGCCGGGATCGGCGATCCCGCGCCTCCTGCGCCCCGGTGACGCTGCGGGTGCGACGGGCGTGGCGCCCCGACGGGCGCGCTCGGTGACGGCGGTCATCGGTCCCCTCCTGCGGTGGTGACGGCGCCGGCCGTGTCGCGGCGCAGCACGTAGCGCTGGTACACGAGGGCGACGACGAGCGAGATGACGAAGAGCACGACCGCGACCGCGTTGCCGTAGCCGTAGCTGCCGGAGGTGCGGCCGTTGGCGACCATGTAGGTCGCCATGGTCGAGGTGCCGGCCGTGGCCGCGATGTACTGGCCCCAGATGATGTAGACGAGGTCGAACAGCTGCAGCGAGCCGATGATCGACAGGAACGCCCAGATGCGCAGCGTCGGGCCGAGCAGCGGGAGCGTGATGCTCCGCTGGATCTGCCACCAGGTGGCGCCGTCGATCGCGGCCGCCTCGGAGAGCTCCTCCGGGACGCCCTGCAGGCCGGCGAGGAAGAGGATCACGGCGAAGCCGACGTACTTCCAGGTGATGATGACCAGCAGGGTCCAGATGGCGACGTCGGGGTCGGCGAGCCAGTCCTGCGCGACCGCGCCGAGGCCGAGGTCGGCGAGCAGGTCGTTCACGGCGCCGTTGCCCTGGAGCATGAGGCTCCAGCCGGTGCCGACGACGACCTCGCTGATGACGTAGGGCACGAAGATGAGCACGCGGATCAGCGACTGGCCGCGCAGCTTGCGGTTGAGCAGCAGCGCCAGGCCGATCGCGACCGGGCCCTGCAGCACGAGCGACAGCACGACGATCGTCGCGTTGTGGCGCAGCGCGTCGAGGAACGTCGGGTCCTGGAAGATCGTGACGTAGTTGCGGAACCCGACGAAGTCCGTCGGGGCACCGAAGCCCTGCCAGCTGAAGAAGCCGTAGTAGGCGGCCATGACGATCGGGAACACCACGAACGCGAGGAACACGATCAGGGCGGGGCCGACCAGCAGGGCGATCTCGAGGCGCTCGCGCCCGGCGTTCCGGCGCACGGCGCGGGACCCCGCCGGGGGCGACGCGACGGCGTCGCCCCCGGCGGTGACGTGCACCGCGCCTCCGGACGGGGAGCCGAGCTCCTGTTCACGGAGGGTCACGGTCGTCAGGCCTTCTTGGCCGCGGCGTCGACGGCGTCCACGAACTCCTGGGGCGTGCCGTCGCCCGAGAGCAGGTCGACCACGGCGACGTTCATCGCGTTGCCCACGTTGAGGCCGTAGACCGTGTCGAGCCAGGTCGACACGAAGGGCGCCTCGTTGTAGGCCGAGATGACGCTCTGCAGGTAGGGCTCGGTGACGGCCTCCTGGGCGACGGTGTTCACCGGCGGCGCGTTGAAGCCCTCGTAGTAGGCGGTCTGCACCTCGGGGGTGGCGAGGTAGTTCAAGAAGTCGACGCACTCGTCGGGGGCGTCGGCCGCGCAGGAGTAGCCGTCGACGCCGCCCATGATCGCGCCGGCCTCGCCCTCGCCGCCCTCGATCTCGGGGAAGGGGAACCAGCCGAGGTCGGGCAGCGGCTGCGCGTCGGGCGTGAGCGAGGCGATGACGCCGGGGTTCCAGGCGCCCATGAGCTCCATCCCGGCCTGCTTGTTGGCGAGGAGGCCGGCCGAGCTGCCGGCGCCCTGCTGGGCGGCGGTGGTGAGGAAGCCCTCGTTGAAGGGCTCGGTGTCGCGGAAGTCCGCGAGGTCCTCGGCCGCGGCGACCCAGCACTCGTCGCTGAAGTCGCGGTCGGCCGCGGCGCTCTCGAGCGTGTCGCTGCTGCACTCGCGGAGGGCGAAGAAGAAGTACCAGTGGGCGGCGGGCCAGGCGTCCTTGCCGCCGAGGGCCACGGGCTGCACGCCCGAGTCCTTCAGCGACGAGACGGCGTCGTCGAGCTCGTCCATCGTCGTCGGCGGCGTCGAGATGCCGGCGGCGTCGAAGAGGTCCTGGCTGTACCAGATGCCCCCGGGCAGGACGGCGACGGGCATCGTGTAGTCCTTGCCGTCGAACGCCCCGGCGGCGAAGGTGCCCTCGCTGATCTGGTCGCGGGCGTCGTCGGAGATGCCGTCGGTGAGGTCCTTCAGCTGGCCGGCGCCGGCCATGGCGGCGAGCTTGCCGCCGCCGCGCTGCAGGAACACGTCGGGCGCGTCGCCCGAGTTGAGCGCGGTCTGGAGCTTCGAGTCGAAGTCCTCGTTCTGCACGGTCTGGACGTCGATGGTCACGCCGGGGTTGGCGGCCTCGAAGTCGGCGGCCGTGGCGGTCCAGAAGTCCTGGCCGGGGCCGGTCGTCGAGTTCTGCCAGAGCGTCATGGCGACGTCCCCGCCGTCCTCGCCGGACGAGCCGGAGCCGCCGCTGCAGCCGGTGAGGGCGAGCGCCCCCACCAGGAGTGCGGCCGATCCCGTGAGGAAGGTTCGTGATCTGGGCATGGTTCCACCTGTTCTCTTCGTTGAGCGGCCGATCGGGACGGCCTGGGTAGGGGGTGCGCGGACGCCCGGTGCGGGGCGACGTGCTCTCAGTGTCGAGAGGCCCAGGAGGTTCGTCAAACGTTTTCGAAAGCGGTTTCGGTCCTAGAGTGGCCCCCATGAGTGCCCGCCCGACCATCCACGACGTCGCCGCCGCCGCCGGCGTCTCGGTGGCGACCGTGTCGAAGGCCGTCAACGGCCGCTACGGCATCGCCCCCGCCACCGTCGAGCGCGTCATGGCCGAGGTCGCGCGGCTCGGCTACGAGTCCAGCCTGGTCGCCAGCAGCATGCGCTCCCGACGCACCGGGGTCATCGGCGTGCTCGTCGCCGACTTCGAGCCGTTCAGCTCGGAGGTCCTCAAGGGCGTCTCCACGGCGCTCCGCACGGCGGGCGACGCCTACGACCTGCTCGCCTACAGCGGCTCCCGGCAGGGCCGGCACGACGGGTGGGAGCGCCGCTCGCTGAGCCGCCTCAGCGGCACGCTCGTCGACGGCGCGATCCTCGTCACCCCCACCGTGCTCACCACCGCCACCTCGATCCCGGTCGTCGCCGTCGACCCGCACACCGGACGCGGCGACCTGCCCAGCGTCGAGGGCGACAGCTACGGCGGCGCCCTGCTCGCCGTGCAGCACCTGGTCGAGCTGGGGCACCGGCGCATCGGGTTCCTCGCCGGTCGCGAGGACCTCCGCTCCGCCAGCCTCCGCGCCGCCGGCTACCGCCGCGCCCTCGCCGACGCGGGGCTCCCCCACGACCCCACGCTCACCCGGGCCGGCGACTTCGAGCTCTCGACCGCCCGACGCGCCGCGCACTCGCTGCTCACCGCCGACCGGCCGCCGACCGCCGTGTTCGCCGCCAACGACCTCTCGGCCATCGCCCTCCTGCGCACCGCCGACGAGCTCGGCGTCAGCGTGCCCGACGACCTCAGCGTCGTCGGCTTCGACGACATCCCCGAGGCCGCACGGGCACGGCCGGCGCTCACGACCGTGCGGCAGCCGATCCAGCGGCTCGGCGTCGTGGCCACCGAGACGCTCCTCGCGCTGCTGCGCGGCGACGAACCGGCCGGCGGGACCGTCCAGCTGCCGACGCGGCTCGTCGTGCGCGGGACGACGGCGCCGCCGCGGGGGTGACGGGCAGGCCCTCGCGAACCAGCGACCTGGTGCGGAACCAGGCAGCTGCCTGGTGCCATGTCAGGTGACTGGTGCGCGGTGGCGCGACGCGCACCCGTCACCCGGTGAGCGGCGTGCGCTCGGGATCGTCGGCACCGCGGTGGGCGGCTGCGGCCGACAGGTCCAGGAGGCGCAGGAGGACCGCGAGGGAGAGCACGGCGAGCAGCGCGTGCAGCAGGGGGACGATGAGGCGGAGCTTCAGCACCCCTCCACGGTGACGGCAGGGCGGGCCCCACCGCGTCGGGCGGGAGGGGGCACCTGCTCACGGCGGCGTCGTGCGCGAGGCGGAGGCGGAGCCGGTCAGGTGGACGGTGGCAGCAGCTGGGGGGTCAGGAGGCGTGCGGGGCCCTGCGCCCCTTCCGCTCGCGGCGCTGCGCCTCCTGGTACCGCGCCTGCTCGAGGGCGGCCGTCGCGGACTCGGGCAGGAGGTCGTCGCGCCCGGTCGGGTGCTCGACGAGCGCGATCGCGTCGTCCTTGGAGACCCGGCCCGGGAAGTTGTAGCGCGCGAAGCGGCCGGTCGGATCGGCGGCGGAGCGCGGCACCGTGATCGAGGTGCGCGCGAGCGCCGCCGCGACGACGGCCCGCTCCTCCTCGGTCGCCACGGCACCCCGGACGTCGCGCACCGGCACCGCCACGCGCGGCCCGCCCTCGGCCCCGAAGGTGAGCACGGCCACGGGCGTGCGGCCCGCCGGGTCCCGCAGGACGACCTTCGCCCACGTCACGTCCCCCAGCGGGACGGTCCGCCGCCCCGCGCGCAGGAGGCCCCGCCGGAGGTCCACCCGGGCCGGACCGTAGGCGAGGCGGAGCACGAGCGCGACGAGCGCGTACCCGACCAGCACCGTCGCCACCATCAGCCCGCCGGCGGCGGCGAGCGCCGGCCAGTCCGGATCGTCCGTCCCGTGGACCAGCACGCGGGCGACCACCTGACCCACGACGATCGATGCCACGAGCGGCACGAAGGACGTGAGCGCGATCCGCGACGGCCGCCGGCGCTCCCCGACGGCCTGCCAGGACGGATCGGACTCGCCCCGCGCCTCCCGCGCCTCCGGCTCGTGCACCGCCTGCGGTTCGTGCACGGGCGGCCGGGCGTCGCGGTGCCCCTCGTCGCCCGCGTCGACGGGGTCGGGGCGGCCGGGCGTCGTCGTCATCCCCCGACGCTACCGAGCCGCTGCCCACGCCCCCGGGTGGCCCTGGCCCCGGGGCCGGGTGAGCCCTAGGCTGCCCGCATGGACGCGACGCCCCGCGTGGTCTCGGTCAGCCGTGACGACGCCCACCGGTTCAGCAAGCCCGCCGTCGACGAGATCGTGCTCGTCGAGGGACGCGGCGTCGAGGGCGACGCCCACTCCGGCGAGACGGTGCAGCACCGCTCCCGGGTGCGGCGCGACCCGACGCAGCCGAACCTCCGACAGGTGCACCTGGTGCACGCCGAGCTGTTCGACGAGGTCGCCGTCGCCGGGCACGAGGTGCGGCCGGGCGACCTGGGCGAGAACGTGACCACCCGCGGGGTGGACCTGCTCGCCCTGCCGACCGGGACCCTCCTGCACCTGGGCACGACGGCCGTCGTCGAACTGACCGGGCTGCGGAACCCCTGCCTGCAGATCGACGGCTTCGACCACGGCCTGCTGCGGCTCGTCGTGGGCCGCGACGCCGACGGCGAGCTCGTCCGTCGGGCGGGCGTCATGGGCGTCGTCCGCGCAGGAGGCGCGGTCCGCCCCGGCGACGACCTCACCGTCGAGCTGCCCACCGGGGCGCACGCGGCGCTGCAGCCGGTCTGACCCGCCCGCGCCGTGCCTCCTGCCCGCGCGACACCCGCGCGCGGCTCGGACACCCTGCTCAGGCGGGGCGTCCGAGCCGCTCGCGGGTGTCCGACGATCGAGTTCAGCGCCACCAGGAGTCGGTGGGTGAGGCGGGCACGCGGCGCTTGTGCTCGGTGGCGAGGTAGCGCGCCTCGATGACGCCGGCGACCTCGTCGGACACGTCGCGCCCCTCGAGGTACGCGTCGATGTCGGCGTAGGTGAGGCCCAGGTTCGCCTCGTCGGTCTGACCGGGGGCGTCGTCGAGCAGGTCGGCGGTCGGGTCCTTCTCGTAGAGGCGGGCCGGCGCGCCGAGGTGGCGCAGCAGCTGCTCGCCCTGGCCCTTGCTGAGGCCGGTGAGCGGGGTGAGGTCGACGCCGCCGTCGCCGTACTTCGTGAAGAACCCGGTGAGCGCCTCGGCGGCGTGGTCGGTGCCGACGACGAGCAGGCCGCGCTCGCCGGCGAGGGCGTACTGCGCGACCATGCGGGTGCGGGCCTTGACGTTGCCCTTGGCGAAGTCGCTGAGCGGGGCGCCCGTCGCCTCGTGGACGTCACGGGCGATCCCGTCGACGCCGTGCTCGACGTTGATCGTGACGCCGGGGGCGGCGGCGATGAAGCGGAGGGCGAGCTGCGCGTCCTCCTCGTCGGCCTGCACCTTGTACGGCATGCGGACGGTGACCAGCTCGGCCGTGCCCCCGTCGGCCTGCACGGCCTCGACGGCGAGCTGGCAGAGGCGGCCGGCGAGGGTGCTGTCCTGGCCGCCGCTCACGGCGAGGACGAAGCCCTTCGCCCCGGTGGCCCGCAGGTAGTCGCGGAGGAACGCGACGCGCGCCTCCACCTCGGCGGCGGGGTCGATCTCGGGCTGGACGGCGAGCGCGGCGATGACGGTCTGCTGCAACGGTCTCATGCCCCGATGCTAGGCGCGTCGCGGCCCGTGGGGCATCCCCTCGGCGGCCCGGCGGCGGCCTGCCCGCCGCTCGCCGTCGGTGCACGGGCGAGTCCGTCGTCGGCGGTCGCTCGCACACGCCCGGCGACGACGCACCCGCCCGTCGGGCGACCGCGCGAGCTCGCCCGGGGCTGACCGCGCCGCCAGCCCCCGCGCGTACGCTCGGCCACCCGACCGGGGCGCGCCGTGCCCCGCCGGACCGACGGAGGAGAACCCCATGACGACAGCACCCGGAACCCGCGAGATCGTCCACGTCGTCCTCGCGGAGTGGGCCGACACGGCCGCCGCCGAGGTGGGCACCGAGGCGACGCGCCTCGTCGACGAGCACCTCGGTCGCATCGACGGCGTGCTCTCGACGACCAGCGGGCCGAGCATCGGCGGCGAGGGCCAGGAGGGCGGGTTCCAGTGGATGCTCGTCGTGCGGTTCCGCGACCGTGACGCGCTCGACGGCTACCTGCCGCACCCCGACCACCAGGTCGTCGCCGACCACATCGGCGCCTCCGCGGCGCGCGTCGTCGTCTTCGACGCCGAGGCGTAGCGCAGGAGGCTCACCCCGGCTCCGCCCGAACGGCCTCCGTCGGGCAGCGGGCTGGGCCCGGCCAGGCCTCCAGGAGGCTGCCGCAGTCGCCCTCAGGAGGCGGCGCAGACCAGCAGCGCGACGAGCGTGACCAGGGGGAACGCCCCCTGGACGAGCGCGGGCCGGGTCTTCGTGCCGTCCGAGAGCAGCAGCACGAGCGCGGCGGCGAGCATGGAGCCCGTGCCGGCGACGACGAGGGCGCTGCCCGCCGGGGAGGCGTCGTGGGCGGAGGCCGCGCCTCCTGCCCCCGCCGCGACCAGGACGATGCCGACGATCGTGACGACGGCGAGGAACAGGTTGTAGAACCCCTGGTTGAAGGCCAGCGGCTTCGTGTGCTCGGCCTGGGCGTCGTCGGTGATGCCGAAGGTCGCGCGGACGCGCGGCGTGGTCCAGAGCACGGACTCCATCACGAAGATGGCCACGTGCAGGAGGGCCGCGAGGGCGGCGGCGACGAGGGCGACGGCGAGCATGCCCCCGACCCTAGGCCCCGGGGAAGGCGGACCGCCCCTACCGCCCGGCCGCGGGCCGCGCGACCGGAGCGGCCGACCCTTGGGGCGCGACCCGCTCCTCCTCCCCCGAGTTCGACGGCCTGGGGCTGCCCGGCGGCGCCTCGCTGACCGGGACCGGCGGGCTGCGGATCAGTCGCACGTAGCGGCGGGCTTCCTCCTCGCTGCCGTACTGGGCGACGCCGTCGACGAAGAGCTGCTCCTGGAGGCGCGTGCTGCGCCACCCACTGGTGATCTCGAAGGACGCACCGTCCTCCTGGGCCGCCGCCGACGCCGCCTCGATCGCCGCGCGGAGGGCGGGCCGCAGGTTCGTGCTCGCGGGACGGGATCGACTGTGCGTCCCCGGGGCGCGGCGGCAGGTCGAAGACTCGGAGGGCCGGCGAGGCCGTGGCGGCGACGACGCGCTCGACCGAGCGACTCGTCGACGCCCTGTCCGGCACCGACACCACGCGCCTCCTGCCCCTCACCGTGGACCTCGCCGACGAGCGCGAGGTCGCCGACGCGGTACGAGCGACGAAGGAGCGCTTCGGCGGCCTGGACGTCGTCGTCGACAACGCCGGATACGGGTTCCTCGGAGCCGTCGAGGAGACGTCCGACGCGGAGGTCCGCGCCCTGTTCGACGTCCAGGTCGTCGGGGTGTGGAACGTGCTCCGCGCCGTGCTGCCCGACTTCCGTGCCGCGCGCTCCGGCCACGTGGTGAACGTCTCCTCGATCCTCGGCCTCACGACCTTCCCCGGTTGGGGCCTCTACTGCGCCGGCAAGTACGCCCTCGAGGGCCTCACCGGTGCGCTCGCACAGGAGGTCGCCGAGCACGGCATCGCGGTGAACCTCGTCGAGCCCGGGTACCTGCAGACCGACTTCCTCACGCCGCACTCGCTCGGGCTGCCCGCCTCCGCCGCCGACGGCTACCCGGCGGTCCGTGAGATGACGGCCGCGCACCGGGCCATGCCGGGCACGCAGCTCGGCGACCCCGCGAAGGCCGCGGCCGCGATCCTCGCCGTCGTCGACGACGGCGACGCGCCCCTGCACCAGGTGCTGGGCTCCGACTCGCTCGGCATCGCGCGCGAGGCACTGTCGACCCTCGCCGCCGAGGTGGAGCAGGGCCGCGAGCGGGCGGTCACGACGGACATCGTCCGGGGGTGAGCGAGGGGCGGACGACCCGCGTCAGAGCGACCCGTCACGCTCCGCGGCCTCGGCCGCCAGCACGAGGTACGCGCTCGCCGTCCAGGTGTAGGCCCGGTCGCGCAGCCCCTCCCCCGTGAGCGCGTCGAAGTTCTCGGCGAAGCCGGACGCCTCGCACAGCCGACGGAACGACGCGCTCACCCGGTCGGCGCGGTCGACGAGCCCGGCACGGCGGAGCCCGTCCTCCAGCAGCACCGTGGACGGCGCCCAGATCGGGCCGCGCCAGTACCCGTCGGACTCGTAGGCGGCGGAGTCCGGGCGTTCCGTGGCGAGGCCCCACTCGGTGAGGTGCTCGTCGACGAGGGCGCCGAGCGCCTCCCGGCGGCCGTCGTCGAGCTCGTCGCCGAGCACGAGCGGCATCAGGGCCAGGAGGCTCGTCGAGGTGCTCCGGCGCCCGGTGCGCGGCGCGGTGGCCCGGTAGGCGCGGCCGTCCCACAGGCCCTCGAGGGCGTCGAGCTGCACCCGCCGCGCAGCCTCCCAGGTGGCGGCCTCGTCGTCCCGTCCGAGCCGGAGGGCGAGGTCGCGGACGACGCCGAGCTGCAGCACGAGGAACGCCGCGAGGTCCGGGCCCTCGACGACCCGGTCGAGGTCGAAGGTCGTGGCGTTGTCCCACCCGCTGTCGTTGCCGTGCTGGTAGTGCGCGGCGGTGCGACCGGGCGCGACGCGGTGCTCGAGCCAGAAGCGGGTCCACGCGGCCAGCCGGTCGTGGACCTCCTGCAGCTCGTCCGCGGTGAGGTCGAGCGAGGGCAGGAGGCGCGCGAGGGCCCAGCCGTGGATCGGCGGCTTGACGTAGTTGTAGAGCAGCTCGGAGTGCGCGATCGAGTCGGGCAGCGCGCCCTCGGGGGTCTGGTGGTCGAACGGCGCGAGGAACTGGTCGAGGGCGGCCCGCGGGTCGCCCGGGGCGAGCGCGAGGGCGTTGAAGCAGTGGTCCCAGCTCCACACCTTGTCCATCCAGTGCATCGACATGAGCACGGACTCGCGGGCGAGGAACCCCTCGGGCGCGACGGTGGCCGACCACAGCACGTAGGCCGCTCGATCGGCGGCGGGCGTCGCGGCGGTGCGCCAGGGGGCGACGCGCTCGAGCCAGTCGCCGAAGTCCTGGTCGGCTCCGACGACCGAGTCGTCGAACGAGCGCGTGGGCACGAAGGAGGCCCGCGTCGTCGGGAACTCCTCCACGGCGATCTCCCACGTCTCCCGGCCCGTCGCCGCCGCCTCGACCCACCGCGGGGACTCGCCGAGCGCCTCGACCCCCTCGGCCGTGACCTCGCCCGCGAGGACCGTGACGCGGTACCGCTGCCCCGTCTCGTAGGAGGTGAAGCAGAACGCCTGCGCGGCGAGGTCCTCGTAGAGGTACGTGCCCGTGAACGGGGTCAGCTCGGTCGCGGCGTCGGTGAGGCGCAGCGCGAGGCCCCGGCCCCGGAACCGCAGCACCTCGGGCCCGTCGTACGTGGCCTCGACGGTGCCGTCGGGCGACGACCAGGCCAGCACGGAGCTGTCGGCGGTGACGGGCACCTCCACCTCGCGGCCCCCGGCCCGCAGCGACAGCTGGAGCACGCCGGTGAGGCCGCTGCGGTGCGAGACCAGGTGCAGGTGGTCGGCGGTCTCGTGCAGCCCGACGACGGGCGAGACGTCGGTCCAGGCGCCCCGCGTGCTGAACGGGATCTCGGCGAGGTCGATCGGCACGCGCCCGTCGGGTCGGGCGGGGACGGCGGCGGGGGTGGAGGCGGGGGTGGGGGCGGGGGTGGTCATCGTGGTCCTTCCGGGGAGGGCGGGGCGGTGCGGCGAGGACGGAGCGGGGGCGGGACCGTCACCGGTCCCGCCCCCGGGCGGGTCAGTCCTGCAGGCCCCTCCTGCGACGCAGGACCAGGCCCGTGCCGGCGGTCGCGAGCAGGAGGCCCGCCGCCAGCAGGACGCCGGCGAGCGTCGAGCCCGTCATGGCCAGCGGTCCACGGTCGGCCGCCGTGGCGCTCGGCCCGTCGTCGCGGCCGGAGCCGGAGCCCGAGCCGGTCCCGTCACCGGGGGCGCCGGGCTCCGTCGGGTCGACGGGCGTGCCGGGCTCCGTCGGGTCGCCGGGCTCACCGGGCGTGCCGGGCTCCGTCGGGTCGCCGGGGTCACCGGGCGTGCCCGGCTCCGTCGGGTCGCCGGGGTCACCGGGCGTGCCGGGCTCCGTCGGGTCGCCGGGCTCGGCCGGCTCCGCGGCGAGCACCGCGCTGAGCGGTGACACCGAGAGGCGGTCGATGATCGGGGCCTGGTCGGCCCGGAGCGGGATTCCCGGCCAGGTGTCCCCGGCGTACGTGGTGCCGTCCCAGTTCGGCTGCTCCTCCGCGGCGAACGTGAGGGTGTTCGCCCCGGCGACGAGGTCGAGCACGAGGGTCCGCTCGAAGAAGGCGTTCTCGTGGAACGTCGGCGGGAACAGCACCCGCTCGGCCGCGCCGCCGTTGACGGAGATGTCGGCGTGGCGGGCCATCGGGTTGGGGTTGTAGTGCGTCGCGGGCACCTGCTCGGGGTTCGAGTAGCGGATCACGACCGCGTGCGGACCCGCCTCGGCGGCCTCGACGTCGAGCGTCAGCATGTTGCCGTTGCCCGGCTCGCCGCCGATCGACGACACCGCGGCGCCGCCCTCGGCGAGCGACAGCTCCTGCACGGTCGCCGTGCCGGCGAGGGTGCCGTCCTCGGCCTGCAGCTCGGTGCGCTCGAGGGCGCCCGTGCCGCCCGAGACGGTGAGGCGGTCGACGATCGCGCCGTCCGCGCCTCCTGTGACGACGACCTTGTTGACCCCGCCGCGCACCGCCACCGCGGCCCGCAGGCCCTCGGTGGTGGAGAGCACCGGGGCGCCGTTCAGCGCCACCGTCGCCGTGCCGGTCGCGGCGAGCTCCATCGTCGCCTCGGCGTCGCGCTCCCCGTAGACCCAGAAGGTCGCCGTGTCGCCCTCGCCCAGGCGGGCCGCGCCCGAACCGGACAGGGGCGCCGCGGCACTGGCCGCGACCTCGTCGCCGCCGTACGACAGGCGTCCGCCGTCGAGGTCGGCGAGCTCGGCCTCGTACACGTCGGTGCCGGCCGTCGGCGACGGCAGGGCGAGCGTGATCCGGTCGACGAGGGCGTCGCCCACCGTGGCTCCGCTGCCGTCGAGGCTGCGGGCCGAGAGGGTGACGACGTGCTCGCCGGCCGTCAGGTCGACGGTCGTGTCGGCGTGGTCCCAGACCACCCACTTGTAGGCGAGGGGCAGGAACAGCTCCTGCTCGGCCCCGCCGTCGACCGTGAGGAACACGTTCGTCGGCCCCTGCTCCTGGACCCGCTCGAAGGTGTTGAGGCTGTTCGCGAAGACGCTGAGGTCGTAGCTGCCGTCCTCGGGCACGTCGACCGTGAAGTCCATCGCGACGTCCGACCCGGTGCGCAGGCCGCCCACGTCCAGACCGCCCGAGGTGTAGAACTTGCCGACGTCGGCCGGCGAGCCCTCGGGGCCGTTGACGCTCCAGCCGCTGCCGCTGATCGCGGCGTCCTCGGCCTCGTAGCTGGCGTCCCACGCTGTGGCCGGGGTCGAGGCGACCTCGCCGGCACCCGCGGGCGTGATCACGATCTCGTACGCCGACGACTCCTTCAGCTCGGGCAGGTCGCCCGCACCGAAGTCGAAGGAGACGCTGCCGTCGACGACGGGCAGCACGCGCTCGCTGAGCGTGCGCGGCTGGGCCGAGTCGCCGAGCTGGCCCGTCCACGGGATCTCGCGGACCCACGCCCGCACCTGGTCGCCGAAGACGCCCTCGGGCACGTCGACGACGTCGACCGGGGCGTCACCGGAGGCCCCGCCCAGCAGGACGCGCGACCGGGCCTGGTCCTCGTCGAGCGACGCGAGCCCCTGCAGCGAGTAGTTCTCGCCCGGCTGCGGCGGGGTCACCGCGACGGTCTGCCCGCTGAGCTGGGCGTACGCGTTGTAGAGCCACCACTGGCCGTTGGCCCGGTCCGACTGCACGGCCGAGTCGCTCAGGTTGCCGTTGATGTTCCAGAACGCGATCATCGCGTCGACCTTGGAGTCCTCGATGGCCGACATCCACTGCACCATCTGCCCGGGGACGGAGGTGTGGTAGTTGAACGCGTACTCGTTGATGTTGATCGGCGTCTCGCGCCCGGCGTAGGCGCTGCCCGCGAAGGCCTCGGCCTCCCAGCCGCGGAACTGCTCGACCGAGTCGCGGATCGCCTGCGGGTGCGTCAGCTCGTGCCAGGTGATGATGTCCGGCACGGTGCCCTCGGCCACGGTGTGGTCGAGGAACCCGCGCACCTGCGGGAACAGCACGGACGTGCCGGGGCCCGCGACGCGCATGTCGGGGTAGGCGGCCTTGATGGTGCGGTAGGTCTCGTCCCAGGCGGCGAAGTAGTCGGTGGGGTCGTCGAGCCAGCTCGTG
This sequence comes from Frigoribacterium salinisoli, assembly GCF_054781095.1. NCBI lineage: Bacteria > Bacillati > Actinomycetota > Actinomycetes > Micrococcales > Microbacteriaceae > Frigoribacterium > Frigoribacterium salinisoli. The sequence continues at coordinate 174,918 of NZ_BAAGVB010000005.1, forward strand.
CGGTCGTAGCTCCACTCGCCCGTGCCGAAGGTGTTGCCCTCGGGCTCGTTGAAGGGCTCGATGACGAGGTTCGCCCGCTGGTCGTCGGGCAGCGTCGCGATCTTCTCGAGCTGCGCGTCGAGCTGCACGCGGAAGTCGGCCATCTTGGCCTCGGGCGTGTCGCCGGGCCACTGGTACGGGAAGCCCCGGTACCAGTCGACGATGCGCATGTAGACGTCGCCGTCGGTGGTGCGGGTCAGCGGCCCGAGGATCTCGAGCGCGTCCGAGCCGGGGTGCTGCGAGCCGTCCTGCGCCTTCGTGGCCACGGAGCGCACGTTCATGCCCTCCAGCAGCTCGTCGCTGGGCATGCCGTCGCCGTAAAGGCCGTAGAGCACCCCCGAGGCGCCGCCGTGGACGTCGCCCGTGGTCTCGCCGAGGTCGACGCGCAGCTCGCCGCGGTTCACGTCGACCCGCGCGGTGACGGCCTCGCCCGCCGCCGTGCCGGCGACCTCGAAGCTGCCGGTACCCGCGTACGCCGCCGGGTCGACCTCGTCCCAGGCGATCGGCACGGCCCGGTCGTAGCCGTCGTCGAAGGTGGCGCGGGTGCTCGCCGGCAGGGTCGGGGCCTGGCCGGTCCGCGTGCGGACCTCGAAGGTGGTGCGCTCGAGCGCCTCGACGGTCGGCAGGTCGTCGCCGACCACCTCGGCGACCTGGCCGGCGGTGAGCGCCGCGCCGTAGACGCGGAAGGCGTCGACGGCGCCCCGGAACGCCGGGTCGGGGTAGAACGAGCCGCCCAGGGAGCCGGCCACCGTGGCCTGGTCGGTGAGCAGGTCCTGCGCGCTGACGGTGGTCGGGGCGCTGCCGAGCTCGACGCCGTCGACGTACGTCGTCAGACGGTCGGCCGTCGCGTCGAGGGTCGTGGTGAGCGTGACCCACTCGCCGGCCGCCGCGGGCTGCCAGCCGGGCACCTGCGCCTCGCCGCCCTCACCACCGGCCGTGACGGACGTGCGGAGCGTGCCGTCGCCCGAGGACGGCGTCTGGAAGAGGTAGCGGTCGGTGCCGCTGCCCAGGCCGTAGAGCCACTGCCAGTTGCCGCCCTCACCACTCCAGCGGAAGCGCGTCGAGACGGTGAGGTCGGCCTCCTGCCCGATCGCGCCACGGGGGATCGAGACGGTGCCGCCGCGCAGGTCGAGCGCCTGGCCGTCCTGGCCCTCGACGAGCTCGGCGCTGCCGCTGAGCGTGCCGTCGAGGCCGTTGCCCGAGGCGTCGGGCACCGTGCTGCCCTCGAGCGCGTCGAGGGTCCAGTGCAGCCGCGGCTCGGGGGCGGCGGCAGCTCGGGCCGTCGCGGGTCCGGCACCGAGGGCGAGGCCCCCGGTGCAGACCGCGAGGGCGGTGGCGAGGGCGGCGCCGCGGCGCAGCCTCCGCAGCGGGGGCGGAGCGTGTCGGTCGGTCATGTCGGGACCTCTCTGTCTCGAGATGGGGGGAGGGCTCTGTCGTCGGTCGGTCGTGGTGGTCAGGAGGTGGGCAGGAAGACCCGCATGGTCGCGGCGCCCCGCTCGGCCCACCGGTGGTACGGCACGAGGGGGAGGTCGAACGCGGCACCCGGCCGCACCACCGCCGGGCGGGCGCCGAACGGGGGCAGGCCGGACCCGCGCGGCGGCGCGGCGTCGGCCCTCGCCCGCACGAGCGCACCGTCGCCGTGGTGCCGGAGGCCCTGGCCGGGGTCGACCCGCACGTCGTCGAGGGCGACGCCCTCGGGCAGGTCGGTCGACTCGAGGCAGAGCACGAGGGGTCCGCGCTCCACCGCGACGGTGCCGCGCACGGCGTCGATCCTGGGGTCCGGCCACGTGGCGCGCGGCTGCACGGGCAGGCGCAGCAGCAACTCGTCGCCCCCGGCGAGGGCGTCCACGTCGACCCAGCCAGGCGCGACCTCACGGGTGCCCGTGCCGGGGAGCGTGAGCTGCGCGCCTCCTGCCCACGACGGCACGCGCAGGCGGAGCGCGCTGCCCTCGGGCGCCGCGACGACCACGACGCGCACGTCGCCGTCGTCGGGGTAGCTCGTCGTCACGCGGAGGTGCAGCTCGCCCGCCCCGAGGGCGAGGCGGACGTCACCCGTGGCGTACTGCAGCAGCACGCCCGTGCGGTCGCCGTCGACCGCGGCGGTCGTCGTGTGCCACGAGGCCAGGGTCCGCGCGACGTTCGTCGGGCAGCAGGAGACGTCGAACCAGGGGGCCCGGACACCGCCCTCGGCGCGCGCGTTGACGGCGTCGGGCAGCACGTCGCCACCGGCCACCCGCTGCTGCAGGGGGTTGGCGTAGAAGAACGCCGTGCCGTCGGCGCTCGGGGACGTGGCCAGCACGTTGTACGAGGTACGCTCGATGAGGTCGACGTACTCGACCCGGCCCGTGGCGAGGTAGAGCCGCCACGACACCATGTTCGAGGCGATGCCGGCGCAGGTCTCGCAGTAGGCGCGGTCCGGCGGCAGCTCCCAGTCGTCGCCGAAGCCCTCGTCCTGGTGCCGTGACCCCATGCCGCCCGTGATGTAGGTGCGACGCTCCACGCTGTGTCGCCACTGGCCCTCGAGCGCGGCGAGCAGCTCGTCGTCGCCACCGTCGACGGCGACGTCGACCGCGCCGGCGGCGAGGTAGAGCGCGCGCACCGCGTGGCCGTGCCACGCCTCGGTCTCGCGCACCGGCACGTCGTCCTGGAAGTAGGCCGGCCCGAGCAGGGCGATCGGGTCGAGGGTCCCGTGCCCGCGCCGCTCGACGAAGAGCTCCGCCTGCACCCGGTAGCGCTCGTCGCCCGTGGCGCGCGCCAGCTCGGCAAGGGCCACCTCGATCTCCGGGTGTCCGCAGACGCCGTCGCGGCCGTCCGCCCCGAACTCGCGGACGACGTGGTCCGCGACCCGTCGCCCGAGGGCGGTGAAGCGGTCCTCGCCGGTCGTTCGGAGGCGCGCGACGGCGGCCTGCACCAGGTGGCCCGAGCAGTAGAGCTCGTGGCCGGCGGAGAGGTCCGTGTACCGCCCGGCGCGACCGGGGTGCCCGTAGCAGGTGTTGAGGTAGCCGTCGGGGTCCTCGGCGGGCAGCACCCGGTCCACGAGGGCCTCGAAGAGGGCGTCGGCGGCAGGGTCGCCCGTGCGGCCGTGCTCCCAGGCGAGCGCCTCGAGCAGCTTGTACACCTCGGAGTCGGAGAACTGCCACCCGGGTCGGTCGGGACCGGTCGTGCCCGCGGCGACGCGGTCGAAGTTCTCGATCCAGCCGAGGCGCTCCATCCAGTCGGCGCAGTGCTGCAGGGTCGCCGCCGCGTTCCGGTCCTGGAGCGTGCCCCAGAAGCCGCCGTCGAGCGTCACCTCGCCGAGGCCCGCGCCGCGGAGGGCGCCCGCTGCCGGCTCGACGGGGCGCGCGGTGCGCGCCCGCTCGCTGGGACCCGCGCCGTCGGCGGGGGCAGGGGGCGTGGTGGTCGTGTCGAGGGTCACTGGTCCGTCTCCGTCACTTGACCGAGCCGGCCGTCACGCCCGCGGCGACGTAGCGCTGCGCGAGGACGAGGAGGACGGCGGCGGGCACGGACGCCACCACGGCGGTGGCCATGATCGCGTTCCACTGGGTCGTGTTGTTGCCGATGTACTGGTAGATGCCGAGGGTGATCGGGATCAGGTCGCCGTTCCGGTTCAGGGTCGAGGCGAAGATGAAGTCCGACCAGGCCCAGAGGAACGCGAAGAGCGACACGGTGATCGTGCTGTTGCGGCTCACCGGCAGCACGACCGAGACGAACGTGCCCCAGGCGCCCGCCCCGTCGACCCGGGCCGCCTGCAGCAGCTCGCGCGGGATCCCGGCCATGAAGGCGGTGTAGAGCAGCACGCCGAACGGCACCGCGATGGTGCTGTCGGCGATGATGAGCCCCGGCAGCGTGTTGAGCAGGCCGAGCCGCACGTAGATGGCGTAGAAGCCCATGGCCATGACGACCGCGGGGATCATCTGGGCCACGATGAGCAGGAAGTTCAGCGCGCGCCCGCCCCTCAGGTTCAGGAGCGCCAGGGCGTAGCCCGCCGGTGCGGCGATGACCACCGTCAGCAGCACGGTGCCGAGGCCGATGACCAGGCTCGTGCCGAGCGCGGGCAGCTGGTTCGCCAGCACGGTCCGGTAGCCCTCGAGGGTCGGCGCCCACGGGGCCCAGTGGGGCGGCGACGCCCGGAGGTCGCCGGTCTGCGTGAGCGAGACGTTCACCATCCAGTAGACGGGGAACAGCATGATCGCGGTGAAGAGGAGGCCGAGGCCGGTCCTCCACCAAGAGCGCTGGGCGGGCATCACGCCTCCTGTCGTCGTTGGAGCTGGATGTGGAGCAGGCCGCACACGAGCGCGATGAGGATCAGCACGTTGCCGACGGCCGCGGCGGGCGAGAAGTCGGGGCGTCCCGTGCCGAAGGCCTCGCTGTACGACCAGACGGCGAGCGTCGTCGTGGCGTCGCCCGGGCCTCCCGTGGTCATGATCCAGATCACGTCGACGACCTTGAGCGTGTAGATCAGGCCGAGCAGGAGCGTGATCGCCGAGACCGGGCGCAGCAGCGGGAACGTGATGCTCCAGAACTGGCGCCAGGGGCCGGCGCCGTCGAGCGACGACGCCTCGTAGACCTCGTCGGGGATGTTCTGCAGCCCCGAGTAGAGGATCACCAGGTTGAACGGGATCCCGAGCCAGATGTTCGCGATCGTCACCGACAGCAGCGCGGTGTCCGGCGAGGTGAGCCAGTTGACCTGGCCCGCTCCGAACGCGCCGAGCACCGAGTTGACGATGCCGTTCTCGCTGTTGAGCATCCACGACCAGGTCGAGGCCGACACGATGAGCGGCAGCAGCCACGGCACGAGGAACAGGGCGCGGAGGAGGCCGCTCAGCCGGAACGACGACCGGAAGAACACGGCGAGCGCGAGGCCGAGCGTGAACTGCACGGCGATCGAGCCGAGCGTGAAGACCGCCGTGTTCGCCAGGGCGGTGCCGAACAGCGGCGACGACACGACGTCGACGTAGTTGTCGAGTCCCACGAAGTCCGCGTCGCCGGTGACGAAGGCGCGGATCGTGTAGTCGTGCGTGCTGAGGTCGAGGTTGCGCAGCAACGGGTAGGCGTAGAAGACCGCCAGGTAGGTCAGCAGCGGGGCCGCGAACCCGACGGCGGCCCACTGGCTGCCGTTCGGTCCGCGTCGGCGGCGCGGCGGTCCGGCCGGGGCGGGCGAGCTGTCGCCCGCCCCGGCTCGGTCACCGCGACGCGTCCCCGCGTCGGCGAGGGTCGTCGTCATGGTCGTCCTCCGGTGGTGCTGGTGCTGGTGGTGGTGCAGGGGTGGTGCTCGGCGGGGTCAGCCGAGCTCGGACTCGACCTGGTCCTGCGCGGTCTCCAGGGCCTCCTGCGGGGACGCGATGCCCGAGAGGGCGCGCTGCACGGCGGTCCAGAGCGCCTCGGAGACGACCGGGTAGTCGGTGCCGAGGTCGTCGCTCGTGCGGCCCTTGGCCTCCCGGACGGCCGAGACCCAGGTCTCGAGGTCGGGGTGCTCCTCGACCAGCGCCTCCTGGCCCTCCTCGGTCGGCGGCACGTAGTAGGCGAACGTGTTCGCCGTCTCGACGAAGCCCTCGGGGGTCGTCATGCACTCGACGATCTCGCGGGTGACGTCGTAGCGCGCGTCGTCGTCCTGCACGGGCGCGACGATGAACTCGCCGCCGGTCGGGGCCGGTGCCACGCCGCCCGACTCGGCGGGGATCTCGACGTAGCCGGTCTCGAAGCCGGCCTCGGCCGCGCTGTTCACCTGCCAGGTGCCGTTCTCGACGAAGCCGAAGCCGCCCGTGAGGAACTCCTCCCAGGTGGTGTTCTGCGAGTTGTTGATCACGGTGTTGGGGGCCAGACCACGGTCGACCCAGTCCTTCCAGAGCGTGAGGGCCGCGACGGCCTTCGGCGAGTCCAGCTCGTCGAGGTCGGCGCCCGCGCCCCAGAACCAGGGCAGGAACTGGAACGACCCCTCCTCGGTGCCGATGCCGGCGAAGGTGATGCCGCGGGCACCGGAGGCGTCGATCGCCTCGAGGGCGGTGGTGAGGCTCGCCCAGTCCGTGACGGAGGCGGGGTCGACGCCCGCCGCCTCGAGCACGTCCGCGTTGTAGTACAGCGCCAGGGTGTTGGCACCGATGGGGATCCCGAAGGTGTCCCCGTCGAGCTGACCCGCCGCGAGGAGGTTCTCGTCGACCTCGGAGACGTCGAGGCCGAGCTCGTCGACGGTGCTGAGGATCCCCGCCTCCGCGAGCGTCGACACGGCCGGGTTGTCGAGCAGGATCACGTCGGGCGAGCTGCCCTCCTGCGCGGCGAGGAGCGCCTGGTTCGTCAGCGCCGTCGTGTCGTAGGCCGTGCGCTGGATCTCGACGCCGGCCTCGGTGCCGCAGGCCTCGACGCGGTTCGCCCAGTCGGAGCCGGCCTCGTGCTGGGGGTACGGGTCCCACCACGTGTAGGTGCCGCTGGCGGCCTCGCCGCCCCCGTCGGCCGAGCCGCCGGAGCAGCCGGCCAGGAGGCCGATCGAGAGGAGGCCGGCTGCGGCGGCCAGGGCGGGCTTGCGGGTGGAGCGGATCATGCTGTTCCTCCTTGAACAACGCCGGCGGGACGCCGACTGCGGTGCGGGTGGTGCGGGACGGTGCGGTGCGGGTGGTGCGGTGCGGGTGGTGCGGTCAGGGGGTCAGGGCGCTGTGGCGCGAGGGCGCGCCGTGCTGCCGCGGTCGACGATCTCGGGGTCGAGGAGCTGCACGAGGGCGGGCTCGTCGGGGTCGAGGTCGCCCTCGATGCGGCGCACGAGCTGGCGGACGGCCATGCTGCCCAGCCGGTCGGGCGCGCTCTCGATCGAGGTGTACGGCAGCGAGAAGGTCCGCGCGAACTCGTCGGAGTAGCGACCGAGCACCGAGAGGTCGCCGGGGCTGGTGAGGCCGCGCGCGTGCAGCACGGTCGGCAGCGCCGCCGCGGCGGCCTCGTTGTTGACGAGCAGGCCCGTGGCGTGGGGGTGGGCGTCGAGGAGGCCCGCGAGGACGCGGCCGACGTCGGGCTGCGACGACGGCGCGAACGAGGCGTGCAGGCGGATGCCGTGCGCCTCGGCGGCATCGAGGGCCGCGTTGCGGAGGCGCCAGACGTAGGCGCCGCCGCGGTCGACGACGTGCTCGGGCTGCGAGACGAGCACGAGCTCGCGGTGGCCGAGCTGATGGAGGTGGTCGACCATGGCGCGTCCGGCGGCCTCGAAGTCGAGGTCGAAGACGTCGACCCCGCGGCAGTCGCGGGGCAGGCCGACGAGCGCGCCGGGCTGGCGCGCGTCACGGAGGATGTCGAGGCGGGGGTCGTCCTCGGCGACGTTGAGCAGGACGATGCCGTCCACCATGCGCGAGTCGCTGATGCGGCGGAGCGCGCCCGTGCCGTCGGAATCGGTGACGAGCAGGATGTCGTAGCCGAGCTCGCGGGCCGTGTTCGAGACGCCGAGCATGTACTGGAGCATCGCGGGTGCGAACTCGTCCTCCAGGAACTGCGCCAGGAGGCCGATCACCTTGGTCTGCGAGGTGGCGAGCGACCGCGCACCGGCGTTCGGCGTGTAGTCGAGGCTCGCGGCCACGGCCGCGACCCGCTCGCGCACGCCCGCCGAGATGGAGCGCTTGCCGGACAGCGCGTAGGACGCGGTGCTGCGGGACACCCCCGCTTCGCGGGCGACGTCGGCGATCGTGACCATCTCGTTCTCCTTCGAACCGGTTCGACGATTCGAACCGGTTCGACGTTACAACGCGTGCCGCGAGGAGCGCAAGGGTGAGGTGCGGGTGATCCGTGGAGCGCCAGGCCGGACCCCGGCCCGTAGGCTCTCGGGACCGTCCCCGAGGAGATCCGTGTCCCCTGCCCTGTCCCGCCGCCGCCTCGCCCTGTTCGCGCTGTTCTTCGTGCCGGGCTCCTCGATCGCCTCCTGGGTGACCCGCACGCCGGCGATCCGCGACCTCCTGGGGGCGTCGACGGCGCAGATGGGACTCGTGCTCTTCGGCCTGTCCGTCGGGTCGATGGTCGGCATCCTGTCCTCCGGGCCGCTCGTGGCCCGGTTCAGCACCCGGCCGGTCATGCTCTCGGGGATCTCCCTCGTCGTCCTGAGCATGCCGACCGTCGGCCTGGGCGCCGCGGCCTCGAGCAGCGTCGTGGCCACCGCCGGCCTGGCCCTGTTCGGCCTGGGCATGGGCGGCGCCGAGGTCGCCATGAACGTCGACGGCGCCGACCTCGAGACGCTCATCGGACGATCGGTCCTGCCGTCCCTGCACGGCTCCTTCAGCCTCGGGACCGTCGTCGGGGCCGTCGCCGGGATCGTCGCCACGGCGACCGCGTTCCCGGTGGTCTGGCACCTCCTGCTCGTCGGCGGGGTCGCGGCGGTCGTCGTGCCGCTCGCCGTCCGGCACGTCCCCTCCGGCGTGGGGCGCGCAGAGCCCGCAGGGCAGGCGACCCCCGGAGCCGCGCCCCTCGCGTCGGCCCGCCCGGCCCGCGTGTGGACGGACGGCAGGCTCCTGCTGATCGGCGTGGTCGTGCTCGCCATGGCGATGGCGGAGGGGACCGCGAACGACTGGCTGCCCCTGGTCATGGTCGACGGGCACGGCGTCGACCCCGCCCTCGGCTCGGCGGTCTTCGCGATCTTCGCCGCCGCGATGACCGTCGGGCGCTTCGCCGGCGGACGGTTCGTCGAACGGTACGGCCGCGCGGCCGTGCTCACCGTCTGCGCCGTGGCCTCCACCGTCGGGACGGCGCTCGTGATCTTCCCCGACAGCCAGGTCGGCGCCGGCGCCGGGGTCCTGCTGTGGGGCCTCGGGACGAGCCTCGGGTTCCCGGTCGCCCTCTCCGCCGCCGGCGACTCCGGCCCGCGCCCCGCCGCCCGGGTCTCGTTCGTGGCGACCCTGGGCTACGTGGCGTTCCTCGTCGGGCCGCCCGTCCTCGGCCTCGTCGGGGAGCACTCCTCGCTCCGCACCGCGTTGATCCTGCCGATGGTCCTCGTCGCCGTCGCGGTCGTCGTGGCGCCGAGCCTGCGCGGGCGGCCGGTGGCGGAGCCGGTCTCGTCCTGAGCGGACGCGGGGCACCCTCGCTCCCGGGCCCGACCGGTCTGCGTAACGTGGGCGCATGCCCGTGACGCGCACGAACCGCCTGCTCTCCGTCGCCGCCGTGCTCCTCGCGGCCGGATCCCTCTCGGCCTGCACGTCCGACGGTGCCGGCGGACCGTCCGGCACGCCCGGCTCGCACGAGACCTCGGCCCCGCCCGAGCCCGGGGCCCTCTCCGACGAGGCACGGGCGGACCGGGACTCCCTGCCGATCGACGTCGACGAGATCCCCGACTGGGCCGCGGGTGCGCTCCCCCGATCGGACGGCCAGGGGCCCGTGCTCGCGCAGAGCGGCTGGCTCGCCGAGAGCACCTCGACGGACGTCAGCCTCACGGCCGTGGACCGCCCCGCGGGCCCCTACGCCGTGGACGTGGCCTGCCTGGGCGACGGGACCGTCACCGTCCGGCTCGACCCGCCCGCGGACCCCGCCTCCCCGGGCGCCCCCGACGCGACCTGCTCGGCCGGCAGCATCAGCTTCGAGTACGACAGCGCCCCCGCGGGGCCCACGGTCCTCCTCGGGCTCGAGGGCGGCCCGACGGCCTACGCCGTGTCCGTCACCCCCGTGCCCGACCCCGAGGGCTGACGACGGCGAGCCGCGCTACGGCTGGACCGGGTCGCTCCACGACGGGAAGGCCTCGTGGTCCCCGGGCACCGACTCCGCGGGGAACGGGGTGACGTCCCGCTCGCCGATCGCCAGCCGCAGCTCCCCCGAGTCGTTCGTCCAGAAGGGCTCGCTGTACACGCTCACCGTGCACTGCCCGTTGGGGCGCACGGTGTACGTGACCCACCAGCCGTCACCGCTGTCGGCCCGGGCCTCGTGGTTGCGTCCGACCTCCCGGACGGACGACTCCCACCCCTTCTCGTCGAAGTGCTCGATCATCGGATCGAGGTCGGCTCGGGTCCCCGTCACGCCCTCGGCCGCGATGTTCCGACCGGCCTGGAAGAAGTAGCTGTTCGCCTCGTCGGCGCCCTCGAGCGGCGCACCGAACGCGTTCGCGCCTCCCATGACGGGGAGCACGTCCCCGCCGACCCAGGTCCACGGGCCGTCGGAGATCCGGACCTGCGCCTCCTCGAGCAGGCCCTGCATCTCGTCGTAGCGCTCGGACGCCAGGCCGAACTCGTCCTCCAGGGACAGGTCCGCGACCTCCGCCCGCGTCATCCCGGCGGCGTCCCGCGCGTCCTGTCCCACCATGTCGTCTCCGTCCTCCGCGCTCGCAGCGCACCCTGTCGTCACGAGCACCAGGAGCGTCGCCACGAGTGCGGCGACGTGGTGCCAGCGTGTGTTCCTGTCGTCGTTCATCGGCCCGGTCTCCCTGTCGCCACGATCTGCGAGATGGTCTGGAGCGTGGTCGAGCCCGCCGAGAGGTACCCGTACTGGTCGGAGCCGGCCTCGGCGAACATGTCGTGCTTCGTCACGGCCTCGGTGCCCGGGCCGTCCTCGGCCGAGAACACCTGCACCCCGTCGACGTCGAGCGGGTCCGTCCGGGTGACGCGCCCGAGCACCAGGCCCAAGGGCGCGAGGCCGTCGCCCTCGGCGCGCGTCGCGTAGACCTCGTCGGCCTGGAGGTCGGCGACCGTCGCCTCGTTCGTCAGCCCCACGGACCCGTACGAGATGAACGAGTCCACGCGGTGCTGGGTCAGCAGCAGGGCCTCCGACGTGGTCGTCGAACCGTACGAGTGGGCCATCACGGTGACGGAGCCAGCCGGGTCGTCGACCCTGCTCTCGTGCAGGCCGTCCAGGAACGACGCCAGCTCGGCGGCCCCCGACGACGCGCGGGCGGACGACGCCACCTCCAGGGGGTCGGGCGAGTTGTAGCCCATCCACGAGACGACGGCGTAGGAACCCTCCGGGTCCTCCCCCTCCGCGGCGCGGATCAGCTGGTCCGCTGCCGTGACGGCCGTGTTCATCTCCCCCACGTTCGAGTTCATCCCCGGGACGTTGACGGTGACGTTCGACGCCGCGTCGACGTCCCCCAGCGAGATCGCGGCCACCACCGCCCCGTCGTGCACGCCGAAGCCGAGCAGCTGGGCGACGCCGGGGCTCCCGTCGTGCCCGGGCAGCTCGCTCGCCGTGAGGTCGGCCTGCTCCACCGCGTCCTGGAGGGCCCTGACCTGCTCCCCGAAGTCGCGCTCCGCCAGCGGGCCGTCCGGGGCGACCCCCATCAGCTGCGCGACCCCCTCAGGATCCGCGACGGCCGCAGCGAGGACGGCTCGCGACGCGACGTCGCGCGTGGCCGCGGGGATGCCGTCGAGGTTCGCCACGAGGTACTGGGCAGCGAGCGGCAGGCCCTCGACGTAGGCCGCGGACTGCGGCAGCGATGCCCAGGCCGCGGCGACCTCGGCAGGGGTGAGGCCGGGCTGGAGCAGCGCGGTCAACGCCGGCGAGGCGGCGGTGACGGCCACCCCGTCCAGCCGCACGTCGGGGAGGGACCCGCCGCCCGCCGCTTCGAACGCTGCCGCGATCCCCTCGATCCAGGTGGCGTCCAGGGCGTTCTCCGCCATGAGGGTGTCGAGGCTCGCGATCGCCGTGGCCGACTCGATGGGCACCCAGGAGCACGCCGAGACGAAGCCCGTCCACGCGTTCTTCATCTGGATCACGTGCTGGGCCGTGCTGAGGTCGGCAGCCCGGCTGATCCCGACGAAGGTCCGCAGCAGGTCCGGGTCCGCGGACGACGTCCCTCCGGACGCGCCGCCGCGGGTGCGGTCGCGCTCGCGCGCACGATGGGCGACCGAGAGAGGGGTCGGCGCGATTGGGACCTCGGACGGCCGGCGGTCGACGAGCCCCGAAGCGAACGCCGAGGCCTCCTGGAGCACGTCGCCCGAGGCCCGCTGCCGTTCACGCTCGGCCTCTCGAGTCGTCCAGGCAGCCAGGTCGGCGAGGCGTCGGCGTTCGTCGGCGGCCTGTCGTCGGGCCTCGCCGACGGCGGCCGTCAGGTCGGTGAGCACGCCGGTCAGCGAGAGGGTGTCCTCGGAACGGATGCTGGCGGCGTGCGTGAAGAGGGTCGCGTACGCGCCCCGGAAGTCGATCACCACGGCCTCGACCGCGAAGCGGTTCGTGGCCGCCTGCTGACCCAGGTCGCTCGAGGCCCCCTCGGCCGCGGCGAGGAGGGCCTGTGCCGCCCCGTCGTCGAACTCGATCGTCGTCATGCCCACCACACCCCCGCGTGAACCAGCTCGTCCGTGCCCCTGAAGCTACACCCCTCCTCCTCGTGCACGTGGGACGGGAGAGCACGTGGGACGGGAGAGCACGAACGACGAAGGGCCCGGTCGACGACCGGGCCCTTCGTGCTGCTGTGCGCCTGGAGGGACTCGAACCCCCAACCTTCTGATCCGTAGTCAGATGCTCTATCCGTTGAGCTACAGGCGCAGTTTTCGGCCTCGCGGCCGGGGACCACAGTACACGACCGCGGGCCCCGGTGCGAATCGGGGGCGACGGGCGCCGCCGGGGCGGCCCCGCGCCTCCTGACCGGGCTCAGTTCGGGCTGCGCTGGCCCTCGTTCTGGTCGCGACGCTCGCCGAGGAGGCGGTCGACGTCGGCCGCGTCGGCGTAGTGGTCGCTGCTCGACTCGGGCACGCCCGTGTCGCGCGAACCGACGCCGGCGGGCTCGTTGCCGCGGTCCTGCACGTCGCCGCTCGAGACGGGGGCGCTGTCGACGCGGTCGGCCCGCTCCTCGGTCGGCGCGGGCGCCGGCTCCGCCGTGCCGTGGTTCTCGCTGACCTCGATGGTGTCCTCGCGCCGGGCGCGGTCGCCGAACTCGGAGTCCTCGTCGGTGACGCCGCCGTGCTGCTTCGGGTCGCTGAAGTCGGCGGTGCCGGGATCGGTGCTGTCGGTGCTCATGGAGCCTCCTGGTGTCGAGGGGTGACGATGCCCCACTCTGCTCCGTGACCGCCGCGTCGGCACCCAGGCATCGCGCAGGAGTCGCGCCCCGCCCGGCCAGGACGTCCCTAGGCGGTTGCCAGGGGCCGTGTCGTTGAATTGTCGGGTGACCGCCACCACCGCCCTCCCCCAGGCCACGGCTGCCGTGCGCCGCCGGGTCGCCGGTCGGTGGCTGCTGCTCACGCTGGGCTCGCTCGCGGTGCTCGTCGGCGTCTACGTGGTCGCGGTGCTCACGGCCACGGGGCAGTCGGTGGAGGACGGCATCCTGCGCAGCGTCGACGGGTCGATCCTGCTGCGCTCCGGCGTCGCCCTCGACGCGATCTCGGTGCCCGTGCTGGCGACGGCCCTCGCCGCCCTCGTGCTCGTGGCCCTGCTCCGCGGTCGCCCCGGGGCCGCCGTGCAGACCTTCGTCATCGTCGCCGGGTCCACGGTCACGACGCAGCTGCTCAAGCTGCTCGCCCCCCGCCCCGAGCTCACCGGCGAGCTCTACGGCAACAGCTTCCCGAGCGGCCACACGACCATCGCCGTCGCCCTGCTCTTCGCGATCATGACCGCCTTCGGCCGCCACGTGCGCCCGCTCTTCTTCGTGCTCGGCACGGTCTTCGCGGCGCTCGTCGCCGAGCAGACCGTCGCCTACGGCTGGCACCGCGCGAGCGACGTCGTCGGCGCCTGCGCGGTCGCGCTCGCCTGGCTCGGCATCACCCGGTGCGTCGCGTCGCGCTGGGCGCACGACCCGCACGGCGGCGGGCTCATGGGGCGTCGGGCCTACGCCGTCACCTCGACGCTCGTGGGCGCGGCCGTCGTGCTCTGCCTGACGATCTCGGGCGCGGTCTGGGGGGTCGGCATCGGCATGGCGATGGACGTCTCGTCGTCGGGCGACGGCGTGCTCACCGGGGCACGCCTGGCGGCCGCGGGCGTCGTGCTCATCACCGCCTGGGTGGCCTGGAAGCTCGACGGCCGACGCTGACGGCGCCTGCCGCCGCGACACCCCGAGGACCCGCCTGCACCCCGGCTCTCGTCCTGGGGTGCGGGCGGGTCCCTGGGGTGCGACGGACGGGCAGGGCGCGCCGGCCTCAGCTGAAGGCGCCGTCCTCGTCGAGCGAGGGCTCCTCCGGTCCGGCGACCGTGAACTCGTGCACGTTCGTCTCGCGCACCTCGGCCTGCTCCTCGTCGGCGGGGCCGTCGCCGCGGAAGTCGTCGCGGTGCTCCTCCGAGACCCAGCGCTCGAGCACGTTGACGCGGCGCGGGTCGACGAGGTCGGCGGAGAGCGCGTAGTCGAGGCAGCCGGGAGCGTCCCTGGCGCGCTCGACGTCGGCCGCGAGGGCGGCGAGGTGGTCGTCGCGGCGCTCGGCGTCGACGAGGAGGTGGCCGGACACGATGATCATGCGGCCATCCAACGCCCGGTGGCCGCGCGAGGCCCGACCGCGCCGCGGGGCCCAGGAGGCGAGGCCCGCCAGGTGCAGGAGGCGCGCCCGATCAGGCGGGACCGGTCCCGAAGAGCAGGCCCAGCGCGTACGTCACGGCCGCGGCACCGAAGCCGATGCCGAGCTGGCGCAGCGCGCGCCGCAGCGGGGACGCCCCGGAGAGCAGCCCGACGACCGCTCCGGTGCCGAGCAGGGCGAGCCCCACGAGCACGGCCGCGAGCACGACGGCGGTCGTGCCGCTGAGGCCGAAGAGCCAGGGCAGCACCGCGATAATCGCGCCCGAGGCGAAGAAGCAGAAGCTCGACGAGGCGGCCCCGAGGCCCGTGCCGATCGCCTCGTGCTCGTCGGCCGCCGACGGGGCGGCGGGGGACGGGGTGGCCGGGGCCGCAGCGGGGTCCGGGGCGGCGGGGTCCGCGGCGGGCGCACCGCGCGTGCCCTCGGAGGGCGCGCCTCCTGCCCCGCTCGCCGCGCCGGGTGCGGCCCCCACGGGAACGGCGCCGGCAGCCGGTGCGGCGAAGGGTGCGGTGACCGGGCGGACCGCGGCCAGGACGGTCCTCGCCCGCTCGGCCGCGGCCTCCTGCGTCATGCCCCTGGCCCGGTAGACGAGCGCGAGCTCGTTGGCGTCGACGTCGAGGTGCGGCAGCACGCTGCGCGCCTCGGGGTCGGGGGTGGAGGCGTCGAGGAGCTCCCGCTGCGAGCGCACCGAGACGTACTCGCCCGCGCCCATGGAGAGGGCCCCGGCGAGGAGGCCGGAGAGCCCGGTGAGCAGCACGATCGACGGCGCGGCCCCGGCGGCGCTGATGCCGATGACGAGGGCGAGGTTGCTCACGAGGCCGTCGTTGGCGCCGAACACGGCCGCGCGGAAGGTGCCCGACAGGCGCTGCCGACCCCGCGCCGCGAGTCCACGGACGACCTCGGCGTGGATGCGCTCGTCGGCCGCCATCGCCTCGGTCGCGTCGACGTCGTCCGTGTACGGCGAGCGCGACTCGGCGCTCTGCACGAGCGCGAGCACGAAGATCGAGCCGAAGCGGCGGGCCAGGAGGCCGAGCACGCGCGTCCGGAGGTCGGTGCGGGCCGGGCGCCCCAGGTCGTCGCCGAGCAGGGCCGTCCAGTGGGCGGCGTGACGCGCCTCGGCGTCGGCCAGGGCGAGGAGGATCTCACGCTCCTCGCCGGTGCGGCGCCGGGCGAGGTCGCGGTAGGTGGCCTCCTCGGCGCGCTCGTCGGCGAGGTGGCGGCGCCAGCGGCGGAGGGTGGCGGGCGTGCGCGGCGCGGTCGTGCCGGTGCCGTGCTCGCGCGGGGTGCGGTCCATGGCGCCAGTGTGCCGCGTGCGCGGGGGCCACGGTGGCCCAGTGCCGGACGCGACGCGGGCCGCCGTGCTGCACGGCCACCTCGTCGCGGCACGTTCGCGACACCGCGGCACGTTCCTCGGTGCCGCGGTGTCGCCGACGTGCCGCGGTGCCGCTCCCGGCGCCGCGGGCGGCCCCGGGCCGCCGCGGGCCGACGGACGCGGGGTAGCGTCGGCCCGTGCCGTCCTCGTCGAGCCCGCCCGCGCCTCCTGCGCCCCGCAGCCTCGGCGTCGACCTCGCCTGGGGCGAGGGCACGGCCGCCCGGCCTCCCGCCGAGACGGGCCTCGTGGTGCTCGACGCCGACGGCTCGGTGCTCGACGCCGGCTGGGCGCGGGGACTCGACGCGGTGCACGCGTGGATCACCGCCTGGGTCGTCCCGGGCAGCGTCGTCGCGGTGGACGCGCCCCTGCTGCTGCCGAACGCGACGGGCATGCGCCCCGGCGAGCGCGAGGTCGGCCGCGGCTACGGTCGCTGGCACGTGTCGGCGAACGCGTCGAACGCCGGGATGCGCTGGCAGGCCGGCAGGAGGCTCCGGGAGCGCCTCGAGCAGGACGGCCTCGCCTACGACGACGGCCTCGCCCCGCACCCGTCGGGCACGACGACGCTCTTCGAGTGCTACCCCTACACGACGCTCGTCGGCACCGAGGAGCTCGGCTACGACGACCGCCGCCCCCGCTACAAGCGCCCCGACCGGTCCCTGCCGCTCGCCGAGCGCCGTGCCGCACGGGCCGTCGCGTGCGACGACCTCCTGGCCCGCCTCGGTCGGCTCGACGCGGCGACGCCGCCCCTGCGGCTCGCCTCGCACCCGGTCACCCGCGCCCTGCTCGACGAGCCCTCGCCGCTCGTCGACCGCGCCTACAAGCACCGCGAGGACCTCCTCGACGCCGCCGTCGCCGCCTGGACCGCCGCCCTCCGCCGCGACGCCCCCGAGCGCCTGCAGGTGCTGGGCGCCGCGAGCGACCCCGTGCAGGAGGCGCACGGCCGTCGGGCGACGATCCTCGCCCCCGCGCGCCCCGAGCAGCGCACCTCCGGCGCCCCCTCCCCCATGCCCCTCGCCTGACCGCCGCGGGTGGCGCCGCGGACTCCCGCCCGCGGCCCTGCTCCCGTTCCCGTTCCCGCCGCCGCCGCCGCCGCCGTCGCACGACGGTGGACTCCTCGCGACGCGGTGGGAACGTCCGCACCGCGGTACGAGGAAGGCGCCGTCGTACGACGGGCCGCGGCCGACGCGCGGCCCGAGCCACCGCGCCCGCCCGCTGTGCCACGCTGGGAGCCATGACCGCCCCGCACCCCTTCAGCGTCCGCTCCACGACGGAGGACGACTGGCGCGAGGTCCGCTCCCTCCGGCTCGAGGCCCTCGCCGACACCCCGCTCGCATTCGGGGAGCACCTCGCCGACGCCGAGCAGCACGGCGAGGCCGCCTGGCGCGAGCGCGGCGGGCGGGGCACGCGGCACCAGAGCGCCCTCTTCACGGCGATCGACGACGCCACCGGCCGCTGGGTCGGGACGATGGGCGGGTTCCTGCACGCTCCGGGGCACCCGCTGCTCGTCGGGGTCTACGTCACGCCCGACCGGCGCGGCAGCCGTGCGGGCGTCACCGACGCCCTGCTCGACGCCGTCGAGGAGTGGGCGGTCACCTGGGGCGACGAGCTCCACCTCGAGGTGCACTCCCAGAACCCCCGGGCCGTCGCCTACTACCGGCGCCGCGGCTACGAGCCGACCGGGCGCACGCAGCGCTACGTGCTCGACCCCGAGCAGACCGAGCTCGAGATGAAGCGGCGCCTGCGCTGAGGCCGTCGTGCCGCCCGGCCCCGGGCCGCGGGGCCCGACGGCGCGGACCCCGTCGAGCGCAGGAGGCGCGGGCGGCGCAGGAGGCGCAGGAGGCGCAGGAGGCGCAGCCAGCCTGACCGGGACCTGCGCATCCGGGCGCTCCCGGCGCGTTCCGCCTAGCGTCGGTCGTGGTCGGAAGCGCCTCGAAGGACGTTTCCGCTGGCTGGGACCGGTCTGCGGTTCCCTGCCCGTGAAGCTCTACCGCGGACCGGCCGGCCACAGGGCCACGGCACCCCCGGGTGCCGTGGCCCGTTCACGTCCCCCCGCACGCCTCGGCGACGGCGTCGCGGGTCAGCTCCCGTCGACGTACCGCCAGCGGCCGTCGACCCGCGTGAAGCGGCTGGTCTCGCGCTGCACGCCCGCGCCGTCGGGCCCGCGGTGGTGCGCCGCGAAGGCGACGGTGCCCTCGCGGTCGAACGGTCCGCCGCGCTCGGTGGCGAGCACGTCGAGGCGGTACCAGCGCAGCTCGGGGTCGAGCTCGAGCTCGGCCGGGCGCGTGGACGGGTGCCAGGAGGTCAGCAGGTACCCGGCGTCGCCGACCGCGAACGCCGAGAACCGCGAGCGCATGAGCCGCTCGGCCGTCGGAGCCTCGGCCGTGCCGGCGTGCAGCGGACCGCAGCAGGCACCGTAGGACTCACCGCTCAGGCAGGGGCAGCGGGCGTCGGGGGCGAGGTCGCGGGTCACGCGTCCATGCTGCCGCACGTACCCGCCGACCGGGCCACCGCCTCCTGCCCGGCCCGACCTCGCCCTGCCCTGCCCTGCCCGACCTCGCCCTGCCCGGCTGCCACCTCCTGCCCTGCCCTGCCCTCTCCTCGAGGGTGTCCACGACACGCGGAGCCGCTCGCTCCGACCCCACCGATCGTGGACGCCGTTCCGCGGAGGGTGTCCACGATCTGCCGGACCACCGAGCGACGCTCCGCGTGTCGTGGACAGTCTCGGGGCGGGCGGGGGCAGGGCCAGCGGGCAGCAGGGCGGCAGGGCGGCGGGCAGCAGGGCAGCAGGGCGGCGGGCGGCAGGGCAGCCCGGCAGCCCTGCCGCCCGGCAGCCCGGCCGATCAGCGCTCGCCCGAGATGTTCACCATCCAGCCGATCCCGTAGCGGTCGGTGAACATGCCGAACTCGTCGCCCCACGGGGCGCGCTCGAGCGGCTGGGGCACCTCGCCGCCCTCCGAGAGCCCGGCGAAGCGGCGGCGGAGCTGCTCCGCCTCCGAGGCGTCGCCGAAGAGCGACACCGTGATGCGGCGCCCCTCGTCGAACCCCAGGAAGCTCGGGACGTCCGATCCCTGCAGCACGAGCCCGTCCTCGGTGACGAGCTGCCCGTGCATGATGCCGTCGGCGTCGTCCTCACCGCCGACGCCGAACTCGCCGAACGTCGACAGCGCGACCTCGCCGCCGAGCACGGACCGGTAGAACTCGAGGGCCTCGCGCGCCTGGGCGCGGAAGCTGAGGTACGGGCTGAGCGTGGCCATGGTCGGTCCCTCCTCGCCGCACGTCGCCGCGCGGCACGGTCGCACCGCGCCGGGTGCGCGGCCTCGGCACGAGCATGGACCGGCAGGAGGCCCGGCACCAGTCCCCCGCCGAGGTCGCCCCCGCCCCGCGCCTGGGTGCCGCACCGCCCGCCGCGCGTACGCTCGGCTCGTCGGGCCGGCACGGCTCGCCTCGGCCCTACGGGCCGGACCCACCGGCACCACCACCACCACCACACAGGGAGCACCATGCGCGTCGTCGTCGTCGGAGCCACGGGCAACCTGGGCACCGCGGTGCTCAGGCGGCTGCACGCCGAGCCGGCGGTCACCGCCGTCTCCGGGGTCGCCCGGCGCCTGCCCCGCACGGCCGACGCGCCCTACGGCGACGTCCAGTGGTTCCCCGTCGACATCGCCGGTCCCGACGCGCGGCGTCAGCTCGAGCACGTCTTCCGCGAGGCCGACGCCGTCGTGCACCTCGGCTGGGCGCTGCAGCCCAGCCACCACGACTCCGTCATGCACGCCGTGAACGTCGACGGCACGCGCGACGTCCTCCTGGCCGCTGCGGCCGCCGGCGTCCGCCAGGTCGTCGTCGCCTCGAGCGTCGGCACCTACAAGAGCGGCCCCAAGGGGCGCCGCGTCGACGAGCGCTGGAGCACCAAGGGCCTGCGCCGCTCCAGCTACTCGCGGCACAAGGCCGAGAACGAGCGCCTCATGACCGCCTTCGAGGCCGCGCACCCCGCCGTGACCGTGACGCGCCTCCGCCCGGGCCTGGTCTTCCAGGCGGCCGCGGCGAGCGAGATCGTCGGGCTGTTCCTCGGCCGCTGGGTGCCGACCCGCTGGATGCAGCACGTGGCCCCGCCGTTCCTGCCCCTGTCGCCGAGGTTCGTCTCGCAGGTCGTGCACGCCGACGACGTCGCCGACGCCGCCTGGCGCGCGATCGACCGCCGGGCAGGAGGCGCGTTCAACCTCGCCGCCGAGCCCCCCGTCGACAGCGCCGACATCGCGCGCGCGTTCCGGTCGCGCCTGCTCCCGGTGCCGTACCGCCTCCTGCGCCTCGTCGTGCAGGTGACCTGGCTGCTCCGTCTGCAGCCGACCGAACCGGGCTGGCTCGACATCGCGGCCAAGGTGCCGGTCATGTCGACCGACCGCGCCCGCGAGGTGCTCGGCTGGACCCCGAGCCGCACGTCGACCGAGGTGCTGGACGAGTTCGCCTCCGCCGTGGCACGGCGCACGGCCGTGCCCGGCTCGCCCCCGCTGCGCGGCTGACGCCGACGGGCCCTCCCGGGGTGGTGCGCGGCGCCTGCCGGGGGGGGCCGCGTCCGGGGGCCTTGCAGACCCCCGGGGGACCCGTGCAAGACTGGACGTGCCCTCGTCGTGGAGCGGCCACCCCCATCCACCACCAGCAGCAGCAGCGCTGCGGTGCGTGCGCCGCGTCACCCCGCGACCCCGGCCCCGCCGTCGTCACTGACGCCCTCGCGACGAGCGATCTCGTCGTGCGGTCGAGCGCCCGTCCGCGCGCTCGGAGGCACGCCCGTGCAGAACGCCCTCGAGACCCCGACCCGTCCCGCGCCCGACCGCGCCACCGAGCCGGCTCCCGGCTCCGCTCCCGGTCCCGGCCCCGCGGAGGGCAGCGCCCCTCGCCGACCCGAGCCGCACCCCGCCCCCGAGGTGCCCCACGTGCTGACCGCCCGCGCGGTCGGCGGCATCGTCGTGCTCGGCCTCGCGACCTTCTTCGCGATCACGACCGAGCTCATGCCCGTCGGCCTGCTGTCGACGATGAGCACCGACCTCGGCGTGAGCGAGGCGCGGATGGGCATCGTGGTCACGGTCTACGCCCTCGCCGTGGCGGTCCTCGCCCTGCCGCTGACCTTCGCGACCGCGCGGCTGCCGCGCAAGGCCGTGCTCGTCGCGACCCTCGTCGGCTACGCCGTGTCGAACCTCCTGGTGGCCACCGCGCCCAGCTTCGAGGTGCTCTGCGCCGGCCGCGTCGTCGGGGGCGTGGCGCACGCCCTCTTCTTCTCGGTGGCCTCGGCCTACGCGACCCGCATCGTGCCGCCGCGCCTGGCCGGGCGCGCCATCGCGTTCGTGTACTCGGGCAGCTCGCTCGGCTTCGTCGTGGGCGTGCCGCTCGCGACGACGGTCGGCGACCAGCTGGGCTGGCGCTCCGCGGCCGGGGCCGTCGCCGTCGCGACGGCCGGGCTCGCGCTCGTCGCGCTCGTCACCCTGCCCGCGGTCCGCGGTGAGGCCGGCCCGCACCTCGGCTCGGTGCGCTCCTGGGCGCGCACCGGCCTGCTCGCCGTCGTCGCCGCCGACCTGCTGCTCTTCGCGGGCCACTACGTCGTCTACACCTACATCGGCCCGTTCCTCGTCACGGCGGGGCTCGGCGAGGGCGCGACCGGTTCGGCCCTGCTCGTGCTGGGCGCGACGGGCATCGTCGGGCTGCTCCTCGCGGGCGCGTTCGTCGACCGGGCACCGCGCGTCACCCTGCTCGCCGCCGTGGGCACGATGGCCCTCGCCCTCGCAGCCCTGCCGTTCGTGCACGGCTCGCTCGTCGGCACCTTCGTCGTCGCCGGCGTCTGGATGGCCGCCAACGGCACGACGGGCACGCTCTTCATGGCGGCCGCGATCCGCACCGGCGGCGTGAGCCCCGAGATCGCCGGGGCCCTCGTCAACGGCGCCTCGAACGTGGGGATCGCGGGTGGTGCCGCGCTCGGCGCGCAGGTGCTGGGTGCGACCGAGCTGTCGAGCCTGCCCTTCGCCGCGGCCGTCGTCGTCGCGGTGGGCTTCGGCGTGGTGCTCGTCGCGCGCCGCGGGTTCCCGGCGCACGGCCACGCGCAGGCGACCCTCTCGACGTCGAACCTGCGCACCATCACCTCGGGGATCCAGGTCGTCACCTCGTCGATCCCCGTGGTGGGCACGCCCACCGGCTCGGTCCCGGTCCCGCGCGGCTGACCTCCTGTCGCGTCGTCAGGCGACACGTGTCTGCCATTTGTCCACGACCTTTTGACGAGCATCGACACAAGTGGGAGAGTGGGGCCAGGCACCACACGACCGAAGGAGTTCCACCGATGCCCTCCTCCCCCTCCGTCCAGCTCTACACGGTCCGAGACGCGATCTCGGCCGACCTGCAGGGCGCCGTCGCCCGCGTCGCCGAGATCGGCTTCACCCGGGTCGAGCCCTACGCGTTCGTCGAGCGTGCCGCCGAGTTCGAGGCCGCCTTCGCCGCCTCCGGCGTCACCGCCCCCTCGGGCCACGCCCCCGTCATCGACAGCGACGACCCCGCGCGCGCCTTCGACGCCGCCCGACAGCTGGGGATCGAGACGGTCATCGACCCGTTCATCCCCAGCGACCGCTGGCAGACCGCCGACGACGCCCACCGCATCGCCGACCGCGTCAACGAGCTCGCCGCGCAGGCCGCGGGCCACGGGCTCCGCTTCGGCTACCACAACCACCAGTGGGAGTTCGCGAACCAGGTCGACGGCCGCCCCGTCTACGAGCTCTTCGTGGAGCGCCTGTCGCCCGAGGTCGTGCTCGAGGTCGACACCTTCTGGTCGACGGTCGGCGGCCAGGACACCCCGGCACTGCTGCGCTCGCTCGGCGACCGCGTGCAGTTCATCCACGTGAAGGACGGCAAGATCGCCGGCGACATCGCCACCGCGCTGCCCAGCAGCGAGAGCGCCCTCGAGGTGCCGGAGGCCCTGGCCCGCGCCTTCAAGGACCAGACGCCCGCCGGTCAGGGCGACGTCGACGTCGCCGCGGTGCTCGCCGCCGCACCGCAGGCCCTCCGCGTGGTCGAGTTCGACGACTACGCGCACGACGTCTTCGACGGCATCGCGGCGTCGTTCGCCTGGCTGCAGGAGCACGACGCGTGAGCGGCGCCACTCGCGGCAGCGGCCCGGTCGGCGTCGGCGTCATCGGGGCGGGCGTCATCTCGACGACCTACCTCGAGCACATGACGAGCTTCCCCGACCTCGAGGTGCTCTTCGTCGCCGACCTCGAGCTCGACCGGGCGCGCAGCCAGGCCGAGGCCCACGGCGTGCCCCGCTGGGGCACGGTCGAGGAGCTCCTCGCGGTCGACGAGATCGAGATCGTCGTCAACCTCACGATCCCGGCGGCGCACGCCGAGGTCGGCCGTCAGGTCGTCGCGGCCGGCAAGCACGTGTGGAGCGAGAAGCCGCTCGCCCTGGACCACGCCTCCGGTGCGGACCTGCTCGAGGCGGCCCGCGCCTCCGGCCTGCAGGTCGCGTGCGCGCCCGACACGGTGCTCGGCGCCGGCATCCAGACCGCGATGCGGGCCATCGCCCGCGGCGACATCGGCGAGCCGCTCACGGCCACGACGCTGTTCCACGTGCCCGGTCCGGACGCCTGGCACCCGAGCCCGGAGTTCCTCTTCGCGCGCGGCGCGGGTCCCCTGTTCGACATGGGCCCGTACTACGTGACGACGCTCGTGCACGCGTTCGGTGCCGCGAGCAGCGTCTCGGCCGTGTCGTCGACGTCGCGCACGACGCGCACGATCGGCAGCGGCCCCAAGGCCGGCACCGAGTTCCCGGTCGAGGTGCCCACGCACCACGCCGCGCTCGTGTCGTTCGAGGGCGGCCAGTCGGCGCAGTCGACGTTCAGCTTCCAGAACGCGCTGCCCCGCATGGGCTTCGTCGAGATCAGCGGCACCGAGGGCACCATCGTGCTGCCCGACCCGAACATGTTCGACGGGTCGTCGCAGCTCTGGACCTTCGGCTCCGACGAGCCCACGACCCTCGAGGCCGTCGGGTCGACGCAGGGCCGCGGCTCGGGCGTGCTCGACCTCGCCCGGTCGATCCGTGGCGGCG
The DNA here is from genome assembly GCF_054781095.1 of Frigoribacterium salinisoli. Classification (NCBI taxonomy): domain Bacteria; kingdom Bacillati; phylum Actinomycetota; class Actinomycetes; order Micrococcales; family Microbacteriaceae; genus Frigoribacterium; species Frigoribacterium salinisoli. The sequence continues at coordinate 198,778 of NZ_BAAGVB010000005.1, forward strand.
ACCCCGTGCGCGCGAGCGGCGAGCTCGCCGCTCACGTGCTCGACGTGCTGCTCGCGATCTCCGAGGCCGCCGAGACGCGCACCGTCGTCGACGTCGCCTCCACGGTCGCGAAGCCGACGCCGCTCGCCGAGGACTGGGACCCGACCGCCGCGACGCTCTGACGCCTCCGGCACCGCGTCGACGGCCCCGCACCCACCCGGGTGCGGGGCCGTCGTCGTCGGGGCGCGGCGCGCGGGGCCTGCCGCGGGCCCCGCCCGGGCCCAGGTCCCTGCCCCGGCCCCTGCCGTGCGCCCCTCGCCCCTGCTCCCCGGGCGAGTGCGTCGTCCCCGGTACGCCACGCACGCCCGCCCGCGACGCACCCGCCCGTCGGCGCGACCGCACCCCGCACCCCGCACCCCGCACCCGCCCGTGCCAGGCTCGTCCCGTGCCCGCCGACGCCGACCTGCTCGCCGACCTCCACGCCTGGGAGCCCTCGCGCGCCGAGCAGCGCGCCCTCCGCGACGACACCGTGGCCTTCGTCGAGGCGGCAGGAGGCGCCGCCTCCGACCGCGGGTCGGGCCCCGAGCACGTCACGGCGAGCTGCTTCGTGCTCACGCGCGACCTCGGACGGGTGCTGCTCTGCCTGCACCGCAAGGGCGGCTTCTGGGTGCAGCTCGGCGGCCACGTCGAGCCCGGCGACGCGTCGCTCGCCGACGCGGCGCTGCGCGAGGCGCGCGAGGAGGGCGGCATCGACGCGCTCGCGCCGCTGACCGCCCCGGCAGGAGGCGCGGCGATCGTCGACCTCGACCGTCACGCCCTCGCCGGGTCGTTCGGCCGCTGCCGGGTGCACCGCGACGTCGGGTTCGTGGCCTTCGCGGACGAGGGCGCCGTGCCGGCGGTGAGCGACGAGAGCGACGACGTGCGCTGGTTCGCCGTCGACGCGCTGCCGCAGGAGGTGCCGCCTGGCTTCGACGAGCGGCTCGCGGGGGCGATCGCGGAGGCCCGCCGCGTGCTCGACGCCCGCTGAGCCGGCGCGCGGGGACGCCCCGGGAAAGAGGAAGAGCCACCCCGGCCCGACTCCGGCGAGAGAGTGGACCGACATGGCTCGACCAGCGGAGACGGAGGGATTTGAACCCTCGGTCCCCTCAAAGGGGACTCCACCTTAGCAGGGTGGTGCACTCGGCCGGACTATGCGACGTCTCCATGTGCTACGGCCGGTGACCGGCACGCGTCCACCAGCATAGCGGATCGTGCCCGGCCGACGCGACCGCGACCTCCTGCGCTCGTCAGCTGCCGAACGCCGTCGAGCAGGTCTGGTCGGCGGCCGTCTGGCCCTCGAGCCCCGAGATGACCTCGGGGGGCGTGCCTGCGTCCGGCGTGGCCGGCCCGGTCGGCTCCGCCGACGCGTCGGGCGCGGCAGGGGCCTCGGAGGCGGGCGCCTCGGGCGCCTCGGCGGAGGGCTGCTCGCCCACACCGGCGCCGTCGCCCTCGCCCGGCGACGCGAGCTCCGCGCCGAGGCCCGTGCTCCCCTCGGCGAGCGTGAAGGGGCGGTCCTCGCGGATCGCGTCGAAGAGCTGCGTCGCGACGACCTCGTCGGGCTGCACCTTGCCCGCGTAGACGCCGTAGCCGTCGGTCGTGCCGGGGTACTGCACGAAGTTGACGGACTCGAGCGGCAGGTCGCGCAGCGCGAGCCCGATCTGCACCATGGTGTCGAGGTTCGTCAGGTTCGACGACAGCTGCATGTTGCTCGCCGCCGCGCGGGCCAGCGAGTAGAGCCTCGTCGGGTTGCTCAGGGTGTCGGCGCTCTTCATCGTGCGCAGCAGCGACGACAGGTAGACCTGCTGGCTGCTGATGCGCCCCAGGTCGGAGCCGTCGCCGACGCCGTGCCGGGTGCGGAGGAACGCCAGGGCGTCGGCGCCCGAGAGCACGCTCTCGCCGGCGGGGATGTCGAGACCCGTGTACCGGTCGCGGATGGGGGTCGCGGCGCACACGGGCACGCCGCCGACCGCGTTCGACATCTCGATGACCCCGTCGAACGAGATCATGCCGGCGAAGGGCACGTCGAGGCCCGTGAGCTCCGAGACGGTCGAGGCGACGCAGCTGAGCCCGCCGTACGACCAGGCCTCGTTGATGGGGCGGGCGGCCATGGCGTCGTGGTAGCCGGAGCCGTCCTCCTTCGCGCAGGCGGGGATCGGCACGACCATGTCGCGCGGGATGCTCACCGCGGTGGCGTTGGTGTGGTCCTCCGACACGTGCAGGAGGATGTTGACGTCGTTGAGCGTCGCGTCGCGCTGCCCGAACGCCCCGACGTCTTGCGACTCGTCGTTGTCCGTGCCCACGACGAGGATGTTGAACCCGCCCTCGTACTCCCCGATCGACGGCGGCGCCGACTCGGTCGTCGCGCCCTGAGCGGCCTGCAGCTCGACCCCGTCGCCGAGGTCGCTGCGCACCTGCCACGCGGCGATCGCGCCCAGCGAGGCGCCGCTGACGAGCACCACCGCGAGCGACGCCGCGACGACGCGCCCCACGGTGCCGACGGTGCGTCCGCGCCGAGACCGTCCGTGGCGGGCCCCGCCGACCGGGGGCGTGCCGGGGGCGACCGGGGCGTCGACGGCCTCGGCGCGCCTCCTGCGCGGGGACCGGCTCGACGTGGCCTCGGCCTCGCGGAGGGATCGGCGGGACGGCTCGCGGGGGTCGGTCACGCAGGTCCTCTCGGTCGTCGGCAGCGTCTCGCGCCTCGGCGGACCGGGACCCTGGCGGGGCCCTCGTCGCGACGGGCGGCGAGCTGCTCGGTGCACGGGCAGGAGACGATCATAGGCAGCGCGGCCCGGGAACGCGCTGCGGGTCCTCCGACAGGAGGCTCACGCCCGGTCCGACGCCAGGAGGCTCACGCCCGGTCCCGCACGAGCGCGACGGCGTACGCGGGGAACCACCTGCCGGCCGCGGGACCGCCGTTGCAGGGTCCGTCGCTGGCGCCCGGCGTCTTGATCCACAGCTGCGCGTCGAACGCGGTCGCGCCGTCGCTGGCGGCAGGGGGCGCGCCCAGCCCCGCGCCCACGGCGTTGCACCAGGTGCCCAGCCAGCCCCGGGCGTTGCGCGAGGTGTCGACGACGTAGCGCGCGCCTCCTGTGAGCCGTGACAGGGCGTCGCCGTAGGCGCGCTCCCCCGCGAGCGCGTAGTAGTTCGAGACGTTCGTCGAGAAGCCGCGGGCCCGGTCCACGCCCGCGGCGCGCAGCCGCTCGGCCATGACCGCCGGCTTCACCCAGTTCTCGTTGCCGGCGTCGAGGTAGCTGGGCACCCCCGCCGCCGTGAAGGCCGTCACGGCCGCGGCCAGCGTCGCCTCACGGCTCACGGCGAGCGCGGGACAGTTCGAGAGGTGCCCGAGCGCGTCGGGCTCGACCACCACGACGGCGCGGTGCCCGGCGAGCGTCGAGGCGACGAGCTGGTTGCGGGCCAGGTACGCAGCCGCGTCGACCTGCCCGCCCCCGGAGTAGCCACCGCAGTCCCGGCCGGGGATGTCGTAGGTGACGAACACGGGCGTCGTGCCCGTGCGCTCGGCCGCGGCCAGGGTGCGCTGGATCGTCCTCACGAGCATCGCGTCGTCGTACCAGCCGCCCAGCCAGATCGCGACGGGGTACCGGGCGATCGTGCGCGCGGCCTCCGCCTCGCTCGTGCGGCCCGCGGCGGCGAGCTGGGTCGCGGCCTTCGCGGCGACGCCGTCCGCCTGCACGTGGGGACCGCCCGCGAAGACCTGGGACGGCGACGCGGCCCTGATGCGTGCCGCGTTGGCGGCGATCCCGGCCGCGCCCGTGACGGGCTGGGCGACGGGGGCGAGCGAGGTGGTGGTGGTGGCCGTGGCGGCGGCAGCCGAGCCGCTGGTGGCGGAGGCGGGCGGGACGGCTGCGGCGGCGCTGGTGGCGGGCGGGGCGAGGAGGGCGACGGCGAGCGCGGCGACGACGCCGAGCGACGCACGCCCTGGTGAGGAGCGGGGCACGGCACGGGTCCTTCCTGGAGGAGACCCGTCGAGTCCAGCACCTCGGCCGCGCCCCGCCGAGCCCCCCTTCGAGGGACGGACCTGTCTAGCCTCCCCCCGGTGAACGAACCGGATCGTACGGTTCACCTCCCGGTCACCCCACCCCCGTCCAGGGGACACCTCGCGCCCCCAGCCTGGGGGGCGTCGCTCGGGCGCTCGCCCGGACGGCCACCCCGATCACCTCGATCACGACCCAGGGAGACCTCCATGACAGCACGACGCAGGCCGGCGCTCATCGCCGGGAGCGCCGTCCTCGGCCTCGGACTCGTCGCGAGCCCGCTCGCGGCCGCGTCCGCCACGGCCGCGACGCCCACCGGACCGAAGAACATCATCCTCATGATCTCGGACGGAGGCGGCTACGCCCAGTTCGACGCCGCGAGCCTCTACGAGTCGGGGACCAGCTACGGCCAGGTCGGCGTCGACCCGGCCACGGGCGTCGTCGAGCGCGTCCCCGGCACGGCGAGCCAGGTCTACGAGAGCTGGCCGGTCCAGGTCGCGCAGTCGCACTTCTCCTCCACCGGCAGCTACGTCACCGAGGACGCCTGGGGCTCCTTCCGCCAGGTCGCCTCGGGCGCCACCGACAGCGCCGCTGCCGCGACCGCGCTGGGCACCGGCGTCAAGACGAAGAACGGCACCATCGGCTTCGGCCCCGACGGCGAGCGCCTGCTCACGGTCGGCGAGCAGGCGAAGGCCGTCGGCAAGGCGACGGGCGTCGTCACGAGCGTCCCCTTCAACCACGCCACCCCGGCCGGCTTCGTCGCGCACAACGCGAGCCGCAACGACTACCAGGGCCTCGCGACCGAGATGATCGACAGCGGCACCGACGTCATCATGGGCGGCGGGCACCCCAACTTCACCGACGCGCACACGAGCCGCTCGTCGAACGACACGTGGATCTCGCAGGCCGACTTCGACCGCGTGAGCCAGGGCCGCACCGACTTCACCTACCTCGACGCGAAGCAGTCCTTCGAGGACCTCGCCACGACCGACGACGCCCCCGAGAAGGTCTTCGGCCTCGCGCAGGTCGCCGAGACGCTCCAGTACAACCGCCCGGGCATGGCGAACGACGACGTGCTGCCCTTCACGGACCGCGCCAACGACGTCCCTGCGCTGAGCACGATGACCGAGGGCGCCATCAACGTGCTCGAGCAGCAGGAGGAGGGCTTCTTCCTCATGGTCGAGAGCGGAGCCGTCGACTGGGCCGGCCACGCCAACCAGACCACGCGCGTCGTGGAGGAGCAGATCGCCTTCAACGAGGCCGTCGAGAGCGTCGACGCGTGGGTCGAGCAGAACAGCTCGTGGGACGAGACGCTCGTCGTCGTCACCGCGGACCACGAGACCGGCTACCTGGCCGGCCCCGGTTCCGACCCCACCTGGACGCCGCTGACCGGCGAGAAGGGCCAGCTCCCCGACGTGTCGTGGCACTCGGGCGGACACACCAACCAGCTCGTGCCGTTCTTCGCGAAGGGCGCCGGCTCGGACGTCTTCACCCAGCGCGCCACGTCGTGGGACCAGGTGCGCGGCGCCTACCTCGACAACACCGCCATCGGTGAGAGCATCTTCGACTTCCTGGGCCACGCGCAGCCCGAGGGCGACGACGCGGCCGGCCTCGAGGCCACGGTGCCCGTGCCTTCCGCCGCCACCGGGGCGCTCAGCATGAGCGTCGCCCGCGGCGAGGCACCGGTGGCCTTCCAGGTCGCCGGCGAGGGCGCCCTGCGCGGCGAGCTGCCGCAGGTGACCGTGCGCGACACGCGCTCGGAGGTGCAGGCCAAGGGCGAGGGCTGGACCGCGTCCGGCAGCGCCGCCGAGTTCCGGGCGGGCAACCGCACCATCGGCGCCGAGAACCTGTCCTGGGAGCCCGCGATCGTCTCGAGCGAGAACGGTGCCGTCCCCGGGCCCCGCGCGACGCTCGAGCAGGCCGCGGCGCTCGCCCAGTCCGACCGCGTCAGCCGGGTCGGCTCGACCGTGATCGGCGCCGACCTCGAGCTGCGCACGCCCGCCGACGCCGCCGCCGGTCGCTACGGCAGCTCGATCGTCCTCACGGTCTTCCCCGAGGACTGATCGCCCGGGCGGGGCGTCCCGGTGACCGTGGCGCCCCGCCCTCCCCTCCTCCCCACCGCCTCCTGCCGCACAGATCCCGGAGCACCATGCCCGCCGCACCGTCCTCGTCCGCCCGCCCGAGCCTCCTGGCGGGCGTCCCGTCGTCCTTGCGCCTCGCCGTCGTCGCGACCGCCCTCCTGGCGGGACCGCTCGCCGTCGCCGGTGCGCCCGACGCGACCGCCGCCCCGGCGCCGGCCAGCGAGTGGACGCTCGGGCCCGCCGACGCCGACGGCCCCGACGACCGCATCTCGCTGCGGCACGAGCTCGACCCGGGCACCAGCGTCGACGACCACGTCGCCGTCACCAACCTCGGCGGCACCGCCGAGACGTTCGTCGTCGAGGCGGGCGACGGACGCACCGGAGCGTCCGGCGCCTTCGACGTCGCCCCCGCGCAGGAGTCCCCGGGCGGCCCCGGCACGTGGGTCGCGCTGGGCGGTCTCGAGCCCGGCGGCACCCTCGCGCTGGAGCCCGGCGAGACGCGCGTCCTGCCCGTCACCGTGACGGTGCCCGCGGACGCCACCCCCGGCGACCACCCCGTCGGCATCACGGCCGGCGTCACGAGCGGCGACGAGGTCACCGTCTCGAACCGCCTCGGCGTGCGCCTGCACCTGCGGGTCGCCGGCGAGGTCGCTCCCCAGCTCGCCGTCACCGACGTGCGCACCAGCTACGAGCCCTCGCTCGTGCCGTTCGCCCCGGGCACCGCCCGCGTCAGCTACGACGTCGCCAACGAGGGCAACGTCCGGGTCGCGGCGTCGCCGACCGTGAGCACAGGAGGCTTCTTCGGCCTGGGCGCGACCACCGGCTCCGGCGAGCCCCGCGAACTGCTGCCCGGCGAGAGCGCGACGCAGACCGTCGAGCTGCCCGCCGCCCCGAGCGTCCTGCTCGCCGGCGACCTCACCGTGTCGCCGCTCGCCGTCGGCGACGACGCCCTGCCCGGAGCCGACGCGGCGAGCGCCGACCTGGCCGGCCTCGCACTGTCGTGGACGGGCCTGGCGCTCGTCCTGCTCGTCGCGGCCGTCGTGGTGCTGCTCGCGGTGCGGGCGCGGCGCCGGCGGGGTGCGCGCACCGCGGCGGCCGGCGGCGGCGCGGCCGGCGGCGCGGCTGCCGGCGTCGGGGCGGCCGGCGTCGGGGCGGCCGGCGTCGGCGAGGGTGCTGGCGGAGGCGCTGGCGGAGGCGCTGGCGCCTAGGTAGCGGCATGGCGCGGTAGAAGGGACGTGACGCGGACGGGCCACGCCGCGTCACGTCCCTCGACCCGTGCCGCGGGCACCCGGCGCGCCGTGCCGCGTCCTGCTGCGGAGGGCGTGGGATTCGAACCCACGAGACATCTCTGCCCACTTGTTTTCAAGACAAGCTCCATCGGCCGCTCGGACAGCCCTCCCGGTGCGCCGCCCCTGGGCCGGCGCCCGCCCCGAGTGTACCCGGAGGCCCCGCCACCGCCACGGGTCCCCTCGCGCCTGCACGCCACGCCCCACCGGCCGCGGACGCCGTCGGCACCGCCCGCCGAACCACCGACCTGCTCGGGCACCACCCATCTGCCTGGTTCGGCAGCAGGAGGCTGGTTCGCCGGCCCGCACACCACGCCCCACCGACCACGGACGCCACCGGCACCGCCCGCCGAACCACCGACCTGCTCGGGCACCGCCCATCTGCCTGGTTCGGCACCAGGAGGCTGGTTCGCCGGCCCGCACACCACGCCCCACCGACCACGAGCACCGTCGGCACCACGACGTGCGCTCGGCACCGCAGACGTTCACGGTGCCGAGCACCCTTCGCGGTGCACAGTCCGTACTGGCCGCAGACCCCGGGTCCCGGGTGCCAGCCCCGGGTGCCGGACCCGCACGAGCGCCGACGCCGGGCACCGACGCGGGCGCCCAGCGCCAAGCGCCCGGCGCCCGGCGCGCGAACGGCGCGCTACAGCGTCGCGAGCGCCGCGGCGAGGCCGTCGTCGAGGTCGCTGGCGGTGCGCTCGTTGGCGACCTCGACGACGTCGTCCGGGGCCTGGCCCATGGCGACGCCGCGTCCGCCCGCGGCGGCCCAGCGCAGCATGTCGACGTCGTTGCGTCCGTCGCCGCACGCGAAGACCCTCTCGCGGTCGATGCCGAGGTGCTCGCGCACCCGCTCGAGGGCGGTGGCCTTGGTGATGCCGTCGGGGGCGATGTCGAGCCAGCTGGTCCAGCCGACGTTGTAGTTCACCTTCGAGAGCCCCATGCGCTCGACGATCTCGAGGAACTCGTCGATGCCGTGCTCGGGCGAGAGCACGACGACGCGCGTCGCGGGCTGGGCGAGCAGCTGCTCGAACTCGACCTGCTCGGCGTTCGCGGCGAGGGCCGCCTCGGGGAAGGGGCCGTGGTAGCGCATGACCCCGTCGCCGTCCTCGACGGCGTAGCTGCTGTCGGCGAGGTGCTCGCGGATCGTGGTGAGCACCTCGGTCGGGTCGAACTGCTCGACGTGCAGCTGCCGGTAGCCGGTGGGCGCGGACTCGTCGCGCTGCAGCGTGATGGCCCCGTTGGCGCAGACGACGTACTCGGACGTGAGGCCGAGGCGCTCCATGACGGGCAGGGTCATGGCGACACTGCGCCCGGTGGCGATCATCACGGCGTGGCCCTCGTCGTCGAGGCGCACGATCTGGTCGGCGACGGCGTCGCTGATGGTGCCGGTCTCGAGCATGATCGTGCCGTCGACGTCGAGGGCGACGAGCCAGCGCTCGTCGTCGGCGAGGGGTGCCGGCCGGGCGGCGGCGGCGCCGGTCACGCGACGGGCTCCAGGACCTCGAGGCCGCCGACGTAGGGCCGCAGCGCCTCGGGCACCACGACCGAGCCGTCGGCCTGCTGGTGCGTCTCGAGGATCGCGACGAGCCAGCGGGTCGTGGCGAGCGTGCCGTTGAGCGTCGCGACGGGGGCGGTCCTGCCGCTCTCGGTGCGGTACCGGGTGTCGAGGCGACGGGCCTGGTACGTGGTGCAGTTCGAGGTCGAGGTGAGCTCGCGGTAGGTGCCCTGCGTCGGCACCCAGGCCTCGATGTCGAACTTGCGCGCGGCGCTCGAGCCGAGGTCGCCCGCGGCGACGTCGATGACGCGGTACTCGAGCTCCATCGCCTGCAGCATCTGCTCCTGCAGGCCGACGAGCGCCTCGTGCTCCTGCTCGGCCCGGTCGGGGTGCACGTAGCTGAACATCTCGAGCTTGTTGAACTGGTGGACCCGCAGGATCCCGCGGTTGTCCTTGCCCGCCGCACCGGCCTCGCGCCGGTAGCAGGTCGACCATCCTGCGTAGCGGATCGGTGCCTCGTCGACGTCGAGGATCTCGTCGGCGTGGTACCCGGCGAGCGCGACCTCGCTCGTGCCCGTGAGGTAGAGGTCGTCGGCGGGCAGGTGGTAGACCTCGTCGGCGTGCGAGCCGAGGTACCCGGTGCCGCCCATGACCTCGGGGCGGACGAGGGTCGGGGTGACGAGCGGCGTGAAGTCGTTCTGCACGGCCAGGTCGAGCGCCATGTTCATGAGCCCGATCTCGAGCCGGGCGCCGACCCCGCGGAGGAAGTAGAAGCGCGAGCCCGACACCTTCGTGCCGCGCTTGATGTCGATGGCGCCGAGCGACTCGCCCAGGTCGGCGTGGTCGAGGGGCTCGAAGTCGAAGGCGGGGCGCGTGCCGTGCTGCCGCAGTGTGGTGAAGTTCTCCTCCCCGCCCGCGGGGACGCCGTCGACGACGACGTTGCCGATGGCGCGCACGGCGCGGTCGAACGCGGCCTCGGCCTCGCCGGAGGCGGCCTGCGCCGCCTTGACGCGGCCGGCCAGCTCTTGCGCCTGGGCGACGAGGGCCGCCTTCTCGTCCTTCGGGGCCTTCGCCACCGTCTTGCCGAAGGCGTTCTGCTCGGCGCGGAGGGCCTCGAAGGCCGTGATGGCCGCCCGGCGCTCGGCGTCGGCCGACACGGCCTCGTCGACGAGCGCCTCGGAGTCGCCCCGCGCACGCTGGCTCGCCTTGATGCGGTCGGGGTCGTCGCGGAGCAGCTGGGGATCGATCACGCGACCATCCTAAGGAGGTCGGGTGGACGGCGGATGTCCTCCCCCGGCCCGTGAGCGACCCGGCCCCTGTGGAGGAGACCGCGGCACAGGGCCTGGGGCCCGCCCGATCGCTACGCTCGCCCCATGACCTCTTCCTCCGACCCGCAGACCGGGCACGACTCGTCACCCTCGACGGGCACCGGCCGCTCGCGGGCCGCCGTCGTCTACAACCCCATCAAGGTCGACCTCGACGCCGTGAAGGCCTCCGTGGCGAAGCACGAGGCTGAGGCCGGCTGGCACGAGACGCGGTGGTACGAGACGAGCGAGGAGGACCCGGGCGGCGGCGTCACCCGGCAGGCCCTGGAGGACGGCGCCGACGTCGTCATCGCGGCCGGCGGCGACGGCACGGTCCGGGCGGTCGCCGAGGCCCTGCGCGGCTCGAGCACGGCGCTCGGCCTGCTGCCCTCGGGCACCGGCAACCTGCTCGCCCGCAACCTCGACCTGTCGCTCGACAACCTCGACGACTCGGTCTCGACGGCGTTCAACGGTGCCGACCGCGACATCGACCTGGGCATCGTCGACATCGAGCGCGAGGACGGTTCGCGCGAGACCAAGGCCTTCGTGGTGATGGCCGGCGTCGGGCTCGACGCGAAGATGCTCGCCAACACGAACGACGAGCTCAAGAAGCGCGTGGGCTGGCTCGCCTACGTCGACGCCATCGTGCGGGCGCTGCGCGACGACAACAAGATCGAGCTGCGCTACGAGCTCGACGACGGCGGCCGCAAGTCGATGCGAGCCCACACCATGATCATCGGCAACTGCGGGCTGCTGCCGGCGAACATCATGCTGCTCCCCGAGGCGGCGGTCGACGACGGCGAGTTCGACATCGTCGCGCTGCGCCCCGAGGGCTTCTTCGGCTGGCTGCAGATCACGACGAAGATCATCTGGGAGAACGGGATCCTGCGCCGCAGCCAGGTGGGCCGCCGCCTCCTCGCGGCGAACCAGCGCGAGATCCGCACGCTGCGCTACACCAAGGGCAAGAAGCTCGTCGTGCGCCTCGAGTCCCCGCAGGACTTCGAGATCGACGGCGACTCGGTCGGCAAGGCCGTCGCGCTCCGCGCCGTCGTCGACCCCGGCGCGCTCACGGTGCGCCTGCCCCAGGACGCCTGACCGCGCAGGAGTCGCACGCGGCCGGGGTGCGCCGGGCCCGGCCCGCCCCGTCCCGGCCCGGTGCGCCTCCTGCCTGCCCGCGCCGGTGACGCCGCTTGCCCGCGGGGCCGCGTGCGCCTCCTGCGCTCAGGCCCCGCTGACGATGTCGCGCAGCCAGTCGCGGGCCTCGACGAAGGCGGCGTCGTCGTAGCGGTGCGTCACCGACGCGGGCCGCCCGTCGGCCCGGGGGTAGGAGCCGAGGAACGTCACGGCCGGGCTGAACCGCTTGAGGCCGAGCAGGGCGTCGGCGACGCGTTCGTCGAGCACGTGCCCCTCGAGGTCGATGACGAAGCGGTACCGCCCGAGCTCGTCGCCGATCGGTCGCGACTGGATGAGGCTGAGCACGATGCCGCGGGTCGCGAACTGCTCGAGCAGGTCGACGAGCGAGCCGGACCGGTCGTCGGGCAGCTCGACGATGAGGCTCGTCTTGTCGGCACCCGTCGCCGGCGGCACGGGCACGGTGCGGCTGACGAGCACGAAGCGCGTGACGGCGTTGGGGTTGTCGCCGATGCCCGAGGCCAGCACCTCGACGTCGTGGTGCGCGGTGATGCCGGGCGGGGCGACGGCGGCGTCGGCCAACGAGCCGTCGTCGGCGAGCAGCGACGCGGCCGCGGCGACGTTCGACGCGGCCGGGATGTGCCCGTGCCCGGGCAGGTTGCGCTCGAGCCAGTGGTGCGTCTGGCCGTAGGCGACGGGGTGCGCGTTGACGACGCGCACGTCGGCGAGGGTCGTGCCGGGACGGGCCACGAGCACGAAGTCGACGGGGACGAGGTGCTCGCCGATGATGCGCAGGCCCGGGATGCGCGCGAGGGCGTCCTGCGTCGCGCTCACCCCGCCCTCGACGCTGTTCTCGATGGCGATCATGGCGGCGGTGCTGCGGCCCGAGACGACGTCGGCGAGCGCCTCGCCCACGTTGGCGACGCTGCGCCACTCGGCTCCGCGGGCCTCCGGCACCTGCTTGAGGGCGGCCTCGGTGAACGTGCCGGCGGGCCCGAGGTAGCTGTAGGTGCGCGAGGTCTCCTCCACTGGCATGGGCACGAGCCTAGGGGCTGTGGATCCTGGGACGCGGCGGGGTGGCCGGTGCCAGGATGACACCATGACCGATCGCGCCGGAACACCCGCCCAGGACACGGACCTCATCGACGTCACCGAGGTCGTGGCCGCGTACTACGACCTCGTGCCCGACGTGACGCACCCCGACCAGAAGGTCGTCTTCGGCACCTCCGGGCACCGCGGGTCGTCGCTCGACTCGGCGTTCAACGACACCCACATCGCGGCGATCACGCAGGCGATCGTCGAGTACCGCGCCGGGCAGGGCATCACCGGTCCGCTGTTCATCGGGCGCGACACGCACGCCCTGAGCGGCCCTGCCGAGCGCACGGCCCTCGAGGTGCTCGCGGGCAACGGCGTCCACGTGCTCGCCGACGCCGACGGCGGCTACGTGCCCACGCCCGCCCTGAGCCACGCCGTGCTGGTCTACAACGCCGACCCGGCGAACGCCGACAAGGCCGACGGCATCGTCGTGACGCCGAGCCACAACCCGCCCCGCGACGGCGGCTTCAAGTACAACCCGCCGCACGGCGGCCCTGCCGACAGCGACGCCACGAGCTGGATCGCGTCGCGGGCGAACGAGATCATCGCCGCCGGCAACGTCGACGTGAAGCGCGGCGACGGCAGCCCCGGGCGGCACGACTTCCTGCGCGGCTACGTGGCCGACCTGGCGAACGTCATCGACATCGAGGCGATCCGTGAGGCCGGCGTGAAGATCGGCGCCGATCCCCTGGGCGGGGCGAGCGTCGCCTACTGGGGCGCGATCCGCGACGTCTACGACCTCGACCTCACGGTCGCCAACCCGAGCGTCGACCCCACCTGGCGCTTCATGACCCTCGACTGGGACGGCAAGATCCGCATGGACCCGTCGAGCGCGTCGGCCATGGCGAGCGTCGTGCACCGCAAGGACGAGTTCGACGTGCTCACGGGCAACGACGCCGACGCCGACCGGCACGGCATCGTCACCCCCGACGGCGGCCTCATGAACCCCAACCACTACCTCGCCGTCGCGATCGACTACCTCGTGACGCACCGTCCCGGCTGGGGCGCCGAGGCGGCCATCGGCAAGACGCTCGTGTCGTCGAGCATCATCGACCAGGTCGTCGCGTCGCACGGGCGACGCCTGTGGGAGGTCCCGGTCGGCTTCAAGTGGTTCGTGCCCGGCCTCGTCGACGGCTCGGTCGCGTTCGGCGGCGAGGAGAGCGCGGGAGCGTCCTTCCTCCGCAAGGACGGCACCGTCTGGACCACCGACAAGGACGGCATCCTGCTGGCCCTGCTCGCCGCCGAGATCCTCGCCGTGACGGGCAAGACGCCGTCGCAGCGCTACGCGGAGCTCGTCGAGCAGTTCGGCGACCCCGTCTACGAGCGCGTCGACGCCCCCGCGTCGAAGGAACAGAAGGCGCGCCTCGGCAAGCTCAGCGGCGACGACATCACGGCCACCGAGCTCGCCGGCGACCCCATCGTCGCGAAGCTCTCCGAGGCGCCCGGCAACGGCGCCGCGGTCGGCGGCCTGAAGGTCGTCACCGAGAAAGCCTGGTTCGCGGCCCGCCCGAGCGGCACGGAAGACGTCTACAAGATCTACGCCGAGTCGTTCGAGGGCCCCGAGCACCTGCGCCGCGTGCAGGCCGAGGCCAAGCAGATCGTCGACGCCGCGCTCGGCGACTGACCGGGGGCGCATCCGCGCCGACCTCGAGGGTCCGACAGGAGGCGGTCGTCCAGCGTGCTGGGCGGCCGCCTCCGTCGTCGGTCCGTCGTCAGTCCGTCGCGCCCGAGACGTCCGTCGACCGCGACCGCGACGCGGGCCCGCTCGACGTCACCGCGCCGAGGGCGGCGAGGCTCGGGTGCGCCACGACCGCGTCGAGGCCGTGCGTGGCGAAGACCGCCAGGACGGCGATCAACGGCACCCCGTTGCCGCGGAGCCGCAGGGGCGCGGCGGGGCCGTGGAACTGGCAGACGAGCGTCCACTCCGAGACCTCGGGGTGCACCGCCGACATGGCCGAGTACGCGAACGAGACCCATTCGCCGCGCACCAGGCAGACGAGGCGCGTGTTCGACACGAGCACCCGCACCCTCTCCTGGTCGCGCCACTGGACCGCGGCCCGGGCCTCCGCCGTACGACGTGCGTTCGACCGCACCACGCTGCTGAGGGCGAGCCCTGCGAGCACGAACGCGGGCGGGCCGAGGTAGAGGCCGCCGCCCTGCGGGTACGCGACGACCTGGCCGTACCAGCGCTCGTGGTCGACGGTCAGGTCGTAGAAGAAGACCTCGCCCGGTTCGGGCACGACGTCCCAGACCTGCAGGGCAGGCGGCACCTCGCGGCGGGCGAGGCCGGCGCGCAGCTCGCGGGCGGCGGCCCAGGCGCGGTGCCCCTCGTCCGCGCTGGCGCGCTGCGCGAGCTCGACGGCGGTGAAGCGCCCCTGGGACCGGCGGTGCTCGCCGTGGGCCGAGCGTGCCTCCTGCACGGCACGGACTATCAGGACGACCGCGGCCGCGATCGTCACGGGCGGCAGGAGGAGCGCGAACAGGACGCCGGGGAACGACTGCCTCACGGCCGGCAGGGACCACAGCAGCGCCGAGCCGCCGAGGCCGAGCACGAGCAGCAGCAGCGCGGCCACGGCGGGCACGGTCCACCGTCGGTGCTGCTCCATGTCGAGAAGCCTAGGAGCCACGGTGGCGCACCGCGGCCCCCAGCTCGGGCGGGTCCGTCGTTCCCGGGCCGTCACGGATGCCCGGCGACGACGGACCCGCCCACCGAGCGACGAGCCCCGGCCGTGGGGACGCGCCCCCGCCTCCGGACGGTGACCACGACAGAGCACGAGCACGAGCACGAGCCCGAGCACGAGCTCGGGGCTCAGCCCGGGTAGTCGGGCGCGGCCGGCAGGTCGAAGAACTCCTCGAGGGTGGCGGTGCCGGTCCGGTGCAGCTCGGTCGCGAGCGGCACGCCCACGTACCGGAAGTGCCAGGGCTCGTACTCGTAGCCCGTGATCGCCGTGGAGCCCTCGGGGTACCGCAGCACGAACCCGAAGCGCCACGACTCCGCCGCGAGCCAGCGCCCCTGCGGCGTCTCGCCGAAGCAGGCCTGGAGCACGCACGACAGCGGCACGGGGCTGATGTCGAGGGCGAGCCCGGTCTGGTGCTCGCTCGTGCCGGGGCGCGCGCTCGTCCGGTCCGCGGCCTCCTGCCCGAGCTGGGCGACCCAGCCGTCGTAGACGCGGACCTGCGTGTCGTACGACCGGTAGGCGCTCTGCACCTGGAACGCCCCCGCGCCCTCGGCCTCCCCCGCCGCGAACATCGCGAGCACCGCGTCGGCGGCCTCGCGGCGCAGCACGGGCGGGTTCTGCGAGGCGACGTCCATGGTCACGAGGTCGCTCGGGGCGTGGTCGACGGGCGAGAGCGGGCGCGCCTTGTCGCTCACGACCCACAGGCTGGTCGGGTCGTCGATCGAGAGGGCCCCCTTGTCGAAGGCGGGCGCGGTCGGCGGGGTGCTCGGCGTGGGCGTCGTGGGGGCCTCCGTGGCGGTCGGCGTCGGGCGGGGGGCGGGGGTCGCGCCGGAGGTCGCGGTCGCGCGGGCGGTCCCGTCCGGCTCGGGCGCGGGGCCCGTGCAGCCGGCGAGCACGACTCCGGTCAGGGCGAGCAGGGCGACGACGACGGCACGCCGGGGGCGGGCGGAGGAGGGTCGGGCGTGACGGTGCGACATCGCGGCGAGCCTAGCCCTCCGGCAGGACGACGACCTCGGCCGAGGGCAGGCGCCGGCGCATGACCTCGACGGCCTCGGCGTTGCTGTCGACGAGCACGTAGCGACGCCCGAGGGCGGCAGCGACCGCGCCGAGCGTGCCGCTGCCGGCGAAGAAGTCGAGCACCCAGTCGCCCTCGCGGCTCGACGCCTGCACGATGCGGCGCAGCACGCCCTCGGGCTTCTGCGTCGGGTACCCCGTCTTCTCGCGGCCCGTGGGCGACACGATGGTGTGCCACCAGACGTCGGTGGGCAGCTTGCCCCGGGCGGCCTTCTCGGGCGTCACGAGGCCGGGGGCCATGTACGGCTCACGGTCGACGGCCTCGCTGTCGAAGTGGTACCGGTCGCGGTCCTTGACGTAGACGAGGATCGTCTCGTGCTTCGTCGGCCACCGGCGGCGGCTCTTCGCGCCGTAGTCGTAGGCCCAGATGATCTCGTTGAGGAACGACTCGCGCCCGAAGAGCGCGTCGAGCAGCACCTTGGCGTAGTGGGCCTCGCGGTAGTCGAGGTGCAGGTAGAGCGTGCCCTCGGGGCCGAGCAGGCGCCAGGCCTCGACCAGGCGCGGCTCGAGGAACGACCAGTAGTCCTCGAAGCGGTCGTCGTAGCGCATGAGGTCGCCGCGCAGCCGCTCGTACGAGACGCCCTTGAAACCGGCTCGACCGGTGTCGGCCCCTTCGGTCGTGCGGACGGACGTCGTCGTCCAGCGGGTCTGGCTGCGACCCGTGTTGAACGGGGGGTCGAGGTACACGACGGTGAAGGCGCCGTCGGGCAGGGCGGACGTCGCGGCGAGCGCCTCGCCGTGGACCACGAGGTCGCCGGAGGCGCGGGTCCAGTCGAGGGGCATCCCCCCATCCTGCCGGTCCCGGAAGCCACGGAGGGACCGGGCGTAGCCTCGGACGATGTCTGAAGAGGTCCGCAACGACACCACCCGCCAGCGCTACGAGCTCGTCGAGGACGGCGAGGTGCGCGGCGTCGCCGAGTACGAGCGCACGGACGACGAGATCCGGTTCACGCACACCGAGGTCTCGCCCGAGCACCGCACGAAGGGCCGCGGGGCCCGGCTCGTGCAGGCCGCGCTCGACGACGTGCGCGAGTCCACCGACCTGCGGGTCGTCCCGCTCTGCCCCTTCGTCGCCGACTTCGTCGACGACCACCCCGACTACCAGGAGCTCCTGCGCCGCTGATCCCGGCGGCGCCCCCGCCCGGCGGCGCTCCCGCCCGGCGGCGCTCCCGCCCGGCGGGCGCACTCGCCCGGCGGCGCCCCCGCCCCGCGGGCGCTCCCGCCGGACGCCTCAGGGCACCCGGCGCAGCCACTCCGGCGTCGAGAACTTCGAGGCCACGAGCGCCTCGGCCGCCGCGAGCTCGTCGGCGGTGACGGTGCCGGGCGTCGCCCCGTAGCGGGCGGCGAAGGTCTGCTTGAGCCGTTCGATGACCTCGGCGCGGGGCAGTCCGGTCTGGCTGCGCAGCGGGTCGACGCGCTTGGCGGCGCTCGTCGTGCCCTTGTCGCTCATCTTCTCGCGGCCGATGCGCAGCACCTGGACCATCTTCTCGCCGTCCATGTCGTAGCTCATGGTGGCGTGGTGCAGCAGGGCCCCGTTGCCGAGGCGCTTCTGGGCGGCCCCGCCGATCTTGCCCTTGCTGCTCGTGATGTCGTTGAGCGGCTGGTAGAAGGCGTCGACGCCGAGCGAGCGCAGGCCCTCGATGACCCACTCGTCGAGGTAGGCGTAGGACTCGGCGAAGCTCATGCCCTGCACGAGGTCGCCGGGGGCGTAGAGCGAGTAGGTGACGATCGACTGGGCGTCCATGAACATGGCGCCCCCGCCGCTGATGCGGCGCACGACCTCGAACCCCTCCCGCTCGGCGGCCTCGAGGTCGACCTCGTTGCGCAGCGACTGGAAGCTGCCGATGACGACGGCGGGCGAGTCCCATTCCCAGAAGCGGAGGGTCGGCCCGCGGCGGCCCGCGCCGACCTCTTCGGTGAGCACCTGGTCGAGCGCGAGGTGCAGGTTGGGCGACACCGGTGCGTCGTGCACGATCTGCCAGTCGTGGTCGCGCCAGTCGGTCGCGCGGGTGAGCGAGCGCCGGATCGCGACGGCGATCGCCTCGGCGGTGACGCCGAGCATCGTGGTGCCCTCGGGCAGCCCCGCCGTGATCGCGCGCACGATGGTCGCCGAGTCGGCGCCCGACGGCAGGCCGTTGACGGCCCGGTCGATCGCCTCGAGGGCGTCGTCGGGCTCGAGGAAGAAGTCGCCCGCCAGGCGGAACCGCGCGAGGCGGCCGTCCTCCACGTCGAGGTCGACGACGACCAGCTTGCCCCCGGGGACCTTGTACTCACCGTGCATGCGAGCAGCCTACGTCCGAGCGCCGACGACGGCGGGCCCGGCCGACCTCGCCCCGGGGCACGCGTCCGGCAGGAGGCCCGGCGTCAGCCGTCCGCGGCCGTCGCGCCCGCCACGGCGCCGAGCCGCAGGTCGAGCCAGTGCACGATGTCGGCGAGCACCTCGTCGGCGTTCGTCTCGTGCAGCACGTCGTGCCGGGCTCCGGTGTGGACGCGCACCTCGACGTCGGTGAGCCCCGACCGCGAGACGTAGGCCCTGGCGAGCTTCACGGCACTGCGCTCCCCGCCGAGCACGTCGTCGCTGCCGACGACGAGGGAGACGGGCACGTCGTGGCGGTAGCGGCGACGGGGCCGTCCGACGAGGCGCAGCGTGTCGGCGAGGCCGAACAGCGCCAGGACCTTCGCGTCGACGACGAGCGGGTCGTCGGCCATGGCCCGGTGCACGGCCGGGTCCCGGCTCACCCACTCGAAGCCGGTGCCGCCGGGCTGGACGTGCCGCCGGTTGAGGTCGCCGGCGTCCATGCTGCCGGGCATGCGGTACGCGGTGCCGGTGAGCACGACGGCGTCCCAGAGGTCGGGCCGCTCGTCGAGCAGCTTCTGGACCATGAGCGAGCCCCACGACTGGGCGATCACCCCGAAGGGGAGCCCGGGCTCCTCGGCCCTCACGAGGTCGGCGAAGGCCTCGACGCCGTCGATGGCGGCGCGCAGCCCGCCGGGGCCGAGCCGGCCGAGCCGGGAGGCGTCGCCGCCCCACTGCTCGAGGCCGGTGGCGCCGTGGCCTCGGTGGTCGTCCGCGTAGACGGTGTAGCCCGCCCGCACGAGGCCCTGGGCGACCTGCTCGTAGCGGAGGGCGTGCTCGCCGACGCCGTGCACGAGCTGGACGACGCCGCGGGGCTTGGCCGCCCGCCACACGTACCAGTGGATCGTGACGCCCCAGGCGTCGCGGAACTCGTGGTCGGCTCGGGCAGCGCTGAAGGTGGGCACGCGTCCATGATCCCAGGCGCCGGTCGCCGGCGCACGGTCGGGACGGTGCGGGCTGGGCACGGCCCCCGGCCGGCCCCGTGGCGGGCAGGAGGCGCGGAGCCGGCCCGGCCCGCGCCTCCTGCCCCGCGTCGGTGCGGGTCGCGCGTCAGTGCGCGCTGTAGCCGCCGTCGACGAGGTGGTAGCTGCCCGAGATGAACGACGCGTCGTCGCTGAGCAGGAACAGCACGAGGGCCGCGACCTCGGCGTCGGTGCCGAGGCGGCCGGTCGCGTGCTGCTGCTCGAGCGCGGTGAGCTGGTCGTCGCTGAGCGAGGAGCGCACGAGCGGCGTGTCGATGAAGCCGGGTCCGACCGCGTTCGTGCGCACGCCGCGGGCCGTGTACTCGAGGGCCGCGACCTTGGTCAGGCCGACGAGCGCGTGCTTGCTCGCCACGTAGGCGGCGTTCTGCGCGATGCCGACCGAGCCGAGCACGCTGCTCATGTTCACGATCGCGCCGCCGCCGGCCGTGACCATGGCGGGCAGCTGGTACCGCAGGCCGTAGAAGACGCCGTCGAGGTCGACGGAGCGCACGCGGTCCCACGCCTCGACGTCGTACTCGCCGATGTCCTGGGGCGCGGCGCCGATGCCGGCGTTGTTGACCGCGAGGTGCAGGGCGCCGTAGGTGTCGACGGCGTGCTGCACGGCGGCCTCGCTGTCGGCGGCCTTCGCCGTGTTCTGCTCGAAGGCGGTGGCGGTGCCGCCCGCGGCGACGATCTCGTCGACGACGCCCTTCGCGGCGTCGAGCGCGATGTCGGTGACGACGACGGACGCGCCCTCGGCAGCGAGCGCCTTCGAGATCGCGGCGCCGATGCCGCTGCCGCCGCCCGTGACGATGGCGGTCTTGTCGGTGAACCTGGCCATGATGGCTCCTCTCCTGGGGGCCGCCCCGCGGCCCGGGCTGTCGGGCCGGGACCGGCCCGCGACCATGTTGCGCCCCTCCCGCAGCGAGCCATGCACCCGTTGCCCATCTTGACCGGTTCTTTACTCAGCCGAAGTAACGACCTATCCTTGACGACGATGTCAGGACCTCCAGGACCACCCCCCACGCCACCGAGCACGGGCACCCTCCGCGCCCTCCCCCACGCCCGCCTGGCGACCGACCTCCGCGCGGCGACTCTGCGGCTCGCCCGCCGCCTCCGGCAGCAGAAGGCCGACGCGACGCTGAGCGACGGCCTCGTCGCCTCGCTCGGCTGGGTGCTGCAGGCGCAGCCGCTGACGATCGGCGAGCTCGCGGAGCACGAGGGCGTCGCCCCGCCGTCGATGACGCGCGCCGTCGACAAGCTCGTGGAGCAGGGCCTGCTGCGGCGGACCACCGACCCAGCCGACCGACGTCGCGTGCTGCTCGAGACGACCGACGCCGGGCGCGACGCCGTCCTCGAGACCCGCCGTCGCCGCGACGCGTGGCTCGCGCCGCGCCTCGCCGCCCTCACGCCCGACGAGCGCCGCACGCTCACCGAGGCCACGCGCATCCTGCGAGAGCTCACCCGCTCGTGAGCGCGATGTTCCGCAGCCTCTCCGTCCGCAACTACCGCCTCTGGTTCGGCGGAGCCCTCGTGTCGAACACCGGCACCTGGATGCAGGCCACCGCTCAGGACTGGCTCGTCCTCACCGACCTCACCGACCACGACGCGACGGCCGTCGGCATCACCATGGCGCTGCAGTTCGCGCCGCCGATCCTGCTCGTGCCGATCACCGGCCTCATCGCCGACCGCTTCGACCGGCGCAGGATGCTCATGGTCACCCAGGGCGTGATGGCCGCGCTCGGCCTCGCCCTCGGCCTGCTCGTCCTCACCGGCGCCGTGCAGCTGTGGATGGTGTGGGGCTTCGCGCTGCTGCTCGGCACCGCCAACGCGATCGACGCACCGATCAGGCAGGCGTTCGTGTCGGAGCTCGTGCCCCGTGAGCAGCTCACCAACGCCGTGGGCCTCAACTCGGCCTCGTTCAACGGCGCCCGACTGCTGGGGCCGGCCGTGGCGGGCGTGCTCATCGCGACCTGGGGCACGGGGTGGGTGTTCCTCCTCAACGCGGCCTCGTTCGCGGCGGTCCTGCTGTCGCTGCGGGCGATCCGGGTCTCGCAGCTCGTCGCCAAGCCGACGCTGGTGCGGGCGAAGGGGCAGATCCGCGACGGGTTCCGCTACGTCCGGGGGCGGCCCGACCTGCTCGTGGTCTTCGTGATGGTCTTCGTCATCGGCACCTTCGGGCTGAACTTCCCGATCTTCACCTCGACCATGGCGAGCGTGTCGTTCGGCGTCGACGCGAGCGGCTTCGGCCTGCTCTCGTCGTGCATCGCCGTCGGGTCCCTCGCGGGGGCCCTGCTCGCGGCCCGACGCGAGGTGCCGCGCCTCCGCGTGCTCGTGCTGTCGTCCGCCGCGTTCGGCCTCACGTGCGCGGTCGCGGCGCTCATGCCCACCTACTGGAGCTTCGCGGCCGTCCTCGTCACCGTCGGGCTCTCGTCGATCACGCTGATGACCACCGCCAACAGCACCGTCCAGCTCGGCACCAGCCCCGAGATGCGCGGCCGGGTGATGGCCCTCTACATGGCCGTGTTCACCGGCGGCACGCCGCTCGGTGCCCCGATCGTGGGCTGGGTGGCCGACACGGCCGGGCCGCGCTGGGCCCTCGGCGTCGGTGCGGGCTCGGGCTTGGTCGCCGCGGGCCTCGCCCTCGCCTGGCTCGTGCGCAGCCAGCACCTGCGCCTGCACCGCGTCCCGGCCAGCCGGTTCCGCTTCACCGTCGACCACGACGGCACCCCCGCCGCGCGGGCGCGCGAGGTCGCGGCGAGCGCCCTCGCGGGCGACGAGGTGGTGGCGCGCCGCGCCTCCTGACGGCGCGCGGTGCGGTGCCCGACGCTGGGTGCGGTGCACGACGCGCGGTGCGGTGCGCGCCCCTTCCCGCGCGACCGGGTCGGGCGTACCGTGTCGCCATGACGATCGCTCAGGCCTGGACCGGCCCCGAGCGGTCGCCGACGGAGGTCGGGCATGGGCAGAGCACGGGCCGGCGGCGTCGCCGCCGTGGCGTCCCTCACCGTGGGCGCGGTGGTCGCCGTGTCCGCCAGCAGGAGGCTCGTCCAGCCCGGTGACGCCGGTGCCGACGGCGCACGGCTCGGCTCGCTCGACCTCGTGGCGGTGGCCGTGCTGCTCCTGGGCCTCGCCGTCGCCCTGGGCGGCGTCACGATCGCGCTCGTCGCGCTGGCCGATCGAGGGCTCGGCCGGCTCGGACCGGACGCCGGGCCCGCACGACCGGCTGCCGTGGACGCCGAGGCGCGGCCCCCGACCTCCTCGACGCGCACCGACCCGCCCGTGCCCGCGGGCGCACCGGCGGGCGAGCCCCGGGACGAGCCCGACGACGGCCGCGCCGGAGGGACCGGGCGTGCCCCCAGAACGGGCTACAGCCGGGCGCTCCTCGACGACGAGGAGAGGGGGCCCGGCCGCGTGGAGCGACCGACGGCGCGAGTCGCACCCGTGGTCCTCCGCCCCCTGGGGCGACCACCCGTGGGCGTCGTGGCGAAGGCCCCGACGGTCGCGGCGGCCCGTGGCGACGGCCCCGCGGACGGGTCCGAGGACGTCGGTCGGCGACCGGCCTGAGGCCTCCGCGGGCCGACGACTCGAGGCCGTGCTCCTAGCAGAGCAGGCACGAAGCGGGCACGAAGCGGGCTGAGGGTCTACCGTGCACTCCGTCAACGACACGCCTCATCTGGGAGGGCACCACACATGCGCTTGAAGTACATCGTCATCGCGGTCATCGCCTTCATCGCCTACACGTTGGGCGCGAAGGCCGGTACGGGCCGTTACAAGGAGATCTCCGGCTGGTTCGGATCGTTCTGGAACGACCCGCAGGTCGTCAAGGCGCGCTCCCAGGCGAAGAAGGACGTCGACAAGGCCCGCAAGGCCGCCGTCAAGAAGGCGAAGAAGCGCCACCGCTGATCGCCGGGGGCCCCCGGGCCCCGCACCCGCTCCCCCCGAGCACTCCGCACTTCCTGAAAGGAACACATCATGGGCTTCCTCGCCTTCATCCTCCTCGGCCTCATCGCCGGCGCCATCGCCAAGCTCATCCTCCCCGGCAAGCAGGGTGGCGGCTGGATCGCCACCCTCGTCCTCGGCGTCATCGGCGCCCTCCTGGGCGGCTGGCTCGGCGGCCTCATCTTCGACGTCGGCTACGAGGGCTTCTTCTCGATCCAGTCCTGGATCATCGCCATCGTCGGCGCGCTCATCGTGCTCGTCATCTGGGGCTTCATCACGAAGCGCTCGGGTCGTCGCGCCTGACGCACCAGCACCGACGCCGCGGGCGGTCTCCCCTCTGGGGAGGCCGCCCGCGGTCGTCCGTGGCGGTGCACGCACCCGACGGCGATGCCAGACTGGCGCCGTGCCCACCGACAACTGGCTCGCTCCCGACACCGTCGCCCCGGAGGCGGTGGTCACCGCTGCCGCGGGCGCGACCGTCCGCCCCGTCTGGCGCAACGACGCCGGCGGCCTCACCTTCGAGCTCGGCAGCGGGCCGGGCCGCCGCTTCGCCAAGTGGGCACCGCACGGCAGCGGCCTCGACCTGCACGGCGAGGAGATGCGCCTCCGGTGGGCCGAGGACTTCACGCCCGTGCCGCGCGTCCTCGAGATCGGCAGCGACGACGACGGCGACTGGCTCGTCACCGCCGGGCTCCCTGGGCGCAGCTGCGTCGACCCGTTCTGGGCGACCACGGACCCGGCGCTCGCCGTCCGCGCCGCGGGGGCGGGCCTCCGGCGTCTGCACGACGCCCTGCCGGTGGACGACTGCCCCTTCAGCTGGTCCGTGGAGGACCGCCTGGCCCAGAAGGACCGTGCCGGCACCGCTCCGACCCTGCAGGCCGAGGTCCCGCCCATCGATCGCCTCGTGGTCTGCCACGGCGACGCCTGCTTGCCGAACACGCTCGTGCTCGACGACGGCACCTGGTCCGGACACGTCGACCTCGACGCGCTCGGGGTGGCCGACCGGTGGGCCGACCTGGCCGTGGCCACGATGAGCCTGGGCTGGAACGTCGGCGACGGGTGGGAGGAGACCTTCCTCGACGCCTACGGCATCGCGCCCGACGAGCGTCGCACGGCCTTCTACCGCGCCCTCTGGCTCGCCGGCTGACGACGAGCGCGACGGCTCAGCCCGCGGAGCGCCCCTCACGTCGCCAGCGGCCCACGAGGGTCACGCCGTACTGCACGGCGGCGGCCCAGTGCCCGACGAGGCCCGCGCCGAACGCGACGGCGCCGACGGTCGTGACGGCCCGGTCCGCGCCTCCTGCCCAGGCCGCGTCGCCCAGGGCGACGCCCACGAGCAGCACGAGCAGCCCGGTCATGAGCAGCGCCGTGCGCACCTTGCCGAGCCAGGTGACGGGGAACGCGGCGCCGCCGAACGCCCACAGGGCGAAGCCGCTGAGCAGCACGTCGGGCACGAGCAGCAGCACGAGCGCCCACCAGGGCACGAGGCCGCCGAGCGCGAACGAGACCGCGACGACGATGAGCGTGACCCGGTCGGCGACGGGGTCGAGCCAGCGCCCCAGCTCGCTCGTGGTGCCGGTCCGGCGGGCGATGAAGCCGTCGAGGAAGTCCGTGACGAAGACCACCGCGATGACGACCATGGCGGGCGCGGGGTCGCCCTGCACGACGAGCACGAGGAACACCGGCAGCAGCAGCAGGCGCGCGGCCGTGATGGCGTTGGGGACGGTGCGCCACTCGTCCTGCCGGAAGAGCCGGTCGAAGAGCGTCACGGTCGGGTCACCAGGTCGGCGGGGTCGGCGGGACCGGCGGGGTCAGCGGCTGGCCGCGGCCGCGAGGGCCGCGATCGAGAGGATCGAGTTCGTCAGGCGCCCCTCGAGCACGCCCTGCACGATGTCGTCGAGGGCGACCCAGCGCACCTCGATGTCGGCCTCCTCGGCCTCGCGCGCGAAGGCCTCGCTCGTCGAGCGCACGTCGGTCGCCCGGAACACCGTCACGGTCTCGTCGTTGCCGCCGGGGCTGGTGTGGAAGGCCACGAGCTGGTCCCACGTGCCCGCCTCGAGGTCGGCCTCCTCGGCGAGCTCGCGCTGCGCGGCCTCGAGCAGGGACTCGCCCTCCTGGTCGAGCAGCCCCGCGGGCAGCTCCCAGTCGCGCGACCGGATCGGGTGGCGGTACTGCTTGATGACGAGCACGCGCTCCTCGTCGTCGATCGCCATGATCGCGACGGCGCCCGTGTGGGCCACGTACTCGCGCGTGATGCTCGAGCCGTCGTAGTCGAGCACGTCGCGCACGACGTTCCAGACCGCGCCCTCGAAGACCACCTCGGACGACGTCACCGTCGCCTCGAACGGGTCGTCGCGCAGGAGTCCCCGGTCGCCCTGGTCGGGCGCCCCGACCCCGGCGTCGCTCACGCGCGCACCTCGGCGGCGGTCCCCTCGGCGGTGCCCGCCGCCGCGCCCTCGCCCTGCTCGCCCTCGGTGGCCTCGTCGGCGAAGAGCCGGCTGGAGTTCTGGCGGTCGAGGGCGGCGTCGACGAGCCCGCTGAACAGCGGGTGCGCGTCGGTCGGGCGCGAGCGGAGCTCGGGGTGCGCCTGCGTGCCGATGTAGAAGGGGTGCTCCGTGCGGTCGAGCTCGACGTACTCGACCAGCGAGCCGTCGGGCGAGGTGCCCGAGAAGACGAGGCCGGCGTCGGCGATCTGCTGGCGGTAGTGGTTGTTCACCTCGTAGCGGTGGCGGTGGCGCTCCTCGACGAGCTCGGAGCCGTAGAGGTCGGCCGCGAGCGAGCCGGGCGCGAGCGCCGCCGGGTACAGCCCGAGCCGCATGGTCCCGCCGAGGTCGCCGCCCGCGATGATGTCGACCTGCTCGGCCATGGTGGCGATGACGGGGAACTCGGTGTCGGGGTCGAACTCGGACGACGAGGCCCCGCCGAGGCCGGCCTCGTTGCGGGCGTACTCGATGACCATGCACTGCAGGCCGAGGCAGAGGCCCAGCGTGGGGATCCCGTTCTCACGGGCGAAGGTGAGGGCGCCGAGCTTGCCCTCGATGCCGCGGATGCCGAAGCCGCCGGGCACGCAGATGCCGTCGACGTGGGCGAGCGCCTTCGCCGCGCCCTCAGGGGTCTCGCAGTCGTCGGAGGGGATCCAGACGAGGTTGGCCTTCGCCTGGTGCGCGAAGGCGCCGGCGCGCAGCGCCTCGGTGACCGAGAGGTAGGCGTCGGGCAGGTCGATGTACTTGCCGACGAGGCCGATGGTGACCTCGTGCTTGGGCTCGTGCACGGCCGTGAGGACCTTCTGCCAGCGCGACCAGTCGACGTCGTGCGCCTTGTCGGCGAGGCCGAGGTGGTCGACGATGTAGCGGTCGAGCCCCTGGTCGTTGAGCATCGTGGGGATGTCGTAGATGCTCGGCACGTCGATCGCGTTGACGACGGCGTCCTCGTCGACGTCGCACATGAGGGCGATCTTGCGCTTGTTCGACTCGGAGACGGGCCGGTCGCTGCGCAGCACGAGCGCGTCGGGCTGGATGCCGATCGAGCGCAGGGCCGCGACGCTGTGCTGGGTCGGCTTGGTCTTCTGCTCGCCCGAGGCGCCCATGTAGGGCACGAGCGAGACGTGCACGAAGAAGACGTTCGCCCGGCCGAGCTCGTGGCGCACCTGGCGCGCCGACTCGATGAAGGGCTGGCTCTCGATGTCGCCGACCGTGCCGCCGACCTCCGTGATGATCACGTCGGGCTGCGGGTCGTTCGAGGCCTGCTCGCGCATGCGTCGCTTGATCTCGTCCGTGATGTGCGGGATCACCTGGACGGTGTCGCCGAGGTACTCGCCGCGGCGCTCCTTGGCGATGACGCTCGAGTAGACCTGCCCCGTCGTGACGTTGGCGGACTGCGCCAGGTCGATGTCGAGGAACCGCTCGTAGTGGCCGATGTCGAGGTCGGTCTCGGCGCCGTCGTCGGTGACGAACACCTCGCCGTGCTGGAACGGGTTCATGGTGCCCGGGTCGACGTTGAGGTAGGGGTCGAGCTTCTGCATCACGACGTCGAGGCCCCGCGCGGTGAGCAGGTTGCCGAGGCTGGCGGCCGTGAGGCCCTTGCCGAGCGACGACACGACGCCACCGGTGACGAAGATGTGCTTGGTCGTCTTGGCCCCTGCAGGAGCGTCGTCGAGGTGGGAAGAAGGGCCCGAGTCAGTGATGTCCGCCACGGGGTTCCATCGTACGTCACCCTCGACCCCCCGCACACCCCCGGGTCGCGCCCGGTCGGTCCCGCCCGGTCGGTCCCGCCCGTCGAGGACCGCCCGGTCGTCCACCCGGACGGGCCCGTCGACCAGGCCCTCAGCGCGACCGGCGCGCCCCGCCGGCGAGGTCGAGCAGCTCGCGGGCGTGCTCGAGGCCGCTCGGGCTGTCGGGCAGGCCGGAGAGCAACCGCGCCATCTCGGCGACGCGCTCGTCGCCGTCGAGCTGGCGCACGCTCGACGCGGTCACCTCGCCCGAGGCGTCCTTGACGACCGTGAGGTGGTTCGTGGCGAAGGCGGCGACCTGCGCCAGGTGGGTGACGACGATGACCTGCGCGCGCTCGGCGAGCGCGGCCAGGCGTCGGCCGATCTCGATGGCCGCCGACCCGCCGACGCCCGCGTCGACCTCGTCGAAGACGAACGTGGGCACGGCGCTCGACCCCGCCATGACGACCTCGAGGGCCAGCATGACGCGCGAGAGCTCACCGCCGGAGGCGCCCTTGCCGAGGGGCCGCGGCTCGCTGCCGGGGTGCGGGCGCAGCAGCAGCGCGACCGCGTCGGCGCCCGTGCTGCCCAGCTCGTCACGGGGCTCGACCTCGACGACGAGCTCGGCGCCCGTCATGGCGAGCGCGGCGAGCTCGGTGCTCACGCGCTCGGCGAGGTCGGCGCCGGAGGCGCGGCGCAGCTCCGTCAGGCGGCCCGCCCTGGCCTCGGCCTCGGTGCGGAACTCGCCGACCTCGACCTCGAGCCGTTCGACCCGGTCGTCGTCGGCGTCGAGCTCGACGAGCCGGCGGCTGCCCTCGTCGAGGAGCCGGACGGCGTCGTCGAGGGTGGGCCCGTGCTTGCGGACGAGCGCCGCCAGCGTCGCCCGGCGTTCCTGCACGCCCTCCAGCTCGGCGGAGGCGTCGGCGTCGAGGCCCCCCACGTAGCTCGAGAGCCGCGACGACGCCTCGGACACCTGCACGCTGATCTCGGTGAGCAGCTCGGCGACGGGCTGCAGGGCGTCGTCGTGCGCGACGACCCGGTCGATCTGCCGTCGGGCCTCGTCGACGAGCGAGAGCACGTCACGGGCACCGTCGGCGGCGTCGCTCGAGAGCACCTCGTGGGCGAGGCCCGCCGCGAGACGCAGGTCCTCGGCGTTGCTGAGCCGGTCGGCCGTGGCGTCGAGCTCGTCGAGCTCGCCCGGGACGGGGGCGACGGACTCGATCTCGTCGATGGCGGCGCGCAGCTCGTCGGCCTCGGCCCGCCGCTCGTCGCGGTGCCGGGTCAGCTCGTCGAGCTCCGTGACCGCGGACCGCCAGGCGTCGTGCGCCTGCCGGTAGGCCTCGGCCGCCGCGGCCAGCTCGGCACCGCCGTGCGCGTCGACCGCGGCGCGCTGCGCGGTGGCCGAGCGCAGCCTGATCTGCTCGGACTGCCCGTGCACGACGACGAGGTCGTCCGCGAGGTCGGCCAGCACGCCCACCGGCGCCTGACGGCCGCCGACGAAGGCACGGCCACGACCCTCTTGTGCGACGACGCGGCTGAGCAGCAGCTCGCCGTCGTCGACCTCGCCGCCGGCGTCGTGGACGCGGTCGACCACGGAGCCCTCGGCCGCGACCAGCCACCGACCGTCGACGACGGCCCGGTCGCTGCCGCGGCGGACGACGCCGCTGTCGGCGCGCTGGCCGAGCAGCAGCCCGAGCGCCGTGACGACCATGGTCTTGCCCGCGCCGGTCTCGCCCGTGACGGCCGTGAACCCCGGCCCGAGGGGCAGGGTGGCACGACCGATGACGCCGAGGTCGCGGATCGCGATCTCCTCGATCACTCGGCGGCCCCCTCGGTCGCCGGCCCGCGCCAGCCGGTCACCGGCAGCCGGAACTTCGCGACGAGACGGTCGGTGAACGGCCCCTGGCGCAGGCGCGCGAGGCGCACGGGCTGCTCGGAGCGGCTGCACTCGACGCGCGCGCCCGGCGGCAGGTCGTGCTGGCGCCGGCCGTCGCACCAGAGGATCCCCCGGGCGTCGGTGCGGTTCAGCACCTCGACCGCCAACGTCGAGTCGGGCCCGACGACGAGGGGCCGGGCGAAGAGGGCGTGCGCACTGAGCGGCACGAGCAGCAGGGCCTGCACCTCGGGCCAGACGACGGGCCCGCCGGCCGAGAACGAGTACGCCGTCGAACCCGTCGGGGTCGACATGACGACGCCGTCGCAGCCGAACGACGACAACGGTCGCCCGTCGACCTCGATGACGACCTCGAGCATGCGCTCGCGCGAGGCCTTCTCGACGGTCGCCTCGTTCATCGCCCAGGTGCGGTACACGACCTCGCTGCGGTTGGTCACGGTGACCTCGAGGGCGAAGCGCTCCTCGACGTCGTAGTCGGCGGCGAGCACGCGCGCCACGGTCTCGGCCAGCTCGTCGCGCTCGCTCTCGGCGAGGAACCCGACGTGCCCCAGGTTGACGCCGACGATGGGCGCGCTCGAGCCGCGGATGAGCTCGGCCGCCCGGAGGATCGTGCCGTCGCCGCCCAGGACGAGCACGGCCTCGAGGAGGTCCCCGGGCACGTCGTCGGGCATGATCTCGACGTCGTCGCCGAAGCTCGGCTCGGCCGCGCGGACGTCCTCGAACTCGTCGCGGGGCAGGACGGGCACCACGCCCGCCGCGCAGAGCAGCCCGCACACCTCGAGGGCCGCGTCGATCGAGTCGCGCCGCCCCGTGTGCGAGACGACGAGCACGCGCCGCGTCCTGTCCATGTCGCTCACGCTCCCGTCACCTCGTCCGCCGTGTCCAGCCATTCTGTCGGATTCGTCCCGGCCCGGGCCGAGAGGTGCACGACGTACTCCTGGTTGCCGGCCGTCCCGATGACTGGGGAGGAGATGAGGCCCGCCGTGCCGAGCCCCAGGTCGTGGGCGGCCCAGAGCACGCCGGTCACCGCCTCCGCGCGCAGGCGCGGGTCGACGACGAGCCCCTCCCGCACGCCCTGGCGCCCGACCTCGAACTGCGGCTTCACGAGCACGACGAGGTCGGCGTCCGGGCCCACGGTCGCGAGGACCGCGGGCAGCACGAGGGCCAGCGAGATGAACGAGAGGTCGGCGACGACCAGGTCGGCCCCGGCCCCCACGGGCGCCAGCGAGACGAGCTGCTCCCGCGTGAGGTAGCGGGCGTTGACGCCCTCGAGCATCGTCACGCGGGGGTCGAGCCGCACCGGGGTGGCCAGCTGACCGTGCCCGACGTCGAGGGCGACCACGTGCCTCGCGCCCCGCTCGAGCAGGACCTGCGTGAAGCCGCCCGTCGAGGCCCCCACGTCGAGCGCGACGCGACCCGTCGGGTCGACGCCGAAGGCGTCGAGGCCGGCGAGCAGCTTGTGCGCGGCGCGGCTGACGTAGTGGTCGAGGCGGGCCACCAGGAGGTCGTCGTCCGGTCCGACCCGGACGCTCGCCTTGACGACGCCCCGCCCGTTGACCGTGACGACGCCGTCGGCGAGCAGCCGCGCGGCGTGGGTGCGGGACCGGGCCAGGCCCCGCGTGGCCAGGGCCGCGTCGAGGCGCTCGCCCGGGCCTCCTGACGCGTCGGTCACCGGCGGCCCGGCACGGGACCGGCGGCCGGGAGGGCATCGTGGCGCGGCTGGTCCTCGAGGACGGCCCGCAGGTCGTCGTGCAGCCCGGCATAGGCGGCAGCGCGCTCCTCGAGCGGCTGCGCGTCGACGAGGGCGAGCCGCTCGGCCAGGCCGGGGACGGCCTCCTGGTGGTCGTCGGCGGGTGCGGGCAGGTCGGTCATGGTGCCGACCAGACTACGTCCCGCGGGGGTCGTCCGGGTGGAGGGCGGGGTCGACGTCGAGGGCGTAGATCGCGAGCCCCGTCGACCACACCGCCCGCGTCCCGGCACGGATCAGGTCGACCGGGTCGTCGCCCGCGCTGACGACGCGCACGACGTTGCCGCGCACGCCGACGCTCGCGCCGCGCACGGTCACGACGCGGATGTCCTCCTCGAGGTGCTCCGCCACGGCCGGGTACGGCTCGTGCAGCTCGCGGAGGTCGCCGAGCACGAAGTCGGGCCGCGAGTCGGCCGGCGCGGCGAGCAGCTGCTTGGCCCCGTCGATCCCCGTGAGCACCAGGGCCGAGAGCAGCCCCGCACGGTTCGCCCCGACGATGTCGGTGTCGAGGCGGTCCCCCACGAAGAGCGGCCGCGAGGCGCCGAAGCGCTCCACCGCCGCAGTGAAGATGGGGGTCTCGGGCTTGCCGGCCGTCACGGGGAGGCGGCCGACGGCGGTGTGCACCGCGGAGACGAGGGTGCCGTTGCCGGGGGCGACGCCGCGCTCCTGGGGGATCGTCCAGTCGGTGTTGGTCGCGACCCACGGGATCCCGGCGTGCAGCGCGAACGACGCCTCGGCGAGGTCCTTCCAGCCGAGCTCCGGCGAGAAGCCCTGCACGACGGCCGCCGGGGCGTCGTCGGCCGAGCGCGTCACGACGAAGCCCGCCGCCTCGACGACGGTCGTGAGGCCCTCCCCGCCGACGACGAGGACCGTCGCGCCCGCGGGCACGAGATCCGTCAGGAGGCGCACCGCGGCCTCCGGGCTCGTCACCACGTCGTCCGCGGTGACCGCCAGCCCGTACCCCGCGAGCTGCGCCGCCACGGCGGTCGCCGTGCGCGAGGCGTTGTTCGTGATGTAGCCGACGCGGAGGTGCTCGGCCGCCCGGTTGAGCGAGTCCACCGCGTGGTCGATGGCGTGCCGGCCGCGGTACACGACGCCGTCGAGGTCGGCCAGGACCGCGTCGACGCCGTCGAGCGGCGTGACCGCGTCAGCGGACATCGTCGCCCTCGTGCCCGACATCGGGCTCGTCGTCCGGCCCGGCACCGGGCTCGGGCTCGACGCCGAGGTCGACGGGCTGCTCGTCGCCGGCGTCGACGTCGAGGTCCTCCTCCACGATCTCCACGGTCTCACGGGCGTCCTCCTCGCTGGCGGCGTCCAGCGCTGCACGGGCTCGGTCCGCCAGCGCGTACCAGCGCGCCGCGTCCTCGGTGCGCTCGAGGTCCTCGAGCACGGTGGCGTAGGCGTCGAACAGGTCGGGGCTCCAGCTGAACGCCTTCGTGGCGTCCAGCTGCGGGATCTCGAGCTCGCGGAGGGCCGCGTCCGGGCGACCGAGGTCCAGCCGCGCACCGGACATGGCGATCGCCAACTGCACCCGTGCGGGGACCTCGAGCGTGCTCGGGTCGACGGAGCGCCCCAGCTCGAGGGCCTTCTCCGGCCGCTCGAGCCCGCGCTCGCTGTCCACCATGAGGGGCAGGTGGTCGTCACGGCCCGAGATGCGCCGGTACGTGCGCAGCTCGCGCAGTGCGAGCGCGTAGTCGCCGACCGTGTACGCCGTGATGGCGATGGTCTCGCGGACGACTCCGATCCGGCCGGCCCGGCGACCGGCGGAGAGGGCGTGCTTGTGGGCCTCCTCCGGGTCCTCGTCGATGAGACGGCCCGCCATGACGAGGTGCTTGGCGACCCAGTCGGCGTTCTCCTTGCTGAGGGTCTTGAGCTCGCCACGGGCGACCTTGTCGAGGTCGCGGGGCTCGACGTCGTCGGGCACGTGCGCGACCTCGTGCTGCGGACGCACCGACTTCAGGCCGTAGGGGTCACGCTCTTCGTCGGTCTGCCGGGGCGGACGACCGGAGTCGCGACGCGGTCCCGAGGGGCGGTCCCCGGAACCAGGGCGCCCCCCGCGCTGCCGACGGTCCCCGTACGCCGGACGGTCGCCGCGCTGCGGACGGTCCCCGTACGCCGGACGATCGCCGCGCTGCGGACGGCCGCCCGACGACGGGCGGTCACCGCGCTGCGGACCGTCACCGTACGTCGGGCGGTCCCCGCGCTGCGGTCGGCCGCCCGACGACGGGCGGTCACCGCGCGGGGGGCGCTGCTGTCGCTCGCCGCCGCTGCGGTCGTCACGAGGGGGTCGGCCGGAGTCGGGCCGACGTGACGGCGGCGTGGGTCCGCCGTCGCCCTGGCCACCGGAGGAGCGGGGACGCCGGTCGTCTCCGCGCTCGTCGTCGCGTTCGGTCACGGTTGCTCCTCTACGGTGTGCCAGCTGTGGTGTTGTGGGGTCGACCCGAGGGGGCGACCCGTCGATGTTACTGCCGTTCGGCTCGTGCGAGGGTCCGGGCTGTAACGCAGAAGAGCCACCCCGGTGGGGTGGCTCTTCTGGTTCACCACCCCGCGGGGTGGTGTCAATGGATGTCCGGCGGTGTCCTACTCTCCCACAAG
>NZ_BAAGVB010000006.1:0-176510 GCF_054781095.1 Frigoribacterium salinisoli
GGCTCGTCACGCGACCGGTAGCTCTCGAACGCCACCGCACTGCGGTCGTTGCTCGCCGGATCACGCACCCCGGAGGCCTCCACCCACAGAGTCCAGTTCCACCGCGTCCGGACGCCAGGCTGCAACGCGCCTTCGCCGACGACCAACACCACGTCCGTGCTGGCGGTCGAGGGCTCGAAGTCTGCGCCCGTGAATGCTCGGACGGACGACGTGAGGCCTCTCGCGTTGATCTCCCGAGCCAACTGACTGCCCATGTCCGAGAGTTGCTCGCCAGCATCGCCATCCACAGCCACGATGCCTCCACCGGACGGAAGCCGACCCAGCATCTCGGAAACCAAGTCATGGATGACGGTGTTGCTCATGATGCTTTCTCCTGCGCACTTGTATGTCGAAACGGAAAGGGGAGTCGGCGGCCGCGGACTGGTGCGGCTGCACGAAGCGGCCGCGAACCTGATGCAACCACGAGCATGCCCCGACGGCAGCCCCCACGAGCATTCGCGACTCGTCAGCAGAAGGGTGTCATGACGTGCCGATGGTGAGGCCGACGAGCCCGGCAGCGACGGCGAGCAGCAGCATGCCCGCGCCGTTGGCGATTCCCGCGACCCATTTCTTCTCGGCTACGAGGCGCACGGTCTCGACGCTTGCGGTGCTGAACGTGGTGTAGCCGCCCATGAGCCCGCCGCCCGCGACGAGCAGCCACTCTCGGGGCATCCCCGCGTGGTCGGCGAGACCGGTGAGCAAGCCGAGCACGAACGACCCGCTGACGTTGATGACCAGGGTCGCCAGCGGGATGGGGGCCGACCACGTGCTGCGGACGACGCCGTCGACGACGAGGCGCAGGGCCGCACCCACGCCACCGGCGACCGCGATCGCGACGAAGAGCCACGGGGCGATCACGACGCCGCCTCAGAACGGCGATGGAGGGCGGCACCGCCGGTGATGCCGGCCCAGGAACCCACGGCGCCGAGCACGACCGATCCCACACCGTAGGCGATCGAGATCGGCAGCGCGTCACCGAGCAGGGTCGCGGTGTCGACCGCGAGGGCGCTGTAGGTGGTGAACCCGCCGAGAACGCCTGTTCCGACGAGGAGGCGCAGGTCGCGTCGGCGACCCGCGTCCGACCCTCGTCGCATCAGCGACTCGAGCAGGAGGCCGAGCGCGAACGCACCGACGACGTTGATCAGCAGGATCGTCAGGGGGATGCTGCCCGGTGCTGCGGGAAAGCTCAACGCCAGGGCTTCGCGCAGGCCCGTGCCGATCGTGCCACCGAGGGTGACGAGTCCGATGAACCGCCACCGCAGGTGCACAGGTCGTTCGGTGCCCGTGGAGTCGTCGACATCGAGGTCCGGGTTCGGGCCCAGCCCGTCGAACTCGTCGCCTCTCCTCGAGGGCAGCGGCGGAAACGATGAGTCGGGTGAGGGGGTGGTCATGCATCGTCCTTCGTGCTGAGGCCGTAGGGGAGTCCGGGCTGATCGGCTTCGATGTCGGTGAGGCGGTTGTACTTGCAGACCCGCTCCCCGCGTGCGGGGGCACCGGATTTGATCTGGCCGACCCCGGTGCCGACGACGAGGTCGGCGATGAACGTGTCGGTGGTCTCCCCGGAGCGGTGCGACACCATGCAGGCCATGCCGTGCGACCGAGCGGTGGCGATCGCGTCGAGGGTCTGGCTGACGGAGCCGATCTGGTTCGGCTTGATGAGGACGGCGTCCGACCAGCCCTTCTCGGCACCTTCGGCGATCCTTTCGGGGTCGGTCACGTAGAGGTCGTCGCCGACGAGCTGCACGCGGCCGCCGAACCTCGACGCCATCAGCGCCCACCCGTCGTGGTCGTCCTCGTGGAACGCGTCCTCGATGCTCCTGATCGGGTACGCGTCGAGCAGTGCACCGTACCGGTCCGCGAGGGCCGCACGGTCGAGGTCCTGCCCGGCGACCCGGTACCGGCCGTCTCCGTCGCCGAACCCGTTCGCGGCAGGGTCGAGGGCGATCGCGACGTCGTCGAGCGCCGCCCGGTGGCCGGCGTCGGTGATCGCCTGGACGATGAGGTCGAGGGCGTCCTCGGGGCTGCTGATCGCCGGGGCGAAGCCGCCCTCGTCGCCGAGGCCCGCGGTGCCGTAGCGGGTCTGTACGAGCGCTTTCAGGGCATGATAGACCTCTGCGCCGGTCTGCACCGCTTCCTCCTCACTGGTCGCCCCGACGGGAGCGATCATGAACTCCTGGAAATCGAGGTCGTTGGCTGCATGGGCGCCTCCGTTCAGGACGTTGAAGTGCGGGACGGGGAGCGATTCGTTCGCCCCCGACAGCAGGGCGATCCACCGGTGCAGGGATAGGCCGGCTTCGCGGGCCAGCGCTCGGGACGCCGCGATCGACGTGGCGACGACGGCGTTGGCGCCGAGCCGCGACCAGTTCGGGGTGCCGTCGAGGTCGGCGAGGGCACGGTCGATCTCGCTGATCCCGGCCCACGGGCGTGAGGTCAGGAGGTCGCTGATCTCGGTGGTGACCATCTCTGCCGCTTTCCGGACGCCCTTGCCACCGAACGCTGCACCTCCGTCTCGGAGTTCCACGGCCTCGTGGGCACCGGTCGAGGCTCCTGCGGGGGCGGCGCCCGAGACGAGGGTGCCATCGGCGAGTTCGAGGTCGACCTGGACGGTGGGGAAGCCTCGGGAGTCCAGGATGGACCGCCCGAGGGCGGACACGATCTGGACGGGGTGTGCACCGCCGTGGGTGACGTAGGTGCCGACGTCATGGGTGTGGATGGTGCGGTTGCTGATGTAGTCGTTCATGTCAGGTTCCTCCTTCGTGGGTGATGACCGCGGCGGCGAGGGCCGCTGCGGCCGGGTCGAGATACGTGCCGCCCCGCGTCAGCGGATGCCCGTCGGAGGCGAGGTCGTAGATCAGGGGGTGGCCGGTCGGGATGTTGAGCGCGGCGACCTCGAGTGGGGTGAGCGCGTCGAGCAACAGGCAGAGTGCGCGGAGGCTGTTGCCGTGGCCCACCACGAGCACGGTGCCGCCGGGGGCACCGGCCTTGACCGCCTCGGCGACGGGGCGGACCCGGACGATGACGTCGAGCAGGCTCTCGGCCCGGGTGCGGTTCGAGGGATCCACCTGACGAAGGGCGTCCTGAGCCCACAGCTTCGCGAACTGCGCGTCGGAGGACGGCGGGGGCGGGATGTCCAGTGAGCGCCGCCACAGGGTGAAGTCCTCCTCGCCGGCTGAGCGGCGAACATCCGCCTTCGTCCGTCCGGTCAGGTCGCCGTAGTCGCGTTCCCGGAGTCGCACGTCGACGGTGGCGGGCACGGTCCACTGGTTCTCGGACACCATGATGCGGGCAGTCTCGGTCGCACGGGCCAGCGGCGAGCACAGGATCGACGCCGGGCGGAAACCCGCCTCGTCGAGCAGGTGTGCAGCACGGCGGGCTTCTTCACGGCCTCCGGTCGTGAGGGGTGAGTCGGTGATGCCGGTGAACAGCCCGTCGGCATTGGCCTGGCTCTGGCCGTGTCGCACGAGGGCGATCCGGGTCGTCACGGCCGGGCCTTCGAGACCGGCACCACGAGCACCGGCACGGGTTGATGGTGTATGAGGAACGATGCCGTGGACCCGTGCAGTGCAGCCTTCAGGCCCGCGGCGAGACCGTTCGAGGATCCGACGACGATCATCACGGCGTGCGTGTCGGCGGCGACGCGGGCCAACGCCTTCGCGGGATCACCGGCGAGGACACGGATGTCGACCGTGATCTGCGCGTCGGTGCGGAGCCGGGCTGCCGTCGCCTCGAGGGCAGATCTGTCGGCGGCGACGTCGTCGTACTCGTCTGGGTCGAGGGGAACGGTCGCCCCTCGGCCGCTGGCGTCGTCGGGGTCAGCGGGGGCGCGGGAGTCGTCGACCTGCACGACGACGAGTTGTGCCGACAGCCGGGCCGCGAACCGGGCGGCGTTCGAGAGAACGGTGTCGGCCGTCCGGGTATGAGCTCCGACGACGATGGTGTCGGTGGTCATCTGGTCTCCTATCTCGGTTCCTGGGCACGCCAGTGGATGAGATAGGGACTGTTGTCGACCTGAGTCGAGGTTGGTGACGGCGAGCCCCACCGCCGTGGCGTCTCCGCCAGGCTCAGTCAAGCACTGATCCGACCAAGCTGCACCTGCTGATACAACATTCTTTTCGACCAAGAAAAGGGTGTGGTGGCCTGTCCCGATAGGGGATCGTGCATCGGGACGCCCGACGATGTCATTCCGAAGGTGGTCGTAGACGGCCTCGTGACGCCGTAGACACGGTGCATGCAGGCAGTAAGTGGGTTCCGGTCGACCAGGACGGCCCTGGCGCAGATCTGGCTCACAGTTCTGCCTCTGCTCGCACTCGTCGTGCTGTGGCCCTCCGCGAGGGGCGAGGCGCCGGCGAGTTCGATGAGCGACGGTGGAAGCATCCCCTTCGTCAGGCCCGACGTCTTCGTCATCATCGAGACGCACGCCCCGGTGCTCGTCGGCTGGGCTCTGATCGTGCTCGGGGCGGGACTTTCCGCCGCCGCTGTGGCCCTGTCTCGCGGCCCTGCCGCGAAACTGCACCGCCTCTCGGTGCTGGGGCGGGTCGCGCTGGTGGTGGTCGCTCTCGGGGGTGGGGTGTTCGCGTCCCTGCCCGTGTAGGCGCACCTCCTCGGATGGAGCAGTGGTGAGGTCCCGGCCGCGGTGCCGTGGTGGAGCAACGCGACGTTCAGCTGGATCGAGGTGCACTGAGCGAGCTGCCGTGCACGACGGCCACGGAGGGCGCACAAGGGGATCCTCGCGCGAGGCAGCGCCATAGCCGCAGAGGCGGCTCGTTCCTCGGCGGCACGACCCCGTGAGTCAGGCCGCGACTGCACCGCAGCTCTGGACGATGAAGCCGCCGAGGACGACCATGACGATGAGAGCAACGACGCAGCCGAAAACGCGCCATCCGAAGGGCTTCATACTCGACCCCATCGAGGAAAGGTCCACCATCGGTCTGGTCCAAGGAGTCGGACGATCGTCTGGCGGAGCGTCTCGCTCTGGGGCTAGCGGCCCTGGCTCGAGACCACGAGGCCGAACAGTGGGTGAGTATCGTCGACGCGGGCTACGAGGGTCGTAACCTTGTCAAGGTGGTCCGTACCCGAAAGCTGGAGCTGGAGCGTGGTAGCGAGCGTCACGGTCGATCAGTACGTGTTGTACGGGCTTCGGTGAGTGGAGCAAGGGGTCCCTACGGGTAAGCGCGTAGAAAATTTCCTGATGTTCGTGCCTTACCTTACCTTTGGCTTCTTTGGTGGCGCGTCGGTCGGCCTGATCTCGCCAGCCGTTGGCACTCTCATGACGTCGGCGCTGGCTTCAAGCGATGCTTTTTCGCTCCAGGGACTGGCCTTGAGCGCGATGGTCGGCTTAGTACCTGCTCTCATCACCATCCCTGTAGGCGCAGCCGTAGGCCTCGGTGTCGCCGTCATCGCGGCAGTGGCTCGGCTCTTCATGAAGAGCTCAAAGCTGTTGGTCCGCATGTTGGTCGTCGGATTCACTGCGGGTGGCTCGTCGCTCCTGATCGCCATTCAGATGCTTTCTGCGGTGAGCAATCTCTCAGACAGCTTTCGGGCACTCACTGCGGCATTCATAGCATCAGGCGCCGTGTGCTCGGTGCTCCTTGCGGAAAGTGCTTGGATCTGGTGGAGAGATCAGTTGTCGTAGATCCTGCAGCAGAGAGCGTGGACGATGCCCATGCCTTTCTACGAGCTGTCTCTGCAGGGGGGCGTCCTGATCTGGAAGAGCGGCGCGCGCCTCGTGCCCGTTCGGTCATCGGTGACTGCGACGGTGACCTGGTGGGATCATGATGTCGTGGAAGGGGAGAGCATCGTCGTTGATCCCGTGACGCAGGTCGAGTTGGTCGTGTCACCAGCGATCTCCGTGGAGCGAGTCCTCGAGCGTGAGCGTCGCCGCCGCGACCGTGAGTTGCGCTCGATCCGGTTCTTCGTCGACTGGGGTCATGCCTATCCTCTCTGGGAGGACGGCACGGGCAAGTAGACGATGGAGCCTGAGGACTACGGGCTCTCGATGGAGCTTGCTCACCGGCTGCGCGAGTGGTGCCAGTTCTTCGAGCGGCACCTCGCCGAAACGGGTCGGGACACCGCGGACCAGAAGGATGCTTCGCTCTCTGAAGGGGATCTTCTGGCCGATGCGCTCGAGCTCGAGGTCTACGACTTCGCGCAGGTTCAGCGTGAGTTCCGCTACGGTTCGGGCTGAACGTCACCTGCCCGATAGACGATCGATCACCGTGCACGTCCACGCCGTACGCTCGCCGCATGCGGCGTGATCGCGACCTGCTCGATATCACCCGGGCCATGGGCTCCCCTCGCCCGAGACTTGTCACCGCGCTCATCGGCGGCATCGGCCTCTTTCTCATCCTTTCCGGCGGCGCCGTGATCGCGGGCACCAGGGAAGCCGGACGATCCGCCGCGATGTGGAGCGGCACTGGCCTGATGGTGATCGGCCTCGCTCGTTGGGTCGTCGAAGCCGTTCTCGCTGATAGGGCAAAGAGTGACGGGCCGTCTCAGGAGAAGATCCGTCGGCGAGACGAACGGCGGCGTCGCCGTGACCCCATCCCAGCTCGCGGTTGAACCACCTCACGGTGCCCGTTCGATGCTCGCCCTCGAACTGTCCCAAGGGTGCGAGTTCATCCATGTAGCGATTCTGGGGCACTGCCAGACTCGAACGCGACCGGTCCTCCACCGCGACCCGCGGTAGAGCGGCGTCCGACAGGCGATGCACCACCGGGCCGGCGACGCCCGATGACCCGGCGCGATCCCTTGCTCGGCGGCGTCATCAGGGGAGCACGACGACCTTGCCCGCGATGCGTCCCGCCTCTGCCTCGGCGTGCAGGGCGGGCAGCTCGGCCAGGGAGATGCGCCTGGCCACTTCGACCGTGAGCTCGCCGGCGTCGACCAGTGCGACGAGCTGCCGGAGGCGGTCGCGGTCGGGCCTCACGAACACTGTCGCGGCGCGGACGCCGCGCGACTCGTCGCCAGGGGTGGCGATGAAAGCGGTCGTGCTGACGACTGCTCCGCCGTCGCGGACGGCGGCCACGTCGGCCTCGAACTGCGCCGGGTCGAGCGGTGCCAGGTTGAGCAGCACGTCGACCTGCCCCTCGAGGGCACCGATGACGTCGGTCTCGGTGTGGTCGACGACCTGGTCGGCACCGGCGGCCCGCACGGAGTCGGCGCTACGGGGGCTGGCGGTGGCGATGACGTGGGCGCCGAGGCGCTTCGCGAGCTGGATCGCGTACTTGCCGACGACGCCGCCCGCCCCGACGACGAGGAGGCGCTGGCCGGCCTGGAGGTCGCCGTCGTCGACGAGGGCCTGCCAGGCCGTCAACGCCACGGACGGCAGGGCCGCCGCGTCGGCGAGCGGGATGCTCGTCGGGGCGGTGAGGAGGGCGTCGGCCGGGGCGACGACGAACTCCGCCGCACCTCCGTCGCTCTCCATCGGCAGGAAGCCGATGACCTCGTCCCCGACGGCCAGGCCGTCGACGCCGTCGCCCAGGGCCTCGACCGTCCCGGAGACGTCGTAGCCGGGCACGTGGGGGAGCGCGACCGGGATGGGGAGGAACCCGCCCCGCATGCCCGCGTCGGCCGCGTTGTACGCGGATGCCGCCACGCGGACGAGCACCTCTCCCGCCGCGGGCGCGGGCTGCTCGATCTCGACGTGCTCGAGGACCTCGGGGCCGCCGACCTGCTCGAAACGCACTGCCTTCATGATGTTCTCCCTCGTCATGTGCTTCGATTTCGAAGCAAGATGGTGACCGTAGCACTGCTTCGAACTGGAAGCAACGGGTAGGGTAGGGAACATGACCGACGCCTCGCCCGCCCTCACGCCGGCGCAGCTCGCCGCGTACTTCGCGTTCACCGAGGTCAGCTCGCTCCTCCGGCCGTCGGTCGAGAAGCAGCTCCGGGAGGCGGGCGGGCTGAGCTACGTCCAGTTCCAGCTCCTGGCACGACTCGGCGACGACCCAGAGGGGCAGCAGCGGATGACCGACCTCGCCGACGGCGTGGTCCACAGCCGCAGCGGCCTCACCTACCAGGCGCAGCTGCTCGAGCAGCGCGGCCTGGTCTCGCGCGCTCCGTCGCCCGACGACGAGCGCAGCACCGTCGTCGCCATCACCGGAGCGGGCCGCGACGTCCTCGCGGCAGTCTTCCCGGGGCACATCGAGACCGTCCATGGCCTGCTCTTCGCTCCCGTGACCGACGACGATGCCGAGGAGCTCGCCCGGATCCTCGGCCGCGTGAGCGAGCACCTCCGGGCGGCGCCGCCCCGTTCGGCGCGGAAGCGCACGTCCCGCTGAGCCCTCAACTCGAGGTGCGAGCGAGCCACGCTGTTCCCCGACCATGACGTCCCGACAGACGATCGGCATCGGGATCGCGGACGGCGAAGCCGTCGAGCACGTCGTCGTGGGGCGTGAGGGCAGCGGGGACATCGAGCTCGACCTCGATCCCTCGGGCCGACTTCTCCGTGTCGAGGTCGTCGGGGACCAGGGCCCGTGCACCGGCATCTCCTGAGCTGCCGCTGGCGCCGTTCGATCCTGTCCAGTAGACAGTCGGCACGGTCGACGATGGAGTTGAAGATGCTGGTCCAGGTGTGCGGGCTCCCGGGAGCTGGAAAGTCCACGCTGTCCGCTGCGATCGCGGAGCAGGTTCCGGCACTGTGGCTGCGCGTCGATGCGATCGAGGCTGCCCTGTGGAAGTACGGCATCCCGCCCGAGCAGTCTGGCATCGCCTCCTACTCGGTCATGCACGCGATCGCGGTCCCGAACCTCCGACGGGGCCGACTCGTCATCGCTGATGCTGTCAGTGGCGTCGAGCCGGCACGTGCCGGGTGGGTGTCGACCGCTCAGGAGGCGGGAGCGTCGCTCCGAGTGATCGAGGTCGTGTGTCCCGACGCCGACGAGCACCGCCGGCGGGTGGAGCAGCGAGTGAACGACCTTCCTGGCTTCACGTTGCCGACGTGGGAGCACGTGCAGCGCACGGCAGTCGAGTACGAGCCCCGCACCGACGACCGGCTCCTCGTCGACAGCACGCGACCGCTGGAGCAGACGGTGCGCCAGGTCCTGCGCTTCTTGGGAACCGACGTCCGATAGCCGATCGCCGATCGAACGGTCACGTGCGGTCGCGACGGGGCGGACCGATGACCCGCGATCCCGTTCCTCCTGCAGCGACCAGAGCCAGCAGGATGCCGCCGACCACGACGACGCGGCGGAGTGGCGAGCCAGAACGGCTCGGAGCAGATCCCTCGGAGTCCATGGCTTCCTCCTGCCCGTCAGGAGCGCTCGTCGTCCCGGTAGCCGATCGCTCACCGAGGCCGGTGGTCGTGT
This sequence comes from Frigoribacterium salinisoli, assembly GCF_054781095.1. Taxonomy (NCBI): domain Bacteria; kingdom Bacillati; phylum Actinomycetota; class Actinomycetes; order Micrococcales; family Microbacteriaceae; genus Frigoribacterium; species Frigoribacterium salinisoli. The sequence continues at coordinate 9,345 of NZ_BAAGVB010000006.1, forward strand.
CCCTCCCGTCGTCACTCGGGACCGCGCTGTAGCCGAGCTTCCGAAGGTGCTTCGTCAGTCGCAGCAGGTAGATGCTCGCTACGGCTCCGGCAGCAGCCGCCAGGAGCAGGAACCACAGCGGGAAGTAGTACCCGGCGAAGCCTGACCCGGCCGTGGCCAACCCGGTCAGCTGGGCAGCGAGGTACGTGATCTCACGGGGGAGGAGGCCCCAGACCTCGACGTCCTCGAGGAGTGTGGTGCTCATGGGTCATCTTCCCGCTACCTGCTCCTGCGGAGCCCGATGGGGGATCGGCTGTCGGAGGTTCGAGCGACGGCCCACTCGCGATCGAGCATGGCGTACTGGTAGCCGTCGACCCAGCCCAGGTCGGCGTGCCAGGAGTCCTCGACGCCGTGCTGTTCGCGTCGCATGCCGTTCTTCTCCAGGACGCGGGCCGAGGCGATGTTGTCGGCGTTGCAGCTCGCTGTGACGCCCTGCGTGCCTCGGGGCATCCCTGGTTACCCCAGACCGTCGGTGACGTCGAGGAACCCCGAGCCGGCGAGTCGGCCGTCCAGCCCGGCGACGCACGAGAAGTCGCTGTCGCTGTCGGCGATGCTCGCCCACTCCCTGGCGTAGGCGTCCGGATCGACGTGGGTGCGGAGCATGAACCGGTTGACGACGGGGCCGTTCCGCAGAGCGATGAGCTGGTCCGCATCCTCTGGCCGAGGATCGCGGAGGAGGAGGGCCCCGCTCCGAGCGGGCCACGGAGAGGTGCGCACGCCGTCATCCTCTCAGGAGCCACGCCTGGTGACCGATCGGCGGCCGGACGCCCGAGAGAGCACCCGGGTGACCGCTGACGGACACGTGCTCACGGGCCAGCCGCCAGAACGGTGGGACGTGGTCGCCGGGCAGCACGCCGACCGCGACCACGAGGAGGAGCGCGAGGGCTGCTGCCGACAGTGAGGTGGCCACCACCGAGACACGACGTCCCTGGCGGCGAGGGAGGACCTCGTCGTGCCCGGGCGTGCGGCCACCATCGAGCGCTTCACGGTGCCTTCGCGAAGGCCCGGACCGGGAAGGTGCCGAAGCCCTCGATCTTCGGGGGCACCGCGGTGAACAGGGCTCCGCTCGAGGGGAGGTCCCCGAGGCCGGTCAGGTGCTCGACCACGTGGATGCCGGAGGCCAGGAACACCGAGTGCGCGGGGCGGGTGCCCTGCGCGTCGGCGGACGTGTCGTCGATGTTCACCGAGTCGATGCCGACCAGTGCCACCCCGTGCTCGGCGAGGTGGTGCACGCCGTCCTCGGTGAGGAACGGCGCGTCCGTGCCGTACTCCGGGGTACCGAAGTGACGGTCCCATCCGGTGTGCAGCAGGACGGCCTTGCCCCGCACGTCGCGGTCGTGGAACACCGAGGCGGGGATCCCGCGCTCCGTCGCGCCGGTGAGGTGGAAGACCTCCGTCGGGAGGTCGACCAGCGTGGCGAGCGACAGCGCGGCGAGATCGGCGCCGCCCTCGTACCGGTGGAAGGCGGTGTCGAGGTACGTGCCCGTGTTCCCCGGCAGGTCGATGACGTCCATCACGAAGGTCGTGCCGGGCGCGTACCTGTCCTCCGCCTGTGCGCGCGTGAGGTGCGGGGAGATGACCGGGGCCGGGACGCCGGGGAGCGTGACGACGCCCTCGGCGATCGTGTGGCTCAGATCCACGAGCCGGTGACCACCGATGAGGGGGACTCGGGCATCGACGACAGAACGGTGCTCATCCATGGATCGACCGTAGTGTGGACCACGCGTCGTCCGGACGGCACCGAGGGTCGGGTCGCTCCGTGGCGCACCTCCACCTGCCTCTTCTGCGGACCAGGGCCTCGGGTGCGCGCCCTCGAGGTCGGGCTTCGGGCCCACGGAAGGAACCACCATGAGCATGGAAGGCGCGGCCTGGAGCTCGCTGTACAAGATCTCGACCGCCAGGGACGCGAAGCGCGGCTTCTCGCGCGAGTCCGTGCGGCGGATCCTGACGTTCGCGGTGCCCTACCGGTCCAGGCTGCTGATCTTCATCGCCCTCTCCGTCGCGGGGGCCTTCCTCGCGGTCGCGACGCCCGTGCTCGCCGGCCGGGTGGTCGACGTCATCGTCGCCCGTGGCGAGGTCCGCACCATCGTCTGGCTCGCCGTCGTCATCGCCCTCGTGGCCGTGGCCGACGCGGCCGTGTCGCTCGTGACGCGCTGGTTCTCGGCGCGCATCGGCGAAGGCGTGATCCTGGACCTCCGCACCGCGGTGTTCGACCACGTGCAGAAGATGCCGATCGCGTTCTTCACCCGCACGCGGACCGGCGCCCTCGTCAGCCGCCTCAACAACGACGTGATCGGCGCCCAGCAGGCCTTCAGCGGCACGCTGTCCGGTGTGGTCACGAACCTCGTGGCGCTGGTCCTCACGCTGATCGTCATGCTCAGCACGTCCTGGCTCGTGACGGTCCTCGCCGTCGTCATGCTCCCCGTCTTCCTGGTGCCCGCGCGGCGCATGGGCGGACGCTTGGCCGCGCTGCGCCGCGAGGCCGCCGATCACAACTCCGCCATGAGCACGCAGATGACCGAGCGCTTCTCGGCGCCCGGCGCCACGCTCGTCAAGTTGTTCGGTCGTCCCGACGAGGAGTCCGAGGAGTTCCGGGTCCGCGCCGCCCGCGTCCGCGACATCGGGGTCCGGACCGCCATGCTGCAGTTCGTCTTCGTCTCCTCGCTCATGCTCGTCTCCGCCCTCGCCCTCGCGCTCGTCTACGGGCTCGGCGGCGCCCTCGCGCTCGCCGGGCAGCTGGACACCGGCGAGGTGGTCACCCTGGCGCTCCTCCTCACCCGCCTCTACGCGCCGCTGACCAGCCTCGCGAACGCCCGCGTGGAGATCATGAGCGCCGTGGTGAGCTTCGAGCGCGTCTTCGAGGTGCTGGACCTCGAACCGCTCATCCGGGAGGAGCCCGACGCCGTCGTCGTCCCCGACGGCCCGGTCGCCGTCGAGTTCGACGACGTCCGCTTCGCCTACCCGTCCGCCGACAAGGTCTCCCTGGCCTCCCTCGAGGAGGTCTCCACGCTGGACACCCGCGGCGGCGAGGAGGTGCTGCACGGCGTGTCCTTCCGGATCGAGCCGGGTCAGACCGTCGCCCTCGTCGGGACGTCCGGTGCCGGCAAGTCGACGATCGCGCAGCTCCTCGCGCGCCTCTACGACGTCGACGGCGGAGCCGTCCGCCTCGCGGGGACGGACGTCCGCGACGTCACCTTCGCCTCCCTGCGGCACACCCTGGGCATGGTGACGCAGGACGGCCACCTGTTCCACGAGACCCTCCTCTCCAACCTGCGCCTCGCGAGGCCGGAGGCGACCGAGGACGAGGTGTGGGACGCCCTCCGCCGGGCGCGGCTCGAGCCGCTCGTCCGGTCCCTGCCGGACCAGCTGGACACCATGGTGGGGGAGCGCGGCTACCGCCTGTCGGGCGGCGAGCGGCAGCGGATGACCATCGCGAGGCTCCTGCTCGCCCGGCCGCGCGTCGTCGTCCTCGACGAGGCGACGGCGGCGCTGGACTCGACGTCCGAGGCCGCCGTGCAGGCGGCGCTCGGCGAGGCGCTCGAGGGGCGCACGGCGATGGTGATCGCGCACCGCCTCTCCACCGTCCGCAGCGCGGACCTGATCCTCGTGGTCGAGGACGGCTCGATCGTGGAGCGCGGTACGCACGACGAGCTGCTCGCCCTGAGCGGGCGGTACGAGGAGCTGCACCGGACCCAGTTCGCCGTGCAGGAGGAGGTCGCGGCGGACGAGGAAGCGCTGAGCGGGCCCTAGTCCTCGACGCGGTGGAGCGCCGCGTGCGGTCAGCGCAGGGACCGGAAGGTCTCCCGGATGTCGGCGACGAGCAGCTCGGGCTGCTCGAGCAGCGCGAAGTGCCCGCCACGGGCCACCTCCGAGTAGTGCACCAGCCGGGCGTACCGACGCTCGGCCCAGCGACGCGACCGGCGGACGTACTCGCCGGGCATCACGCTGAGGCCGACGGGCACGGTCAGCGGTGCCTCGACGGTGCCGGGGCTCGACCAGCCACCGCGGCCTGACTCCCAGTACATCCGCGCGGCCGAGGCGCCGGTGCCGGGCAGCCAGTAGAGCATGATGTCGTCGATCATCTCGTCGAGCGAGAAGAGGGCCTCCGCGTCGCCGTGCTCGTCGTGCGAGCCCCCGACGTCCTGGAACAGGGCGTAGATCCAGGCGGCGAGACCGACGGGGGAGTCCGTCAACGAGTATCCGATGGTCTGCGGGCGGGTCGCCATCTGCTGCGAGTAGGCCGAGAGCTCCCGCCAGTAGTGGCCGCCCTCTCGGAGCATGGCCTGCTCCTCGGGGGTCGCGTCCCGTGCCTCCTGGTCGGTGGGCGTGAAGAGGGCCATGGTGAAGTGGACGCCGGCGAGCCCGATGCCCCGGGCGCTCTCGAGGGCCGCCAGCTCGGCGGTGACGGTCGCTCCGAGGTCGCCGCCCTGGGCGAACCAGCGCGAGTAGCCGAGGCGCTGCATCAGCACGGCCCAGGCCTCCGCGGTGCGCCGCAGGTCCCACCCGGTGCCGGTGGGCTTGGCGGAGAACCCGAAGCCGGGCAGGCTCGGCACGACGACGTCGTAGGCGTCCTCGGCGCGACCGCCGTGGGCCTCGGGGTCCGTGAGCGGCCCGACGGCGTGGCGGAACTCCAGCACGGAGCCGGGCCATCCGTGGGTCAGCAGCAGGGCGCGAGCGCCGGGCACCGCCGACCGCACGTGCACGAAGTGCACCTCGAGCCCGTCGATCTCGGTCGTGAACTGGCCCCAGCCGTTCAGCAGCGCCTCGGTGCGGCGCCAGTCGTAGGCGGTCGCCCAGTGCTCGACGAGGGCCTGGACCTTCTCGAGCCTCGGCCCCTGCGAGGTGTCGGGGACGGTCTCCCGGTCGGGCCAGCGGGTGGCGAGGAGCCGTCGGCGGAGGTCGTCGAGGTCGGCCTGGGGGACCTCGAGGGTGAACGGGACGACGGCGGTGCTGGTCATGGGGGCTCTCTTCTCAGGAGGTGCGAGGGGCGGCCGACGGACTGGGCCGGTCAGATCCTCACTGGACGAGATGATCTTGGCACAAGACGATCTCGATGGCGTACGGTTTGAGCATGACGAACGACGAGGCGCTGCCCACCGACGGCGACCTGCCGGAGATCGACTGGGGCGCGCGGGGCATCGAGACGGAGCTCGGCTGGGCGCTGCCGGCCGTGCTCGACGGGTTCGTCCGCTCGGGCACCGGCGCCGTGGCCGACGTGCCGGGCGGCCCCCGGGGCTACCAGGTGCTCGTCGCCATCACGACGGAGCAGCCGTCGTCGCAGCTCGCGCTGGCCCAGCGGCTCGGCATCGACAAGACCCAGATGACCTACGTCGTCGACGCGCTCGAGCAGGGCGGCTTCGTCGACCGCCGGCCGGACCCGCGCGACCGCCGTGTGCGCCAGGTGCGCCCCACGGAGGCGGGGCTCGTGCTCGTCGAGAGCGCGCGCTCCGCGCTCCGCGCGACCGAGGGCCTCCTGATGCGGCACCTCGCCCCCGAGGAGCAGCTCACGCTGAGGCGCCTGCTCGCCCGCGTCGCCCTGGGAGCCGCCGACGTCCCGTCGAGCCTCCCCGACCAGCTCGCGGCGACGGACCATCCCGTCGCCGCCCCCGACCGCTCGCGCCGCGTGCGCGACCACGCCCCGACGGATCGAGACCCCACGCCATGACCACCACCGTCCTCCTCGCCGGCGCCACCGGCGACCTCGGCCAGCGCATCCTGCGCGAGCTCCTCACGCACGACGTCCGCGTGCGCGTGCTGACCCGTCCCGGCAGCGGGAGCGCCGCCTCCCTCGCGGCCGACGACCGGGTCGACGTGGTCGTCGCGGCGTACGACGACCACGCCGCCCTCACCGAGGCGGCCCGCGGGGTCGACGTCGTGGTCTCGGCGGTCAGCGGCACCCGGTCCGTGATCGTCGACGCACAGCGCGCCCTGCTGGCGGCCACGGTGGAGGCGGGGGTGCCCCGCTTCGTGCCGTCGGACTGGTCGGCCGACTACCGCTCGATCGACGTGGGCAGCAACCGCAACTTCGAGCTCCGCCGCGAGTTCGCCGCCGACGTCGACGCGGCGCCCGTGCGCGCGACGTCGGTGCTCAACGGCATGTTCACCGAGCTGCTCACGGGCGACGCCCCGCTCGTCCTGTTCGGTCGTCGCAAGGTCCTGTACTGGTCGAGCGCCGACCAGGTGCTCGACTTCACCACCAAGGACGACGTCGCCCGCGTCGCCGCCCTCGTGGCCCTCGACCCCGACGCCCCGCGGGTGGTCGAGGTCGCGGGGTCGAGCACGACGGCCCGCCAGATCGCGCGCACCCTGACCGAGCTGACCGGCACGCCGTTCGGCCTGCAGTGGGCCGGCACTACGGCGACCCTGTCGGCGATGAGCAAGGTCGGCCGTCGCCTGTCGAAGGACGACGACGAGGCGTTCCCCGCGTGGCAGGGCATGCAGTACTTCGTCAGCATGTTCAGCGGCCAGGCGCAGCTGCGGCACGTCGACGACGACCGCTTCGGTCCGCACGAGTGGACCACCGTCCGCGACGTGCTCGCCGGGCACCTGGCGCGCACCGCTCGCGCGGGCAGCTGAGCCGGGCCGCCGACACGGGCCGCCGACGCGGGCCGGGGCGGCCCGCCGGGCAGCGGCGACGGGCGCGGCCGTGCTCAGCCCCCGCGGGCGGCCCTCGCCCGCTCCTTGATCGCGGTGATCACCGCGGTCTTGGCGTCGGCGTAGTCGTTCGTGTCGTCCCAGCGCCGACCCATCAGCTCGCGCTTGGTGCGCTCGTAGAGGTCCCGGTCGTCGGCGTCCGCACGGAGGTGGTCGCGCAGGAGGAGGTACTCGCCGACCGCGGGATCGTCCCGTTCGTAGAGGTGGACGTGCACGTCGCGGGCCGGCGTGCGCACGAGGCGGTGCCCGGGCTCTCGCACGCGCAGCTCGTACCCGGCGGCGAGCAGCCGTTCGACGTGGTCCTCCTCGGCCGTGATGTCGTCGACGGCGACCACGAGGTCGACGATGGGCTTCGCGGCGAGACCGGGCACGGAGGTCGAGCCGATGTGCTCGACGTCGACGTCGCTCCCGGCGAGGGCGTCCCGGATGCGCTGCTCGTGGTGCCGGTACGTCACCGCCCACCGCGGGTCGTGCTCGTGCAGGGCGACCCGGAGCACCTCCGGGCCGCCGACGATGTCGACGGTCGTGACGTCGGGGCGGCGTCGGTCGTGGCTGTCGTTCACCCGGCCATCGTCGCAGGGGGAACGCGGTCGGCGAGCCCCCGTCGGCGGCGCGTGGCCCACCCGGGGGAGGGATCAGCGGCCGCGGCCCAGCGCCTCCTGGATCTCTCGGATCGTCGCGCCGAGCGCTCCGGACGCGAGGAGGCCCGCACCGAGCGGCCCCGCGCGGTCCTCACCGAGCCGCGGCAGCTGGTGCAGCGCCGCCGCGGTCGGCCCGTCGAGCTGCGCGAGCTGCCACGCGATCTCGGTGGCCCCCGTGCCCGGCGCCCCGAGCTCGACCGCCTTCACCGCGTAGGCGGCGGCTCCCAGGGCGTGCGCGCCCATGTGCGCGACGCCCGAGGCCTGGCCGGCCGCCCGCGCCGCCGCGACCGCGGTCGGCGTCGTGACGGAGCCGACCGCGCGGCCGGCGTCGAACCGACGACGGATCTCGCCCGCCGTGTCGAGCTCGCCCCGCGCGAACGCTCGTGCCCGGGCGATGCCGTCGCGCGGCCGGTCGTCGTCGGGCGCCTCCGCCTCGAACATCGGCAGGGCCCTCTCCGCGCAGTCCGCGGCCCACGCGGCGACGAGGCGCCGGTCGGCCTCGGACAGCGCCTGCGGAGAGGGCACCCGGTCGCCTAGCCCTTCGTCGCCCCGGCGAGCAGGCCCCGCACGAAGAAGCGCTGCAGGGCGAAGAACACGATGAGCGGCACGATGATCGAGATGAACGCGCCGGCCGTGAGCAGCTCCCACGACTGGCCGTACGAGCCCGAGAGGTCCTGCAGGGCCTTCGTGATCGGCAGGCCCCGCCCCGACGTGAAGACGGTCGCGACGAGCAGGTCGTTCCACACCCACAAGAACTGGAAGATGCCGAAGGAGGCGATGGCCGGGACCGCCAGCGGCAGCACGATCCGGAAGAACACCTGCCCGTGGCCCGCGCCGTCCATCCGGGCCGCCTCGATGACCTCGCCCGGGATCTCCGAGATGAAGTTGTGCAGCATGAAGATCGCGAGCGGCAGCGCGAAGATCGTGTGCGCGATCCACACCTTCGCGAACGACCCGTCGAGGCCGTTCACCCCGAGCCCGGGGAGGATGTAGAGCCCGCCGATGCGCAGGCCGTCCGAGAACAGTCGGAGCAGCGGCACGAGCGCCATCTGGATCGGCACGATCTGCAGGGCGAACACGAGCACGAAGAGCGTGTTGCGGCCCTTGAAGTCGATCCACGCGAACGCGTACGCGGCGAGGCTGGCGATCGTGATCGGGATGAGGGCCGCCGGCAGGGTGATCACGAGCGAGTTGAGGAACGCCTTGCCGAGCGTGAGGCTGTCGCCGCTGTTGAGCGCCGAGACGTAGTTGTCGAGCGTGAAGCCCGGGTTGCTGAAGACCGTCCACCAGCCGGTGGTCTTGATCTCGGTCGCCGGCCGGAACGACGAGATGAACAGGCCGGCGGTCGGCAGCGTCCACAGCACGGCGATGACCAGGGCGGCGATGGTGGCGCCGCGACTCGTCGTGGCGCGCCGCACCTTGCGGCTCGAGCCCTCGATCTTCGACAGGCCGCGCTCGAGCTGGCGCTCGGTGCCCTGGGAGACGGGGACGCCGATGGGGGTCGGGGTGGTGCTCATCGGATCTCCCTCTGCTTCTGGATCTGGCGGGCGTTGTAGACGACGATCGGCAGCACGAGCACGAAGAGGATCACGGCGAGGGCCGAGCTGTACCCGGCGCGGCTGCCGAGCTGGAACTGGCGCACCATCTCGAACGCGAGGATCGTCGTGTCGTTGCGGCCGCCGGTCATGGCCGAGACGATGTCGTAGACCTTGAGCGAGGCGATCGAGATCGTCGTGAGCACGACGATGATCGTCGTCCGGATGCCCGGGACCGTGATGTTCCAGAAGGCCTGCCAGGCGTTCGTGCCGTCGAGCGAGGCGGCCTCCAGCTGCTCGGCGGGCACGCCCTTGATGGCCGCCGAGAGCACGGTCATGGCGAAGCCGGCCTGCGTCCAGATGAGCACGACGACGAGCAGCAGGGTGTTCCACGGCTCGAGGCCGAGCCAGTCGACGGGCTGCGCGCCGAACTGCACGAGGATCCCGTTGAGCAGGCCGATCTGCTCGCCCTGACGGACGTCGTAGAGGAACTTGAAGATGATCGAGGCACCGACGAACGAGATCGCCATGGGCATGAACACGAGCAGCTTGAAGAACTTCTCGCCGCGGCTCTTGTCGATGAACACCGCGTAGGCGAGGCCGATGCCCGTCGCGGTGATCGGAGCCAGCAGCACCCAGATGAGCGTGTTGACGAACGCGGTCACGCCGTCGGGGCTGGTGAAGACCCAGATGAAGTTGTCGAGGCCCGCGAAGCCCGACCCGTCGTTCTTCATGAACGCCTGGGCGGTCGTGGTGATCGTCGGGTAGATGAGCCCCACGATGAGGAAGAACACGGCCGGGGCCATGAACGCGATGAGCTGCAGCAGGTACCCCGCGCCGCGCTTGGAGCGGTAGTCGAGCAGGAACAGCACGCCACCGAGCACGGCGGCGACGCCCGCGACCCACATCACCGAGCCGTACAGCCCGAACGCCAGGAGGAGCCCCACCGGGACGAGGACGCACACGGCCAGGCGGAGCAGCGTGTACGGACGGCCACGTCGTGGCGCGATCTCGACGAACGCCAGGACGACGCCGACGAGCGCGGCGAAGGCGAGGAGGATCAGGGGGATCTGCGCCAGGGGCGGGACTCCCGCCAACCACTGGAAGAAGCTGGACATCGCTGTCCTTTCACGGTCGGGTCTCGACGGGGGAGCGTGCGCCGGGTGCCGTGGGGCCGTCGTGCGCGCGCGAGGCCAGGGGCCACCGACGGGCGGTGGCCCCTGGCGCGGTGCGACTAGGAGGTGTAGCCGGCCTGGATCTCGCTGAGCACCGTCTCGGTGTCCTTGCCGTCGATCCAGTCGACCATGCCCTTCCAGAAGCTGTCGGAGCCGACCGACTTGGGCATGAGGTCCGATCCGTCGAAGCGGAACGTGGTGTCGGTGCCCTGCAGGATCTCGACGGCGCTCTTGAGCAGGTCGCTGCCGGCGTTCTCCGGGTCGAGGCCCTTGTTGGCGCTGATGACGCCGCCCAGCGAGACGCGGCTGTTCGCCCAGTCGGCGCTCGCGAGGTAGGCCTGGACCTTGGCGGTCTCCTCGTCGTTGGAGAACGCGGCCACGAACTCGCCGCCGCCGGTGACGGCCGCGGGGTCGCCCTTCTCCATGGGCGGGGTGAGGAACGCCCAGACGTCGCCGTCCTCGGCGACCGTCACGGGCTCGCCGTCGGCGTTCTGCGCCTCGGTGAGGAAGCCCTCGAAGAAGGAGGCCTGGTGGTGCAGGGCGCAGGTGCCGTTCGCGACGTTCGTCGCGACGTCGCCGAAGGCGGTCGAGTTGATGCTCTTCACGTCGCCGTAGCCCGCGTTGACCATCGCGGGGTCCTTGAGGATCTCGCCGACGGCGTCGAACGCCTCGGCGATCGCCGGGTCGGTGAACTCGGTGTCGCCGGCCACCCACGAGTCGTAGGTGTCCGCGCCGCCGCTGCGGAGCACGAGGTCCTCGACCCAGTCGGTGCCGGGCCAGCCCGACGCCTCGCCCGAGTTGAAGCCGGCGCACCAGGGTGCGGTGCCGGTCTTCTCCTGGATGGTCCGCGAGACCTCGAGGAGCTCGTCGTACGTCTCCGGGACCTCGACGCCCCACTCCTCGAACTGCGAGGGGGAGTACCAGACGTAGCCCTTGACGCTCGCCATGAGGGGCGCGCCGTACTGGGTGCCGTCGACCTGGCCGTAGGCCTGCCAGTCCTCCGACCAGTTCTCCTGGACGTTCGCGAGGGCGTCCTCCGGGAGCTCCTGCACCTTGCCCGAGGCGACCGTGTCGGCCAGCAGGCCGGGCTGCGGGAAGATCGCGAGGTCGGGGGTGTCACCGCCCTGGACCTTGATGCCGATCTGCTTCTCGAACTCCTTGTCGCCCGTGTAGCGGATCTCGATGTCGTTCTCGGCCTCCCAGTCGGCCCACGACTCCTCGAGCAGCGTCGCCTCGTCGCCGTTGATCGTGCCGTAGACGTCGACCACGCCGTCGGCCGTGCCGACGTCGCCGGCGCCCGCGCCGCCTCCTGCGTTCGGGTCGTTGGGGTCCGCACCACCGGAGCAGCCGACCAGCAGGAGGCCGGAGGCGGCCAGGACGGCCATGGGGACGGTGACGCGGTGCAAGGGTGCTCGCATGGTGGTTCTCCTCGTTGAGTGCCGTTCAGCACGACGTCGACGTGGAGGTCGTGCTGAGGAGAAGCATCACACACCGATGCACGCCGTGCAGGGCCGTGACGGGTGGTGACGGGGTGGTGTGACCAAGCCGTGATCTGCCGGGGCCGCGGGCGTCGCGCGGAGGCTGTCCTCGAGCTCGACGAGGGCGACGCCGTCCCGCACCCGCACGCTGCCGCGCACGCCGAAGACCTCCGCGAGCGACGACTCGTGGAGCACGTCCGCGGGCGGGCCGGACGCCACGGCTCGCCCGCCGGCGAGGACGAGCAGTTCGTCGCACCACCGTGCGGCCAACGCCAGGTCGTGCAGGACGACGACCACCGTCATCGGGCGCTCGGCGAGCAGGCGCAGCAGGTCGAACTGGTGCCGCACGTCCAGGTGGTTGAGGGGCTCGTCGAGCACCAGCACCGCGGGCTGCTGGGCGAGGGCCCGGGCGACCTGCACCCGCTGGCGCTCCCCGCCCGAGAGGCCGCTCCACCGGCGGCGTCCGAACCCCTCGAGCCCGACGTCCGCGAGGGCGCGGCGGCAGAGGTCGTCGTCTTCCCGGGCGGCACCGCCGAGGCGGCCGCGGTGGGGCAGGCGACCGAGGCGCACGACGTCCTCGACGCGGTGGTCGATGTCGCTGGCGGTCTCCTGCCCGACGAAGGCCAGGCGCCGCGCGACCTGCCTGCCGCCGTGCTCGCCGAGGGGTCGACCGTCGAGCCGGACCTCGCCCGCGTCGGCGGCCGTGATGCCCGCCAGGCACCGCACGAGCGTCGACTTGCCCGAGCCGTTCGGTCCGACGACGCCGAGCACCCGGCCCCCGTCGACGTGGAGGTCGACCCCCTCGAGCAGGACGGCACCGCGCTCCGCGCGACCGAGCCCGTGCGCCGACAGCGAGCCTCCGGTGCTCACGCGGCCTCCCTCCGACGCAGGACGATCAAGAAGGCCGGTACGCCCACGAGGGCCGTGACCACGCCGACCGGGACCTGCTGCGGCGCGAAGGCCACCCTGCCGAGCAGGTCGGCGAGCACCAGGAAGGCGCCCCCGGCGAGCAGCGACACGGGCAGCAGGAGGCGGTGGCCCGGCCCGACGAGCCGACGCGCGGCGTGCGGCACGATGAGCCCGACGAAGCCGATGGCGCCGACCGCGGCCACGATCGCGGCGGTCGCCGCGGCAGCGCCGACGAGCACGACGACCCGCAGCGCGCGGACGTCGATGCCGAGCGTCACGGCCGTGTCCTGCCCGAACGAGAGCGCGTCGAGCGACGGCGCGACGAGCTGGAACGCCGCGGCGGCGACGACCACGACGACGGTGCACAGCAGCACCGAGGACCATCGGGCCGCGGCGAGCGAGCCCAGCAACCAGTAGGTGAGGCCCCGCGTGGAGTCCGCGTCGCCGAACGCGGTCACGACGAGCGAGGTGAGCGCCGAGAAGAGCTGACCGACGACGACGCCCGTGAGCACGATGCGGCTCGACGTGACGGGCCCACGACCCATGAGCAGGAACACGATGCCGAACGACACGAGCCCGCCGACCAGCGCCCCCGCCGAGAGCGACAGGGTGCCCGACCCCACGCCGAGCACGAGCACGAGGACGGCGCCCGTCGACGCTCCCGACGAGACGCCGAGCAGGTAGGGCTCGGCCAGGGCGTTGCGGGTCACGGCCTGCAGCACGCAGCCGCAGGCGGCGAGGCCCGCTCCGGCGACCGCGGCGAGGAGGATGCGGGGCACGCGCAGCTCCCACACGATCGAGTCGGTGAGGCGGGGCAGCGGCTCCACGGGGAGGTGGAGGTGCGTGCCCACCGAGCGCAGCGTCTGCGCCCAGGTCACCGTGCCGCCTCCTGCCGCGAGGCCGACGACGGCGACGGCGACGAGGGCGACCAGGAGGCCCGCCAGCGTGGCGACGGAGCGCGCCCTGGTCACGTCAGCGCCGGGCGAGCACGACGAAGTCGTCGAGGTGCTGCCAGAGGGGCCCTGCCTCGGCGAACCCGGCGACGCGGAGGGCCTCGACGTGGAAGGCGAGGCTGAGGTCCGGGTTCGGCGGACGGTCGGCGAAGCGGCGCTCGCGCTCGGCGGCCAGTCGGCCGTACCGCTCGACGGCGACGAGGTCGGCCCACCACTCGTCCCAGGTCGCGGCGCCCGCCTCCCTCCCCGTGGCCTGCGTCCGCTGGTCGTCGAGGTCGCTGAGCTCGGCGAACAGCGCGCGGCCGTCGGCGTGCCGCAGGTGGTCGGCGTTCAGCACGACGCCCTGCTCGGTCACGACGCCCGCGAGGTCCGCGTACACGCGGGCCAGCACGTCGGCGGGCAGCCAGTGCAGTGCGGTCGAGCTGAGCACCGCGTGCGGCGCGACGCCGTCGAGCACCGTCGTCCAGTCACGGTCCCAGAGGTCCGCGTCGACGAAGCGGACGTGGTCCCCACGGTCGGCGAGGGCCGTGCGACCGAGCTCGAGGAGCACGGGGTCGTAGTCGACGGCGACGCAGGTGACGTCGGGTCGGCGGTCGAGCACGCGGCGGCTGATGGAGCCGGGGCCGCTGGCGAGGTCGAGCACGACCCCGCCCTGCGGCACGACGTGGTCGACGACGTCGAGCATGATCTCGAAGCGTCCTTCACGGTCGGTCACGTAGGCGGCCTGTTGGGCGTCCCACGCGGCGAGCAGGGCCTGCGCCTCCGCGATCTCGGGGGAGGTGGGCGAGCTGGTGGTCATCGGGTCTCCTCCGAGAGGTCGACCAGGGCGGTCGAGAGGGTCTGCAGGGCGTCGATGCTGCGCACCGACGGGTCGAGCTCGGTGGCGGGGATCGCGACGAGGTGGTCCTGCCGCACCGCGGCGAGGCTGGCGGTCACGGGGTCGGCGCGCAGCGACGCGATCTTGTCCTCGGCGCTGTCGCCCGCGAGGCCGCGGGACAGGTCGGCGAGCACGAGGACGTCCGGGTCGCGCTGCGCGATCTCGTCCCAGGTGGTCTCCGCCCACTGGGCGTCGAGGTCGTCGAAGGCGTTCTCGGCGCCCGCCAGCTCGCCGAGCGTGTGGGCCAGCCCGTTCGCCCCGGCGACGATCGGGGCGCCCTCCACCGTCGAGTACAGCCACACCACGGAGGGGTCCCCCGTCGTGCCGGCGTCGGCCTCGACGTCGTCGAGCGTCGCGCGCTGTTCGGCGACGAGCGCGTCGCCGCGGTCCTGCACGCCGAAGATCGCCGCGAGGTCGTCGACCTCGGCGAAGAGCTGCTCGAAGCCGACGTCGTCGGTGACGAGGTCGGGGTCCTCGCAGTCGTTGGACGAGAGGTAGGCCGGCACGCCCAGGTCGACGAGCTCCGTGCGGGCCCCGGCGGCCTCCGGCCCGAAGGCCGAGGCGCGCATCGAGTACGCGAAGTCGGGCTCGGCGGCGCGGAGCTGCTCCGTGGTCGGGTACTGGTCGGCGAGGACCGGCACCTGCGCGTAGGCGTCCTCGAGCTCGGGGGCGACGGCGTCGGTGAGGTAGCTCGTGCCGATCATGCGGTCCTCGAGGCCGAGGGCGAGCATGAGCTCGGTGGCTCCCTGCTCGAGGGCGACGGCCCGCTCCGGCGGCGCGGTGACGGCGAGGTCGAGGCCGCAGCTCGAGAGGGTCGTGGTGGGGCCCTCGGCGGAGGGGGCGTCCGCCGTGGCGGCGCAGGAGGCGAGCGAGAGGGCGAGCGCCGGCACGAGGGCCAGGGGGAGCGCTGTCTTACCGATAATGATTTTCACAATCAGCGAGTGTGCCACACGGGGGAGGGTCCTCCCGGCCGCGCTGGGGCGACGCCCCTTGCACCCCCCCCCCCCGAAGAGGTGACCAATCGTCATGCCGAAGTCCTCCGAACACCTCGTGGACGGACGGGCCCCACCATCCCGCCCCCGGACAGAGGAGACGTCGTGACCATCTACGCACCCGCACCCGCCGACATCGCTGCGCCGACGCCCCGACCGGCCGGCCTCGACGGCCTGCCCGCCTCCGCGGAGGCCGCTCCCGTCCGACTCGACCTGGGCTCGTTCCCCGTGCTCGTCGCCTGGATCCGCCCGGACACCTGGTCCGTGACGGAGATCATCGGCGGCGCGCGCGTCGTGCACGGCCACCTCCGCGTCGTCGGGCCCCGCTACGCCATGGCCGCCGCGGGGGGCACGCGCCCCGCGCACCGCGACTGGCGCACCGTCATCGCGCGGCACCTCGGCGCGAACTGACGCGGGGCCGTCGCCACGATCACCGCGGGGAATGCAGGATGCCCCACACTCGTTGTCGAGGACGCCGCACGTCGCCACCGCCCCGAGGAGCTCCCATGACCACACCCGCCACGACGCCCACGACCGTGGGGATCCTCGGTGCCGGCAAGGTCGGCACCGTCCTCGCCCGCCTGCTGCACGGCGCCGGGTACCAGGTGCTGCTCGCGGGCTCGGGCGACCCGGAGCGGATCCGGTTGGTCGTCGAGGTCATCGCGCCGGGTGCCCAGGCCGTCACGAGCGAGGAGGCCGCCCGCGCGGCCGACGTCGTCGTCCTCGCGCTGCCGCTCGGCAAGCTGCCCTCGGTGCCGGTCGAGGCCCTCGACGGCAAGCTCGTCGTGGACGCCATGAACTACTGGTGGGAGACCGACGGCCTCCGCGACGACCTGTCCGACGTGCGCACCTCCACCAGCGAGCAGGTGCAGCGGCACCTGCCCGGCTCGGTCGTCGTCAAGGGCTTCAACCACATGGGCTACCACGACCTCGACGAGGGGTCGCTCCCGGCAGGCGACCCCGAGCGGCGCGCGATCGCCCTCGCCGCCGACGACGAGGCCGCGATCGCCGTCGTGGCGGGCATCGTCGACGCCATCGGCTTCGACCCGGTCGTCGTGCCCCGCCTCGCCGATGGCGTCGCGCTCGAGCCCGGCTCGTTGGCGTTCGGCGCGAACGTGGGCGCCGCCGAGCTCGAGGCGATGGTCGCCGGCTTCTGGTCCTCGCAGCGCGGGCTCGCCGTCGGACGCGCCCGGGGTCGCGACGCGGCCCTCGCGGCGACCGAGCCGGCCCCGGTCGGCTGAGGCGGTTCGCGCCTCCTGCACCCCGGACCGCCCCAGGCGGCGCGGGTACCGTGCGGACGATGACCGTCACCGTGCCTCCTGCCCAGCGCCTCGACGACCGCACCGTCGTCCTCACCGGAGCGAGCTCCGGCATCGGCCGTGCCGCCGCGGCGGCCCTCGCCCGCCTCGGGGCGACCGTCGCCGTCGTCGGCCGCGACGAGGAGCGCACCCGTGAGGTCGCCGCCGAGACCGGTGGCACCGCCTACCTCGCCGACTTCTCGCAGCTGTCGCAGGTCCGCGAGCTGGCCGACCGGCTGCTCGCCGACCACCCGCGCATCCACGTGCTGGCGAACAACGCGGGCGGACTGCTGCCCGAGCGGCACGTCACGGGAGACGGCTCCGAGCTCACGTTCCAGTCGAACCACCTCGCGCCCTACCTGCTCACCCGGCTGCTGCTGCCGCGCCTCGTCGAGACGGCCCAGGACGACCGGCCCGGGGTGGTGCGCATCGTGCAGACCTCGAGCGCCGGCAACCTCTTCGGCGACGTCGCCCTCGACGACCTCGACGCGATGCGCGGCCCCTGGCTCGGCGGCATGCGCGCGTACGGCACCGCCAAGCTCGAGAACGTCCTGTTCACGCGCGAGCTCGCCCGGCGACTGACCGGCACGGGCGTCGACGCGTTCGCGTTCCACCCCGGCTTCGTCGCCTCGAGCTTCGGCGGGAACGGGCCCGTCATGTCCCTGATGAAGCGCGCCGCCATCTCGACCGAGCAGGGAGCCGAACCGCTCGTCCGCCTCGCCGGCGCCCCGCGCGTCCCCGCGCCGAGCGGCAACTACTTCGACCGCTTGAGCGCCCCCGGTCGCCTGAACCGGCAGGCCGCCGACCGCGACCTCGCGCGCGGGCTCTGGGAGGCCAGCGCCGAGCGCGTCGGGCTGCCGGCCGACCTCTAGGTCGCGACAGGGTCCTCCTGCCCGAGCGCCTGGCCCGGCCCCCGCGTCCGTGCCAGGATGGCGGGGACGACAGGAGGATGTGACATGTTGGCGAGCGACGTCGCGCAGAAGCGCTTCCGGCCCACGACGTGGCGCGAGGGCTACGACACCGCCGAGGTCGACGCGTTCCTCGACGAGGTCCGGGCCACGTTGGCGGCCGCAGAAGAGGGGCGAGCGGGCCCGGGCGTCACCCCCGTGGTCGTCGTCGAGAAGCGCTTCACGCCGACGAGGTTCCGCAGCGGGTACGACCAGGACGAGGTCGACGATTTCCTCGACGAGATCGTGACGGCCCTGCGTCGGCTCGAGGCGCGCTGAGGGCCGGGCCAGGCCAGGTCAGGCCAGGCCTGACCAGGTCGTCTGGGCAGTTCCGGGCGCGCGTGCCTCCTTCGCGGTAGGTTCACGAAGAATCCTCGACCGATCAAGACGAAGGTGACCCGACATGACCGACCAGACGCCCGGACACGACGCCCGCGCTCCCTACGGCGGCACTCCCTCCGCCCCTCCCGCGAACGGTGCCGGGTACGGCGCTCCCGGCCCCGACGCGGGCACGAAGAAGACCCTCGGGCTCGTCGGGCTCATCGTCGGCATCGTCGGCATCGTCATCGGCGTGCTGTTGGTCCCGTTCCTGGGCCTCGCGCTCGGCATCGTGGCCCTCGTGCTCGGCGTCATGTCGCGTCGTCGCGAGCCTGCCGCCCGTGGCCTCGCCACGGGTGCGATCGTCACCGGCGTCATCGCCATCGTGGCGAGCATCGCCATGTGGATCTACTCGGCGATCGTCATCGCCGAGGCGCTCAACGGCTGACGCTCCGCCGCTCCCACGTCCCGCCCCGCAGCTCGCACCGCGAGCCGCGCGGCGGGACGTCGTGCGTCCGGGCCCGTGAGCGCCGCCGCGTGCTCGATCGTGAGCGAAATCACCACCATTCGCTCAGAAAGGGTTGCGCGGACGGTGTCGATGCTCCACGATCGGTCCCATGACCCGAGTAGCGTTCCTGGGCGCAGGCAGCGTCGTCTTCACCCGCCGACTGATCGCCGACCTCCTCCGGTCCGACGACCTCGGCCCGCTCGACCTGGCCCTCCACGACGTCGACCAGCGCCGTCTCGACGTCGCCGAGGGCACGGCCCGACAGCTCGGCGAGCGAGCCGGCCGCCCGGTCACGGTGCAGGCCACCCTCGACCGCCGGGCCGCCCTCGCCGGTGCCGACTTCGTCATCGACATGGTGCAGATCGGGGGCGTCGCCGCGACCCGCACCGACCTCGAGCTGCCCGCGCGCCACGGCCTCCTGCAGACCATCGGCGACACGACCGGCGTCGGCGGCGTCTTCCGCGCGCTGCGCACGTTCCCGTTCCTCACCGCGCTCACCGACGACATGCGCGAGGTCTGCCCCGACGCGGTCCTGCTGAACTACACGAACCCGATGACCATGAACCTCTGGTGGGCCTCGGTCACGGCCCCCGACATCGCGGCGCTCGGCCTCTGCCACAGCGTGTTCTGGACCGCCCACGACCTGGCCGAGCTCGTCGGCGTGCCGATGGACGAGACCGTGCACCGCGCCGCGGGCGTGAACCACCAGAGCTGGCTGCTCGAGTGGACCCACGAGGGCCGTGACCTCTACCCGCTCCTCGACGAGCGCATCGCGTCCGATCCCGAGCTGCGGCGCCGCGTGCGCGTCGAGATGTACCGCCGCCTGGGGCGCTACCCGACCGAGACCAGCGAGCACTCGTCCGAGTACCTGCCCTGGTTCCTCCGCTCGCCCGAGCAGGTGGAGCGGTTCCGCCTGCGGCCCCTCGAGTACCTCGGCATCAGCGAGGACAACGTCGCCGAGTTCCACGCCGCGGAGGCCGCGCTCGCCGCGGGGACGCCGCTGCCCCTCGAGGACGGTGCCGCCGAGTACGCACCCCAGGTGATCCACTCGCTCGTCACCGGGACGCCGCGCGAGATCCACGCCACCGTGCCGAACCGCGGGCTGATCGACAACCTGCCGCAGGGCGCGGTCGTCGAGGTGCCGACCCTGGTCGGTCCCGACGGCATCGCGCCCCGGCCGATGGGCGCGCTGCCCCCTCAGCTCGCGGCGGTCAACCGCCCCTACCTGTCGGTGGCCGAGCTCACCGTCGAGGCGATGCGGACCGGCGACCCGCTGCTCGTGCGCCAGGCCGTCCTCGTCGACCCCAACGCGTCGTCGACCTTGACGCCCGAGCAGATCTGGCAGCTCTGCGACGAGCTCGTCGTGGCGCACGGCGACCTCCTGCCCGAGCCGCTCCGCGAGACGCTGGTCGCCCCGTGACCGCCACGACCACGCGGGTCCTCGTCGACGCCGCGGTCCGCGCCGGCACCGCCGTGCCGAGCTTCAACGTCATCGGCCTCGAGCACGCGCAGGGCATCGTCCTCGGTGCCGAGCGTGCCGGCACGGGCGTCCTGCTGCAGCTCAGCGAGAACGCGGTCCGCTACCACGGCGGCCTCCGCCCGCTGCTCGCGGCCTGCCACGAGCTCGCGCTCGGCGCCCGCGTCGGCGTCGCGGTGCACCTCGACCACGTCGAGGACCCCGACCTCGTCAGCGAGACCATCGCCCTGGGGCAGGAGGCCGGGGTCGGGTCCGTCATGGTCGACGCGTCGACCCTGCCCTGGGCCGAGAACGTCTCGGTCACGGCCGACGCCGTGCGCCGCGCCCGGGCCGCCGGGCTCTGGGTCGAGGCCGAGCTCGGGGCGATCGGCGGCAAGGACGGCGCGCACGCGCCCGGGGTCCGCACCGACCCCGACGAGGCGGCGGCCTTCGTCGCCGCGACCGACGTCGACGGGCTCGCCGTCGCCGTCGGCAGCTCGCACGCCATGGCCGACCGCAGCGCGGCGCTGGACCTGGACCTGATCGCCCGGCTGGCCGCGGCCGTCCCCGTGCCGCTCGTGCTGCACGGCTCCTCCGGCGTGCCCGACGACGTGCTGCGCGCGGCGGTCGCCGCGGGCATCCGCAAGGTCAACGTCGGCACGGCCCTCAACATCGCCTGGACCGGCGCGGTCCGCGACGTGCTCTCGGCGGACGCCGCCCTCACCGACCCCCGCCGCTACGGCACGCCGGGCCGCGAGGCCGTCGCCGACGCCGTGGCCGCCTTCTGCGCCGTCGTCGCCCCGTCGGCCGCCGCCTCCTGCCCGCCCGCTCCCTCCTCGCACCACGCCCCCGCCTCGCCGGCACCTACCGGCCGGTGACCCCGAAAGGACACGCCATGAGCATCACCAGCACCGAGATCCTCAGCCAGCCCGACACGTGGGACCGCGCGATCGCCGAGGCCCCGGCGACGAGCAGCTCGTTCGGGCTGCCGGGGGAGCGCGTGCTCTTCCTGGGCTGCGGCACCTCGGCCTTCGTCGCGGAGTCGCTCGCCGCGCTCCGCGAGGGCGCCGGCCTCGGCGAGACCGACGCGGCCTACGCCTCCGAGTGGCAGCCCGGGCGTCGGTACGACCGCGTCGTCGCGATCACCCGCTCGGGCACGACCTCGGAGATCCTCTCGGCCCTCGAGCAGGTCGACGCCGACGTCACGACGGTCGCGATCACCGGCGTCGCCGGCTCGCCCGTCACCGAGCTCGTCGACTCCGTGCTCGTGCTCGACTACGCCGACGAGCGCAGCGTCGTGCAGACCCGGTTCCCGACGACCCTGCTGGCCGCCGCCCGCGCCGCCTACGGCGACGACGTGAGCGGCCTCGTCGCGGCCGGTCGCGCCTCGCTCGACCAGCCCTTCGGCATCGACGTCACCCGCTACGACCACTTCGTGTACCTCGGCAGCCGCTGGACCCACGGCCTCGCCCAGGAGGCGGCGCTGAAGGTCCGCGAGGCCGCCCAGGCCTGGAGCGAGTCCTACCCCGCGCTCGACTACCGGCACGGCCCCATCGCGGTGGCGGGCGAGCGCTCCCTCGTGTGGATCCTCGGACCCGCCGACCCGACGCTCGTCGCCGACATCGAGGCCGTCGGCGCGACCGTCGTCGCCGACGACCGCGACCCGCTCGTCCAGCTCGCCGACGCCCACCGCCTCGCCGTGGCGCTCGCCGGGTCGCGCGGCCTCGACCCCGACTCCCCGCGCCACCTCACGCGCTCGGTCGTCCTCGGGGCGTGACCGGGGCTGAAGGGATGACCGCGCAGGAGGCCCGCGTCCTCGTCGCGGGGGACGCCAACGTCGACCTCGTGCTCACCGGCGACGTCGTGCCCCGGTTCGGGCAGGAGGAGCAGCTGCTCGACGGCGCGGCCCTGGTGCTCGGCAGCTCGGCCGGCATCGTCGCCCACGGGCTCGCCCGGCTCGGCGTCGACGTGTCGCTCGTGGCCTGCGTCGGCGACGACGAGTTCGGCCGCGTGACGACCGTGCGGCTGCGCGAGGGCGGTGTCGACACCGGCACCGTCCGCGTGGTGCCCGGCTCGGCGACCGGGCTGTCGGTGGTCCTCAGCGCGCCCGCGGACCGCTCGATCCTCACCGACGTCGGCGCGATGACGGCCGTGCGCGCGGCCGACGTGCGGGCGGCGCTCGCCGCGGCGCGCGACTCCGGTCGGCCGTTCACGCACCTGCACGTCGCGTCGTGGTTCCTGCTGCCGGGGCTCGCGACCGGGCTGCCCGCCCTGTTCGCCGAGCTGCGCGCCGAGGGCGTCACCGTCAGCCTCGACACGAACTGGGACCCCGCCGGACGCTGGGACGGCCTCGCCGAGGCGCTGCCGCACGTCGACGTCTTCCTGCCGAACCTCGAGGAGCTCCGCGCCGTCGCCGCCGTCCTCGGCGGGCCGGCCGCCGACGACGAGTCCGCCGCGCGCGCGATCGCGGCGCACGGGCCGGCCGTCGTGGTCAAGGCCGGTCGCGACGGGGGCTGGTCGCTGCGCGCCGGTGGACCGGTCGTGGCCCACGCCGGGCTCGTGCTCGACGTGGTCGACACCACGGGTGCCGGTGACAGCTTCGACGCCGGCTGGCTCGCGGCCGCGTGCACGGCCACCGCCGACGACCTCGAACGGCTGCGCTGGGCCACCACGGCCGGGTCGCTCTCGACGAGGGCGGCCGGGGGCACGGGCGCGCAGGCGACCCGCGCCGACCTCGCCGAGGTGACCGCGTGATCGTCGTCGCGGCGTTCAGCCCCGCGCTCGACACCACCTACGAGGTCGACGAGCTGGTCCTCGGTGCACCTCACCGCCCCACGACCGTCGTGCGCGTCGCCGGGGGCAAGGCGCTGAACATGGCCCGCGCGGCGAGCCGCCTCGGCGCCGACGTCGTCGCCGTGCCCGTGCTCGGCGGGCACCTCGGCGACCTCGTCGCCGAGCTGCTGGGCGCCGAGGGCGTGCGCGCCCGTGCCGTGCGCACCGAGGTCGGCACCCGCGTCTGCGTGTCCGTCGCCTCGACCGCGGCCGGCACGCTCACCGAGCTCTACGAGCACCCCGTGCCCGTGCCGGAGGCCGCCGTCGACGCCGTGCTCGCCGTCGTCGCCGACGAGCTGCGGACCGGCGCCTGGCTCTCCGTGTCGGGCGGCCTGCCGCGCGGCGCCCGGCCCGGCCTGCTCGCCGTCCTCGCCCGCACCGCCGACGCCGCAGGAGCACGGCTCGCCCTCGACACCCACGGTCCGGCCCTCCTCGAGGTCCTCGACGCGCGGGTGCCGGTCGCCCTGCTCAAGGTCAACCGCGCCGAGGCCGCCGCGGCGCTGGGACTGCCGGAGGCGACCGGCCTCGGGGAGCTCGTGTCGGGACTCCTGACGCGCACCGGCGGGGTCGTCGTCGTCACCGACGGCGTCGGCGGAGCGCTCGCCGCCGACGGGACCGGACGCTGGCACGCGGGCCTGCCCGTGGTCGCCGGCGGGCAGCCGGTGGGCAGCGGGGACTCGTTCCTCGGCGGGCTCGTCGCCGCGCTGGACGCCGGGGCAGGGTTGCAGGAGGCGCTGGCCACCGCCACCGGCGCGGCTGCTGCCAACGCCGAGGTGCCAGGGGCCGGGGCGTTCGCCGCCGAGCGCGCGCGCGAGCTGGCCCGGCTCGTGCGGGTGGTGCCGGTCGGCTGAGGTCGGCCCGGCCTCGCCCCGTCCCGCCCGCCCCGCCCGCCCGGCCCGCCCGGCCCGCCCGGCCCGCCCCCGCGCCGCCCCGAGGGTGTCCACGACACGCGGAGCCGCGGTGGGGCCGGGCCGCCGATCGGGGACGCCGTCGCGCGGACGGTGTCCACGATCGGCGGGTCGGCGGCGAGGCCGTCCGCGTGTCGTGGACACCCTCAGGGGGCGTGGGCACGGGCACGGGCGCGGGGGAGGAAGGACGGTCAGGCCAGGGGTGGCAGGGGGTCGCCGCCCGGCGGCGGGCGCTGGCCGACGTCGGTCCGACGGCCGAGCCCGGTGGGTCAGTCCAGCCAGGCACCGGCGCGCAGCACGCGCACCACGGCGGCGTCGTCGTCGAGCACGACGAGGTCGGCACGGGCGCCGACGTCGAGCCCGGTCCCGACCAGGCCGAGGGCGGCCGCGGCGGTCGTCGACGACGCGCGCACGGCCTCCTGCAGGCTCACGCCGTGCTCGCGCACCAGCCGCCGCAGGCCGCCGGCGACGCTGCCCGTGCTGCCGGCGAGCGAGGTGCCGCCCTCGACGAGGGCGATGCCGTCGCGGACGACGACCGGGCTGCCGGCGATCGTGTAGCGGCCGTCGCCCCAGCCGGCCGCGGCCATGGCGTCGCTGACGAGCACGAGCCGCCCGGCGGCGGCACGGCGCACGAGCTCGGCGGCGTCGCGCGCGACGTGCTCGCCGTCGAGGATCAGTTCCAGCGCGACCCGGTCGTCGACCAGTGCGGCGCCGAGCAGTCCGGGCTCGCGGTGGTGCAGCGGACGCATGCCGTTGTACAGGTGCGTGACGACCGTGGCCCCGGCGTCGAGGCCCGCTCGCGCCTGGTCGGCGGTCGCGTCGGAGTGCCCGAGCGCGACCGTGACCCCGGCCGCCACGAGCGTGCGGATCGCCGCGAGGGCACCGGGCAGCTCGGGGGCGAGCGTCACCATGCGCAGGCGTCCGTCGGCGGCGGCGAGCAGGGCCTCGACCTCGTCGGGCGCCGGGGCGCGCAGGAGGCTCGCCTCGTGGGCGCCGCGCCGCTCGGCCGACAGCCAGGGGCCCTCGAGGTGCACGCCGTCGAGGGTGCCGTCGTCGACGAGCGGGGCCAGCACGGCGAGCGCCCGCTCGAGGTCGGGTCGCGAGGCCGTGGCGACGCTGGCGACCAGGTGCGTGGATCCGGACCGGTGGTGGTGCGCGGCCGCGGCGCGGGCCTCGGTCTCGGTGGCCGCCCCGAAGTCGCTGCCGAGCGCGCCGTGCACGTGCTGGTCGACGAGCCCGGGCACGGCGGTGCCGGGGACGTGCTCGCGGGGGAGGGCGGCGTGCTCGGCAGGCGGCTCACCCGTGCCCGTCGCCCGCACCCTGCCCGCGGCGTCGACGAGCAGCCAGGCGGCGCGCCGGTCGCCGTCGGCGGTGACGAGGCGGTCCAGCGTCAGCAGACGGGGGCCAGCGGCGGCGCCCGGGGCGGCGGCGCCAGGGGTGCCGGCCCCGGTGGTGGCCGCGCCCGGGGCGGCAGCGCCCGTGGTGGCGGCCCCGGTGCCTGCGGCGCGGGTCACGCGAGCACCTCCGTCGCGGCGTGGCGCGCAGCACCCTCGGGGGACGCCCCCGTGCCCAGGGCCCGCGCCGCGAGGAGCGACGCCCCGACCATGGCCGCGGCGTCGCCGTGCACGGCCGGGACGAGCGCCGGGCGTCGCGAGGCCGCGAGGCGCCGATCGAGCGCGGCGCCCAGCGGCGCGAAGAGCAGGTCCCCGGCGAGCGCGAGGCCCCCGCCGACGACGAGCGTCTCGGGGGCGGCGACGGCGCCGATCCAGGCCAGGCAGTCGGCGAGCACGGCGACGAGGTCGTCCCAGGCGGCGACGGCGGCCGGATCGCCCGCACGGACGAGGTCGGTCGCGGTCCGGGCGTCGGGCACCCCGAGGCGCCGGGCGAGGCCACCCGCGGAGGCGACCTCCTCGACGCGGAGCCCGGCCAGCGCCTCCGGTGCGGTGAGCACGACCTGACCGATCTCGCCGGCCCAGCCGCCCGAGGCGAGCGCCTGCCCGTCCGCGACGAAGGCCGAGGCGAGGCCCGTGCCGACCGGCACGAAGGCGAGCCCTCCCGGGCGCCCCGCGCCCGCACCCGAGGCGGCCTCGGCGAGCGCCCCGGCCCGGACGTCCTGGCCGAACCCGACGGGCAGGCCGGAGGCGCGCGCGAGCAGGTCGCGGAGCGGGACGTCCCGCCAGCCCAGCGTCACGGACCGCACCGCGACGCCGCCCGCGTCGTCGACGATGCCGGGCACGACGAGGCCGAC
Organism: Frigoribacterium salinisoli; assembly: GCF_054781095.1. NCBI lineage: Bacteria > Bacillati > Actinomycetota > Actinomycetes > Micrococcales > Microbacteriaceae > Frigoribacterium > Frigoribacterium salinisoli. The sequence continues at coordinate 35,113 of NZ_BAAGVB010000006.1, forward strand.
CGCCGCGGTGGGGGCGACGCTCCGCGCCTCGTCGACGAGGGCGGCGATCGCGTCGACGGTGCGCACCGCCGCGGCGTCGTCCTGCGGGGTGGCCACGCGGCGCTCCCAGAGGGGGGCCCGGTGGACGGGGTCGTCCGAGCGGACCAGCCGTGCCTTGACGGTGGTGCCGCCGACGTCGACGCCGAGCAGTGCGCCCGTGGGGTCGTGGGCGGTCCCGGCGAGGTGGTCGGCCATGCGGTCCTCCGGAGGTGATCGGCGGTGTGAGCGGGAGTGCCCGCCCCGCTCATGATCGCTCAGACGTGGAGGCGGCACCAGCCTAGGATGACCGGGACCCCGTTCCGCGACCGAGGAGGCCGCCGTGACCCAGCAGCAGCGACTCAACCAGCTGCTCGAGCTCGTGAGCGATCGCGGCAACGTGACCATCGCCGAGATCGGCGAGGCCCTGGGCATCTCTCCGGCGACCGCCCGGCGCGACCTCACGACCCTGGCGGCCCAGCGGCTCGTGACGCGCACGCACGGTGGCGCCTCCGCGCTGGGCAGCGGCTACGAGCTGCCGCTGCAGTACAAGATCGCCCGCCAGGCCGAGGCCAAGCTCGCCATCGCGCGAGCGACGGCCGAGCTGGTCCAGGCCGGCGACTCGGTGGGGCTGAACGGCGGCACGACGACGAGCGAGGTCGCTCGCGAGCTCGGTCGGAGCGACCGCTTCGCGGCGGCCGACGGGAGCGTCGGCGTGACGATCGTCACGAACGCGCTCAACGTCGCCTACGAGCTGTCGGTGCGCTCGCACGTGAAGATCGTGGTCACGGGAGGCGTCTCGCGCCAGCAGTCGTACGAGCTCGTCGGCCCGATGGTCTCGTCGTCGCTGGCCGGCATGGCGCTCGACGTCGCGGTGCTCGGCGTCGACGGCCTCACCTCGCGCTTCGGGGCGACGACCGTGCACGAGGGCGAGGCGGACGTGAGCCGCCAGTTCGCGGCGGTGGCCAAGAAGGTCGTCGTCGTCGCCGACGGCACCAAGCTCGGGCGCTCGACCTTCGCCCGGATCTGCCCCCTCGACGTGCTCGACGTGCTGGTCACCGACCACCCCGTGCCCGACGACCTGCAGCGCGCGCTCGACGCGGCCGGCGTCGAGGTCGTCGTCGCCGGCTGAGCCGAGCGCGCTCCCTCCGCTCCCTCCGCTCCCTCCGCTCCCTCCGCGGCCGCCCCCGCGCCCGTGGCCCGCCAGGCCGCCGCCGCGCGCGGGGCCCGCACGCCCTCCGCCGCGACGCGACGGCACGGTGGTCCGCCCCTCGAGCCGACCCGGGTCTCCTGCACCGGCGCACCCCGGGGTCGCTCCCGGGTCGGGCGTGTTTCGACTGCGTAAAACCGTCCCGCAGCTCCTTCCGTTCAGATCGCGCAGCCACCTACTGTCAATTCATGATCGTTTCGGCTAGCTTCGAGTCATGTTCACGCAACGGAGCGAGGATCCCATGAGCGACGACGCGGCACGCGCCGAGGGCCGACCGGCCCTCCGCGTCGGCGTCGTCGGCATCGGACAGCGCGCGTACATCGCCCACCACGTCGCCGCCTCCGGCGAGGCCGCCGAGCTCGTCGCGGCCGCCGACACGAGCGAGGGCGGCCGGGCCCGCGCCGCCGAGCAGTTCCCCGGCACGACCGTGCACGCCTCGCACCGCGAGATGATCGCCGAGGCCCACCTCGACGCCGCGATCGTCACGACCCCGGACTGGACGCACGCCGAGGTCGCCATCGACCTGCTCCGCGCGGGCGTCGCCGTCTACCTCGAGAAGCCGCTCGCGATCACCCTCGCCGACGCCGACCGCGTGCTCGCCGTCGCCGCCGAGACCGGCACCCCGCTGTACGTCGGCCACAACTTCCGGCACGCCGCGGTCGTGCGGCTCATGCACGAGATCATCGCCCGCGGCGACATCGGCGAGGTGAAGACGGTCTGGGTGCGGCACTTCGTCGGCAACGGCGGCGACTACTACTTCAAGGACTGGCACGCCGACCGCTCCCGCACCGGCACCCTTCTGCTGCAGAAGGCCAGCCACGACCTCGACGTCGTGCACCTGCTCGCCGGCGCCTACACGGAGCGCGTCGTCGGCATGGGCGACCTCATGGTCTACGGCGACGTCACCGACCGTCGCGACCGCAGCGACCAGACCGTCGACGAGTGGTTCTCGTTCGACAACTGGCCCCCGGCGGCCGCGACCGGCCTGAACCCGGTCGTCGACGTCGAGGACGTCTCGATGATGATGATGACGCTCGGCAACGGCGTCCAGGCCAGCTACCAGCAGTGCCACTTCACGCCCGACTACTGGCGCAACTACACGGTCGTCGGCACCGAGGGCCGCCTCGAGAACGTCGGCGACACGGCAGGAGGCGTCGTCAAGGTCTGGAACAGGCGCCACGGCTGGCAGGTAGACGGCGACGTCGAGCACCCGATCTCGGGCGTCGAGACCGGGCACGAGGACGCCGACGTGGACACCGTGCGGGAGTTCCTGGCCTTCGTGGCGCGGGGCGTCCTGCCCACGCTCTCCCCGCTCGCGGCCCGCGCCGCCGTGGCCGCCGGCGCCCTCGCCGCCGAGTCGCTGCGCGACGGGTCGACGCCCCGCGACGTGCCGCCCCTGCCCGAGGCGGTCGTGCGCCACTTCGAGGCGCTCGTCGCGCCTCCTGCCCCCGTGGCAGCCCCCGCCCCCGTTCCCACCACCGCGTCCGCCGCCCGCTGACGCTCCCCGAGAGGACCCCCCTGATGACCTTCCTCACCCCCCGTCCCCGCCGTCGCGCGCTCGCCCTCGGCGGCCTCGCCACGGGCCTCGCGCTCGTCCTCGCCGGCTGCTCCGGCGGGTCCTCCGGCGGCGGAGGCCCCGCCGAGTACGAGGCCGCCCCGTCCGACCTCGAGGCGAGCATCACCTACGGCGTCTGGGACCAGGCGCAGGTGCCCGCCATCGAGGCCAACCTCGAGGGGTTCGCCGAGGAGCACCCGGGCATCGACGTGACCGTCAACGTCACGCCCTACGCGGACTACTTCACGAAGCTGCAGACGCAGGGCTCGAGCGACAGCCTCCCCGACCTGTTCTGGCTCAACGGCCCGAACTTCCAGCTCTACGCGAGCAACGGCCTCCTGGAGCCGGTCACCGGGGCCGTCGACGCGGGCGACCTCGACCCCGCCGACTACCCGGAGGCGCTCGTCGACCTGTACCGCTACGACGACGTGCAGTACGGGGTGCCGAAGGACTTCGACACGATCGGCGTCTGGGTCAACGAGGCCCTCTTCGAGGAGGCCGGCGTGCCGCTGCCCGAGGGTGACTGGACCTGGGACGAGTTCCAGGACACCGCGGTGCAGATCTCCGACGCGCTCGGCGACCAGGGCGTCTACGGCGGGGCCGGGGGCATGGACGGCCAGACCACCTACTACGACACGATCCTCCAGGCCGGCGGCGAGGTGCTCACCGACGACGGCACCGCCTCCGGCTACGACTCTCCCGAGGCGCAGGCCGGCCTCGAGTTCTGGACCGACCTCATCGAGTCGGGCGGGTCGCCCAGCATCGAGCAGCTCACCGACACGACCGCCGACCAGTGGTTCACCTCGGGCAAGCTCGCCATGTACTGGGGCGGCAGCTGGTTCCACGCCGCGCTCGAGGGCACGCCCGTCGACGACACCGTCGACGTGCTGCCCCTGCCGACCGGCGAGGAGCAGGCGACCGTGATCCACGGCGTCTCGAACGTCGTCGCCGCGGGCAGCGACGAGAAGCAGGCCGCGCAGGCGCTGCAGGTCTACCTCGCCGGGCAGGAGGCGCAGCAGCAGCAGGGCGACCTGGGCGCGATCATCCCGGCCTACGCCGGCACGCAGCAGGGGTTCCTCGACTCGGCGCCCGACAAGGACCTCCAGGTCTTCCTCGACGCCGTCGACTACGCGCAGCCCCTGCCCGTGTCGAAGAACTCCGCCGCCTGGAACGCGCTCGAGACCAGCGACCTGCCCGCCGCCTTCTCGGGCGACCGTCCCGTCCCCGAGGTCGCCGCCGACCTCGCCGAGCAGATGACGGCGCTGCTCCAGCAGGAGCAGTGAGCGGCACCGTGACGAGCGACGTGCTCGCGCCGGCGGGGGGCTCTCGCCGCCGGCGGCTCCTCGGCCGGGACGGCCTCTGGCCCTGGGCGTTCGTCGCCCCGCTGGCCGCCGGCATCGGCGTCTTCTTCGTCTGGCCGATCCTGCAGACCGCGTACTACTCGTTCACGTCGTGGGGCGTGTTCGGCGGCAGCACCTTCACGGGCGTCGAGAACTACGTGCGGCTCGTCGCCGACCCGCAGCTGTGGACCGCCCTCGGCAACACGCTCCTCTACACGGGCGTCGTGCTGCTGGGCGTGCCGCTGGCCGTGTGGCTCGCGAGCCTCCTCAACACGCCGGGGCTGCGCTTCGCGTCGTTCTACCGCGTGCTGTTCTTCCTGCCCTACGTCGCCATGCCGACCGCCATCGCCATGGTGTGGCGCATCATCTTCAACGGCGACTTCGGCGTGCTCAACTACGTCCTCGGACTGGTCGGCGTCGAGGGGCCCTACTGGATCTCGACGCCCGGCGTCGCCGTGCTCGCCGTCGCCATCGTCGGCCTCTGGTCGTCGCTCGGCTTCGCGATGATCATCCTCGCCGCGGGGCTCAAGAACATCCCCGCCGAGCTCTACGAGGCGGCCGAGCTCGACGGCGCCTCGCCGTGGCGGCAGTTCCGCTCGGTGACGGTGCCGCTGCTCACGCCGAGCATCTTCTTCGTGCTGATCATCACGATCATCTCGAGCTTCCAGCTCTTCGACCTGCAGTTCGCGATCCTCGGCAGCACGAACCCGGTGCTGCCGAAGAGCCTCTCGCTCGTCTACTTCTTCTACCAGCAGGGCTTCGTGGCCAACGACAAGGGCTACGCGGCTTCGATCGCGATGTTCATCTTCGTGCTCATCGGGCTCGTCACGCTGGTCCAGTTCCGACTCCAGAGACGGTGGGTGCAGTCGTGACCGACCCCAGGACCGGCGGCCGCTCGGCGGCCGTGCTCAGCGACCCGCTGCTCGACCCCGCGGCCCCGCCGCCCGTGCCCACGAAGGAGGAGGAGCGCCGCGAGCGCCTCGCCGACCGGGCGGGTGCACCCGGCGGAACCACGGCCTCCGGCCGTCGGCACGGGCGCGGCCGTCGCCGCGGGGGCTCGCACGTGCTCGCGCACGTCGTGCTCGGCGGCGGCGGGCTGCTCATGGCGTTCCCGTTCCTCTGGCAGATCGTCATGTCGCTCTCGACGAACGCCGAGGTGCAGAGCGTCGTGCCGAACCTCTGGCCCGCCGAGCTGCAGTGGCAGAACTACGCGGCGGTGTTCGACCGGCTGCCGTTCCTCGAGCAGCTGCGCACGAGCGTGCTCGTGACCGTGATCCGCACCGTCGCACAGATCGTGCTCTGCACCTTCGCCGGCTACGCCTTCGCGCGCATGCGGTTCCGGGGGCGGTCGGTGCTGCTCGCGGTCGTGCTGTCGATCCTCATGGTGCCCTCGCAGGTCTACCTCATCTCGCAGTACCAGATCGTGCAGGGCCTCGGCTGGCTCGACACCGTCGCCGGCATCGTGGCGCCCGGCCTGTTCAGCGCGTTCGGCACGTTCCTCATGCGGACGGCGTTCCTCACCATGCCCGCCGAGCTGGAGGAGGCCGCACGCCTCGACGGCGCGAACCCGTTCCAGGTGTTCTGGCGGGTCATGCTGCCGCTCGCGCTGCCCTCGATCAGCGTGCTCGCCATCACGACCGTGCTCTGGTCGTGGAACGAGCTGCTCTGGCCGCTCGTGGTCTCGACGTACTCCGACCGGATGCCGTTGTCGGCGGGGCTCGCGACCCTCATCGGCGACCGGACCACCGACTACCCGGTCGTCATGGCGGCGAGCCTGCTGGCCATGGCCCCCGTGCTCATCGCCTTCGTGCTGCTGCAGCGCCGGGTCATCGACGGGCTGGCGTTCTCGGGCCTCAAGTAGCCGTCCGGGGGCGGCAGCGCGGTCGCACCCCAGGGAGCCGCCTGCACCCCAGCTCGCGAGCTGGGGTGCAGCCGCGTTCCTGGGGTGCCGGTACGCGGCGGTGGGGTCCGCGGCGGTGGGGTCAGCGGCGCCGGGGGAGGCGCACGAGCACCTCGTCGACGCCGTCCTCGGACTCGTGCACGAACCCGTGCCGCAGGTACAGGCTGCGGGCGCGGCTGCCGCACAGCACGTCGAGGCGGACCGTCGCGTCGTCGCCGAGCCGGGCCAGCGCCTCCTGCAGCACGAGCGTGCCGAGGCCCCGCCCCTGCAGGTGCGGCTCGAGGTAGAACAGCTCGATCCAGACGGCGTCGTCCGCGGGACGCAGCGAGATGCTGCCCACCGGCTCGCCGTCCAGCTCGACGATGGAGGAGTGGTCGGGCGAGAAGCCCCGGGCCGCCCACTCGCGCGACCGCTCGGGGTGCCAGACCCCGAGCCGTTCGAGGTCGGCGCGCAGCACGCGCTCCTTGAGGGCGAGCACCGCCTCGAACTCGTCGGCCCTGGCCGGGCGCAGCACGGGGCGGGCGCCGGTCGCGGGCCGCACCATGATCTCGTCGACGGCGTCGCCCGACTCGTGGACGAACCCGTGGCGCTCGTAGAGGCTGCGCGCGCGACTGCCGCGGACCACGTCGATGCGGATCGGCGCGGTGCGCCCGTGCCGGTCGAGCAGCTCACGGAGCACCCGGGTGCCGAGGCCGCGGCCCTGCACGGTCGCCTCGAGGTAGAAGAGCTCGAACCAGGTGGCGTCGGTCTCGGGCCGGACGCTCACCGACCCCACGCGGTGGCCGTCGAGCTCGACGACGAGCGTGCGGTCGGGCGAGAAGCCGCGCTCGACGTAGGCGCGCAGCAGGTCTGGGTCCCAGACGTCGTGACGGCGCAGGTCGGCCTCGAGCGAGCGGGCGCTCAGGTCGGCGACGAAGCCGAGCTCGTCGGGACGGGCGGGCCGGAGGTGCAGGTCGTCCACCGGTCCAGCATGCCACATGCAGGAGGCCCACCCTCCTAGTGAGCCGGACGCGCCGGTCGGGCGCGCGCCCGGCCGCCTACGGTCGAGCGCACGACGACGGGCGCCGCCCGTCGTGCCACCGAACCCGAGGAGGACACCGTGACCGGACTGCCCGTGGAACCCCAGAACGACGACGCGAACCCCGACGACGGCCAGAAGTGGGACCAGGTGCTGAAGGGCGAGGACTACGACCTGGACGCGGACGGCGAGGTCGACGCGGACGTGGCCCAGCACCCGTCGCCCGACGAGGTCTGAGCAGCTCGTCCACCTGAGCTGCCGGGACGTGCCGACGGGCGGGTCCGTCGCGTCGGGGCGTGCGTGCACGCCCGTCCGCGTCGGACCCGCCCGTCGGGCGGAGCGGGGGCCTAGCTGCGGGCCGCCCGGCGACGGGCCGCGACGGTCACGCCGACGCCGGCGAGCAGCAGGAGGCCGCCAGCCAGGCCCGCGAGCCCGAGGCCCTCGGAGCCCGTGAAGGCCAGGCCCGAGGCGCTCGGCGTGAGGACGGCCCCGGTGACGGGGTCGATGATCGCACCCGTGACGGGGTCGACGGTCTGACCGGCGCCCGGCTGGACGGCCACCGGGTCGCCCACCGCGCTGAGGGTGAAGGTGCCCCACGCGGCGACGGAACCGTCGACGCGCTGACCGCTGACGACGTGCTCACCGTCCGCGATGTCGGCCGGCAGCGTCAGCGTGAGCCGTCCGTCGTCGTCGGTCGGGTCGCTGCTGAGGAAGGCCGGCTCGGAGTACGCGAACCAGTCGAGCGGGGCGCCGGCGAGCTCGCGCGGCACCGTCACGCGGACGGTCCCCGCAGCACGGTCGACCTGGTCGACGACGAGCGTCCGCGTCGCAGGGGTGAAGGCCGACGGGTCGGCGGCGACGGGCTCGCGCGGCGTGCCGGGCTCGACGGGGGGCTCGGTCGGGTCGACCGGGGGCTGCGTCGGGTCGGTGGGCGGCGTGCCGGGGTCGACCGGGGGATCCGTCGGCTCGACGGGCGGCTCGACCTGCTCGGGGGCCTTGTGCAGGGTGACCTCGTCGACGACCGTGAGGTCCTCCGAACGGTAGGTCGTCATCGTGATGGCGTCGCGCTCGACCCCGATGTGGGTGAAGTTCGGCGTGTACTCCTGGTTCTGCACGGCCGAGAAGTCGAAGTCCTGGTCCCCGACGATGTCGTAGTACTTGCTGCCGCTGGACGAGTTCGCGGTGACGTAGAGCACCTCGTCGCCCTCGGCGGTGACGTCGCCCGAGGGCTCCTGCTCCGTGCCGACGGGGGTCGTGCCGCTCATGAGGTAGCTGCGGACGTAGACGTGGTCGTGGCCCATGAGCACCATGTCGACGTCGAGCTCGCTCATGACGGGGGGCAGCTCGGCGCGGCGGGTGACGATGTCCTCGTCGTTGGCGTGCGAGGCGACGCTGTAGACCGAGTGGTGGAACGTGACGACGGTCCAGCGAGCGTCGTCACCGTGCTCGGCGATGACCTTCTCGGCGAACTCGGCGTGGCGCGCGTCGTCCATGTCGTTCGAGTTGAGCGAGATGTACAGCGTGTCGTCGTACGTGAACCAGTAGTCGCCACCGGCACGGTCCTCGCGGGGCTTGCCGTACGCCATGTCGACGTTCGGCATGTTGAAGTGCTGCTCGTAGGCGAGGCTGCCGACGTCGTGGTTGCCGATGTTCGTCGCGCTGGGCAGGCTCCGCATCTGCTCGGGTGCGAGGTAGGCCTCGTACTGGGCCTCGTTCGAGGCCGTGTCGACCTGGTCACCGGCGGACAGCAAGAACTCGGCGTCGCCGAAGCGCCCGGTGGCCGCGTCGAGGGTGTCGGTCCAGCCCTGCTGGTCCCGGGCCACGTCGCCCGAGGCGCCGATCTGCGAGTCGCCGATGAAGAGGAACTCGTAGCCGCCCTCGCCGGCACCCGTGGTGAACGAGGAGGTGTCGCTCCAGCCGTCGACGTCGCTGCCGACGCGGTAGACGTACGACGACGACGGCGCCAGGCCGCCGAGCTCGGCGTGGTGCCAGGTCTGGCCGTCCGTGGCCGTGCCCGTCCGGGGCAGGACGGTGCTCGCCGAGGCGACCGGGAACGGGTCGCCCTCGGTGGCCGGCGCGGGCGCGACCTGGGCGACCTGCTGGGCCGTCGAGTCGGAGTACCAGGCGAGGCGTCGTTCGCGCTCGGTGGCCCCGACGTTGAGGACGACGTCGCTGATCGACACGGGGGCGTCCGCGCTGACGGGCGTCAGCGAGCTGAGGTCCACGTAGACGTCGGAGCTGCTGGCGCGGCCCTGGTACAGGGCCATGGCGACGGTGTTCTCGCCGGGCTGGAGGAGCGAGGCGTCGACCGTGAAGCTGCTGCGGTCGGGGTCGCCGCCGTTGTCGCCGCCGTACTGGACGTTCTGCGTGATGCCGGTGTCCTCGAAGCCCGCGACCTTCGTGCCGTTGACGAACACGACGAGCGCGTCGTCGTAGGTGACGTCGCCGGCGAGCTTCGACCACGACGCGATCTGCTCCGCGGTGAGGTCGAACGAGGTGCGGAAGAAGTAGGTCTCGATGTCGGTGTCCGGCGTGACGCCGGCCTTGTACTGCGTGAGCAGGGTGTCGACCGCGAGGCCGCCGCCCATGCCGGTCGCGAGGCCGTTCTTGGCGCCGAAGCTGCCACGGGCGGTCTTCCAGGCGCCGTCGTCGAAGTCGGTCGTGGTCCAGGAGTCGCGGTCGGCGGCTCCGGCGGCCGGGTCGCGTCCGTCGTCGGTGTACGACCAGGTCGTGCCGGTCGTGCTGAGCAGCGCGGGCTCGTCGGCCGCGACGGCCGCGGGCGCGGTGAGCTGCCCGCCGAGCGCGGTGGCGGCGACGGCGACGACGGCGAGGCCGGCGGCGGCCGTGGCGCGCGTCCGGTGTCGTCGGGTCGAGGGTGCGGGGTGGGTCATCAGGGCCTCTCGTGGTCCGGGCCCGCGCCGTCCGGTGCGAGCCCGGAACAGTGCAGTCCCTGCACGTGGACGGACGGTGTCGTCCGCATGGCCCGGCGGCGACGTGCGCGTGGCGACACACGTCGGCGGCTCGTGGTGTCATGGTGGGTGGCCCCTCCGGCCAGCAGCTCGATCCGAGGAGGATCCCGTGACCCAGAAGATGAACGTCGAGTCGTTCAACCTCGACCACCGCACCGTCGCCGCTCCCTACGTGCGACTCGCCGACCGCAAGGTCCTGCCGCAGGGCGACGTGCTCACGAAGTTCGACGTGCGCTTCACGCAGCCGAACGAGGCGTCGCTCGAGATGCCGACCGTGCACTCGCTCGAGCACCTCTTCGCCGAGCACTCGCGGAACAGGTCCACCGAGGTGGTCGACTTCTCGCCGATGGGCTGCCAGACGGGCTTCTACCTCCTGCTGCAGGGCGACCACGAGCCGGCCGACGTCGTCGACCTCGTCGAGGGCACCCTCACCGACATCCTCTCGGCGACCGAGGTGCCGGCGGCCAACGAGGTGCAGTGCGGCTGGGGCGCGAACCACAGCCTCGAGGGTGCCCAGGCCGCGGCGCGCACCTTCCTGGAGGGCCGCGACGAGTGGCTGACCGTCACCCGATGAGCTCCGAGCAGATCGTCGTCCTCGTCGCCATGGACGACGAGGCCGCCCCCTTCCTCGAGCGCGCCGAGGTCGTCGGCGAGCCGCGCCGCGTGGGCGGGGCCGTGCACCGGTCCGTCGTCGTCGACGGCCTGCCCCTGCTGCTCGTCACGAGCGGCATCGGGTTCGTCAACGCCGCGGGCGCGACGACGTCGGCGGTCCTCGCCACCGACGGCGCGGCCCGCCTCGTCGTCAGCGCGGGCACGGCGGGCGGCCTGGGCGACGAGGTCGAGGTCGGCGACGTCGTCGTCGGCAGCGAGTACCTCAACCTCGACGCCGACGCGCGCGTCTTCGGCTACCAGCTCGGCCAGGTGCCGGGCATGCCGCCGACGTACCACGCCGAGGAGCGCCTCCTGCAGGTCGCGACGTCGATGCCGCTGCCCGGCGACGCCGCGTGGCAGGTGCGAGCGGGCCTGCTCGCCTCCAGCTACGCCTTCATGACCGACGCCCGGTCCGTCGTGGTGCGCGAGTCGTTCCCCTCCGTCGCGGCCGCCGACATGGAGTCGATCGCGATCGCGCAGATCAGCCACGTGCACGGCGTGCCGTTCCTCGCGGTCCGGGGCATCAGCGACCTCGCGGGCGTCTCGGCCGCCGAGATCCACGAGGAGAACCTCGTGCCGACCGCCGAGCGCAGCGCGACCGTCGCCCTGCACGTCGCCCGCACCGTCGCGACCGCGGCCTGACCCGAGAGGGAGCAGCAGCGTGCCGGTGACCGACGTCGACGTCGTCGTGGTGGGCGGCGGCGCCATGGGCCTCGCCACGGCTTGGCAGGCGGCCGTGCGCGGCCACGGCGTCGTGCTCCTCGACCGTGCCACGCGCGGGCACCACGCCGGTGCCTCGCACGGGGCGACCCGCAACCTCAACCTCGCCTACGACGACCCCGACTACGTCCGCCTCGTCCTCGAGGCGCGCGAGCTGTGGGACGACCTCGCCGACGGGTCGGGCGGCCCGCTGCTCGACCTCGTGGGCATCGTCAACCACGGCCGCCCCGCGATGCTGCGCAGGATGCACGGCCACCTCGCGGAGGCGGGCGTCGCCGCCGAGATGGTGGCCCCCGACGACGCGTCGCGGCGCTGGCGCGGCCTCCGCTTCGCGACCGACGTGCTGCACGTGCCCGACAGCGGTCGCGTGCGTGCGGCGGACGCGCTCGCCGAGCTCGAGCGCCGCGCGCGCCTCGCCGGGGCGGACGTGCGGTGGGGGACCACGGTCACGGGCCTCCTGCCCGAGGGCGACGAGCGCGTGCGCGTCACGACGGCGACCGGTGAGGTCGTGGCACGGCGGGCCGTGGTCACGGCCGGGGCCTGGACCCCCGACCTGCTCGCCGGCGTCGTGCCGCTGCCCCGCCTGCGCGTCACCCAGGAGCAGCCGGCCCACTTCGCCGTGACCGATCCGCACGCCGTGTGGCCGAGCTTCAACCACCGTGCCGACCCCGACGACCCCGCCGAGCGCTGGTGGCACGGCACCGTCTACGGCATGCTCACGCCCGGCGAGGGCGTCAAGGCGGGGTGGCACGGGGCCGGGCCCGAGGTGCACCCCGACCGTCGCGACTTCGCCCCCGTGCCCGACCAGCTCGAGGCCCTGCGGCGCTACGCCCGCGAGTGGCTGCCCGGCGTCGACCCCGAGGCGGCCGTGCCGATCAGCTGCACCTACACGACGACCGACTCGGAGGACTTCGTGCTCGACCGCGTGGGCCCCGTGGTGGTCGGCGCGGGCTTCTCGGGCCACGGCTTCAAGTTCACGCCGCTCGTGGGCACGATCCTCGTGGACCTGCTCGAGGGGCGTGCACCGCACGAGCGCTTCGCCCTCGCGGCGCACGCGCCGGCCTGACCGGCGCACCACGCACGACGCACGACGCACGACCAGCACGGGATCACGACGAGGAGAGGACGGCCACCATGACCGACATCGACTGGGCCGCGGGGACGTGGACGACCGAGCCCGCGCGCGCGGACGTCGGCCCCGACGGACTGCGCGTCACCGCGGTCGAGGGGAGCGACGCCTGGCGGACGACGTCCTACGGGTTCGTGCACGACACCGAGCACGCGCTCCTCGTCCCCTTCGACCTCGGCACGGCCATGGAGGTGTCGTTCCACCTCGACTTCTCCGCCCAGTTCGACCAGGCGGGGATCTTCGTCAAGGTCGACGACGCCACCTGGACCAAGACGGGCGTCGAGCTCAGCGACGGGGAGGAGAGCCTCGGCGCGGTCGTCACCCGGGGCTCGTCCGACTGGTCGCTCTCGCCCGTCCCGGAGTGGCGGGGGCGGCACGTCACGATGCGCGTGAGCCGCTCGGGCGACGCCCTGACGGTCAGGGCCCGGGTCGACGACGAGGCGTGGCGGCTGGTGCGGGTGGCGCCCCTCGACCCCGACGCCGCCGTCACGGCGGGGCCGATGTGCTGCGCGCCGTCCCGGGGCGACCTGACCGTCCACTTCACCGCGTGGCGGACCGTCGGAGCGGACACGAGCCTCCACCCCGAGGGCTGAACCGGCCCCTCACCGGCCCGCGGCGGTCTCAGTCGACGACGGTCCGCTCCCAGCCGCCGTCGGCCGTGCGGTGCACGGCCCCGGCCTCGGCGAAGGCCTCCAGCCAGCCGCCCATCGGCCAGGTGCCCCAGCGCTCCGCGAAGCGGCGGCCGTTGCGCAAGATGTCGTCGAGGTGCTGCCAGGGCGGCGACGAGGTGGGGTGCCACTGGTGGTGGGCGTCGGCGCCGCCGACCCAGACGAGCGGCACGTCGGCCGCGCGCAGGGCGAACGCGAAGTCGGTGTCCTCGCCGCCGTAGCCCTCGTACCCGGGGTCGAAGCCGCCGCTGCGCCGCCACGTGGCCGGCTCGAGCGCGAACGACAGCGACCAGAAGAGCGGGTACTCGTCGGGCCCCGCGACCAGCGTGCTGCCCGGTGCGGGCGCCGGCCGGGCGGCGTGCGGACGGGTCGCGGCGGCGAGGCCGGCATCGGAGAGGTCCGCGTGCCCTTCGGGCAGGTACGTGACGGGGCCGCAGAGCACCGCTCCCGGGTGCCGGGCCGAGGCGGCCTCGTAGCGTCCCACGAGCTCGGGACCGGGCACGCAGTCGGCGTCGAGGAACACCATCAGGGACGCCCCGAGCGCCATCGCGGCCTCGGCCCCGGCGTCGCGCCCCGCGGCGAGGCGGAGCCCGTGCTCGCCCGGGGGGACGTGCAGCACGGTCGCGGCGGCCAGCTCGGGCAGCGCGGGCGCGGGCGTCGGGTCGAGCCACACGACGACGTGCGGCACGGACGGCCGGAGGCGCGCCACGGCTGCGAGCTGCGGCAGGAGGTGGTCGAGGCGCGCGGCGGAGCAGAGCGCGACGACGACGGTGCCGCTCACGAGGCGACCTCGGCGACGACCGCGGCGGCTCGCCGGGCGGCGCCGTCGACGCTCCAGCGGTCCCAGTCCGGCTGGAGGGCCCGGGCGCGCGCGAGCAGCCCCGGCCAGGCGTCCGGCACGGGCCAGCCGACCCCGTCGGTGCCGGCGTCGGGCGTGGAGCTGGTCGCGGGTGCGCGCGGGGCGTCCGGCACGACGGCGAGCCCGAGCTCGGCCAACGCGGTGGCGGTCGCCCGCTGCTCGCCGAAGGGCCGCTCCTGCGGCAGCACGACGGCCCGGGCCCCGGCGGCAGCGAGGTCGGCGACGCTGTTCTGCCCGGCCGCGCTGACGACGACCTCGGCCGCGCACAGGGCCGGCCACGGGTCGTCGACCCAGCCGTCGGCGCCGAGCACGGTCCACGTGGTGCCGGGCGTGGCGGCGGCGGCCGACGCGACGGACGCGGCCAGGTCGGACGAGCCTCCTGCGCCACCGCCCGGCAGCACGAGCACGGAGCCGGGCACGGGCACGACGGGCTCGCCCGCGCCGTCAGCGGGCCGTGGTCGACCGTCGTGGCGCGAGATGCCGCCCACGTGGCGCACCCGTCCGGCGACGCGGCCGAGGGCGGCGGACTCGTGCAGTCCCTCGGGCCAGGGCGCGACGAGGCGCGCGGCGGCGCCCCAGCCCAGGGCGTGCGGACCGTCGGAGCGGTCGCCGGGCTGCACGACGACGACCGGTGGCACGCCGAGCAGCCGCACGAGCAGGGTCACCTCGACCGAGACGTCGACGACGACCGCGCGCGGACGTGCCTCGCCGATCCAGGAGGCCAGGGCGGCCAGGCGGGCGGCGTGCCCGTCGTGGTGCAGCGGGGCCCAGTGCAGCAGCCCGCCGGCGCTCGGGTCGGCGCCCGAGCCGGGGTCGGCCGGGTGCCGGGTCGTCCCGTCGGGCGCCGTGACGGCGTCGTCGTCGCGGGGGAGCGACCGCCACGTGGTGCCGTCGGGCAGCGTGCGGGGCGCGGGCAGGGAGCTGAGGACGACGACGTCCGCGTCGAGGTGCGGTCGCACGGCGAGCAGCCGCGTGAGGTGGCCGGCGCCGTGGTGGTGCACGTACCAGCCGACGAGGGGGCGGCCCGAGGCGGGCGCCGTCACGAGCGGACCCCCGAGCGTCCCGCCCGCCGACGACGGGTGGCCGACGCGGCGTCGGGCAGGTCGCCGACGCCCGTCCGTCTGCGGTGCGCCGCGACGAGCTCGTGGTGCACGCCCTCGACGACCACGGCCCGGCGCTGCAGCGAGAAGCGCTCGACGGCGTCGCGGCGGACGCGCGCACGGAAGCCCGGGTCGTCCGAGAGCGCCGCCAGGCCGGAGGCGGCGCGCGCCAGGGCGGACGCGTCGCCCATCGGCACGAGCCCCGCGCCGATCGACCCGGCGACGACCTCGGGCACGCCGCCCACCGCGAAGGAGGCGACGGGCGTGCCGGTCGCGAGGGCCTCGGCGATGACGAGGCCGAACGGCTCCTCCCAGCAGGGCGTGACGAGCGCGCAGGCGCTCCGGCCCACGAGCTCGGCGAGCTCCGGCTGGCGGAGCGGGCCCACGTGCTCGGCGTCGGGCCCGAGCAGGGGCGCGACCTCGGACTCGAAGTAGTCGACGTCGCCGATCCGACCGGCGAGGACGAGGCGGCGGCCCGCGAGGCGTGCGGCCCGCAGGGCCAGGTGCGGCCCCTTCTCGGGCACGATCCGACCCGACCAGACGAGGTCGTCGCCGCCGGGTCCGAGCGGCCACCGGTCGGTGTCGATCGCGTTCGGCAGCACGCGCGCCTCGACCCCCTCGGCCGCCCAGACCTCGGCGGTGTGCTCGCTCACGGCGAGGAACGTGCTGCGCGGCTCGGCCGCGGCGCGGTGGTGCTCGAGCAGGTCGGGCAGCGTCGGCGTGTGCAGGGTCGAGACGACCGGCACGCCGAGCTCGCCGGCCCGCGAGAGGACGTGCCCGCTGAGCGAGTGGTTCTCGACCACGTCGAGCTCGTCGGCGTGCTCCGCGATCCAGTCGAGGGCCCGGTGCAGGGCGGGCTCGGCGCGCTCCAGGTAGCCCGCCGGCCAGGTCGTGTCGCTCGCCTCGGCGGGGTCGTCCCACGCCACCGCGGGCAGGGTGAACGCGGCCGGGCCGCCGTCGAGGTGGTCGCTGCCCTCCACGGCGCAGAGCAGCACGGAGTGCCCACGGGCTCGCAGCGCCCGCACCTGGTGCCAGACGCTCGACTCGAGGCCTCCCGCGTGCGGCTCGGCGATGGGGTAGCGGACGGGGGCGATCACCACGATGCGCAGCGGACGGTCCGAGACGGCGGCGGGGCGCGGCTCCTGCGCGGCCGCGGCCCGGGTCCCGCCTCGCGAGACGGTCGTCGTCATGAGGCCCTTCCCGCGGGGCGCGCGGCGGCGACGTCGAGCGCCCGCTCGTAGGCGGCGAGGTGCGCGGCGGCCGCGACGTCGCGGGCGGACCGGCGCTCGCGGCGACGGGCACCGACCAGCTCGGCCCGGGCGGCGCTGCCGGGGCGCGCCGAGGCCGGCCCCGTGAGCGCGGCCAGCGCGTCGGCCAGCGAGCGTGCGTCGCCGCCGTCGAACGACGCGGTGGCACCCGCCTCGGGGTGCTGGTCGCCCACGTGCCCGACGCGCGGGGCCGCGACGGCGACGCCGAGGTCCCAGCAGAGCTCGGCCCAGCCGGAGTGCGTGCCGTGCCGGTAGGGCAGGACGGCGACGTCGAGGTCGGCCAGCGCGGCCGCGAGCGCGGCGTCGTCGAGGCGGGGGTGCACGACCAGCTCGGCGCCGTCGGCCCCGGCCACGAGCTCCGCCACGGCGGCCCGTGCCGCGGCGTCGCGCACGCGCTCGTTGACGTCGACGCGCACGACGACGGCGCGGCCGGCGGCGCGGAGCAGCTCCGCGGCGGCCAGCAGGGTCGCGACCGTGCCGGGCCCGTCGACGTTCGGGCGCAGGTCGCGCAGGCTCACGCCGACGACCAGCGCGTCGTGGGCGGTGCCGGTCGGGGCGTCCGCGTCGAGCGGCAGGAGGTGCGGGTGCGGCACGACCTCGGGCCGGCGTCCGCTGCGTCGCTCGACCTCGTCGGCGGCGCCCTCGGTGAGCGTGAGCAGCGCGTCCGCCTCGGCGACGAGCAGGTCGAGGTGCTCGAGGTGCGGGCCCTGGTCGACCAGCTGCGGGTTCACGAGGTCGTGGACGGTGTGCACGAGCGGCGTCCCGGTCTCGCGCAGCGCGGCGACGACGTCGCGGAGGTGCTCGAGGTCGTACGACTCGGTGCCGAAGTGCACGTGCAGCAGGTCGACCTCGTCGGCGTGCTCGCGCAGCCAGGCCCCGTCGAGCACGACCGGCGGCCACCAGCGGGCGGGCTCGGCGGGGTCGGGCAGGGGGTCGGCGAGGCGGACGACCGGCCGTGCCACGGCGGCCGGGTCGACGGGGTCGAGGTGGCGCACGTACGGGTGCCCGGCGGGCACCGAGGCGACGCGCAGCGGTCGGGCGGGCGTCGGGGCGGGCTCGGTCACGGATCTCCTCGTCGGGCGCGGGGTGCGGAGCGCCGACGAGCCGTCGTGGGCCGTCGGTCGGGGTGAGCCGGGGCGGCTCGGGGCCCTGTGGCGCTCCGGGAGGGGACGCGCGTCGAGGCGGGCGGCCGGGGAGGCGGCCCTCTCTGCACCTTAGCGACAGGAGGGCGTCCGTGCCCTGGCGCTGTCCACCCCTCTCCCCGGTCGTCGCGCCTGCGGCCCCCCGGGGTCGCGGAGCGGCACGATGGGACGGTCCGGCACCTCGCCGGACGGGAGGGCGACCATGACCAGCACGACCGACGCCGTCGACGGCCGCACGCGGCACTACGGCGACTTCTACGGGCTCGGCGAGCCCGAGGGCGACGGCGACGTCACCCTCGTCGTCGGCAACTGCCAGGCGGAGTCGCTGCGCCTCGTGCTCGACGGCGGCGGGCTGCGCACCGTCCGGACACCTGCCGTTCACGAGATCGTCGCCTCCGACCTGCCGCACCTGGAGCGCTGGCTGGCCCGCACCGAGCTGCTCGTCTCGCAGCCCGTGCGCGACGACTACCACGACCTCCCGCTCGGCACCCGGCAGCTGGCCGGCAGGATGCCCGCCACGGCCCGGGTCGTGACCGTCCCGGTGGTCCGCAGTGCCGGCCACTACCCGACCTCGGCGATCGTGCGGCCGCCGCACGACCCCTCGCTCGTGCCCCCCGTCGTCGAGTACCACGACCTCACCGTGCTCGCCGAGGCCGCCGCGCGGCGCGAGGGCGTGCGGCCGAGGGAGGCGCGGCTCGACACCGCCGCGGTCCGGGCCGTCGCCGCCCGTTCGCTCGACGAGCTCCGCCGCCGCGAGGTCGCGCACGACGCGGTCGTCGTCTCGGACCTGCTGGAGCGACCGACCTTCGACCAGATGCGCACCCTCAACCATCCCGGCAACGCGCTCTTCACGGCGCTCGCCGCGCGGGTCCGGGAGCGCCTCGGCCTGCCCGGCCACGTCGTCGACCTCGGCCGGCCCCTGCTCGACCGCGTGCACGCGCCCCGGCTCGCCGCCGTCGTCGAGGCGTACGACCTCGACGACGCGCCCACCGACGCGTGGACCGTCGAGGGGAACCCCGTGCCTCTGGCCGAGGTGCGCGAGGCGCACCTGCGCTGGTACGAGCGCGAGCCCGGCGTCGTCGACGCGGGACTCGTCCGGCACGCCGACGCCCTCCGGGCCCTGGGGCTCGCGTGAGCGCCGGGCCGCGGAGCGACCCGCCCGCGCTCGTCGTCACGCCCGACCCGCAGCACGGCGTCACCGTGCTGGCCCGCCGCATCGCCGAGGCGGTGGCCGCACGGACCGGGCGGGACGCGGCGGTCGCGCCGGACGCGCTCACGGGGCCACGGCCTCCTGCGCGCGCCCACCTGCACTTCACGGACCGGCTGTGGGCGTCGTCGCCCGAGGCCGCGGCCGAGCGGATCGTCGCCCTCGCCGACCGCGTGCCGCTCACGGTGACCCTGCACGACCTGCCCCAGCCGTCCGACGGCGAGCGCAACCTGCCCCGACGCAGCGCCTGCTACCGGGCCGTCGTCGAGGCCGCGCGGGGCGTCGTCGTCAACAGCGAGCACGAGGCGGCCCTGCTCGCCGAGCACACCGTCACCGGGCACGCGCCCCGGGTGGTGCCGCTGCCCGTCGACCTCGAGCCCGCCCCGGCCGTGCGGCCCGACCCCGACGGCACCGCCGCCGTCATCGGCTTCGTCTACCCGGGCAAGGGGCACGCCGAGCTCGTCGAGGCCGTCGCCACCCTCCGGCACCGGGGCGCGCCCGGACCCGCGGGGAGCCTCGGCGTCGTCGCCCTCGGGCGCGCCAGCGCCGGCCACGAGGCCGAGACGGACGCCCTCGCCGCCGAGGCCGCCGCCCGGGGCGTGGACCTCGCCGTCACCGGCTACCTCTCCGACGCCGTGCTGCTCGACCGCTGTCGCCGCGCCTCGGTGCCCGTCGCGGCGCACCGGCACGTGTCGGCGTCCGGCTCGGTGGCCACCTGGATCGCGGCCGGGCGCCGACCGCTCGTGCCCGACGCGCGGTACTCGCGCGAGATGGCGGCGCTGCGACCCGGCACGCTCACGCTGTTCGACGGCGACGACCCCGAGGCGCTCGCCGAGGCCGTCGCCCGCGCCGCGGCCGATCCCGCCTCCACCTGGCTCGGGCCCGACGCGGCGACCGCGCCCGGGCTCGCCGAGGTCGCCGAGGCCTACCTCGCTTGGTGGGCCACGGGGGAGGAGCGGTGACGGGCGCGACCCCGACGTCCGACGACGGGGGCGTGCCGCGGGCGGCCGGGATGCCCGCAGTGCCCGGTGTGCCCGCGGTGCCCGGCGTGCCCGCGGTGCCCGGTGTGCCCGCGGTGTCCGGTGTGCCCGCGGTGCCCGGTGTGCCCGCGGTGTCCGGTGTGCCCGCGGTGTCTGGTGCGCCCGCGGTGCCCGGCAACCGCTGGGACCTCCTCGACGGGCTGCGGCCCGACCCCCTGCCCACGGTGTCGGTCGTCGTCGCGCACTACCGGCAGCAGGCCGAGCTCGACCGCACGCTCGCGGCCCTCGCGCGGCAGGACCATCCCGCCGAACTGCTCGAGGTCGTCGTCGTGGACGACGGCTCGCCCGAGCCGCCGCGCGTGCCCGAGGGCGTCCGCCTCGTCGTGCAGGCCGACGAGGGGTTCCGGCTGTCGGCGGCGCGCAACCTCGGCGTGCGGTCCTCGACCGGGGCGGTCGTGTGCTTCCTCGACGCCGACACGGTGCCCGAGCCCGGGTACGTCTCGGCGATGGCCCGCCTGCCCGGTCTCGCTCCCGAGGCCGTCGTCGTCGGCACGCGACGGCACGCGGACTTCGCGGGCGTGCCCGTCGACGCCCCGGTCGAGGTGGCCGGTCCCGCGCACGAGCTCGCCGCGCCGGGCTGGCTCGACGACGCCTACCGCGGCAGCCGCGACCTGCTCGACGCCGACGACCGCTCGTACCGTCACGTCATCGGCGCCGTCGTGGCCTGTTCGCGGGAGCTGCTCGACCGGGTCGGCGGCTTCGACGAGTCGTTCACGACGTACGGCGGCGAGGACTGGGAGTGGGCCTGGCGCGCCTGGCGCGGCGGGGCGCTGCTCGCGCACGTGCCCACGGCCGTCGCCTGGCACGACGGTCCGGACTGGGCGGGGCGCGACGACGACGGCTCGCGGCAGCGGCGCAAGAACGACGAGACGCTCGCGCTGGCCCACCGGGTGCCGGTCGCGGGATCGCGGCCGCTCGGCCTGCTCGGTGCCGCCGCCGACGTGGTCGTCCGACTGGCCGGGGCGCCCTCGACGGGGACCGCCTGGCTCAGCGTCGACTCCGTCCTCGCGGCCCTCCCCACGGCCCGGGTCGTCGTCCCCGACGACCTGCTCGACGCGTTCGCGCCCGACCCGCGGGTGCTCGGTGCGTCGTCACCGGCCGCGACCGGTGCCACCGACGGCGCGCGGGTCGTCGTCGACCTGCCGCGGCCGGTGAGGGTGACCGACGCCTCCGGCCTGGCCGCGGTGGTCGCCGAGGTCGGCGTCGGCGAGCTGGGCACGGTCGAGGTCGGCCCGGTCGGGGTCGGCCCGGTCGAGGTCGGCCCGGTCGCGGTCGGCACGCCGAGCGGTCCCGGGCGGGGCACGAGCACGGGAGCCGCCGGCCACCTCGTCCGCGTCCGCTCGGCCCGGGCAGGGGCGCGCGCCCGGTGGCGCGGCACCGAGTCCGGCTTCGCCGTGCGCCGGGACGCCCCGACCTGGTGCGCACCGATCGACGACGAGCCCTCCCTCGCCGCCTACCTCGGCGGCTGGGGCTAGCCCGCCCTCGCCCCTGCCCGCGCGCCCTGTCGGGCGCCCCGCACCTCCTGCCTCCTGCCCCCTGCCCCGCACCTCCTGCCTCCTGCCTCCTGCCCCCTGCCCCCTGCCCCGCTGCCCCGCGCCATCGGACGAAAAGGCGACAGCTCGCGGCGGGCACGCCGGCTCTGGGGCACCGTCGGCGGCGTGTCGCTCGCGGACTGTCGCGTTCGGCGAGCCGGACGCGTCGGACGGGTCCGAGCAGCACCGGTCAGGTCGGTCCGAGCGCCCCGGCCCGACCCCGGCGACCCCCGCCTCTGAGCCTCTGCCGGACGCGACATCTCGGGGACGACACGCGGCGGCGCGAGGCCGGACGACGGTCGGCGAGGCCCTGCCCGTCGCCTTTTCCGAGGAAGGGTGGTCGGGTACGGAGAGCGGGGGAGCAGGGGCACGGGGAGGGGGCAGGAGGCAGGAGCTGGTCCGGGCAGGAGGCGCGCGCGGGTCCGGCTCAGGAGGCGCGGTCCGGTCCTACCGGGGCAGCACGGCGACGCTCGCGCCGCGCGTCGCTCGTGGGGTCGACCGCGAACAGCGCCGCCACCACCGAGAGCACCGCGTAGCCGCCCACGTAGGCGCAGATGATCCACGGTGAGCCGCCGCCCAGCTCGAGGAACACCGCGGCCAGGAGGGGCGTGAGGCCCACCGAGAAGATCGACCCCACCTGGTAGCCGAGCGACATGCCGCTGTAGCGCGCCCCGGTCGGGAACTGCTCGGCGAACCAGCCGGCCTGCGGCCCGTAGATCGAGTCGTGGAACACGTTCATGCCGATGCCGACGACCAGCGGCAGCAGCACGAGCGGCCCGGCGTCGAGGAACGCGAAGAACGGCCAGATGAGCACGCCGATGCCGATCGCCGACCCGATGGCCAACGGCCGTCGCCCGAGCTTGTCGCTGGCCCAGCCCCAGAGCGGCGTCGTGACCACGGAGACGGCCGAGACGACGAGGACGGCCCGGAGGCCCGCCTCCTGCCCCGCCTCGCCCCGTCCGCTCGCGAGGTACGTGAGCGAGTAGGTCGTGAGGATCGAGTACAGCGCCGGCTGCACGAGGCGCAGGCCCGCCGTGACGAGCACGGCGCGCTTGTGGAGGCGGAGCACGGTGAGCAACGGGAACCGCTCCACCTCGCCGCGCTCCTTCATCGCCCGGAACTCGGGGGCGTCCTCGACGCCGAGGCGGATCACGAGGCCCACGGCGACGATGACCGCGCTGAACAGGAACGGCACGCGCCAGGCCCAGTCGAGGAACGCCTCCGGTCCCGCGGCGGTGCGCACGAGGGTGAAGGCGCCGGTGGCGAGGAGCATGCCGCCGGCCGAGCCCATCTGGGTGAAGCTGCCGAACAGGCCCTTGCGCCCCGGCGGTGCGTGCTCGACGCCGAGCAGCGCCGAGCCGCCCCACTCGGCCCCCGCCGCCAGCCCCTGCACGAGGCGCAGCAGCACCAGGCCGGCGACGGCCCAGGTCCCCGCCGTGTCGTACGACGGGAGGACGCCGATGAGCGTCGAGGCGACGCCCATGAGCAGCAGCGACGCCACGAGCATCCGCTTGCGCCCCAGCCGGTCGCCGAGGTGCCCGGCCACGATGCCGCCCAGGGGCCGCGCGACGAAGCCGACGCCGTACGTCGCGAACGACGCGATGACCGCGACGCCGGGCGTCTGCTCGGGGAAGAACGTCGGTCCGAAGACCAGGGCCGCCGCCGTCGCGTAGAGGTAGAAGTCGTAGTACTCGACCGTGGTGCCGACGAACGAGGCCAGGGCGACCCGGCGACGGGTCGTGCCGACCGCCTCCTGCTCGGGGTCGCCGGCGAGGTCGACGGCTGGGCCGACGGCGGGGTCGCCGGCGGGGTCGACGGCGGGGCGGACCGTGGGGCCGTCGTGGGCGTCGGCGGCCGCGCGGCCGGTCGGCGGGCTGCTCGTCTCGGTGCTCATGCGGAGCAGGATGACCGGTCGTGCCGCCCCCGGTCGAGGGGGTGCGTCACCCGGCGCAACACGACGACGCACGCCGTCACGCGAGGGCAGGATGACAGGCGACCGTCCGCCCCGCCCCACCGACCGGAGGCCCCGTGACCCCGTCCGCCAGCCCCGCCCGCCCGCCGCTCCGCTTCGCCGCGTTCGTGATGAACACGGCCAGCCACATCCAGCACGGCCTGTGGCGCAGGCCCGACGCGGGCCAGCGCGACTTCGAGGACCTGCGGCTCTGGACGGACCTGGCCCGCACGCTGGAACGCGGGCGTTTCGACGCGATCTTCTTCGCCGATGTCGTCGGGCTCTACGGGCCCGCCCGTGGCGACTACGCCGTGAACGCCCGCGAGGGGCTGCAGTTCCCGAGCGCCGACCCGCTCGTGCTGCTCTCGGCGCTCGCGGCGACGACCGAGCACCTGGGCCTGGCGTTCACCAGCTCGGTGATCCAGTCGCACCCGTTCGACTTCGCGCGCAAGGTCTCCACCCTCGACCAGCTGTC
The DNA here is from genome assembly GCF_054781095.1 of Frigoribacterium salinisoli. NCBI lineage: Bacteria > Bacillati > Actinomycetota > Actinomycetes > Micrococcales > Microbacteriaceae > Frigoribacterium > Frigoribacterium salinisoli. The sequence goes on from NZ_BAAGVB010000006.1 coordinate 58,862, forward strand.
AGGAGGCCGGGTCGCCTGGAACATCGTCACCAGCGCCCTCGACGGCGCGGCCCGCAACTTCGGTCACGACCGGCTCGAGGAGCACGACGAGCGCTACCGCTGGGCCGAGGAGTACCTCGAGGTCGTCACGAAGCTCTGGGAGGGGTCGTGGGACGACGGCGCCCTGCTCAAGGACCCGGAGCGCGGCTACGCGGACGCCTCGCGCATCCACCGCATCGACCACCACGGCCCGCGCTACGACGTGCAGGGGCCGCACCTCACGGCGCCGTCGCCGCAGCGCACGCCCGTGCTCTTCCAGGCCGGTTCGTCGCCCGCGGGGCGCCGGTTCGCCGCCCGGCACGCGGAGGGGCAGTTCATCCTCACGTCGAACGCGCAGGCCACGCGCGAGCTCATCGACGACACGCGTCGGCTGACGGTCGAGGCCGGGCGCCGCGCGGACGACCTGCAGTTCTGGCTGGGCCTCACCTTCGTCGTCGGCGACACCGAGGCGGAGGCGAAGCGGCAGGAGGCGGAGCTCGACGAGTGGCTGTCGGCCGACGCGTTCCTCGTGCACTCGAACCTCGGCTTCGACCCCGAGACGGGCGAGCCCCTCGACCCGGCGACGCCGCTCTCGCAGGTCGAGACGCACGCCGGGCAGTCGCACCTGCGCTGGGTGCAGGAGGCCGCGGGCGACCGCGAGCCGACGATCGCCGACCTCGCCACGCTGTCGGCCAAGCTGCGCGCCCGCGTCGTCGGCACGCCCGAGCAGATCGCCGACCGCCTGGCCGAGTGGCAGGAGGCCGGGGTGGACGGCATCAACGTCATGAACTGGACCCTGCCGGGCAGCTACGAGACCTTCGTCGACGAGGTCGTGCCCGTGCTGCAGGAGCGCGGCCTGGCGCAGCGCGAGTACCGCGAGGGCACGCTCCGCGAGAAGCTGTTCGGCCACCCGCAGCTCGACGAGCACCACCCCGGGCGCGCCTGGCGGGGGGCGTTCGCGTGACCGGCGCCACCTGACCCGGCCCTGCCCCGCCCCTGCGCCCTGCCGCGCGCCTCCTGCCCCTGGCCGTCCGCGCCTCCTGCCCTTGGCCGTCCGTCGGAAAAGGCGACGACTCGGGCGCGGCACGCCGCCCGCTACCACCGCACCGCGGCGTGCCACCGACCGCCGGTCGCCTTTTCCGCCAGGGAGCGGGCCGGAGGACGGGCAGGAGGCGCGGGCAGGAGGCGCCCGAGTCGCGCCGGACCCCCCGCCCGTGGTACCCAAGAGACGCCGACCCGGCCCCGCCGAGAGGACCCGATCCCCATGACCATCTCCGAAGGACAGCGCCGTGCCGACGGCGCGACGCGCGACGACGTCCGCGGCCTCGTCGCCGCCGACCTGCGCGGCGACGTCAGCTACCTCGGCAGCCTGCTCGGCCGGGTGCTGCGCGAGGCGGGCGGCGACGACCTGCTCCGCGACGTCGAGGCCCTGCGCGCCGCCGTGATCGCGAACTACGAGGGTGACGACGGCGGCTCCATCGCGGCCGCCCGTGAGGTCGTCGACTCGTTCGACCACGAGCGCGCCGAGGAGGTCGCCCGGGCGTTCACCTGCTACTTCCACCTCAGCAACCTCGCCGAGGAGCACCACCGCGTCCGCGTGCTGCGCTCGCGGGGCCGCGCCGAGGGCCGGGTGTCCGACTCGTTGTCGGCGACGCTCGCCCGCCTGACCGACGAGGTCGGCGCCGAGGAGGCCTCGCGGCGGCTGTCCGAGCTGCGCTTCCACCCGGTGCTCACCGCCCACCCCACCGAGGCGCGACGCCGGGCCGTGGCGTCGAGCATCCGCCGCATCGGCGACCTGCTCGACGAGCGCTACCAGCCGGGCAACGAGATCCTCGCCGTCGAGAACGAGCGCCGCCTGCTGGAGGAGGTCGACACGCTGTGGCGCACGTCGCCGATCCGCACGACGCGCCCGACGCCGCTCGACGAGGTCCGCACGGCGATGAACGTCTTCGACCAGACGCTCTTCGAGGTCGTGCCGCAGGTGTACCGCCTGCTCGACGACAGGCTGCTGGGCGACCGGGCCGGCCTCGAGCCGCCCGTGGCCCCCGCGTTCCTGCGACTGAGCAGCTGGATCGGCGGCGACCGCGACGGCAACCCGCACGTCACCGCGGAGGTGACGCGGCAGGCCGCCGACATCGCGGCGGAGCACGTGCTGCTCGGCCTGTACCGCGCCGCGAGCCGCATCGGCTCGACCCTCACGCTCGACGAGTCCGACACCCCCGCCGACGAGCACGTGCGCGCGCTCGCGGAGGCGCAGGCCCGACTGGCGCCCGAGGTGGCCTCGCAGATCGGCATCCGCTCGCCGAACGAGAGCCACCGGCGCGTGCTGCTCTTCGTGGCGACCCGCCTCGACGCCACCCGTCGCGACGAGTCGCCCCTGGCCTACGCGTCGCCCGACGAGCTGCTCGACGACCTGCGGACGGTCCAGCGGTCGCTGCGGGCGGCCGGCGCGCACCGCAGCGCGGCCGGCGAGCTGCAGTCGCTCATCTGGCAGGTCGAGACGTTCGGGTTCCACCTCGCCGAGCTCGAGGTGCGGCAGCACTCGCAGGTGCACCGCACGGCCCTCGAGGAGGTCCGGGCAGGAGGCGCGCTGAGCGAGCGCACCGAGGAGGTCCTCGAGGTCTTCCGCACCGTGGCCGCGCTGCAGCGCCGCTACGGCCAGCGCGCGGCGTCGCGCTACATCGTGTCGTTCACGCAGTCCGCCGAGGACCTCGCGAACGTGCGCGAGCTGGCGGTGGCCGCGCTCGGCTCGGAGGAGGCCGCCCCCGAGCTCGACGTGATCCCGCTGTTCGAGACCTTCGCCGACCTCGAGGCCAGCACGGAGATCCTCGACGAGGCGGTGCGCACCCCGTCGGTGCAGGCGCGCCTGGCACGTACCGGCCGTCGGCTCGAGGTCATGCTCGGCTACTCCGACTCGTCGAAGGACGTCGGCCCGGTGTCGGCCACCTTCGCGCTCTACGACGCGCAGGCGCGGATCGCGGCCTGGGCGGAGCGGGTCGGCGTCGAGCTGACGCTGTTCCACGGCCGGGGCGGCGCCCTGGGCCGGGGCGGCGGGCCGGCGAACGAGGCCGTCCTCGCGCAGCCCCCGGGGTCGGTGGACGGCCGGTTCAAGATCACCGAGCAGGGCGAGGTGATCAACGCCCAGTACGGCAACAAGACGATCGCGCTGCGGCACGTCGAGCAGATGGCAGCGGCCACCCTCTTCGCGTCGAGCCCGTCGAACGGCCGTGCCGTGGCCGAGGCGGCGGAACGCTTCGCCCCGCTCGCGCGCACCATGGACGCCGCGTCGCGCGAGGCCTTCTTCGGCCTGGTCAAGGCCGAGGGCTTCGCGCCCTGGTTCGCGACCGTGACCCCGATGGAGGAGATCGGACTGCTCGCGCTCGGCTCCCGTCCGGCCCGCCGCGGCCTGTCCGTCGAGTCGCTGGAGGACCTCAGGGCGATCCCGTGGGTCTTCGCCTGGACGCAGGCGCGCATCAACCTCGCGGGCTGGTACGGCCTCGGCTCGGCGCTCGCCGCGGTCGGCGACGTCGAGCAGCTCCGGGAGGCGTACGCGTCGTGGCCGCTGTTCCGCACCATGATCGGCAACGTCGAGATGTCGCTCGCGAAGACCGACGTCGCGATCGCCCGCGAGTACCTGGCGCTGGCCGACCGGACCGACCTCGCCGACCGGGTGCTCGACGAGATGGCGCTCACCCGCGAGTGGGTGCTGAAGGTCAGCGGTTCGGACGAGGTGCTCGAGGGTCGCCCCGTCCTCGCGCGCTCGGTGCGCCTCCGGAGCCCCTACGTCGACGCGCTCTCGCTGCTGCAGCTGCGCGCCCTGCGCAGCGTGCGTCGGGCGGGCGCCGTGTCGAAGGACCCGGCCGACGCCGACCACCGCCTCCTGCTGCTCAGCGTCAACGGGATCGCGGCCGGCCTGCAGAACACCGGCTGACCGCCCTGGTCGCAGGGGGCAGGAGGCGCGCACCGGCCCGGGTGCGCGCCTCCTGCCCCGTGGTGGGCGGCTCAGCGCCCGCGCCGCCGCCGCTCGGTCACGATCTGCTTCAGCGCCTCGTCGAGGTGCGGGTGCCGGAACTCGTAGCCGGCCGCGACGAGCTTCTCGGGCAGCACCCACCGGCTCTTGAGCACGAGCTCGGTCTCGGTGCGGAGCACCCAGGTGCCGAGCTCGAGCATCCAGCGCTGGGCCGGCAGCCCGATCGGCACGCCGAGCACACGGCGCAGGGTGCGCATGAGCGTGCGGTTGTCGCTCGGGTGCGGCGACACGACGTTGATCGGGCCCTCCAGCTCGGGGTGCTCCTCGACGAAGCGCACGACGCCGACGACGTCGTCGAGGTGGATCCAGCTGAACCTCTGTCGACCACCGCCGCGACCCTGCCGGTGGTCGGTGCCCGCGGCCCGGCGGGAGCGCGTGGTCGGCCACCAGCCGTCGGACTGCCGCCCGCCGAGCCCCAGCCGGGTGAGGGCGATCAGCGGCTCGAGCGCGCTGCCGTCGCCGAGCGCGATGGCGATGCGCAGCGACGCGCGACGCGTGCCGGGCAGGTCGCCCTCGAAGAACGCCGCCTCCCAGGCCCTGCCGACCCCGACCGAGAACCCCCGGCCGAGCTCGCCGTCGGACTCGGTCTGCGGGCGGTCCTCGGCGTGGCGGTAGATCGTCGCGGTCGACGCGTTGAGCCAGAGCGGCGGGGGAGCGGCGCAGGCCGCGACGGCCTCGCGCAGCTCGCGCGTCGTCTCGACCCGGGAGCGCAGGATCTCGGCGCGGTTCGCGGCCGTGTACCGGCAGTCGACGCTCTTGCCGGCGAGGTTGACGAGCAGGTCGGCGCCCTCGAGCAGCTCGACGAGGCGTGCGTGGTCGCCCCAGCGCGCGTCGGGTCCCGACCGGCCGATCAGGCTCACCCGGGCGCCGTCGGCGCGGTAGGCCTCGGCGATCGCCTGTCCGATGAAGCCGGAGGCCCCCGCGAGGACGACGTGTCTGCTCATGTCGCCGACCCTACTGCGCGGCCCCTCCGCACCCGGCGGAGCGCCCCCGCACCGGTCGCCCTCACGGAGTTCCTGGGCGACACGGCTTAAGGTGGGCACTGTGTGGCGCCCCGACAGACACGATGACCGGAACGACGAGCCCGAGACCTCCGTCCCGGCGTCCGGTGCGCCCTCGGCGCAGCGTCCGTCGCACGCGTCCCCGCACGGCCTGAGCGTGGGCGACCCGTCGCTGGCCATCGGCAACGCCGCCGAGCCCACCTGGCAGACGTGGCGCGGCGAGCTCTCCCGCGTGGGCGGCAGCTCCACGCTGCTGCACTTCGGCGACGACCCGCGGGCCCGCATCGAGCTGAGCACGACGCACCCCGGGGGCCTCGCGCAGTTCATCACGGGCAAGACGACCCTGCTGTCGAGCCTGATCCGCGACGACCTGGCCCTGCGCACGGCGCGCGTGGCCGCGGGCGAGATCGCGGCGAAGGGCCTCGAGCTGGCGACCGTGCGCGGCATCGACGCGGTCCACCTCGCCATCGGCATCGCCAGCTGGTCCTTCGCCGGCGAGTCCTTCAAGGGGCCGGTGCTGCTGCGCCCCCTCGCCATCCGGCGCCACGGCCGCGACTTCGAGGTGAAGCTGCGTGGCGGCCCGTACCTGAACCCGGCGCTCGTCGACGCCCTGCACGACCAGTTCGACATCTCGCTCGACGCCGACGCCTTCGTGGCGCTGACCACCCGTGAGGGCACGTTCTCGCCCAACCCCGTGATCGACCGCCTGCGGGGTCTGACGGCGCACCTCGAGTGGTTCACGGTGCAGCCGCGCCTCGTCGTGTCGACGTTCGCCGAGGTGTCGAGCGACCTCGAGCTCGACGCGCGCGAGCTCGGGCACCCCGTGCTCGACGCCCTCGCGGGCAACGACATGGCCCTGCGCCAGGTGCGCGAGGGCCACCGGCCCGCGGCGCCGACGCCGTCCGACGAGCGCAGCCCCGACGTCGACACCCTGCTGCTCGACGCCGACCCCGAGCAAGAGGCGGTCGTCGCCCAGATCGCCGCGGGCAACAGCCTCGTCGTCAAGACGCTGCCGGGCACGGGCGGCACGCAGACCATCGTCAACGCCCTGGGGCGGCTCGTCAGCCAGAACAAGCGCGTGCTCGTCGTGAGCGCCCGACGCGCGACGCTGCGCGGCATCGCCGAGCGGCTCGCCGACGTGCAGCTCGCCGGCGTCGCGGTCTCGCCGACGACGCTGCGCCGCGACGTGGTGCGGTCCATCAGCCGCAACGAGAAGGCCGTGCACCCGCAGATGGGCGAGGTCGACGACGCCCTCGTGCGCCTGCGCAAGGTGCTCGTCGACTACCGCACGGCCCTCAGTCGCGAGGACGCGGCCCTGGGCGTCTCGGTGCTCGACTGCCTGACCGAGCTCTCCCGTCTCGCGCTGCTGCCCGCCGCGCCGGCCACGACCGCGCGGCTCAGCCGGCGCAGCGTCGAGAGCATGGTCGACGGCCGCAGCCGGGTGGCCGAGACGATGGTCGACGCCGCCGACCTCGGCGAGTTCCGCTACGGACCGGGCGACTCGCCCTGGTACGGCGCCCGCTTCGACGACGACCTCAGTGCAGGAGGCGCGCACCAGCTCGCCAAGAACCTGCACCACCGCGACCTGCCGCGCCTGCTCGACCGGGCCGACGAGGTCATCGGCAGCACCCGCATGCGCCCCTACGAGAGCATCGCCGAGCTCGGCGTCTACCTGCGCCTGCTGCTCGACATCCGCGACACGCTCGACAAGTTCTCGGCGGTCGTCTTCGACCGGAGCGTCTCGGAGCTCATCGTCGCGACGGCCTCGCGGCGCGAGGCGCCCGAGATGTCCAGCGGCGACCGTCGCCGCCTGCGCAAGCTCGCGAAGGAGTACGTCCGCCCGGGCGTGCACATCGCCGACCTGCACGCCGCCCTGCAGCGGATCGACCAGCAGCGCGTGCTGTGGCAGCGCTACGTCTCCGCGGGCACGCCCCCCGAGGTGCCCACGGGCATCGCCGACCTGCACGTGCTGCACCAGCAGGTGGCGCAAGACCTGGAGCGCCTCGACGGGCCGCTCGGCCTGCGGGCGCAGGAGGGGCTCACCGAGATCGGCGTCGTCGAGCTCCGCCAGCGCCTCGAGGGCCTCGCGGCCGAGAGCGACGTGCTGCAGAACCTGCAGGAGCGCACCGAGCTGATGCAGACCCTGCGCGACCTCGAGCTGACGCCGCTGATCACCGACCTCGCCGAGCGCCACGTTCCGCGCGAGCAGGTCGCCGCCGAGCTCGAGCTCGCCTGGTGGCGCTCGGCGCTCGAGTCGCTGCTCGAGGCGGACCGTGCCCTCCTCGGCGCGAACACCGCCATGCTCGACCGCCTCGAGGCCGACTTCAAGCTCGTCGACGAGGCGCACGCCGCGGGCAGCGCCCAGCTGCTGGCCTGGCTGCTCGCCGAGAACTGGAAGATCGGCCTCGTCGACTGGCCCGACGAGGCGGACGCCCTCAAGCGCCTCCTGCGCCAGGACCACGTCACGGCTCGCCTGCTGCACGACGCGGCCCCGCACCTGTCGCGCTCCATCGCACCGGTGTGGCTGGCGTCGCCCTACGAGGTGCACCGCATCGCCGACACCGTGCCCTTCGACACCGTGATCCTCGTCGACGCCGGGGCCACGACGATCGCCGAGAACGTCGGCGCGATCCGCCGGGGCAAGCAGACCGTCGCCGTCGGCGACCCCGTCACGCAGACGCCCTCCGAGTTCGACATCGCCGTCACGCCGGGCAAGCGCCCGGCGCAGGCCGACGACGCGCAGCTCGACGCGCGCCACGCCGAGAGCGCGCTCGCGACGCTCTCGACCCTCCTGCCCACGCTGTCGCTCACCCGCAGCTACCGTGCCGGCGGCGAGGACCTCGCCGAGCTCGTCAACCGCCGCTTCTACGGCGGCCGCATCGAGTCGTTGCCCTGGGCGGGCAGCTTCCTCGGTCACGGCAGCCTCGCGCTCGACTACGTCTCGGACGGCACCGCCGTGCCCGACCCCGAGTCGGGAGCGGTCGAGAGCGTCGACGCCGAGGTCGACCGCGTCGTCGGCCTCGTGCTCGAGCACGCACGGCAGCGACCCACCGAGTCGCTCATGGTCATCACGGCCAGCGCGAAGCACGCGGTGCGCGTGCAGCAGGCCGTCCTCACCGCCGTCGCCGGGCACAAGGACCTCACCGAGTTCGTCGTCGCCGACCGCCCGGAGCCCTTCATGGTCGCGACCCTGGAGCAGTCCGTGGCCCAGAGCCGCGACCACGTCATCTTCTCGATCGGGTACGGCCGCACGCCGCACGGCCGCGTGCTGCGCGACTTCGGGCCGCTCGGGCAGCCCGGCGGCGAGCGGCTGCTCGCCGTCGCCATGACCCGTGCACGCCGCTCGATGGTGATCGTCACCTGCTTCCAGCCGAGCGACATCGACGGCGGCCGCATGGGCCACGGCACGGTCGCGCTCAGCGAGATCCTCGCCGAGGTGCAGGCGCGCACGACGGCCGAGCACGTGCCCGACGACTCCGACCCGATGCTCGTCGATCTGGCGCGCCGCCTCGAGGCCCGGGGGATCCCCGTCGCCCTGGGGCACCGCGGCAAGCTCGGGCTCGTCGCGGCGCACGACGGCGTCTGCGTCACCATCGAGACCGACACCACGCTGTCCCGCGCGACCCTGCGCGAGTCCCTGCGGGCCCGCCCCGAGATCCTGCGCCGCCTCGGCTGGCACTACGTGCGCGTGCACGCCTTCCAGCTGTTCACCGACCCCGACGCCGTGGCGACTCGCGTCGCCGACGTGCTCGGCTTCGACCGGAGGCCCGCGAGCGTCTCCGCGCGCGACCACGTCGCCCGGCGCTGATGGCGGGCGAGCCCGTGGCCGGAGGTCCGGCCTCCGACGCGTCCGGAGCTCCTGTCGACGGGGCGGCGGCACCGCAGCTCGTCGTGCGGCGAAGGGCGGGGCGGCGCGTCACGACGGACCCCGTGCCGGGGACGGACCCGACGCCGGCGCCCGAGCCCGAGCGGCACTCCTCCGCCGAGAACGACGCGCGCCTGCGCGAGGACGTCCCGCCCCACTGGGGCTGACGCCCGCCCGCCCGCGGCCCGGGCCTCCTGCGCGCCTCCTGCCCCCGGGCCCGACCCGGCCCAGCCCCCCTCGGCCCGGCCCAGCCCAGCCCCCCTCGGCCCAGCCCAGTCCAGCCCGGCCGTCGGGCGGAAAAGGCGACCACCGCGCTGCGACGCGCCGGCGAACGGGTCGCCCGTGCGGCGCGTCGCCCGCGCGTGGTCGCGTTCGGCGGCGGCGGCGACCACACGCGCGGTGGGCGGCGGCCGCACGCGCGGCGGGTCAGGAGGCGGCGTGCGATGCGCGGCGGGTCAGGAGGCGCGAGCCGCCCCGGTCCCGCGGCCTAGGCTGACGGGATGAGCAGCACCGCGCCCCGCCGTCGTCCCCTCCGTCGGGCGGGGCAGGTGCTCGTGGCGCTCGGCGTGGCGGTCGTGCTGCTGGTCGTCGCGTTCCTCGTGTACGCGCACGACGTGATGCCCGGCGATCGTGGGGCCGCGCTCGAGGTCTGGCGCGACGACGCCGTGAGCGTCCGGGACGCGGGGGACGCGATCGTCCTCATCCCGACGGGCACGCCCGACGGGGTCGGGCTCGTCTTCGTGCCCGGCGCGAAGGTCGACCCCTGGGCGTACCTCGCGACGTTCCGCGAGGTGGTGGCCGCGGGCACGACCGTCGTGATCACCGAGCCGACGCTGAACCTGGCGATCCTGGACCGCACCCCGCTGGACGCCTTCACCGGGCTCGCGCCCGAGGTCGCCACGTGGGCCGTGGGGGGCCACTCCCTGGGCGGCGTCCGGGCCTGCGCCCTGGCGGTGGACGACGACGTGAGCGGACTGCTGCTGCTCGGCTCGTACTGCCTCGAGGACCTCTCGTCCCGCGACCTGGACGTGCTCAGCCTCGCGGGCAGCGAGGACGGGCTGTCGACGCCCGACGACGTGGCCGCCCGCCGCGGCACCCTGCCGGCCGACGCCGAGCTCGTGGAGCTGCAGGGCGTCGCGCACGCGCAGTTCGGCGCCTACGGCGAGCAGCCCGGCGACGGCACGCCGACGGTGTCCGACGACGAGGCGCGCGCGCTCGTCGCGGCTCGCGTGCGGGACTGGGCCGCCGACCTGCGCTGACGCGCAGGTCGGGTCAGCGACTGCCGAGGGGGCCGTTCGCGCCACCGATCTCGTCACGCGCAGGAGCCGCGGCGTGCGCCCCGTGCCCGCTCGCGCCCGTCGTCGCCTCGGCCTGGGCGCGCAGGAGGTCGCGGATCTCGCTGAGCAGTTCGACGTCGGTCGGCGGGACCTCCGCGTCGGTCGTCTCGTCCTCCTGCTGGCGCGCGAAGGTGCGCTTGAGCAGCGCGTTGACCGGCAGGACCAGGCAGAAGTACACGACCGCGGCGATGACGACGAAGTTGAGGAGCGCCCCGAGGACGGCGCCGAAGCGCAGCTCGGCCTCGCCGCCGCTGATCGTGGGGATCGTGGCCACCAGGGCGTCGTCGAGCGTCGACGCGTTGAAGAGCGCACCGATCAGCGGGTTGAAGACGTTGGTCACGAGGCTCGTGACGATGGCGGTGAACGCGGCGCCGATGACGACGGCCACGGCCAGGTCGATGACGTTGCCGCGGAGGACGAACTCCTTGAAGCCCTTCACGGGTGCTCCTTCGGTCGAGGGGACGTGGACGTCCATCTGACCACGAGCCGCGGCGCTGCGTCCTCTCGGACGCCGCCAGCTGCGCACTAGGAGCTGGTGCCGCCCGACGACGAGCCGCCCGAGGAGGACCCGCCCGACGACGACCCGCCGGAGGAGGACCCGCCGGAGGAGGACCCGCCGGAGGAGGACCCGCCCGAGGTGCCCGACCCGCCGGACGACCCCGAGCCTCCTGACGTCGACGAGCCGGAGCTACCCGACGACCCCGAGCCGCCGTCGCCCGACGACGAGCCGCCCGACGACGAGCCCGGACCGGACGACGAGCCCGAGCCCGACCCCTTGCGGGAGTCGGTCCGGTAGAAGCCCGACCCGTTGAAGGTCACGCCGACGGGGCTGAAGACCTTGCGCAGGGTGCCGCCGCAGACGGGGCACACGGTGAGGCTGTCGTCGCTGAAGGACTGCACGATGTCGAAGGCGTGGTCGCACTGGGTGCAGCGGTAGGAGTACGTGGGCACGGTGGTCCTCGGGGGAGTGGCGGGCCGGGGCCGCCGGTCGCGACGCGCCGGGAGGGGCGTCAGAACCGGACGATGCCGGAGGGGGTGACGACGCCGTCGACGGGTTCGTCGTGCCGTTCGCGGGGCACGGCCTCCACGTACTCGGCGTCGAAGACCACAGCATAGACCGGGGGCCGCTTCTGCATGGAACCGAGGGTCTTGTCGAAGTAGCCGCGGCCCCAGCCCATGCGCATGCCGCCGTGGTCGACGCTCGCGGCGGGCACGACGATGAGGTCGACCTCGTCGAGGGCCATGGGGCTGAGCACGTCGCCGATGGGCTCCGGCATGTCGAACAGGCCCACCTTCTCGCTGCTGCCGTCGCCGACGGCCCAGTCGAGGAGGCCGTCCTCGCGCGAGATGGGGAACAGGAGGCGCAGGCCCTGCTCCGAGGCCCAGTCCAACCACGGTCGCGTGTTGGGCTCGTCGGCGGTCGAGAGGTACGCCGCGATCGTGCGCGCCTCGAGCGTGGTGGTGAGCTCGACGAGGTGCCGCGTGAGGGCCTCGGTGGTGTGCTCGCGCTCGGTGCTGCCGGTGTTGCGCCGCCGCTGTCGCAGCTCGGCGCGGAGGGCACGCTTCTCGTTGCCGACCTCGTCAGTCATGTCCCCGATGGTACGGGCAGGCATGTGGCCCGACGCGCGGCACGCTGCACGGATACGCTGACCGCATGGGCTTCCAGATCAGCAAAGCAGTCATCCCCGCGGCCGGGCTCGGCACCCGGTTCCTCCCCGCCACCAAGGCCATGCCGAAGGAGATGCTGCCGGTGGTCGACAAGCCGGCCATCCAGTACGTCGTGGAGGAGGCCGTGAGCGCGGGCCTCACCGACGTGCTGATGATCACCGGGCGCAACAAGAACGCGCTCGAGAACCACTTCGACCACGTCTCCGAGCTCGAGGAGACCCTGAAGAAGAAGGGCGACGTCGACAAGCTCGCCAAGGTGAACCAGTCCACCGACCTGGCGGACATGCACTACGTGCGCCAGGGCGACCCGCTGGGGCTCGGCCACGCCGTGCTGCGCGCCAAGATGCACGTGGGCCGCGAGCCGTTCGCGGTGCTGCTCGGCGACGACATCATCGACGCGCGCGACCCCCTGCTGAGCCGCATGATCGAGGTCCAGGAGTCGCGCAACGCGACCGTCGTCGCGCTCCTCGAGGTCGACCCCTCGCAGACCCACCTCTACGGCATCGCGACCGTCGAGGACACGGACGAGGCCGACGTGGTGAAGATCACGGGCCTCGTCGAGAAGCCGGCGCAGGGCGAGGCGCCCAGCAACCTGGCCATCATCGGCCGCTACGTGATCCGTCCCGAGGTCTTCGACGTCCTCGAGAAGCAGGAGCCCGGCAAGGGCGGCGAGATCCAGCTCACCGACGCGCTCATGAAGATGGCGAGCGCCGAGGAGTGGACCGGCGGCGTCTACGGCGTCGTGTTCCGCGGGCGTCGCTACGACACCGGTGACAAGCTCGACTACATCAAGGCGATCGTGCAGCTCGCATCGGATCGCGACGACCTGGGTGCCGAGCTGCGTCCGTGGCTCAAGGAGTTCACGGACGGCCTGGAGACGGCGCCCACCGACTGAACGGCAGGCTCCCGTGTCGACGATCCCCACGCTGACGGAGGGGCGGGTGCAGATCCGTGCCCTCCGTCTCCGGGACGCCCGTGACCTCGACGCCGCCCTCGCGGAGAACCGCTCCTGGTTGCGCCAGTGGGAGGCGACGAACCCGAGCGGTGCCGTGAGCTCCGACGTGCGCGCGAGCATCCGGTCGCTGCAGGCCAACGCGCGGGCCGGCGCCGGACTGCCCTTCGCGATCGAGCTCGACGGGCGCTTCGTCGGGCAGCTCAACGTCTCGGGGATGACCTACGGCTCGCTGGGATCGGCGACGATCGGCTACTGGGTGACGAGGTCGGCGGCGGGCCACGGCGCCACGCCGACCGCCGTCGCGCTCGCCACCGACCACTGCTTCACGCGGCTGGGCCTGCACCGCATGGAGATATGCATCCGGCCCGAGAACGGCCCGAGCCTGCGCGTCGTCGAGAAGCTCGGGTTCCGCTACGAGGGCCTCCGGCGGCGCTACATCCACATCGACGGCGCCTGGCGCGACCACTTCTGCTTCGCGCTCGTCGCGGAGGAGGTCCGCGAGGGCGTCCTGCACCGCTGGCGCCACGGCCTCGTGCCCGCCGGCCAGGGCGTGGTGCCGCCGGAGGCCCTCGCCGAGGCCGGCCGGGCCCTCCCGGTCTGACGGGCCCGGGACACGCCCGCGCGGCGTCCGGCGCGCGGACGCCGCCGCCTCCTACCTTGGAGCCATGAACGTGGAGTCGTGGGGCGGTGGCCTCGTCGTGCTGCTCGTCGCCGCGCTCTGGCTCGTCTACCTGGTGCCCACGTGGCACCGTCGGCGGCAGTACCTCGCGACCGAGCGCAACGCCGTCCGCCTGCAGCAGACGTTGCGCATCCTGGCGCAGACCGCCGAGGTGCCCGAGCAGGTCCGGATCGAGGCGAACGCCCGGTCGGTCGCCGACGCCCAGCGGGTGCTGGCGGCCGAAGAGGCGAAGCGGCAGGCGATCCGCCGGGCGCACGAGGCTGCCCGGCAGCGCGAGGTGACGCGCGAGCTCGCGGCGGCCCAGCCCGTGCTGCGCGCGGCCGACCGCGATCCCGTGCTCGCCGCGCGCCGCCTGCGTCGGTCGCGGCTGGTCGCCACCCTCGTGCTCGTCGCGAGCGCGGCGCTCGTCGTGCTGGGCCTGACGGACCTCGCGTCGACCTGGGTCGCCCTCGTGGCCGGCCTGCTCTTCGGTGCCGGCTCGGTCGCGGTGCTCGGCCAGCTCGCGGCCGTCTCCGCCGCTCGCGCACGGCGTCAGTCGGAGCAGCGGCAGGCCCCCGAGGCCCAGCCCTTCCGTGACTTCGCGGAGGGCGACGAGGCCGACGCAGGAGGCACGGGCGAGGTCGAGCAGGAGTCCCGCACCTGGACCCCGGTGCCGGTCCCGAAGCCCCTCTACCTCCGCCGCGGCCGGCAGGCCCCTGCCGCGGCCGCCGCACCGTCCGCCGAGGTGCCCCCGACGCCGGGTCCCGGTGGCGGGCGCCCCCACCTCACCGTCGTGCCGCCTCCCCGCGACCACGCCGCGGAGCTGCGCGAGGTCGCCGCTCGCGACCTCGCCGCCCTGCGCGAGGCGCAACGGTCCGCGCTGCGCGACGCCGCCCGGGCCGAGTCCGCGCTCGAGCAGGCCCGTCGTGCCGCCTCCGCCGGCACGGTGCAGCCCGCGTCGGCGTCCGCACCTGCTCCGACCCCCGCGCAGGAGGCGCCGCCCCGCCCCGCCCCGGAGGGCGCCGCCCCCGAGCACCAGGCCCCGCCCGCGGCGCCGAGCCGTTTCGCCCGCATGGGCCTCGTCGACGACCTCGGCGAGGCCGACTTCAGCGTCGACGAGGCTCTCCGTCGGCGTCGCGCCGTCTAGCGCGGCGGGGCACCCCGGTGGTGTCCGGAGGACCCGTCGAGTGGTGCTAAGCTCGACGAGCAACTTGGGGCTATGGCGCAGTTGGTAGCGCGTCTCGTTCGCAATGAGAAGGTCAGGGGTTCGAATCCCCTTAGCTCCACCACCCGAAGGGCCCGGTCGTCAGACCGGGCCCTTCGTCGTTCCCCGCGGGCCCTCCGTCGTCGGGTCGGCGGTGCCGGTCGGGTCACGCCGGGTGCGGGAGCGCGATGTACGGCATGCTCGGTGGCATGAGCGATCCGCAGCAGCCGGGGGAGGGCGCGCAGGCGCCGAAGGATCCCACCGCCACGCCACCGTCCACGACCGACCAGGGCCCGTCCGTCCCGCCGCCCGCGCCGTACCAGCGGCCCGCCGGCGACACCCCCTTCGCGGCGCCCCTGCCGCCGCAGGCCGGCTCGGAGGCCGACGACCCGACGCCCGGCGCCTACGCGCCGCCGAGCTACCAGCCCGGCCAGCCGAGCGGGTCGTCGCCCGTCCCGTCGTCCTCGCCGCAGCCTCCTGCCGGCTCCGTGCCCGAGGCGCCGCCGGCGCCCGGCTACGGCGCCTACCCCGCACCGGGGCAGGGCGCGCCCGCGTACGCCGCGGGCTACCCGGGCTCGGCGCAGATCGGAGGCCCCGGTCAGCCCGGGGGGCCCGGCTACCCGGGCGGCCCCGGACAGCCCGGCGGCTACCCCGGCCAGCCCGGCGGCTTCCCCGGCCCGCCGACGTCGGGCGGCGGACGCGCCAACGGCCTCGTGGTCGCGGCGGTCGTCGTCGGCGGCTTGGCGCTGCTGTTCTCGTGGGTGCCCGTGTTCGGCCTCCTGCTGGGCCTGGCCGGCCTCGCCCTGGGCATCGTGGCCGTCGTCCGCAAGGCCGGGTCGCGCGTGCTCGCCTGGGTCGGCACGGGGCTGTCGATCCTCGCGACCCTCATCGGGATCGTCGTGCTGCTCGTCACGAGCCTGTTCGTCGGCGAGGTGACCCGGCAGATCGACGACGGCTACCCGGAGGGCAGCGCCACGGCGCCCGCGGAGCCCACCACGCCCGATGACGCCTCGGACGGCTCCGCCGGCTCCGCCACGGGCGAGAACGCCGCCTTCGGCGACACCTGGCAGTACGACGACGGACTCACCGTGACGGTGTCGGCGCCCGAGCCCTACACGCCGAGCGAGTACGCCAGCGGCGCCGACCAGGCCGAGGCCGTCGTCTTCACGATCACGATCGAGAACGGCACCGAAGCGAACTTCGACCCGTCCCTGTCGATCCCCAACGTGTCGTCCGGCGGCACCGAGGCATCGCGCATCGTCGACTTCGAGGGCGCCACGGGCCTGCCGCCGTCGACCACGGTCCCCTCGGGCCAGTCGGTGTCGTGGCAGGCCGCCTTCTCGGTCGTCGACCCGGAGCAGATCGTCCTCGACGTCGCGCCGTCGTTCGACCACGACGCCGCCGTCTTCACGAGCTGACCCCCCGCACCGCGACGAGCCCCCGCCCTGCAGCAGGGCGGGGGCTCGTCGTCGTCGGCGGGAGGGGCGAGGGCCAGGCCTGCTCCGGCTGCCTCCTGCGCCCGGCCGGTCGTGCGGCAGGATGGTCCGGTGCCCCTGCGACTCGACGACGCCCTGCTCTCGCGCCTCCGCGCCGACCTCGCCGCCTCCGACTTCACGGTCGACCGGCTGAGCGCCCCCGACGCCTGGGGGCCCGCCGCCGGGGCCGCGCTGTTCCGGGGCGAGCGGGTGGCGGCGCGGCGCGCGCTCGAGCGGAGCGCCGCCGGCAGCGAGGCCGCGCGAGCCTCCGGCACCCTCGCCCTGCTCTTCGTGCTCGGCTACCCGCAGCCGCTCGGCGCGGTGGCGTCCGCGCTGCCGACGCTCGGGGTCGACGGCGCGCGCGAGCTCGGCCTCGTCGCGGTCGAGGGCGACGAGGTGCGCCCGCTCATGGACCTCCGGCCCTACGCGTTCGTCGACGCGGGCGGCGAGGCGTCGTGGTGGATCGTCAGCGACCTCGGCGAGCTCGCCGTCGGCGGTGCCCTGCGCGAGGACCACGTGCTGGGCGTCGGGGGCGCCTCGGCGACGCTCGCCGGGCTCATGGTGCCCCGGCCCGTCGACCGCGCGCTCGACCTCGGCACCGGCTGCGGCATCCAGGCGTTGCACCTCGCGCGGCACGCCCGCCACGTGGTGGCGACCGACATCTCGCAGCGGGCCCTCGACATCGCCGCCTTCAACGCCGCGCTCAACCTCGTCGACGGCGTCGAGTTCCGGCTCGGGAGCCTCTTCGAGCCGGTCGCGGGCGAGGTGTTCGACCACATCGTCTCGAACCCGCCCTTCGTCATCACGCCGCGCGCCGAGGGCGTCCCCGAGTACGAGTACCGCGACGGCGGGATGGTCGGCGACGAGCTCGTCGCCACGGTCGTCGCCGCCGCGGTCGAGCACCTCGTGCCGGGAGGCGTCGCGCAGCTGCTGGGGAACTGGGAGACCGGCGGGGCGACGGACGCGGCAGGAGGCGCGCCCGGCCCGTCGCGCAAGGGCGCGTACTCGGTCCCCGAGTGGGCGGCCCGCGGCAGCGTCGCCGTCGACGCCTGGGTCGTCGAGCGGGAGCTGCAGGACCCGGCCGCGTACGCCGAGACGTGGATCCGCGACGGGGGCACCCGGCCCGGCACGCCCGACTTCGAACGGCTCACGGAGGCGTGGCTCGACGACTTCGAGCGCCGCGGCGTCACCGAGGTCGGCTTCGGCTACGTCACCCTGCGCCGCCCGGTCGACGCGGCGGCCGTGCCGGTGGTGCGGGTCGAGCGCCTGCAGTCGGGGCTCGGCCGCGACGACGCCGGCCTCGGCGCCCACGTCCTGCAGACGCTCGACGCCGTGGACGCCCTGCGCGGGGCGACCGACGACGACGTGCTGGCCACGCACTGGACGGTCGCGGGCGACGTCACCGAGGAGCGGCACTTCTGGCCCGGGCAGGACGACCCGACCGTCATCCGCCTGCAGCAGGGCGGCGGCTTCGCGCGGACGGTCGAGTCGGGCACCGCGCTCTCGGCCCTGGTGGGCGCCAGCGCCGGCGAGCTCAGCGCCGCCGCGATCGTCGCGGCCCTCGCGCAGCTGCTGCAGGCCGACGAGGCCGACCTGCGGGCGGAGCTGGCCCCGCGCGTCCGCGAGCTCGTCACGGTCGGAGTGCTGCGCCGCTGACCCGGGACGCGAGGGCCGCGCCCCGCTAGGGTCGGGGAATGTCCCAGGGGAACGGCAGGGCGGCCGCGACGGCGACCGCGGTGGTGGTGGCGGCGTTGCTCGCCGGGTGCGCGCAGGAGGCGGGCCCCGACCCGGAGGCCCGGCCCACGGTGACCGAGACGGTGACGGCGTCGCCTCGGCCGGGCGGTCAGGGCGACACCGACACCGACGACGGCGCGGAGGCCGGGCGCGACGCCGTCGACCGGATCGTCGTCGACGGCGAGGGCCTGGAGCTCTGGGCCGGCGAGGAGCTGAGCGACGAGGTCTCGTTCGTCGAGGACGACCTCGAGGCCGCGGTCGCCGTCCTCGCCGCCGTGCTCGCCGGGGACGGCGAGCCCGCCGGCGTGGTCGGCGATCGCCCGTGCGTGGCCGACCAGACCCGGTACGGCTGGGAGGAGGCGATGTTCTTGGGGACGTCGGCGCAGGCCACCGACGAGGGGTCCCTGACGTTCGTGGCCGTCGGTCCCACGGTCCGGGGCCTCGACGGTGACGTGCGCGTGGAGACGCCGGAGGGCGTCGCCGTCGGCGACGTCGTGCAGCCCCTGGTCGACGCCGCGACGGCGATCGACCCGACGCTGGTCGAGGTCGCGTCCTCCGACCAGACGTCGACGCGGGTGATCTACGACCTGGTGCGCGACGACACCGACGAGGTGGGCTCGTACCACTACGGCGCGGAGGCCCTCGCGATCGACGACGTCGTCACGACCCTCGAGTCGCCGCGGTACCTGCAGGACCGCTGCTGAGCCCCGAGGCCCCAGGGACCCGCGTGGACCCCAGCTCATGAGCTGGGGTCCACGCGGGTCCCTGGGGTGCGGCGGCCCTGGGCGGGCTCCGGCGGACCGAGGTCAGGCCTTGCCGACGCGGTCGCCCCACTCGCGCCACGAGTACTCGGGCACGAAGCCGAGCAGGTCGCGGGCCTTGTCGCTCGTCATGAGCGGCTCGTTCGCCTCGACGGCGGCGCGGCGCTCCACGGTCGGGAAGAACTGGTCGGCGAGCACGGCCGAGGGCGTGTTCATCACGGTGTCGGACGCCGCGACGATGAACGCCTCGAAGCCGACGAGGTCGCTCTCGAGCGCCTTGCGCACCGCCTGGGCCCCGTCGCGCGCGTCGATGTACGAGAAGAGGTTGAACTTGCGCTGCTCGGGGTCGTCGTCGAAGGGGAACGCCTCGTAGTCGCCGTCGTCCATGACGTTCGAGAACCGCAGGCCGATGAGCTTCGCCTGGCGGTCCCAGCGGGTGAAGTGACGGGCCATCTCCTCCTCCACGGCCTTGCCGAGGGAGTAGGTCGACTCGGGACGCACCGCGTACTCCTCGTCGAGCGGCAGGTAGGGCGGGTCGATGTCGAAGGGCAGGCCCAGGAGGGTCTCGCTCGACGCCCAGACGACGTTGCGGATCTTGGCGGCGTGCGCCGCCGCGAAGACGTTGTAGGTCGAGGGCACGTTGTTGGCGAAGAGCGCCGCGTTCGGCACCAGCCCCGGCGCGGGGATCGCGGCGAGGTGCACGACGGCGTCGAAGCGGTCGTGCAGCTCGTCGACGTCGCCCGAGAGCACCTGGACGACCTGGCCGTAGTCGGTGAGGTCGACGAGCACGCTGCGCACGCCCGGCACGGGGTCGGGGCTCGGCACGCGGTCGAGGAGCACGACGTCCCAGTCGTGCTCGGCGAGGTGGCGCACGACGGCGCGGCCCAGCTTGCCGCTGCCGCCGGTGACGGCCACGCGACGGCGGGCGGGGGCGTTCTCGTGGGTGGACGTCATCGTCTTCTCCTTCCGCCGGACCGGCCGGCGTGCGGCCTCGGCCGCGTGCGTCAGGGGTGCGTGCCGACTCCGGCACCCCTCCTGTCTACCGGACGACGGCCGGTGCCGCGCGTACCGTGCACCCCATGAGCGATCCGCAGAAGGACCCGGCCCAGCACGACGTCGACGAGCACCAGGACCCCGCGGCGGTGCACGGCGACAGCCCAGAGACGGTCGAGCCGCACGGCACGTCGGCCGCCGACGACGCCGCCCGGAAGGGAGCCGTCGACCAGCTCGACGACCTCATGGGCGGCCACGCTCCCGGCGCGGTCACCTGACCGGCCCCGGACGCGCAGGAGGCGCGGTGCGGGTCGTCCCCGCGCCGCGCCTCCCGCGTTCCCGGCTACTCCTGCGAGAGGCCCTTGCTCACGTCGGTGGGGGCGTCGAACGAGTCGCCCTCCAGGCCCTGGAGCGCGTCGAGCACGTCGTCGGGCGCGCCCTGGTCCTTCGCGTTCGCGACGAGGTCGTCCTTGCTCACGGGGTAGTCGAGGCCGCTGAGGTACTTCTGGATCTGGATGGGGTTCGGGGTGTCAGCCATGCCGTGTCTCCTTCGATCTGCTGCGCGGCGCCCGGACGGGCACCCCTCGTGCCTACACCCGGGCAGGGGGCGGTCCGCCCAGCGCGCGGGGGACAGGGCGGCCGACCTCACCGGGCCGTCGTGCGGTCCAGGTCGACGACGTCCGTCGCCTCGACGTCGCGTCGCGTCACCGTCGTCGGCGCCTCGAGGTGCACCGCGCCGCTGGGCACGATCCCGGCACCGCCGACGCGCTCCATGACGCGCCACTGCGCGGCGACGTCCTCGCCCGCGTGGTCGACGGGCAGCTGGTCCCAGAAGGCGAAGCCCCCGGCCTCGACGAGCGCGTCGCGCCGGTAGAGGACGCAGCCGCCCACCCAGGCGACCCGGTAGGCCCGCCAGTCGTCGTCGTCGAGGTCCAGCTCGGCGGCCTGGTGCGCGAGGTTGGCGGCGTTGTGCAGCTGCCAGCGGTCGAAGCCCTCGCTCCCGCGGCGCAGCCGCTCGGGCGTCACGGGACCGTGCCACAGCTCGAACGGCTCGCGCTGGTGCGGCCGGTCGTCGTCGAGGTACGACAGGCCCTGCACGGCGCTGCCGACGAAGCCGCAGCCGAGCGTCGTGAGCGCGTCGTGCATCCGTGCCAGGCTGCCCGGCTCGAGCCACACGTCGTCGTCGAGGAACAGCACGGTCGGCGCCGCCGCCCGGTCGAGCAACGACTGGCGGTGCTCCGCCAGGCCCCGCCGCGGGTGGTGGGTCACGGTCGTCACCGCGCGGCCCTGGGCGCGCAGCACGCGCACCATGGCCTGCGCCGCCGGGGCCGCCCAGTCCGGCTCGGCCTTCGACTGGTCGCTGACGACCACCGAGAAGGGCGGGTCGTCCTGGGCGGCGAGCCCCGCGAGGGTCACCGCCAGCTCGGCGGGACGGTCGGCGGTCGGGACGAGCACGTCGACCAGCGGCGCGGGCGGCGTCGGGGCGGGGCGGTGGCCCCACCGCGCCGACCCGCGGCGGCTGCGTCCCGTCACGGGGTCGCCCCACGGATCCGGTCGACGACGGCCGTGGTCGACTTGTCGGCCACGTAGTCGAGGATCCGGACCTGGCCCCCCGCGGCGACGACCGCCGCGGTCTCCTCGAGCATCTGCGGCGTGTAGTCGCCGCCCTTCGCGTACACGTCGGGCCGGAGGCGCTCGATGAGCGGCGTCGCGGTGTCGGTGCCGAACGAGGTGACGTAGTCGACGCAGCTCAGGGCGCGGAGCACGCCGGCCCGGTCGTCGAGCGGGTTCACCGGTCGGCCCGGCCCCTTGAGGCGGGCGGTCGACGCGTCGTCGTTGAGCGCGACGACGAGGACGTCGCCGAGCTCCTTCGCCTGCGTGAGCGAGCGCGTGTGGCCCCGGTGCAGCACGTCGAAGCAGCCGTTCGTGAGGACGATGCGCCGGCCTGCGGCACGCTCCTCGTCGAGGAGGCGCACGAGGTCGTCGAGCGCGTGCAGGGTGTCCGCCGTGCGGTCGAGGTGCCCGACGAGGTCGTCCGTCGAGCAGACCGAGGTGCCGAAGCGCTGCACGACGACGTCGGCCGCGGCCTGGGCCAGGTCGAGGCTCGTCGACAACGGCAGCCCGCAGGCCCGCCCGAGCGTCAGGGCGGCCACGAAGGAGTCGCCCGCGCCCGAGGCGCGCCGCTCGCTCGCGGGACGTGCCCAGGTGCGGTGGCGGACGGCAGGAGGCGCGGGGTGCCCGGGCAGGTCGGCACCGGCGGGCGCGGCGGGCGCGGCGGGCGTGGTCGCGCCTCCTGGCCCCTCGCTGCCGTCCGGGCCGACCGGCTCGGCCGCGAGCAGGACGCTGCCGTCGCGGTCGAGCGTGACCACGGCGGCGCGCGCGCCGGACCGGACGAGCACGTCGTCGGCCGCGTCGGCGACGCGCGCCACGCGCTGGTCGCCCGTGAGCTGGTCGCCGAGGGCCACCCCGACGAGCGCGGACGTCTCACCCGCGTTGGGCGTGACGAGGTCGGGCGCGAGCCGGGCCCACGGCGCGAGGTCGTGGGCGTCGACGACGACGAGGGGCGGGCGGGGCGCAGCGGTGAGGGCGTCGAGGACCACGCCCGTGAGCGTGCCCGAGCCGTAGTCGCAGACGAGCAGGGCGTCGGCCCCGGCCGTCTGGGTCGCCGCGCCCTCGGCCAGGGCCGCGAGCGACGGACCGGGCGCGTCGCCCTCGGCGAGGTCGTCGAGGCGCAGCAGCACGGTGTCGTCGACCATGACCCGGTTCTTCGCGACCGTGGCCCGGCCGCGCACCCGCACGACGCCCGACGTGTCGACCCCGTGCGCCGCGAGCAGCTCGGTGAGCCGTCGCCCGGCGTCGTCGTCGCCGACGACGCCGGCGATCCGCACGCGTGCGCCCAGGGCCGCGAGGTTCACGGCCGTGTTGGCGGCGCCCCCCGGGACGAAGCGGCGCGTGCGGACCTCGACGACGGGGGCCGGCGCCTCGCGCGTCATCCGCTCGGTCGTGCCCGACCACCAGCCGTCGAGCATGAGGTCGCCGACGACGCTCACCACGGGTGCGGCGTCGCGCAGGTCGCGCACGACCTCGGGGGAGAGGCCGGCGCGCTCCGCGAAGGGCGAGGGGTCGACCGGCACGTCAGCCCTCCGCGGGGTCGGAGGGGTGCACCCGGGGGACGTCGCCGCCGGTGGTCGTGCCCTCGTCGTCCTCGTCGCCGCCCTCGGCCGGCTCCTCGGGGTGCGGGGTGCGACCGCTGTCGCCCCCGTCGGCGTCGGCGTCGGCGTCGGGCAGGGAGCCCGCGGTGCCGGTGCCGGTGCCGGCGGTGGCGTCGGGCGCCGTGGTCGTGACGGTGTCGGTGCCGCCGGGGGCGAGGTGCGCCGTCGGGAGGCCCGACGCGGGCGTCTGCGGCAGGCCGACGTGCACGACCTTCGTGAGCGTCATCTCGTCGAGCAGCTCGGGGCCGTAGCCGAAGCCGGCCCCGGAGTCGCGGCGCGGCTGGGCGGCACCGCCGGGGGCGCCGCCGAAGACCGCGTTGATCTTGACGGTGCCGACGTCCAGGTCGGCGGCCGCGCGGTTCGCGTGCTCGATGCTCGCGGTGAGCACCGTCGCGGCCAGGCCGTAACGGTCGGCGCGCGCCAGGCGCAGGCCCTCGTCGAAGCTGTCGACGACCTGCACGGGCGCGACCGGTCCGAAGGTCTCCTCCTGCATGATCGTCATGCCGGGGCGGCACCCGGTGAGCACGGTCGCGGGGTACCACGAGCCGGCCCCGTCGGGGACCGAGCCGCCGACGACCGCGGTGGCACCGTCCTCGATCGCGGCGCGCACCTGCGCGTCGACCTCGTCGCGCAGCCGACCGTCGACGAGCGGCCCGATCAGGCGCTGCTCGTTGCGGGTCGTGGCCTCGGCCGCGAGCGCCTCGACGAACGCGGGCGCGATCGCCCGGTGCACGAAGACGCGCTCGACGCTCGTGCAGATCTGGCCCGCGTTGGCGAACGAGCCGAGGGCGGCCTGCGCGGCGGCCCAGGCCGGGTCGACGTCGGCGTCGACGACGAGCGCGTCGTTGCCGCCGTTCTCACGGACCACGTGGGCGCCCGTGAGGGCGGCGACGCGGGCGATCTTGCGTCCCGTGCTCGTCGAGCCGACGTGCGCCACCACGTCGACGTCGGGGTGCTCCGTGAGGACCGCGCCGACCGCGCCGCCGCCGGAGACCGTCACGAGCACGTCGGCGGGCAGCACCGACGAGAGGACCTCGCCGAGCAGGGCCCCGACGTGCGGGCTGCGCTCGCTCGGCTTGTGCACGACGACGTTGCCGGTGGCGAGGGCCGCGCCGAGCAGGCCGCAGGCCACGGCGACGGGGTCGTTCCACGGCGTGACGGCCGCGACGACGCCGCGGGGCTGAGAGATCGTGTAGTCGCTGGCGTAGCGACCGCCGACCAGGCTGTGGCCGCGGTGCACGGGGCCCAGCTCGGCGTACTGGCGGAGCGTGCCGGCGCCGGCCATCACGCCGCCGAAGGAGTCGTCGTAGGGCTTGCCGGTCTCGCGCTCGTTGAGCGCCGCCAGCTCGGCGGCACGCTCGCGGAGGGCGTCGGCGGCCTGGTGCAGCAGCTCTCCGCGCGCGGCGGCGTCGGTGCGCGCCCAGCCGTCGAGGGCGGCCCGAGCACGGCGGACGGCCTGGGCGACCTCGTCGCGGTCGGCCTCGACCACCTCCCCGACGACGGAGCCGTCCCGGGGGTCGAGGATCGTGAGCGTGCCGCTTCCGCGGACGTCGGGGGCGCTGGGGGCGAGGGTGGTCATCGGGGCCGTCCTTCCGTGTCGTCGTGCGTCCCCTACCCAGGTTCGGTCGGCTCATGCACGTGGCGGCCGACGGGGGCGGAGCCGGCAGGAGGCGCGTCGGGGGACGTCGTCCCGGCTCCTGGCAGGCGGCCCAGCACCCCCGGCCTAGCGTTCGGGGTCACCCGACGGCAGCGACCCATCGGCCACGACCACCACGAGGAGAACCCCATGTCCCAGCGCAACACCATCGTCCGCAGCCTCCACGACCTCGGCGTCGCGTCGTGGTTCGGCGGCACCCTCATGGGCGCCTTCGGCCTCAACGGCGGCACCGCCGCCGCCAAGGACCCGCAGGAGCGCCTCCGCTTGTCGTCCGTCGGCTGGGCCAAGTGGGCTCCCGTGCAGTGGGTCGGCATCGTCGCCCACGGCATCGGTGGCATCGGCCTCATCCTCGGCAACAAGAGCCGCCTCGCGGGTCAGCCCGCCTCGCGGACCAACACCGTCGTCAAGTCGGTCGTCACCGCGGCGGCGCTCGGTGCGACCGTCTGGGCCGGCGTCGAGGGTGCCGTCATCGCCAAGCACAGCGACGAGGGCACGAAGGGCGTCACCGAGCCCGACGCCACGAGCTCGAAGGCCCTCGCGGCCGCGCAGCGCAAGCAGAAGGTGCTGCAGTTCACGATCCCCGTGCTCACCGGCGTCCTCATCGTCATGGGCGCCCAGCAGGGCGAGCAGCAGCGTCCGCTGGCCGGCCTCCTCGGCTGGCGCCGCTGACCCCCGGCGACGCCGCGAGCCTCCGTGCAGGAGGCGCGTAGCCTCGCCCCCGGCAGGTCCCCGTCCTGCCGGCCCGTGACGGACGTCGCGGACCCGGGCCCCGACTCGTTTCCCTGAGCCGGGGCCCTTCCCCGTGCCGGATCGGCGTCACCGGTCGGACCGGACCGTCGGTGTACCCCGTCGACGTCGGCCGCGGGGGACGATCAGGACACGATCAGGTCACGGCGGCTCGGAGCGGACGCCCTGCCCCTCCTGGGCACCCGGGCCACCCCCTACGTTCTCCTCAGCGCACCCGCCCGAGGTGCCCGACGTTCCTGGGGGAACACATGCTCATCTCCCGCACCCGCGCGTGCACGGCCCTCCCGGCCGTCGCGCTCGCCGCCGCCCTCGCCCTCGCCCCGGTCTCGGCCCACGCCGCCGAGGTGCCGTCCGCCGAGGCCGTCCCCGCACCGGTCGAGGCCACGAGCGCCCCGGTCGACGCGACGGGCGCACCCGTCGACGGCGAGGTCGCCGACGACCTCCTGCCGACCCCCGGCGAGGACGGTGCCGGCACCGGCGTCGAGGCCGAGCCGACGACCCCTCCCGTCGTCGGGGCGCCCGCGCCCGCCGTCGTGACGCCCGCGCCCGCCGCCCCCACGACTCCTGCCGTCCCCGCCGCCCCCGGCGCGGTGACGCCGAAGGCGGTCGTGGTCGACGAACTGCCCGCGGAGGAGCCCGCCGTCTCGGCCGGTTCCACGGTGCTGCACCCGGGCGGGCTGGACTCCGTCTACGCGGGGGGCTTCACGGCCGGCGACGCGGTCACCCTCGACGTGACGGGGGAGGGCGTCGACGAGGACCTCGTCTTCACCGCCACGCCCTGGACCGAGGGTCCGCTCGTCTTCGACGAGGACGGCTGGACCGGCTTCGACCTGGCCGTCCCCGTCGAGGTGCCGCTCGGCACGGTCCTCACGGTGAGCGTCGCCGACCAGTCCGGTCGACAGGCGTCCGCCGACTTCGTCACCGCCGCGCCCCTGGCCGCCCCGGCGCTCGTCGTGCCCGACGGCGGCACGGAGGGCGTCGTCGCCCTCCCCGGCAGCGGGGCCGAGGCCGGCAACGCCGTCGTCGTGACCGTGGGCGCCGTCGAGGACGACTCGATCGTCTGGTCGTCCGGCTCGGTCGGTGCCGTCTTCGCTCCGGCCGACGCCCGCGCCGTCGAGGACGGTGCGGACGAGATCCCGTGGACCACCGAGCCGCAGCGCCTCGACGAGGAGTTCGGCGTCGCCCAGGCGATCGTCCCGGTCGCCGCGGACGGCACCTTCGAGACCGAGTTCGACCTGCCCGCGGGCGAGTACTTCGCCGTCGCCAGCCAGATCGACCTCGAGACGGGCGACGCCTCGGAGGCGGTCGACCCCCAGCTCTTCGCACTGGTCGCCGCGGCCCCGGCGGTCGTGCCCGTTCCCGAGCCCACCCAGGGACCCGCCGCGACGGTCGTCGTCAGCCTGGGCCAGGCACCCCGTGCCGCGCGGCTCGCCCACACCGGCCAGGAGTCGACCGGCTGGGCAGCGCTCGCGGCCGGCCTCGTGCTCGCCGGCGCCGGCCTGCTCACCGCCGCGCGGCTCCGTCGCCGCAGCTGAGCGCCGCCTGACCATTCGCTGCAGAGGGCGGCGACCCCGCGGTCATCGTCCTACCGTGCACGTCACGCCGTCCGGTCCCCGACCGGGCCGCGGCACGACCACCACGAGCACGAGGAGTCAGCACATGGCACAGGCAATCGAGACCGTCGACGTCAACGTCCCCCTGAGCGTCGCGTACGACCAGTGGACCCAGTTCGAGGAGTTCCCCAAGTTCCTCGACGAGGTCGAGTCCATCACGCAGACCACCCCCACCCTCACGGTGTGGAAGGTCAAGGTCGGACCGGTCGAGAAGACCTTCGAGGCGGAGATCACCGAGCAGCACCCCGACGAGCGCGTGGCCTGGACCAGCACCGGTGGCGAGGTCGACCACGGCGGCGTGGTCACCTTCCACAAGCTGAGCGACGACGAGACCCGCGTCACGGTCCAGATCGACTGGAAGCCCGAGGGGTTCCTCGAGAAGCTCGGCGGCAGCCTCGGCGCCGACAACCACGCCATCAAGAAGGACCTCGCGAACTTCAAGGAGTACATCGAGTCGAAGGGCCGGGCCGACGGCGCCTGGCGCGGCGACGTGCAGGCCTAGTCCGCACCGCTCCTGCAGCACCGACGCGGCGCCCGCCGTGCCCACGACCTCCTGGTCGGGGCGCGACGGGCGCCGCGTCCGTGCCGGCGTGCGCAGGAGGCGCGGGGCCGCGTCGAGGACGCCGCCCGGAGCGCGTCAGGCCGCGAGGACCATCGCGGCACCGTCGGCCCGGGGAGGGGCCCCCGTCGGGGTGGGGACGTCGTGCCGGGTCGGGCTCGTGGGGTCCGGCTCGTGCGTGGGCGCGGGCACGAGGGCGGTGACCACCGCGTGCGCCCAGATGCGGTGCAGCGCCCGGTACGAGAAGCGGTCGCGCACGTAGAGCCCGTGCAGCCTCTGCTGCGGGAAGGGCACGAACACGACGCCCTCGTGCCGCTCGGCGACGCGGCGGAGGGCGTCGTCGAGCCGACGCATGCGCAGGCCGAACAGCCGGACCGCGAGCGGCGGGATCGGCTGGAACCGCGTCATCGGCGGCAGGCCGGCGAGCACCACCCGGCACCCGGTCGAGGCACGGGAGCGCACGAGGTCGACGACCCGGTCGACGGTGGCCTCGAAGGTGCGGGCGGGCGTCGCGAGCAGCACGTCGGGGATGCCCAGGGCCACGACGACGGCCTCCGCCCCCGCGGAGGCGCCGTCGAGGTCGGGGTGCGCCGCGGCCTGCGCGGCGCTGAGCACCGGGCGGGCGACGGTGCGCCAGGTGCAGCCCCGGCCCGTGGCGCGCGACCACGCCTGGCCGACCTGGGCCGGGAACGCCATGCCGTGCAGGAGGACGCCGAGACCCGAGGCGGCGAGCTCGCCGACGACGAGCAGACGGCCGGGGTCGGGTCCGGCCAGGGCCTCGACGGGGGTGTCCCGGGGGAGCGGGGTGCGGGCGATCTGGCGGCCCAGCAGGGCCAGGTGCACGCGGAGGTACGGTCTCACGAGGGGGAGCGCGGCCCGCGCGAGGCGGTGGAGGGTGGGGTGCATGTGTCGTTCCTGCGGGGGTGGCCGTCCGTGGCGGGCCGGGGAGCGGCGGCGGGTGCGCCGCGTCACCACTGTGCATGCAGACGCATCGGTCTCGGGAATCGAGGGCACCGGGCGTGCGTGAAGCGGACAGACGGAGAGGTCTGCCCGGCGTGGGCGTCGTGCCCGACGGGGGACGGGCCTCCTGCCCCACCTGCGCGACACGTGGCGTTCACCTGCCGGTCGCCCGGGTCCGCCACCGTGCGCAGGTCACGTCCCCCCCCCGTCGATCGGATGACCATGCGCACCCCCCTCCACCGACCCGCGGCCCTCGTGCTCGCCGGCGCCGTCGCGACGGGCGGCCTGCTCGCGGGCGGCGCCGCCCCGGCGCTCGCCGCCGAGCCCGCCTCCGCGCTGCGCATCAACGAGGTCGAGTCCCAGGGGGGCACGCCCGGCGACTGGATCGAGCTCGTGAACGCCGGTGACGCACCCGTCGACGCCTCGGGGCTCCGGGTCGCCGACGACGACGACACGCGCACGTACGCGGTACCGGCCGGCACGGTCGTCGCCCCCGGCGCGCACCTCGTCCTCGAGCAGGCCGACCTCGGCTTCGGCCTCGGCGGCGAGGACGCCGCGCGGCTGTTCTCCGCCGACGGCACCACCCTGCTCGACTCCTACGCCTGGACGCAGCACGCCGCGACCACCTACGGGCGCGTGCCCGACGCCACCGGCGCGTTCGCGGTCACCGCGGCACCGACCAAGGGCGCCGCGAACGCCGCCGCGCCCGAGGAGCCGCCCGTCGAGGAGCCGCCCGTCGTCGCACCGGTGCCCTCGGCGCTCGTCGTCAACGAGGTCGAGTCGAACGGCGACGACACCGACTGGGTCGAGCTGCTCAACACGGGCGGCACCGCGATCGACGTCTCGGGTTGGACCTTCCGCGACGACGACGACTCGCACGGCTACGTCCTCCCCGCCGGCAGCGTCGTCGAGCCCGGGGCCCTCCTCGTCGTCGACCAGGCGCAGGGCGTCCGCCCCGGCTTCTCCTTCGGCCTCGGCCAGCCCGACCAGGCGCGCCTGTTCGACACGACCGGAGCGCTCCGTGCCTCCTACGGCTGGACCACGCACTCCGCGGTCACCTACGGCCGCTGCCCCGACGGCACCGGTGAGCTCGTCACCACGACCACCTCGACCAAGGGCGCGGCGAACGACTGCTCCTCGCCCGTGCGGATCAACGAGGTGGAGTCGCAGGGCGGCACGCCCGGCGACTGGGTCGAGCTGACCAACGTCGGCGGCAGCGCCGTGGACCTCGGCGGCCTCGTCGTCACCGACTCGGACCCCGACCACCGCTCGGTCCTGCCCGCCGGCACGCTGCTCGAGCCCGGCGCCTTCGCGGTCGTCGAGGAGGCCCAGCTCGGCTTCGGGCTCGGGGGCGACGACGCCGTCCGCGTGCTCACCGCCGACGGCGTGCTCGTCGACGAGCACCGATGGACCGGGCACGCCCCCACCACCTACGGGCGTGGCCCCGACGGCACCGGCGAGTTCGCCGTCACGAGCGCGCCGACCAAGGGCACGGCCAACGCCTTCGCCGGTGTCGTGACGGCCCAGCCCTGGCCCGGCGGCCCCGACGAGGTCCCCGTCGACGAGCCCGACACGTTCACCGGCGACCTGTCCGGTCTCGACGTCGAGCCGTCCGGCACGTCGGCACCCGGCACGCTCTGGGCCGTGCAGAACGGCGACGGGCTGCTCTACCGCCTCGAGGCGGACGCGGCGGGCGGGTACGCACCGGCTGCCGACTCCGGCTGGTCCCAGGGCAAGGTCCTCCGCTACCCGGACGGCACCGGCGTCGTCGACGCCGAGGGCGTCACGGTCGCGGGCGACGACTCGGCCGGTGGCGTCTACGTCTCGAGCGAGCGCGACAACGCCGTGAGCGGCGTCTCGCGCCCCTCGGTGCTCCGCTACGACGTGAGCGGCAGCGACACGACGCTCGTCGCCCAGCAGGAGTGGGCCCTCGCCGGGGACTTCCCGGGCCTGGGCGCCAACCAGGGGCTCGAGGGCGTCACCTGGGTGCCCGACTCCTGGCTCGTCCAGCAGGGCTTCGTCGACCAGCGCACGGGTGCCGACTACGCCCCGACGAGCTACCCGGGGCACGGTGACGGCCTCTTCGTCGTCGGCGTCGAGGGCACCGCCAGCGCCTACGTCTACGCCCTGTCGACCGACGGCTCGGCCGTGCGGGTCGCGACCCTCGAGACCCCCTTCGCGCTCGTCGCCGACGTGCAGTTCGACGCCGACCTCGACGCGCTCTGGGTCGTCTGCGACGAGGCCTGCTCGGGCCGCACCGCGACCTACGGCATCGACGAGACCGGGGCGTTCGCGCTCGAGGCCCTCTACGAGGCCCCCGCCGCCGCCGACCCCGCGCTCGCCAACGAGGGCTTCGCGATCGAGTCCGCCGCCACCTGCGAAGACGGAGTGCGCCGCACCTTCTACGCGGACGACGCCGACACCGACGGCTCCTCCCTCCGCGCCGGGACCTTCCCCTGCGCCGCCGAGGCGCCGGGCGAGCCCGAGCAGCCGGGCGACCCCGAGGTCCCGGGCGAGCCCGGGCTGCCCGGTGACCCGGGGGCTCCGGCCCTGCCCGGCGCGCCCGGTCAGCCCGGTGCGCAGCAGCCCGTCGCCCCCGGTGCCGTCCCCGCGGCGGGCGGGCGACCCGCCCCCGTGGCGACCAGCGCCTCCGGCTCGCTCGCCTGGACGGGAGCCGACCCGCGGCTCGGTGCCGCAGCCGGTGCCGTCCTCCTGCTCGCCGGCCTCGGGGCCGTCGCCCTGCGCCGCCGCCGCGCCTAGCCGGAGCCGCCCCGACGGGCGGGTGCGTCGACCCCGGTCGATCGCACCCGCCCGTCGTCGTCGCACCCGCCCGGGGCGCGCCTGCCTCGAGGGGGACCGTGCGGGGGACGGGCTCCCCGGAGGCCCGGCCCGGGGGCGGGAGTAACGTCCCCCGGGGTGGGCACAGGCGCCCGCCAGGACTAGGAGCACTTCCCATGGAACACCGCTACCTCGGCGACTCCGGCCTCAAGATCTCGGAGCTCACCTACGGCAACTGGCTCACGCACGGGTCCCAGGTCGAGAACGACACGGCGACCGCCTGCGTGCGGGCCGCCCTCGACGTCGGCATCTCGACGTTCGACACCGCCGACGTCTACGCCAACACCCAGGCCGAGGTCGTCCTCGGCGAGGCGCTGAAGGGCGAGCGGCGCGAGTCGCTCGAGATCTTCACGAAGGTCTACGGTCCGACCGGGCCCAAGGGGCACAACGACACCGGCCTCTCGCGCAAGCACGTCCGCGAGTCCGCCCACGCCTCGCTGCGTCGCCTGCAGACCGACCACATCGACCTGTACCAGGCGCACCGCTACGACGTCGAGACGCCGCTCGAGGAGACGATGCAGGCCTTCGCCGACCTCGTCCGCGAGGGCAAGGTCCTCTACGTCGGCGTCTCGGAGTGGAACGCCCAGCAGCTGCGCGACGGCGCCGCGCTCGCGAAGGAGCTCGGCTTCCAGCTCATCTCGAACCAGCCCGAGTACTCGCTGCTCTGGCGGGTCATCGAGGAGGAGGTCGTGCCCGCCTCGAAGGAGCTCGGCATCTCGCAGATCGTCTGGTCGCCCATCGCGCAGGGCGTCCTCACCGGCAAGTACAAGAAGGGCCAGGAGCTGCCGGCCGGCTCGCGCGCGACCGACCAGAAGGGCGGGGCAGGCATGATCGAGCGCTGGATGCGCGACGACGTGCTCGACGCCGTCGCCCAGCTCGAGCCGATCGCCCAGGACCTCGGCCTCACGCAGGCGCAGCTCTCGCTCGCCTGGGTGCTCTCGAACGAGAACGTCGCCTCGGCGATCATCGGTGCCTCGCGCCCCGAGCAGGTCGTGTCGAACGCCGAGGCCTCGGGCGTGACGCTCGCGCGCGACGTGCTCGACCGGATCGAGGGCATCTTCTCCGGGCTCGCCGAGACCGACCCGTCCAAGACGCAGATGCCGGCGGGTCGCGAGGCCTGATCCCGCCCGGGCGCGAGCCCTGGCCCGAGCGCCCCGGCCCCCTCAAGGGCCGGGGCGCTCGTGCTCCTGCTGCACGACGTCGTCGAGGTCGCCGAGGCGTGCCAGGCCCCCGAGCGCGTTGCGCATGCGCGGGTTGTGCCGGAGGACCGGCTCGGTCCGTGCGAGGAACGCCCAGTACCCCGCGGTGTACGGGCAGGCGTCGTCGCCGAGGCGCTTCGTGGGGTCGAACGGGCAGCGCGCGCAGTAGTCGCTCATCGTGTCGATGTAGCGCCCGCCCGAGGCGTAGGGCTTCGTGGCGACGATGCCGCCGTCGGCGTGCTGCGACATGCCCACGATGTTCGCGGGCATGACCCAGTCGGTGCCGTCGACGAAGACGTCGGTGAACCACTCCGTCAGCTCGGCGGGGCGGTAGCCGCGCTGCAACGCCCAGTTGCCCAGGACCATCAGCCGGGGGATGTGGTGCACCCAGCCGTGGTCGTGCACCTGGCCCAGCACGTCGCCCAGGCAGGCCGCGCGCATGTCGGTGACGTCGAGGCGGAGCCACCACGCGGGCAGCGGCGTCGTCGCCCCGAGCGCGTCGTGGTCGGTCGCGTAGGTCGGACCGAGGTGCCAGTAGAGGTGCCAGACGTAGTCCCGCCAGCCCACCACCTGGCGGACGAACCCCTCGACGCTCTGCAGCGGCGCGCCTCCTGACCCGAACTCGTGCACGACGCGCTCGACGACGTGCCGCGGATCGAGCACGCCGAGGTTCATCGGCACGCTGAGCATCGAGTGCGCCATGGTCCAGTCCCCGGCGAGCATGGCGTCCTCGTAGGGGCCGAAGTCGCCGAGCCGGGCCTCGAGGAAGTCGTCGAGGGCGCGCTCGGCCTCGTCCGGGGTCACCGCGAAGCGCCGCCGGTCGTCGGCACCGACGAACCGCACGCGGCCCGTCGCCTCCCACGCGTCGAGGTCGGTCCGGACCTCGGCGTCGACGTCGTCCGGCTCGGGCCACCACGGGTCGGGCAGGCCGAGGGTGACGGCGCCCTTCGGGGGTCGCTCACGGTTGCTCTCGTCGGTGCTGAAGCGGCCGCCCACCGGGGCGGGGCCCTCCATGAGGAGGCCCTCGCGCCTCCGCACCCATTCGTAGAAGTCGCCCATCAGCAGTCGGCCGCGGCGCTGCTCGACCCAGCCCGCGAAGTCGGCCTCGCTCGTGACGAAGCCCCGGCTGGGCAGCACCCGGACGCCCGCCTCGCGCACCTGCTGCCGGAGGGGCCTGCTGGGCGGGTCGACGACCTCGAGGTCGTCGCGGCCCTCGATCGCCTCGCGGAGGGTCGCGACCCGCACGTGCGTCGCCCGGTCGCCGGCCCGCCGCACCGCGTGCCGCAGCGCGCTGAGCCACACGTGCGCCTTGGTGCGGTGGAAGGGGCGCGCGGTGAACCACTCCTCCGCCTCGACGACGAGCAGGGGCCCGCCGTCGTCGAAGGCCGGCCCGTACTGCCCGGGCAGCAGCAGGCGCACGCGCGTCGGGCGCGTGCCGCGGCCCGTCGGGGCCCCTTCCGTGTCGTCCACGCCGCGGACGCTACCCGCGACCACCGTCACGCTCCGGTCCCGCGCCCTGGGGTCGGGCGCGGCGGCGCTCCTCGAGCAGCGCCTTCGAGCGCAGGAGGCGCAGGGCCGTCACGAGGACCAGCCCGCCGAGCACGTTGAACAGCAACGTGTACCCGAACCAGCCCAGCCAGTCGAGGTACCCGATGTCGGCGCCCGACTGGATCGCCCCGAAGACCAGGAGCGAGTCGAGGATCGAGTGGAAGAGCTGCAGCCCGGCGAGGAGGAACCCGCCCACGACGGCCGCCACGATCTTGGCGGGGTCGGAGTCGGTGCCCTGCTGCATGCGGGTCATGAGCGTGATCGTGCTGCCGCCGAGCACCGCGAGCGCGACGCTCTGCAGGTCGAAGGGCGCGTCGACGAAGTGCCGCGCGCTCTCCTCGAGCGTCGCGTGCCACTCGGGGAACGCCTGCACGACGAGCCACATGATCACCCACCCGCCGAGCAGGTTCGCGACCAGGGTGCCGATCCACAGCTTCGCGAGGTGGCCGACGTGGCCCTCCCGGGCGACGACGGCCGCGACGGGCATGAGGAAGTTCTCGGTGAACAGCTCGGAGTGCGCCAGGAGGAGCGCGATCAGCCCGGCGCTGAAGGCGAGCCCGGCGAGCAGGTGCGAGTCCGTCGCGACGAGCACCGCCAGCATGGCGATGACGCCGATGCCGACCTCGAGCCCGCCGAAGAAGCCCGTGACGAGGATCGTCCGCAGGTCGCGGTGCAGGCGCTCGGCGCCCTCCTCCACGGTCGCGTCGAACGACTCCTGGACCTCGTCCTCGACGGGGGCGTCGGTGTCGCCGATCTCTCGTCGGCGGCGTTCCTCGTCGTCCATGGGGGCTCCTCCTGCCTCGGGCCGGGCACGCCCGGGGCGGCGTGCACCGGGAGCGGTGACGCCGCCCCCCCGCACGGTAGGCCCCGACGGGCCGGGCCGCGCGACGGGTCCGGGAGGGCGTTCGTCGCCGCGAGCCCTCAGGCCTGCTGCGAGGGCACCCCGCCCGTGGCGGTGCCGCCGAGGTCGTCGGGCACGGCGGCGATCTGCGCGACGACGAGGGCGGCGAGGTCGCCCAGGTTCTGCAGGTCGTCGGCGGTGACCTGGCGGGGCTTCCGGTCGACGACCGAGAGGGTGCCGATCGTGACGCCGTCGTCGCGCGTGAGGGGCACGCCGGCGTAGAAGCGCAGGCCGAGCGAGCCCGTGACGAGCGGGCTGTCCTTGACCCGGGGGTCGGCGGAGGCGTCCTCGATGACGATCGGCTCGGCCGCGGTGGCCATCGAGGGCGACAGGTCGACGCGGTCGTCGAGGTGCGCGAGCGTGTCGTCGAAGTGCTTGACGAACCAGGTCTGGCCGTGGTCCGCGGCGCTCATGATGGCGATGGGGGCCTGCAGGAGGCGCGCGGCCATGGTCGCGGCCCGCTCGAGCGCCTGGTCGGTGGCCGTGGTGATGGACACCGTGTCGGGACCGGTCTCGTCGACCTGGCCCGTGCCTCCCGTGGGGTCGAAGGGCTCCTCGTCGCGGTGCCGCGAGCTCTCGGCGATGACCACCTGGCGGAGGACGCTCACGAGGTCCTCGCCGACCGGGCGGTCCGCGGGCTCGCGGGAGGTCATGGCGCGCAGGGCCTCGCGCCAGTGCTCGGGCAGCGGCTCGGGCAGGGCGGGGTCACGGGTGAGGCGGGCCACGGCCGACTCGACGAGCGAGCCCGGGAACTCCCGCCGACGGGTGAAGCACTGCAGCAGCACGAGGCCGAGCGCGTAGACGTCGCTCGCGGGACCGATGTCGCCGCCGCGCGCCTGCTCGGGGCTCAGGTAGGCGGCGGTGCCGGTCGTCACGCCCTCCGCGGTGAGCCGCTCGGACTCGTCCGCGAGCGCGATGCCGAAGTCGGTGAGCCGGGCGTGGGCGCGCGAGGCCGCGTCGCCGTAGTCCACGAGCAGGATGTTCGACGGCTTGATGTCGCGGTGCACGATGCCGCGCTCGTGGATGTACTCGAGCGCCTCGGCCATGTCGTAGCCGATCTCGGCGATGTGCCGCGACGCGATCGGACCGCCCGTGAGGCGCTCCTCGAGGTCCTGGCCGGTGATGAGCGGCATCACGAGGTAGCGCTGCCGACCGCCGTCGCCGTCGACGAAGCCGGCGTCGAGCAGTCCCACGAGCCCGTGGTGGTCGAGCGTGGCGAGGACGGCCAGCTCGGCGTCCTGTCGCGCGCGGTCCGCGACCCCGGGGCGGAACACCTTCACGGCGACCTGGCGCCCGAGCGACTCGTCGACGGCGCTGAAGACGCTCGACATGCCGCCCCGACCGACGACCTCGCCGAGCCGGTAGCGCCCACCGAGCAGCCTGCCCGTGGCGTTGCCGACGTTCTCCGCCACGCTGACCTCGTTCCCTCCCCGCCATCCTGCCAGGCAGGAGGCGTGAAGGGGCGGTCCGCTCGGGGCTCGACGTCACGTGTCGCTTCTGGTACCGCCCGGCGACCCGGCGGCGTCGTTCACGGACCCGGGTGCTGGCAGTCCGCCCCGTGCGGTTGCCCGCCGGGCGCCGACGCGGGAGGATCGAGCCGTGGAGCTCATCGTCATCGCCCTCATGGTCCTCGGCTGCGCCGTCGTCGTCGCCGGCATCCTCTTCGCCCTCGTGGCGCCGTTCGTCGCGGCCCGGCGCGAGGCGGCGATCCGCGAGCGCGACGGCCTCACCAAGCACGACGTGGGCAACTACCGCGGCCCGGGCCGCACCCGCACGCAGCTGACCCGCGACGGCTCGCACCCCTGACCTGCGCGGGCGGGCCGCTCGCCCTCCCGGCACGGGCCTCCTGACGCACCGCGCCCCCGGCCGCAGCTCGCGCTGCGACCGGGGGCGCGCCTCGTCGCGGGGGCGACTACGGCGTGTTCATGCCGCCGTTGACGTTGAGCGTCTCGCCGGCCACGAAGCTCGACTCGGCGCTGGCCAGGAAGACGTAGGCCGGGGCCTGCTCGGCGGGCTGGGCGGCGCGACCCATGGGCGACTCGCTCGACCCGAACTCGGGCAGCGTCTCGGGGTCGACGCCGCGCGTGACCTGCAGCACCGACCAGGTCGGGCCGGGGGCGACCACGTTCACGCGGATGCCCCGCTCGACGAGCTGCGTCGCGAGGCCCTTCGAGAAGTTGTTGATCGCGCCCTTGGTGGTGGCGTAGTCGAGCCGGTCGGGAGCCGGCGTGTACGCCTCGAGCGACGCCGTGTTGATGATGGTCGACCCCGGGCCGAGGTGCGGCAGCGCCGCCTTGATGATCCAGAAGGCCGCGTAGACGTTCGTCTTGAAGGTCGCGTCGAACTGCTCGTCGGTGATGTCCTCGATCTTCTGCTGCCAGATCTGTCGACCGGCGACGTTGACCAGGGCGTCGAGGCCGCCGAGGCCCTCCACGGCGCGGGCCACGAGCTCGCGGCAGAAGGCCGCGTCGGTGAGGTCGCCGGGGATCGCCACGGCCGTGCGTCCCGCGGCCTCGATCACCTCGACGACGTGGCGGGCGTCGTCCTCCTCCTCGGGCAGGTAGGTGATCGCCACGTCGGCGCCCTCACGGGCGTAGGCGATGGCGACGGCGGCACCGATGCCCGAGTCGCCGCCCGTGATGAGCGCCTTGCGCCCCTCGAGGCGGCCCGAGCCCCGGTAGGTGTCCTCGCCCAGGTCGGGGACCGGCTCCATGCGGGACTGCAGGCCCGGCTCGGGCTGCTGTTGCACCTGGGGGCTGATGACGGGGTAACGGGTGCGGGGGTCGTCGAAGGTGTACTGGTCGCGGGTCATGCACCCCTCCTACGCCCGCGGGCTGGGCGTCCGGTCAAGACGTGCGTCACGCGGCCAGGAACCTCTCGGCCGTGCGCAGCGACAGCGCCATGATCGTGAGCGCGGGGTTCGCCGTGACGGCGCTCGGGAACACGCTGTTGTCGCAGATCCAGAGGTTCGGCACGTCGTGGCTGCGTCCGTCGGCGTCGACGACGCTCGTCGCCGGGTCGTCGCCCATGCGCGCCGTGCCGATGGTGTGCGCCGTGCGCGACAGGACCATCGACGACCGCGCTCCCGCCGCCTCGACGATGCGCTCCATCACGGCGGTCGCGTGCCGGTCGAGGGCCTTCTCGTTCGGCCCCGGGGTGAACGAGGCGGTGGCCTTGGGCACCCCGAAGTCGTCGAGCTCGTCGCTCAGGGTGAGCAGGTTGCGCTCGTCGGGCAGGCACTCGGCGTTGATGCCGACGCCGGCCATGTACCGGTAGTCGTCCATGGCGGCGACGAGGTCGCGCCCCCAGAGCCCGCCCCCTCGGGCCACGGTCGTCGCCCAGGTCTGCGGCATGGCACCGAGGTCCTGGATCAGGTACCCGCCCACGAAGTCGGCGTCGGCCGGCCGGACGAAGTCCTCCGTGATGATCGACGACGGGTAACCGCGGTAGCCGCGCATCTCCTCGTCGAAGCGACCCCACACCTGGGTGGCGCCGTGCACCATGAAGTTGCGGCCGACCTGGTCGCTGCTGTTGGCGACGCCCGTGTGCAGCAGCAGGCGCGGCGTCTCGACGCCCCCTGCCGCGAGCACGAGCTGCGCGCAGCGCTGGCGCCGCTCGACGCCGTCGCGCAGGTAGACGACCGCCTCGACCCGGCCGCGGGCGTCGAGGTCGATGCCGACGACGCGCGAGCGCGGGCGGATCTCGGCCCCGTGCGCCACGGCCTTCGGCAGGTAGGTGTTGTCCGTGCCGACCTTGGCACCGTTGCGGCAGCCCTGGTGGCAGCTGCCGGCGTTCGCGCAGGCGTGCCGGAGGCCGTGGTGCTCCTGCTCGCGGTCCCGCGTCACGAGCGCCACGGGCGCGTCGGTCGCCCGGATGCCGAGCGCCTCGCAGCCGCGCAGCATCATGCGACTCGAGGCGTTGCGGGCAGGAGGCGGGTACGCGTAGGAGCGCGCAGGGTCCCAGGGGTAGGTGGCCGGTCCGGAGACCCCGACGAAGCGCTCGACGCGCTCGACGTAGGCGGTGAGCTCGGCGGGGTCGAGCGGCCAGTCGACGCCCTGCCCGGTGAGCGACCGCAGCTTCAGGTCGCGGGCGTCGGGCCGGGGAGCGTACGCGCCCCAGTGCAGCATGCTGCCGCCGACGCCCATGCCGCTGTTGTTCTGGCCGAAGGCCGTGGGCGCGCCGCCCCCGCTGAGGCGCTCCTCCATCCAGTTGATCGCGACCGCGTCCGACTCGTCGGGGGTGTGCTCGTCGGGGTCGAAGTTCTCGCCCGCCTCGAGCGCGACGACCCGGAGCCCGTGGCCCGCGAGCTCGGCGAGGATCGGTGCCCCGCCGGCTCCGGTGCCGATCACGACGGCGTCGACCACCTCGGTGTCGTCGTAGGTGCGCATGTCGGTGAGCTTCATCGGGAGACCTCCTCGGCCGGTGCGGGCAGGGTGCGGAGCCGGGGTGGCATCGAGGGTTCCCAGCCCTCTCGTTCGTCGGGGCCGACCTTCAGCCAGCCCTCGAAGCGGGTCAGGTCGCCCCCGGTGGCGAAGCCGTCGAAGCCGATGCGCTCCATGGTCGCGGGGTGCGCGAGCCAGAGGCGGACGAGGTCGACCCGGCAGTCCTCGAACCAGGTGGCGAACTGCTCGCCCGTGAGCGTCGCGGCGGCGTGCCGACCGGGCGGGGCCTCGTAGCTGCCCTCGGCGACCGTGCGCAGCACCGCGTCGCGGCCGTCGTCGTCGAGGGACCCGAGGTCGACGAGCGCGTCGAGCGCGAGACGGTACGCCTCGACGTCGGTCGGCATGCCGTCCGTCCGCCAGCCGTCGCCGCGACCGTCGGCCAGCTGCGCGTCGACGCGAGCGGCGAGGTCGATCGCGGGACCGTCCTGCGGCACGACGCGGTCGGCGACGAGGCGCAGCGTGGCCAGTCGCGCCGCGCCGAGCGCGCGCGGCTCGCGGTCGGGGTCGTCGGCCACGGCCCGCCGCGCGAGCGTGCCGCGCATCACGGAGGGGGTGCGGCCCGAGGCGATCACGCGGCCGAAGTCGGTCGGCACCACCGGACCGAGGTCGGCGCGCTCGCGCCAGAAGGTGGCGATCGCCTCGGCGACCTCGTGCGGCCGCTCGAGCGGCAGGAGGTGGCCGGCGCCGGGCAGCACGTGCACGGTGGCGCGCGGGTACGCGCGACCGTTCAGCTCGCGCTGCGCCGGCTCGCCCAGGTCGCCGTCGGCGCCGCCGGCGACGATCAGCGCCGGGAGGTCGAGCACGCCGACGTCGTGCGAGCGGTCCTCGCGGCTGCCCCGGGTCAGCCAGGCCGACCAGGCGTCGGGGGAGGTGCGGCGCAGGCCGTCGAGCGCGATCGCGTCCGCGGCCGGTGGCAGCGGCGCTCCCACGTTGGCGTCCACGAACTCCCGTGCGGCGGCGTCGTCGAGCGGGCCGTCGGCGACCCACGAGAGCATGCCCTCGCGGCGCTCGTCGTCCATCGGCTCCGGGCTCGGCGGCGACGCGGCCAGCAGCACGACGCCCGCGAGGCCGAAGAGCGGCGCGGTGCCGGACAGCGTCCGTGCGGCGACGAGCGAGGCGACCTTGCCGCCCATGCTGTGGCCGACCAGCGCCCAGCGGGTCGACCCGTGCCTCCTGATGGCGCGCTCGACGGAGGCGACCATGTCGTCGACGGACAGGCCGGTGGCGCCGGCGGCGTCGCCGAAGCCGGGCAGGTCGAGCGCGACCACGTCGAAGGAGCCGGCGAGCTCGTCCGCGATCGCGTCGTACTCGCGGGCGCTCGACCCGAGGGCGTGCAGGCAGAACAGGGTGGGCAGATCGGTCATGGGACTCCTCGGAGGTCGCGGTCGGCGGGCAGCGCACGACAGCTCCTCGACGCTACGGACGACCTCCGACACCGGTCACGAACTCTCGACCAGTCCTCAGCGGACGGTGCGTCGAACGGCCATCGACGGGGGCCGTCCCGACGCTCGCCCGGACGGGGCATGGCGAGCGCCCGCCGTCCGCCCTAGGATCTGGCCGTGTTCTTCGTCCTCACGGTCGTCCCTTTCGTGCTGAGCCTCGCCGCCCTCGTCGACATCGTCCCGCGCGACGACTCGCGGGTGCAGCACCTGCCCAAGCTCGTCTGGGTGCTCCTCGTCGTGCTGCTGCCCGTGCTCGGCAGCGTGCTCTGGTTCGCCGTCGGGCGTGAGCACGAGGCACGGGAGCCCCGCGCGCCGCGCCTCGGCCGGGCGGCACGCGCCCGCGCCACCGACGACGGCCGGCTGCACGCGTCGGCCGCGCAGGCCATCGACCGGCGGGTGCGCAGCACCGAGCAGCAGCTCGCCGACCTCGAGGCCGAGGAGGCGCACTACGAGCGGCTCGCCCGCCTGCGGGCGCTCGAGGCCGAGGTCGAGGCCCGTCGCCGCCGGGACCGCTCCGCCTGACGCCGTCCGGCTGCTCGGACGCCCCGGGCGTCCGGGGCGTCCGAGCCCCGAGCGGGCGTCGCGCGGCCCGCGGTCGCGCGGCCCGCGGTCGCGCGGCCCGCGGTCGCGCGTGACGCGCAGGGCGCGGGCGTCGGTCAGTCGGCG
The DNA here is from genome assembly GCF_054781095.1 of Frigoribacterium salinisoli. Taxonomy (NCBI): domain Bacteria; kingdom Bacillati; phylum Actinomycetota; class Actinomycetes; order Micrococcales; family Microbacteriaceae; genus Frigoribacterium; species Frigoribacterium salinisoli. The sequence goes on from NZ_BAAGVB010000006.1 coordinate 100,345, forward strand.
AGCTCGGGCGGCCAGACGACGCTGAAGCGCTCGAAGACGACGTCGTCGTCCTCCGAGAAGGCGTCGCCCCGGGCCGCGCAGGTGCGCGTGAAGTAGCGGCGGTGCTCGCGGAGCCAGGTGTCGCGCATCCGGTCGTCCTCGCCCTCGTCGAACGCGAACGCGTCGTCGACGCTCTCGAGCGGGCCCACGCGCAGCTCGGTGCTGCGCAGCACGACGCGCGGCACCCCGCGGCCGTCGCAGGCGATCCAGTGCGACCCCACGCGAGGGGGCAGGTCTCCCTCGGCGAGGAACGACGACACCAGTTCGGCCGTCGCCCTCTTCTGCCCGGTGAGCACGAGGGCGAGGAGCTGGTCGGCGAGCTGCTCGGAGTCGCCGAAGCCCTCGACCGTGTGGTCGCCCCCGGCCGCGGCCGACTGCGGGTGGGCGTCGGCGTAGCCCCGCCACATCGCGGCGGCGGCGTCGAGGTCGGGTGGGGCGACGGGGGTGCGGTCGGTCACGGGACCAGCATGGCAGGGCCGGCGCGGGAGGCGCGAGCAGCGCAGCCTGCGAGGACCACGGGCGGGTCCGTCGCCGACGGGCGTCCGCGCACGCCCGGGAACGACGCACCCGTCCGTCCGGCCGTGGGCAGGAGGCGCACCCCGTGTCGGGGGCGGCGGCTAGCGTCGGACCGTGCCCGAGGGAGACAGCGTCCATCGCCTGGCCGTCCGCCTGCGCGCGGCCCTGGACGGCCACGAGGTCGCCGAGGGCGAGCTGCGCGGGGGCGGTGCCGCGGGCACCCGCCTGGCGGGATGGCGCGTGCTCGGGCACGACACGTACGGCAAGCACCTGCTCACCCGGTTCGACGCCGACGGCTCGCACCTCACCCTCCACTCCCACCTGCTGATGCAGGGGTCGTGGACGGTCACCGGCCCGGGTCGGCGGATCCCCGCGCGGCTCGCGCCCGACGTCCGGGTCCGGCTGCGCACCGACGAGGGATCGACGGCCTGGGGCCTCGACGTGCCCGTGCTCGACCTGCTCGACACCCGCGACGAGCACCGGGTCGTGGGGCACCTCGGGCCGGACCCGCTGCGCGACGACTGGGACGCGAGCGAGGCCACCCGCCGCCTCCTGACGGCGGGCGACCGCCCGCTCGTGGCCGCGCTGCTCGACCAGCGGCTGATCGCCGGGCTGGGCAACCTGTGGGTGAACGAGGTCGCGTACCTGCGCGGGCTCTGGCCGTGGACCCCCGTCGCCCGGGTGCCCGACCTCGACGGCCTCGTCGCGACCGCCGCCCGCTGCCTGCAGGCCTCCGCGACCGTGCCGGGGCTGTACCAGACGACGACGGGCGTCACCCGGCGGGGCGAGCGGCACTGGGTCGCGGGCCGCGCCGGCCGCCCCTGCCTGCGCTGCGGCACGCGCGTGCGGGTGCGCGACGAGGTCCGGGGCGACCCCGAGCAGCGGCGCACCTGGTGGTGCCCCACCTGCCAGCCCGAGGCCCGGGCCGGGTGACCCCGGCGGCGGCGCTGCCGCTGCCGCTGCACGGGCCGGTGCGTCGTCCCCGGGCGACCGTGCACGCCCACCGACGACGGACCCGCCCGCCCGGCGCGCGCTCCGGGTGCCGGCGTCAGGCGGCAGGGCGGGGGAGCAGCCCCTCCGCGTGCAGGGCGTCGAACAGCTCGTCGGCCACGAGGTGCGGCTCGGGAGTGAGGACCGTGATCGCGTCGCCGCCGTCGACCTCGATCGACACCCAGCGCCCGCCCCGGCGCCGGCGTCGGCCGTCGACGGGTGTGACGCGCACGGCGGTGAGCGCGGTGATCGGCCAGGACTCCTCGTGCAGGCCCCGCAGGCGCGCGACGGTGCCCGGCACGAATCGGAGACGGTCCCCGGTCAGCACGAAGGTGCCCTCGTAGCCCGCGCCGCCGGTCGGCAGCACTCGCGCCGCGAGCACGCCCCAACGCCGGTGCCCGCCACCGACGTCGACACGGCGCCAGGCATCGATGCTGCGGTGCTGTGCGACCAGCACGACCAGGAACGCGAGCCACGCGGCACACTGCAACAGCTGTGCCGTGCGGGGGCGCTCGCCGTCGAGCGCCGCGCTCACGAGCAGGGCGACCTGGAGCGCGGCGACGAGCGAGTAGAGCACGAGCACCGTGCGCAGGGTGCCACGACGTGCCTTCTCGGAGCGCAGGCGGGGCGGGTCCAGCTGAGCGCTCGTCATGTCGCCGACGTTACGGGAGACCGCTCCGTCCTCGTGCGCCGCGGGGGCGACGGGCGTTGACTGGCGGACGCGGCAGCTGCCGCACCGACCACGCCGAGGAGGCACCGTGACCGACCCCACGCCCCGCGAAGCCGACGCCCGCGACACCGAGGTCGTCGCCCCCGACGGCACGATCGACCCGCAGGTCGTCGCCGACCTCGAGTCCGACCCCGCCCTCGGTGGGCCGGACGACGACGCCCCGACAGATGACGAGGCGACCGCCGACGACCACGGGCCGACGCTCGACGAGGGCTGACGCTCGACGAGGGCTGACGCGCTGGGGCGTCGTGCGCGTCCGGATCAGGGCGCGGGTGGCCCCGCAGGAGGCGAGGCGTCGCCCCCGCCCCGCACCTCGCGTCGCCGCCGCCGACGTCGACCCTCGACGTACGCCCAGATCCCGAGGCCCAGGGCGGCACCGCCCGCGATGCTCGCGGCGAGGGCCCAGCCCCAGCCTCCGGTGGACGCGCCGACCAGCCAGAGCACGCCCGCCACGAGGAGCGTGCCGACGGCGGCGAGGAACCGCAGGTCCCAGGACGGCTCGACGTCCTCCGGTCCGGCCTGAACGTCCACGCGGGGCCACACGACGATGAGCAGCGTCGCGATCGGCCCGAGCAGGACCGAGACGAGGAACCACACGAGCCGCGAGCGGCCCTTCTGCTCGGCGAGGCCCGCGTTCACGAGGGCGAGCGCGAACCAGGGCCAACCGTCGAGCTCCCACGAGACGTCCATCGCGCGAGCGTACCGGTGTCCGGCGGCGTGGAGGAAGGGGCCCGGTCCGCGACGAGCAGGAGGGCCCGCACGCCTCGGGCCCGTGCACCGTTTGACGGGCGACGGCGCGGGGCAGGGAGCATCCATGACCGGCCAGACGATCCCGGGGCTGCCCGCCCTCTCCGACCGCTTCGACGACGTCCGGCGCATCGCCGTCCTGCGGGGCGGCGGCCTCGGCGACCTCGTGTTCGCCTTCCCCGCCCTCGCGGCGCTCGCCGCGGCCTACCCCGACGCCGAGATCACCCTGCTCGGCTCACCGTCGCACGTGGCCCTGCTCGGCGGTCGGCCGGGACCGGTCGACGCCGTCGAGGTGCTGCCCGTCGTGCCCGGGGTGGGCGACTCCTCCGGCACCGAGGTCGACGACGCGGCGACCGAGGCCTTCGTGGCGCGGATGCGCGAGCGGCGCTTCGACCTCGCCGTGCAGGTGCACGGCGGCGGGCGGAACTCGAACCCCTTCCTGCTGCGGCTCGGGGCGCGGCACACGATCGGCACGCGCACGCCCGACGCGGAGGCGCTCGAGCGCACGATCCCCTACGTCTACTACCAGCACGAGGTGCTGCGCGCCCTCGAGGTCGTCGCGCTGGCCGGTGCCGCGTCGACGGACGCCCCCGTGCTCGTGCCCACCGACGCCGAGCGCGCTCGCGGTCGCGAGCTGCTGGGTCGCGACGTCGGCGGGCCCGACGACGACGACGGCGCCGGCCGCCCGGTCGTCGTGATCCACCCCGGTGCGACCGACCCGCGTCGCCGATGGCCCGCCGAGCGCTTCGGCGAGCTGGCCGCCCGACTCGTCGCGCAGGAGGTCCGGGTCGTCGTCGTCGGCGACGCCAGCGACGTCGAGGCGGCCGGGACGATCCTCGAGGTGGCGGGGCGGGCCTGCGGCCGGGCGGACGCCGTGACCTCGCTCGCCGGCCGCGCGAGCCTGTCGGAGCTGGTCGGCGTGCTCGCCGAGGCCGACCTCGTCGTCGCGGACGACAGCGGTCCGCGGCACCTGGCCGAGGCGCTGGGCACGGCCACGAGCGCGGTCTTCTGGTTCGGCAACGTCATCAACGCGGGCGCGCTCGGGCGCACCCGGCACCGCATCGCCATGTCGTACCGGACCACCTGCCCGGTCTGCGGCGTCGACATCACCCAGGTCGGCTGGACCTCGGAGCGCTGCGAGCACGACGACAGCGTCGTCGCCGACGTCACCCTCGACGAGGTGTGGCAGAACACGAGCGAGCTGCTCGCGTCGCTGACGCCCCGCGCCTGACCCGAGGTCGGGACTCGTCCGCGGCGCGGTGGTCCCACGGTCGAGCGGGAGGGCGTCCACGGTCGGCGGACCAGCAGGCACCGTGGACGCCGTTCCTGGACAGCGTCACCGGGACGGCGTCCACGAGCCGTCGGTCCGGTCGCGGGGGACCGACCGTTCGTGGACGGCGTCAGGGCCAGGTCGAGGACCAGCGGATCCGCCCCGGCTCGGGGCGTCGGCGCGTCGGGGCGTCAGAGCGTCCGCGCGTAGCAGAGCGAGGTCGGTTCGCCGACGTAGGGGCCGAACGGCTCGATGGGCACGTAGCCCTCGCGCTCGTAGAAGCGCTGCGCCGCGTGCTGCTCGGTGCCCGTCTCGAGGAGGAGGCGCGCCACGCCGCGGGCCCGCGCCTCCTGCTCGAGCGCCTGCAGCAGCGCGACCGCGGTGCCGGACCCGCGCTCGCCGGGTGCCACGTACATGCGCTTGATCTCGGCGCCGCCGCCGGGCAGCAGGCGCAGTCCGCCGCAGCCGATCGCGGTCCCGTCGGCGTCGCGCGCCACGAGGAACACGGGCACGCTGTCGGCGGTCGGCTTCTCGCCCGGCTCGGTGTCGGCGCCGTAGAGGGCGTCGATCTCGACGCGCTGGGCCGCGCGGAGGCGCACGGCGTCGGGGGAGTCGAAGGGTTCGGTGGTGACGGTCGGGGCGCTCACGGGACCATCCTGGCGGACGGGGGCGGGCCTCCGGCAGCCCCTTGCGCTCGTCGGCCAGCGTCCGGTGCCGCGGCCGGGCCACCCCCGGTGCGCACGAGGCGACGACTCGCGGACGCCACGCCGCCGACCAGGGGGCCGAGGCGGCGTGTCGGCGGCGAGCTGTCGCCTTTTCGGAGGAGGGCAGGAGGAGAGCAGGAGGTGCGCAGGAGGAGCGCGGGAGGAAAGCAGGAGGTGCGGGGCGGCGGGCGCCGTGCCGACCGCCCCGCTCAGCCGATCAGGGCCAGGAGTCCTCCTCGGGGTGGGTGACGACGAGCTCGCGGATCTCGCTGGTCGGCGGCATGCCGAGCACGAAGAGCACGGCGTCGGCGACGTCGCGGGGGTCCTGCAGGCGGGAGTCGTCCTGCGGCTTGTACTGCTCGTCGCGGGCGTCGAAGAAGCGCGTCTTCATGCCCGAGGGGATCAACGTGGTGACGCCGACGACGCCCTTGAGCTCGGCGGCGAGGGAGCGGGTGAAGCCGACGACGCCGAACTTCGAGGCGCAGTAGGCGGTGGCGTCGCCGACGGCCTTGATGCCGAGCGACGAGGCGACGGTGACGACCTTGCCGTGCGACTCCTTGAGGTACGGCAGGGCGGCGCGGACCGTGGAGACGGTGCCGAACAGGTTGACGCCGACGATCGCCTCCCAGTCGTCGATGCTGAGGGCGTCGAGCGGGGCGGGCTTGTCGATGCCGGCGGCGGTGACGACGGCGTCGAGTCCGCCGAGCTCCTCCGCGACCTCGCGGACGGCCGCGTCGACGGCGTGCGAGTCGGAGACGTCGACCTGGCGCGCGTGGCCCTCGACGCCGTCGACGTGGAGGTCGAGGACGATCGGCGTGCCGCCGGCGAGCTGCACGGCGTGCGCGATCGCGGCGCCGAGGCCGCTCGCGCCGCCGGTGACGATCACGCGTCCGGGGTTCGTGGGGTCTGTCGCGGTCATGGGTGTCCTTTCGTGGGGGTGGGGTGCAGGAGGCGCGGGGCGCGCCGACGAGGACGACGTGCGTCGTCCGCACGGGTCAGCCGACGCGCTCCAGCGCGGAGGCCAGGCGGGTCGTCGACCGACCGGGGTGGTAGGGCACCGTGAGGGTGCGGCCGCCCCAGCCGGCGACGAGGCCGGCCTCGGGCAGGGTGTCGGCGGAGTAGTCCCCGCCCTTCACCCAGACGTCGGGCCGCACGCGCGAGAGCACGTCGTGCGGGGTGTCCTCGTCGAAGACGATGACGGCGTCGACGCACTCGAGCGCGAGCAGCAGGTCGACGCGGTCCTCCTGCGCCATGATCGGTCGCTCGGGGCCCTTGAGCCGCGTCACCGAGTCGTCGGAGTTGAGGCAGACGACGAGGCAGTCGCCGAGGGCGCGGGCCGCGGCGAGCGTGCGGGCGTGCCCGGCGTGCAGCAGGTCGAAGCAGCCGCCCGTGGCGACGACCGTGCCGCCGGCCTCGCGCGTCCGGCGGGCGACGTCGAGGGCGTCGCTCCCGGGCAGGCGGATCGGCTCGGGCAGCTCGTCGGCGTCGGGCTCGGTGCCGGTGGGAGCCGACCCCGCCGCGCCGGCGTCGGCACGGGTGTCGGTGCCGACGGCCGGTGCGGCGTCGTCGAGCGCCTCCGCGTCGTCCGTCGCGCGCAGCCGGTCGAGCGGCAGCGAGGCGACCCCGCCGTCGGCGAGGAACCGCGCGGCCCGCTCGACGGCCTCGGCCACGGCGTCGGGGGCGGAGGCCCCGCGGGCGAGCGCGACGGCCAGCGCCGAGGCGAGCCGGTCGCCCGCGCCGCAGGGGTCGAGCACCTCGACGACCGGGGCGGGCAGGTGCAGCGGGTCCTCGCCGGTGGCGGCGCCCGCGAGGGCGAGGACCGCCCCCGACCCGCCGAGGGTGACGGCGACGGCCTCGACGGCCCACGTCTCGCGGAGCGCGTGACCGGCCTCCCAGGCGTCGTCGACGCCCGAGACGGCGCTGCCGTGCAGCCCGGACGCCTCGCCCTGGTTGGGGGTGACGACGGCGCAGCCGGCCACGGGGGCGCTGCCCTTGGGGTGCGGGTCCCAGACGACGGGGACGCGGGCGGCGACCTCGGTGAGCACGGCGCGCAGCCGGTCGTCGGCGGTGAGGCCACGACCGTAGTCGGCGACGACCACGGCGTCGGCGCGGCGCACCGCGTCGAGCATGTCCTCGGTGACGCCGGGGGCCGGGGCGGGACCGCAGGACTCGTCCACGCGGGCGACCGCGTGGTCGCCGATCCGCAGCCGGGTCTTCGTCGGGGTGCCGGCGTGCAGCGGGCCCGCGACGACGTCGACGCCGTGGATCGCGGCGCGCAGCTCGGCGGCGCCGGCGTCGTCGCCGAGGGCGGTGACGAGCACGACTGGCTCGCCGTCCAGGACGAGCATCGCGGCGACCAGGCCCGCGCCTCCTGCCCGCGTGCTGCGGGTGGTGACGTCGACGACGGGCACGGGGGCGTCCGGGCTGAGCCGGGTGGAGGTGCCGCTGACGTCGACGTCGAGCAGGGCGTCGCCCACCACGACGACGGTCACGAGCGGGCTCCCCGGTCGGGGCCGGTCACGCCGCGGCGGGCGATCTCGCCGTCGAAGACGAGGCAGAGCGAGTGCACGGCGACGAGCTGCGCCTCCTGCACGTTCGAGGACGGCCCGGGCAGGGCGATCGCGTCGTCGCAGGCGTCGGTGAGCGGGTTCGGCCCGGTGCCGGTGAGCGCCCACGTGGTGACGCCGATCTCGCGCGCGGCGTGCGCGGCGGCCACGAGGTTGGGGCTGGTGCCGCTGGTGGAGAGCAGCACCAGCACGTCGCCGGTCCGGCCGTGGCCCCGCACCTGGCGCGCGAAGACCTGCTCGTAGCCGTAGTCGTTGCCGATGGCGGTGACGGCGCTCGACTCGGCGTGCAGCGAGATCGCCGAGAACGACGCACGGTCGTCGGCGAAGCGTCCGACGAACTCGCTCGTGAGGTGCTGCGCCTCGGCGGCCGAGCCGCCGTTGCCCGCGGCGAGCAGGCGGGCGCCGCCGCTGAGCCGGTCGGCGAGCTCGACGCCCCAGGCCTCGAGGTGCTCGGCCTCGGCGTCGAGGGCGAGCAGCACCGGGGCGAGGTCGGCGAGGTGCTCGCGCAGCACGGCGGCGTGGCCGACGGCGGGCGCGACGGCCGACGCGGGTGCGGCGGGCGGCGCAGGAGGCGCGACGACGGCGGGCGCTGCGGTCGCGCCCGGCGCGGCCACCGCGACGGGCCTGGTGCGGATGTCGGTGCTCATCGTCCTGCTCCTTCGGCGGTGGCGGGCTGGCGGGGTGCTCCTACGGCGCGGCCGACGGTCGAGCGGTAGCTCGTCGCGGTGCCCGCGGCGATCCGGTCCCACGAGTAGCGGCTCTCGGCGCGCAGGCGCCCCTGGCGGCCGTACTCCCGGGCCTGCTCGGGGTGCTCGAGCAGCGTGACGACCGCGTCGGCGATGGCCTCGGGGTCGCGGGGCGGCACGAGCCGGCCGGTGACCCCGTCGACGACGGTGTCGATGAGGCCGCCGACGCTCGCGGCGACGACGGGCACGCCGCAGGCCATGGCCTCGAGCGGCACGATGCCGAACGGCTCGTACCAGGGAGCGCAGACGAACGCGTCCAGCGACCGCAGCACGGTCGGGAGCTCGTCCTGGGCCACCTGGCCGCGGAACCCGACCCGGTCGGCGACGCCCTCGGCGACGGCCAGCGCGTGCAGCTGGCGGTAGGTCTCGTCGGCGGGGAGGTCCTCCCGGCGCGGCCCGCCGACGACGAGCAGCTCCGCGTCGTGACCGGCGGCGACGACCCTGGCGAGGGCGCTGATCGCGTTGCCGTGGCCCTTGCGGGCGACCAGGCGGCCCACGGTGGCGATGCGCACCGGGCGGCCGCGCGCCTCCTGCGGGCCCTCGGGGGTGAACAGCCGGGAGTCGACGCCGCACGGCGCGACGTCGATCCGGTCGGCGTCGACGCCGATGCCGCGCAGCTCGAAGACCTCGTCGGAGCAGGTGGCGATGACCGTGTCGACCGAGCGGCCGACCCACGGCTCGAGCGTCGCACGCTCGGCCGGGCTCGTGTCGAGGTGGCCCTGGTGACGACGCTTGACGTGGCCGAGCGCGTGGAAGGTCTGCACGACGGGCACCGGGAGGCCCCCGCCGGCCTCGCGGACCGAGCTCCGCCGCGCGGCGTCGAGCGCGGCCACGCCGGACATCCAGAAGTGCGCGTGGACGACGTCGGGCCGGTCGTCGAGCCAGGCCCGCTCGAGGCCGTCCGCGAGGGCGGGCACGAACGGCAGCAGCTCGTCCTTCGACACGTGGTCGGCAGGCCCGGCCGTGAGGTGGACGACCTCCACGCCCGACGGCATGCGCACGACGTCGGGGAGGCTCGCGTCGTCGCGCCGGGTGAAGACGGTGACCCGGTGGCCGCGCCGCACGAGGGCGGCGCTCAGCTCGGCGACGTGCACGTTCTGGCCGCCGGCGTCGACGCCGCCGAGGACGGCGAGCGGGCTGGCGTGCTCCGAGACCATGGCGATCTTCATGCGAGGGTCCTCTCCTGGCCGGCGGCCGCCGAACGGGCGGCGCTCGCCGCGGCGCGCGGGCCGTCCTCGACGAGCGCGCCGAGCAGGGCGTCCCACTCGGCGTGGAACCGGCCGAGGCCGTAGCGCTCGAGCGCGTGCGTGCGGGCGACGAGGCCGCACGCGCGAGCCTCGTCGGGGTCGGCGACGAGCTGCGCGGCCCGGCGCACGAGCAGGTCGACGTCGGTGCTGACCGCACCGGCCTCGGCGGGCACGGCGCGGAACGCCTCGGTGGTCGCCAGGGCGACGACGGGCATCCCGGCCTGCATGGCCTCGAGGAGCGAGAGGCCGAGCGAGGTCCAGCGGATCGGGTGCAGGTAGACGCGGTCCTGGGCCAGGCGGGCGTGCAGCCGGCTCGTGGGCAGGTCGCCGACGACCGTCATCGCGTCGGGGCCGAGGCCGAGCGCGTCGGGCAGCCCGTCGGCTCCCATGCCGAAGACGTCGAGCGGGGCGGCCTCGACGAAGCGGGGCAGCAGGTCGCTGCCGGTGACCCGCCAGCGGCGCACGGGCTCGTTGACGACGACGCCCAGGCGGGCGCGCTCGCCCGTGTAGAGGTGGCCCGGGTCGACGATGCCGTGCTCGATCGTCGCCGTGGGCGTCGAGCCGCAGTCCCAGAAGAGGGCGTTGAAGGCCGTGACGTGGGCGACGAGGAGGTCGTCGCGGTCGGCGTAGGGGTGCGTGCTGTTCGGCACGTGCTCGCGCGGCGTGTTGTGCTCGACGAAGACCGCGGGCACGTCGCGGCCCGGCCGGCGGCCGAGCAGGCGCTCGGCCTCGGCCAGCTCCTCCGTGCGCTGCAGCACCACGACGTCGACCTCGGCGTCGCGGAGGTCGTCGGGGTGCACCTCGACGACGGAGTCGGGCCAGTCGCGACCGGCCCGGCCGAGGCCCCACGGGCCACCCTCGCGCGTGGTGGGCAACAGGTAGGTGTGGGGACCGCGGACGAACGCGTCGGCCCAGCCGCCGTGCACGTGCCAGAGCAGGATCTTCACGGGGCGACCTCCAGGGTGGATCGGGACGAGGCGGGGCGGGGGGCGTGCGCCGAGGGCGCGCCGACGAGGGCGGTGACCGCGTCGACGACGTCGTCGGCGGTGACCGAGGTGAGGCAGGGGTGGCCGGGCACGGGGCAGACGCGGGCGCGGCTGCCGCGGCAGGCGGCCTCCTGGTCGCCGAGCAGCTGCACGGGCACGCCCCAGGGCGCCCAGCGCACGGCCGGGACGACGGGGCTGAACAGGCTCACGACGGGAGTGCGCACGGCCGCGGCGAGGTGCGCGGGGCCCGTGTTGCCGGTGACGACGGCCGCTGCGCCGGCGAGCACGCCCGAGAGGGTGGCCAGGTCGCCGGCGCCGCCGAGGTCGACGCCGAGCTCGCCCGCCACCTCGCGGGTGAGGTCCGCCTCGGCCGGCGAACCGGTGACGACGACGTTCCAGCCGGCGGCCGCGAGGGCGGCGACGGCCTCGCCGTTGCGCTCCACGGTCCAGGCGCGGGCGGGCACCGCGGCACCGGGGTGCAGGGCGACGTAGGGGCCCTCGCCCACGAGCTCGTGCACGTCGGGCGGCGTCACGACGGCGAGGCCGCGGTCGTCGCCCTCCGGCAGCGCGAACCCGGCCGCCTCGGCGATCGCGAGCGCGCGGAGAGGTTCGGGCTGGTCCTCGTCGAGGGTCTCGCCGGGCTTCAGCCGCACGTCGAGCAGGCTGCCGGCGTAGTCGACGCTCGCACCGCTGACCCGGCGCACGCCCGCGAGGCGCAGCAGCAGGGCCGTCGGCAGCGGCGACTGGTGGAACGAGGTGAGCACCACGGCCTCGTCGGGGCGCACCTCGTCGAGCAGGGCGGCGAGCTGGGCGACGTGCTCGGGCGTGGCGGCCGGTGCGGGGTCGACGATCCACGGGGCGGCCCACGTGACGACGCGGTGCACGCCGGGCAGGAGGCGGCCGGCCGGGGCGCCCTGCGGACCGCAGAGCAGGGTCACCTCGACGTCGGGCGCGGCGGCGACCGCGCGCACGGCCGGGCCGCTGACGAGGACGTCGCCGGCGCTGTCGAGCCGGACCACGAGCACCCGGCGCGTCACGAGGCCGGCCCCGGGGTCGGGAGGGCGGCGAGATGGGCGAGGGCGAGGCGCACGGCCTCCGTCAGGTCGCCCGCCACGTGCTCGGCCGCGTCGACCTCCTCCTGGCGGGTGACGGGCGTCGGCACGAGGATCCCCGTGGCGCCCGCCGCGCGCGCCGCGCCCACGTCGGCACCGATGTCGCCGATGACGACGACGCGCGACGGGTCCACGCCCAGGCGCTCCGCGGCGCGCAGGACCATGCCCGGTGCGGGCTTGCGGCAGGCGCAGCCCGCGTCACGGTGGTGGGGGCACAGCTCCCAGACGTCGATCGGCCCGACGAGCTCGTCGACGCGAGCGTTGACGGCCTCCGCCTGCTCGCGGGTGAGGCGACCGTCGCCGATGCCGGACTGGTTGGTGACCACGCCGGTGCCGTGACCGGCCGCACGGACCGCGGCCACGGCCTCCTGCGCACCCTCGACCGGCACGACGAGCGCGGGGTCGCCGTTGTAGGGCACGTCGACGACGAGCGTCGCATCGCGGTCGAACAGCACCGCGGAGCGGGGTCCGGGGGCGCGCGCGGATCGGGTCATGGTCACGCCCTGCCCCGGGACGGCCCGGTCCAAACGTGCACGGACCACCTCCTGCTCCCGTGCGCGTCGGGTCGGGCGCGCCGCCGGGGCCTGTGCCACCGTGGGCCCATGCGACGACTGCCCGAGGCCGACGGCACCCCCGAGTTCCTGGCGCTCCGCGCCCTCAAGCTCGGCGACCTGCTCGTCGCCGTCCCCGCCCTGCACGCCATCCGCCGCGAACGGCCCGACCACCGCCTCGTGCTCGCCGTTCCAGGGTGGCTCGAGCCGATCGCCGAGCTCGTCGGCGGCCTCGACGTGCTCTGGCCCACGCCCGGCCTCGACCACCCGCTCGGCATCGAGCCCGGCCGCATCGACACCGCCATGAACCTGCACGGCAACGGCCCCGAGAGCCGCGGGGCGCTCGAGCAGCTGCAGCCCCGCGTGCGGCTCGGCCACGCCTCGCCCGGCTGGGACGGGCCGGCGTGGGAGGACGGCGTGCTCGAGCGGCACCGGTGGGCCCGCCTCGCCACCGAGCACGGCATGCCCGCCGACCAGGAGGACATCGCCCTCGCCCGCCCGGACCGGGCCTCGCCCGCACCGGGCGCCGTGGTCGTGCACGTGGGTGCCTTCTACGGCTCCCGCCACTGGCCGGTCGACCGCTTCGCCGCCGTCGTCGAGGCGTTCCGCGGCGACGGCCACCGCGTCGTGCTCACCGGCAGCGCCACCGAGCGCGACCGCGCCCTCGAGGTCGCCGCGCTCGCCGGGTGGAGCGCCGACGACGTCGAGCGCGACGTGCTCGCCGGGCGCGTCGACCTCGCCGAGATGGCCGCCACGGTCGCCGACGCCCGCCTCGTCGTCAGCGTCGACACGGGGGCGGCGCACCTGGCCTCCGCCTACGGGACCCCCTCGGTCGTGCTCTTCGGCCCCGCCCCGCCCGAGGAGTGGGGCCCGCCCGTCGACGGGCCCCACGTCGTGCTCACCCACCCCGAGCTGCGCGTCGGGGACACCTTCGGCAGCGAGTGCGACCCCGCCCTGCTCGCCGTGCAGGTCACCGACGTCGTCGCCGCCGGGCGAGGCCTCCTGGGCGGGTGATCCCCAGCGGTGCGCGGCCCCTCCTGGCGCCGGGCGCTCGGGGGGCCCTCCCAGCCGCTCCGGGTGCCGAGGGGGCCGCGGAGGAGTAGTCCTGGGGGAGGGCTCCCACGGTCGCCGAGGAGCCCGGACGACCGCAGCAGCGACGCGAGGGGAGACGCGTGGACACCGACGAGGACTTCTTCGCCCGGCTGGCCGCCGACCTGCAGGAGGAGCCCGACCTGCGGCTCACCGTGCAACGGGCCGTCGGCTACGCGCGGGCGCTGCTGCGCAGCGACGAGGCCTCCGTGCGCGTGCACCGCAAGGCAGCCCTCGACCTGCCGCCCGTCGTCGCCGCCACCTCGACCAGGGCCGAGGGGCTCGCGCAGCTCTCCCTGGCGCATGCCGCCCCCGGCACGCCCGTGCGCGAGACCGGACCGGTGGCCGTCGACGACGTCCTCCTCGAGCAGCGCTGGCCCGACTGGTGCGCCGCCGTGTCCGCCCGCGGCTACCGCAGCGCGCTCGCCGTGCCGCTGCTGGCGCGCGACCGGGACCTGGGCGTGCTCACCCTCTGGTCGGAGCGACCCGGGGCGTTCCGCCGCCACGACGACGACGCCGCGCTGGCGGTCCTCGTCCGGCACGTCGCCGTGGCGGTCGCCGACCTGCTCGCCTCGCACGACCTCGTGCAGGCGCGCGCCACGCGCACGCTCGTCGGCCAGGCCCAGGGGATCCTCATGGAGCGCCACGGCCTCGACGCCGACACCGCCTTCTCGGTGCTGCGCCGCCACTCGCAGCAGGGCAACCTCAAGCTCGCCGACGTCGCCCACCAGCTCGTGGCGACACGGGCGCTGCCGGAGACCCCTCGACGTCGCCCAGCTCGGTCCGCAGCCGACCCAGCACGCGCGTCAGCAGACGGGACACCTGCATCTGCGTGACGCCCAGCTCGCGGCCGATCTCGGCCTGCGACAGGTCGTCCACGAAGCGGAGGCGCAGGAGCAGCCGGTCGCGGTCGCCCAACCCGGAGAGGGCCCGCTCCAGCTCCGCCCAGCGCTCCGCGCGCTCGAGCGAGCCGTCCGTGGCGGGCAGCGCGTCGCCCAGGCAGGTCTCCCCGGCCCCGGCGAGCGGCGCCTCGAGGGAGACCGCCTGGGACTCGCGCTGCGCGAGCACCGCCTCGGCGACCTCGGCGGCCGGGAGCTCCAGCCGCGCCGCGAGCTCGGCGGTCGACGGGGCGTGGCCCAGCTGCTGGGTGAGCGTGCTGCTCAGGTGGGCCACGGCCGCGCGGAGCTCCTGCAGGCGCCGCGGCGGGCGGACCAGCCAGCCGGTGTCGCGCAGGTGCCGCTTGATCTCTCCCGAGACCGTGGGCGCCGCGAAGGCCACGAAGTCGTCGCCCTTGTCGGCGTCGAAGCGCTGGGCGGCCTTGAGCAGGCCCACGCAGCCCACCTGGCGCAGGTCCTGCCAGTCGTCCGTCGACGAGGCGTAGCGACGCGCCAGCGACTCGGCCACGTCGAGGTGGTCGCCCGCGACGAGCGCCACCGTGCGACGGCGGAGGGCCTCGTCGTCAGGACGCGCGGCCAGCTCCGCGAAGCGGGCGAGCGTCACGGCACGGCGGCGCTCCTCGCGCTCGCTGCGCGCCGAGGAGGGCCGGCGGCCCTCGAGGGCCACCGGCTCGCGGGCGCTGCGGCCCGAGAGGGCACGGACGGGACGGAGGGCGAGCGGGACGTCGACGCGCGGAACGGACGACAGGGGCAGGGTGACGGTCACGGCGAGGCCTCATCGGTGCTGAGGTGGAGCGGCTCGTGGGCTCGGCCGCCGTCGTTCCTGCCCCACACAACGCCAGGAGGAGGGCACGCGCACCCCCTTCCCCCCGATCGGTGCATCCAGTACGGTTCGCGGACGACCGAGCCGCGGCCTCCTGCGCGGACCGCCCTCGTCGCCGCCCTCGCCGCCCTCGTCGCCGTCCGTGCCGAGGATGGGGGAGGATCGAGGCGTGACCCCCTCCTCGTCCGCCGCGCCCCTCGCCGCCCTGCTGCCCGACGCCCCCGGGGACGACGCGTACGACCCGGACGAGGCCTACACGGCCTTCGCCGAGTGGAGCGAGTCGCGCGGCCTGCCCCTCTACCCCGCGCAGGACGAGGCGATGATGGAGCTCGTCTCGGGCGCCAGCGTGATCCTCAGCACGCCGACCGGCACCGGCAAGTCCCTCGTCGCGGCGGGCGCCCACTTCGTCGCCCTGTCGCAGGGGCGGCGCACGTTCTACACGGCACCCATCAAGGCGCTCGTCAGCGAGAAGTTCTTCGCCCTCGTCGAGCTCTTCGGCGCCGAGCGCGTCGGCATGGTCACCGGCGACTCGTCGGTCAACGCCGACGCCCCCATCATCTGCTGCACCGCCGAGATCCTCGCGAACCTCGCGCTCCGGCAGGGCGACGACGCGCCCGTCGACCAGGTCGTCATGGACGAGTTCCACTTCTACGGCGACGCCGACCGCGGCTGGGCCTGGCAGGTGCCCCTGCTGCTCGTGCCGCACGCGCAGTTCCTGCTGCTCTCCGCCACCCTCGGCGACGTCGAACGGCTCAGCGACGACCTCGCCCGCCGCACCGGCCGGCCCGTCGCCCGCGTCACCGGCGTCGAGCGACCCGTGCCCCTGCACTACCGCTACGCGACGACGCCCGTGCAGGAGACCGTGGAGGACCTCCTCGCCGGACGCGAGGCACCCGTCTACATCGTCCACTTCTCCCAGGCCGCCGCCCTCGAGCGCGCGCAGGCGCTCTCGAGCATCAAGGTGGCCACCCGCGAGGAGCGCGACGAGATCGCCGAGCTCATCGGCGGGTTCCGCTTCGCGACCGGCTTCGGCAAGACGCTGTCGCGCCTCGTGCGGTCCGGCATCGGCGTGCACCACGCCGGGATGCTGCCCAAGTACCGCCGGCTCGTCGAGCAGCTCGCCCAGCGCGGCCTGCTCAAGGTCATCTGCGGCACCGACACCCTCGGCGTCGGCATCAACGTGCCCATCCGCACCGTGCTGCTCACGGCGCTCACCAAGTTCGACGGCACGCGCATGCGCCAGCTCACCGCGCGCGAGTTCCACCAGGTCGCCGGGCGGGCCGGGCGCGCGGGCTACGACACCGCCGGCACCGTGGTGCTGCAGGCGCCCGAGCACGAGATCGACAACCTCAAGGCCGTGCAGAAGGCCGGCGACGACCCCAAGAAGCAGAAGAAGATCGTGCGCAAGCGCGCCCCCGAGGGCTTCGTCTCGTGGGGCGAGCCGAGCTACCAGAAGCTCATCGCCGCCGAGCCCGAAGCCCTCACCAGCCACCTGCAGCTCACCACCGCCATGCTGCTCAACGTGATCGGCCGCGGCGGCGACGTCTTCGCGAACGTGCGCGACCTCGTCTTCGACAACCACGAGCCCCGGACCCGGCAGTTCGAGCTCGCCCGCCGCGCGCTCTCCATCACCCGCACCCTGCTCGCCGCGGGCGTCGTCGAGGAGGTGACCGACGCCTCCGGCCGGTCCACCGTGCGCCTCACGGTCGACCTGCAGCCGAACTTCGCGCTCAACCAGCCGCTGTCGCCCTTCGCGCTCGCCGCCATCGAGGTGCTCGACCCCGAGTCGCCGACCTACGCGCTCGACGTCGTCTCGGTCGTCGAGTCGACCCTCGACGACCCCCGGCCGATCCTCTCGCAGCAGCAGTTCAAGGCCCGCGGCGAGGCCGTCGCGGCCATGAAGCGCGAGGGCATCGAGTACGAGGAGCGCATGGAGCTGCTCGAGGAGGTCACCTGGCCGAAGCCGCTCGACGAGCTGCTCACGGCCCTGTTCGAGACCTACAAGGCCTCGCAGCCCTGGATCGGCGACTTCGAGCTGCGCCCCAAGGCGGTCGTCCGCGACCTCTACGAGCGCGCCATGACCTTCGCCGACTACGTGCAGCACTACGGCCTCGCGCGGTCGGAGGGGCTCGTGCTGCGCTACCTGTCCGACGCGTTCCGGGCACTGCGGCAGACGGTGCCCGACGAGGCCAAGACCGAGGACCTGGTCGACCTCATCGAGTGGCTGGGCGAGCTCGTGCGGCAGGTCGACTCGAGCCTGCTCGACGAGTGGGAGCGCATGGTGAACCCCACCGAGGTCGCCGCGCAGGACGAGATCGCGCCGCCCGTGCTGCGGCGCTACACGGCGAACCGCCGCGCCTTCACGGTCGCCGTGCGCAACGAGCTGTTCCGGCGCGTGCAGCTCGCTGCGCTCGACGACGTCGAGGCCCTCGGCGAGCTCGACGGCGCAGGAGGCTTCGGCACGGACGCCTGGTCCGCCGCGCTCGACGGGTACTGGGACGAGTACGAGACGATCGGCACCGGTGCCTCGGCGCGCAGCGCGGAGCTCTTCGTCGTCGACGAGCAGCCCGGCCGCTGGCACGTGCGGCAGGTCCTCGAGGACCCGGAGGGCGACCGCGACTGGGGCATCCGTGCCGACGTCGACCTGGCCGCGTCCGACGAGGCCGGCGTGCCCGTGGTCACCGTCGTGTCGGTGGGGCCGGAGTCCGGCGCCGCCCGCTGACGCCGCACGGCCCGGCCCGGCCCGGCCCGGCCCGGCCCGCCCGCGCGCGGTGTGCGCGGCCCTGCTCGCCCGCTCGCGGCGGGCGGGCGGCCGGGCCCCTCGTGCCCGTCGAGGGCAGGAGGCGCGCCCGGGCCCACGACGCCCGGCCGCTCCCGAGGTGGGCAGCGGTACCCTCGTACCGGCCCCGAGCAGGTGCCACCGGCCGGTCCTCGACCGTCTCCTGCTCCCCGTGCCGCACCGCTCCGCACCGCTCCGCCCCGCAGCACCCCGCTCCGTCCCCCAGGAGGAACCCATGGCCCGTCTCACCGGCAAGGTCGCCATCGTCACCGGGGCCGCCTCGGGGATCGGCGAGGCGATCGTGCACCGTTTCGCCGCCGAGGGGGCGCAGGTCGTCGCGACGGACATCCTCGACGGGTCGCGCGTCGCCGCCGAGTCGGGCGCCGACTTCGCCCAGCACGACGTCGCGAACGGCGGCGACTGGAAGCGCGTCATGGACCACGTCGCCGAGCGCTACGGCCGCCTCGACGTGCTCGTCAACAACGCCGGGATCGTCTCCGGCCAGTCCATCGACGAGACCCAGCTCGAGACCTGGAACCGGGTCTTCGCCGTCAACGTCACGGGCGTCATGCTGGGCACGCGCTTCGCCGTCGAGCAGATGCGGGCCAACCCGGACGAGTCCGGCGGGTCGATCATCAACCTCGCGCCCGCCACGTCGTTCGCCGGCTTCGGAGCCGACGCCGCCTACACGGCGAGCAAGCACGCGCTCGTCGGCCTCACCCGCTCCTCGGCGGCGCACGCCGCACAGGAGGGCTGGGGCATCCGCATCAACTCGCTGCACCCCGGACCGACCGACACGGCGCTGTTCCGCCGTCAGGTCGAGGCGCAGCCCGCCCTGCTCGACGCCTTCAAGACGATGAGCCCCCGCGGTCGCCTCGCCCGCCCCGAGGAGGTCGCCGGCCTGGCCCTGCACCTCGCCAGCGACGACTCGGCCTTCTCGACCGGCGCCCAGTTCACGGTCGACGGCGGCCTCTCGAGCACGCACCCGTCGCTCTAGGGCGCCCTGCGCCCAAGCCCTGCGCCCTGGACCCGCACCCGGACCCTTACCCTCACGCTGCCCGCTCCCGACCCGAAAAGGCGACGAGTCGGGCGTCTGGCGCGCCTCGCCGCCGCCGACCGGCGGCGTGTCGCCCCGAGGCTGTCGCGTTCGGCGCCGAACGCGACATCCGCGCGGTGCTCGAGGTCGCGCCTCCTGCTGTCGGAGCACGACCGCAGCGCCCTCGAGCCGGCGATCGGCAGCGCAGGAGGCCCCACCCCTTGCACCCGTCTTCCGCCCTCTCCGGCCGGAAAAGGCGACGAGGAGCACACGACGCGCCGGCCGCCACCACCGATCGACGGCGTGTCGCCCCGGGGATGTCGCGTTCGGCACCGAACGCGACACGCAGGCACCGCAGAGCAGCGTCGAGGGCAGCGTCCAGGGCCCCGGCGATCGCCGCGGCCGACAGGGCAGGAGGCCCGCCCTGCGCCCTAGAAGAGCGTCGCGGGAGGTGCAGGAGGCTCCGGCAGCGCGTCCGTCACCCGAGCGGGAGCCCCGGGCCAGCCCGGCCCCTCCGGCACCGGAGCCTTCTGCTGGAACGCCGTCGCCGCCGCGCGGGCCCGGACGTCGGCCGCCTCGTTCATCTCGTGCCCGACGTGCCCGCGCACCCACTCGAACGTGACGCGGCGACCGGCGAGGGCCTCGTCGAGCAGCTGGATGATCTCGACGTTGAGCACGGGCTTGCCGTCGGCCTTGCGCCAGCCCTTCCGCTTCCAGCCGGCGAGCCACTCGGTGCAGGCCTTGATGGCGTACTGGCTGTCGCAGAGGATGTGCAGCGGCTCGTCGCTGCCCTCGGTGGCCCGCAGCAGTTCGAGCACGGCCGTGAGCTCGCCCTGGTTGTTCGTGGCGCGGGGCCAGCCGCCCGCCGCCCAGTGGTCGTCGTCGACGTACCACGCCCATCCTGCCGGTCCGGGGTTGCCGAGGGCGGATCCGTCTGCGGCGGCGGTGATGGTCACGTGGTGCTCCTCGCGTCGATGTGCCCGACCACGTTAGCCGGTGGCGCGGGCCCCTCCGGCGGCGTGGGACTCGCCGGCGGCGCGGTGCAGGCCGTGGCTCGCCTTCTCCGACACGGCACGCCCGGGCCCGGACGTGTGACGTCGGAGGACCTGCGTGACGCTGCACGCCGCGTCCCGCCCCGGGCTGCCGCCCGTCAGCCGACGCGGTCGGGGTGCGACCCGGTGCGCTCGCCGTTCTCGAGGGCGGCGAGGGCCGCGAGGTCGTCGGCGTCGAGCTCGAAGCCGTCCACGTCGCGGTTCGCGCGGATCCGCTCGGGCGTCACCGACTTCGGGATCACGACGAGCCCTTGCTGGAGGTGCCAGCGCACGAGCACCTGCGCGGGCGTGACGCCGTGCTTCTCGGCGAGGCGGGCGAGCGTGGGGTCGCCCAGCACCTTGCCCCGCGCGAGGGGCGACCACGACTCCGTGACGATGCCGTGCTCGGCGTGGAACGCGCGCAGCTCGTGCTGCGGCAGCCACGGGTGCAGCTCGACCTGGTTCACGACGGGCACGCGGTCGGTCTCGGCGAGCAGGCGCTCGAGGTGGTGCACCTGGAAGTTGCTGACGCCGACGGAGCGGGCACGGCCGCTCTCGGCGATCTCGCCGAGCGCGCGCCACGTCTCGACGTAGCGGTCCTGGGCCGGCGCGGGCCAGTGGATGAGGTAGAGGTCGACCTCGTCGACGCCGAGCAGCTCGAGGCTGCGGTCGAAGGAGCGCAGGGTCGCGTCGCGGCCGTGGTCGTCGTACCAGACCTTGGTCGTGACGAAGACGTCGTCGCGGGGCAGGCCGGAGCTGCGCAGCGCGGCGCCCACGCCTCGTTCGTTGCCGTAGGCGGAGGCCGTGTCGAGGTGCCGGTAGCCGGCCTCGAGGGCGACGTCGACGACGCGCTCGGCCTCGTCGTCGGGCACCTTGTAGACGCCGAGGCCGAGCTGCGGGATCGAACGGCCGTCGGCGAGGGCGACGGTGGAGGTGCTGGGAGCGGGCATGCACCGATCCTCGCACCGCCCGGCCGCCGGCCGTGCGCCGTGGACGACGGGGCAGGAGGCGCGGGTCAGCCGGAGACGATCGGGACCGGTTCGGTGTCGGGCAGGGGCGACGCGGAGCGCCCCCGCAGGTCGGGCAGCGAGCCGCGGAACACGACCGCCACGAGGAGCCCGACGAGGGCGAACGAGGCGCCGACGAGCATGCCGCCGGAGCCGCCCCGCTCGTCGATGAGGAACCCCGCGGTGGCCGAGCCGAGCGCGCTGCCGATGAGCTGGCCGGTGCCGGCCCAGCCGTAGGCCTCGGCGGTGTCGCTGAACTTCACGCTCGACGAGACGATGGCGAACATGACGGCGAGGGCCGGGGCGATGCCGAGCCCGGCGACGAGCAGCGTGGCGGTGAGCGGCAGGAACCCGGTGACGACCGCGGCGAGGGTCATGCCGACGAAGACGATCGAGAGCCGGCGCGCGAGCGACCAGGGGCTGATGGGCGCGTGGCCGAGCGAGAGGCCGCCGACGAGCGATCCGACGGCGAAGACGGCGAGCACGATGCCCGAGTCGGGGCTGCCCTCGCCGAAGGTGGCGACGACGCCGGCCTCGACGGCGGAGCAGGCGCCGATGAGCAGGAACCCGGTCACGGTCGCCATGAGCACGGTGGGCCGCGCGAGCACCTTGCCGAAGGCCCGCTTGCTGCGGGGGATCCGCACGCGGCCGACCTCGGGCGAGGCGATGAACCAGGTGCCGCCGCCGACGAGGAACACGGCGGCGACCATGATCGCCTCGACGGTGCCGATCTGCGTGCCGACGAAGGTCGTGATGACGGGCCCGGCGACCCAGATGACCTCTTGTGCGGAGGCGTCGAGCGAGAAGAGGGGCGTCAGCTGCGAGGAGTTGACCATCTTGGGGTAGATGGTGCGCACGGCCGGCTGCACAGGAGGCACGCTCAGGCCCGTCAGGAGGCCCACGGCCATGTACAGGGGCACCGAGAGGGTCGCGAAGGCGAAGACCGTGATGCTCGTGGCGCAGACCGCGAGCGTGAGGAGCAGGACGGGGCGCATGCCCCAGCGGCCCATGAACCGGCTGGTGAGCGGCCCCGAGACGGCCTGCCCGAGGCTGGTCGCCGCGAGCACGAGGCCGGCGGCGCCGTAGGAGTGGTGCACGGCCTCGACGTGCAGGAGGAACGCCAGCGACAGCATGCCGAAGGGGAACCGGGCGGTGAGCTGGGCAGCGATGATGCGGGCCACGCCGGGCGTCTTGAGGAGGGACGAGTAGGTGCTCACGATGGGTCGATCCTACGAGGCCCCGACACGCCGCGACACGCCGTCGTCCCGAACGGGGGAGGCGCCTCCTGGATGTCGGTGGTGGGGGAGAGGCTGTGGACGGATCGGGGGAGAACCCCGCTCGATCCGGGGAGAACCGGGGCTCGCCGGTGGACGAGATGTGGACGACCCTGTGGAGAACCACGTCCCGGGAACTACAGGGCTGTAACACCGCATCTAGTTGCGGGGCCCGGTGTCGGCCACTAGATGTAGTATCGAGGAGTCGCCGGGGCGCCACGCCCGACGATCACCCAGACACCGTCCGCACCAGCGGACCAGCACCACGAACCAGGGGAGCCCATGGCCATCACCGTCTACACCAAGCCGTCCTGCGTCCAGTGCACGGCGACGTACCGTGCCCTCGACAACAAGGGCGTCGAGTACGAGGTCCGCGACGTCTCGACCGACGAGGCCGCCCTCGAGATGGTCAAGTCGCTCGGCTACATGCAGGCCCCCGTCGTCGTCACCGACGACGGCCACTGGAGCGGCTTCCGCCCCGACAAGATCGCGTCGCTCGCCGCAGCGATCTCCTGACGAGAGGGGGCGAGCGGGTGACAGGCCTCGTCTACTTCTCGAGCGTCTCCGGCAACACCCGGCGCTTCGTCGAAGCGCTGGGTCGGCCCGCGGCCTGCATCCCGCTCCTCCCGTCGGAGGCGCCGCTGGTCGTGAGCGACCCGTACGTCCTCGTCCTGCCGACCTACGGCGGCGGCGAGGGGCGGGGGGCCGTGCCCAAGCAGGTGATCCGGTTCCTCAACGACGAGCGCAACCGGTCCCTCGTCCGCGGCGTCATCGCCGCGGGCAACACCAACTTCGGTGAGGCGTACTGCCTGGCCGGCGACATCGTCGCCGCCAAGTGCGACGTCCCGCTCCTGTATCGCTTCGAGGTCTTCGGCACCCCCGACGACGTCGCGGCAGTCAACTCTGGATTGGAAGAATTTTGGACGCAGCAGTCGACGACGTCACGGTGATCGCGGCGCCGGGGCAGGGCCTGGCCGGCACGACCGGCATGGACTACCACGCCCTCAACGCCATGCTCAACCTGTACGGCCCGAACGGCGAGATCCAGTTCGACAAGGACCGCGAGGCGGCGAAGCAGTACTTCCTGCAGCACGTCAACCAGAACACGGTCTTCTTCCACAACCTGCGCGAGCGCCTCGACTACCTCGTCGAGAACGAGTACTACGAGCAGGCGACCATCGACCAGTACGACTTCGACTTCATCGAGCGCCTCAACGACCTCGCCTACTCGAAGAAGTTCCGCTTCCAGACCTTCCTCGGCGCGTTCAAGTACTACACCTCGTACACGCTCAAGACGTTCGACGGCAAGCGCTACCTCGAGCGCTTCGAGGACCGCGTCGTCATGACGGCCCTCGGCCTGGCGCAGGGCGACGAGAAGCTCGCCGTCGACCTCGTCGAGGAGATCATCGCGGGCCGCTTCCAGCCCGCCACCCCGACGTTCCTCAACACCGCGAAGGCCCAGCGCGGCGAGCTCGTCAGCTGCTTCCTCCTCCGCATCGAGGACAACATGGAGTCGATCTCGCGCGGCATCAACTCGTCGCTGCAGCTGTCGAAGCGCGGCGGCGGCGTCGCCCTGTCGCTCTCCAACATCCGCGAGGCCGGGGCTCCGATCAAGCAGATCGAGAACCAGTCGTCGGGCATCATCCCCGTCATGAAGCTCCTGGAAGACAGCTTCAGCTACGCCAACCAGCTCGGTGCCCGCCAGGGCGCCGGTGCGGTGTACCTCAGCGCGCACCACCCCGACATCATGCGGTTCCTCGACACCAAGCGCGAGAACGCCGACGAGAAGATCCGCATCAAGACGCTGTCCCTCGGCGTCGTCGTGCCCGACATCACGTTCGAGCTCGCGAAGAACAACGAGGACATGTACCTCTTCTCGCCGTACGACGTCGAGAAGGTCTACGGCGTGCCCTTCGGCGACGTGCCCATCAGCGAGAAGTACCGCGAGATGGTCGCCGACGGTCGCATCAAGAAGACCAAGATCAAGGCGCGCGACTTCTTCCAGACGATCGCGGAGATCCAGTTCGAGTCGGGCTACCCCTACATCGTCTTCGAGGACACGGTGAACAAGGCGAACCCGATCAAGGGCCGCATCAACATGTCGAACCTGTGCTCGGAGATCCTCCAGGTCAACACGCCGACCACGTTCCACGAAGACCTCTCGTACGACGCCATCGGCAAGGACATCAGCTGCAACCTCGGCTCGATGAACATCGCGCTGTCGATGGACTCGCCCGACCTGGGCAAGACGGTCGAGACCGCGATCCGCGGCCTCACCGCCGTCAGCGACATGAGCCACATCTCGTCGGTCCGCTCCATCGAGGTCGGCAACGACTCGTCGCACGCCATCGGCCTCGGCCAGATGAACCTGCACGGCTACCTGGCGCGCGAGCACGTGCACTACGGCAGCCCCGAGGGCATCGACTTCACGAACATCTACTTCTACACGGTGCTGTTCCACGCCCTGCGGGCGTCGAACGCCATCGCCCGGGAGCGCGGGACCACGTTCGGCGGCTTCGAGGACTCGAAGTACGCCTCGGGCGAGTTCTTCGACAAGTACACCGAGCAGCGCTGGGCCCCCGAGACCGAGCGCGGCGCCCAGCTCTTCGCCGACGCCGACGTGGCCGTGCCGACCCAGCAGGACTGGCTCGAGCTCAAGGCCAGCGTCATGGAGCACGGTCTCTACAACCAGAACCTCCAGGCCGTGCCGCCGACCGGGTCGATCTCGTACATCAACCACTCGACCTCGTCGATCCACCCGATCGCCTCGAAGATCGAGATCCGCAAGGAGGGCAAGCTCGGTCGCGTCTACTACCCGGCGCCGTTCATGACGAACGACAACCTGGAGTACTACACCGACGCGTACGAGATCGGTGCCGAGAAGATCATCGACACCTACGCCGCGGCCACGCAGCACGTCGACCAGGGCCTGTCGCTCACGCTGTTCTTCAAGGACACCGCCACGACGCGCGACATCAACAAGGCGCAGATCTACGCATGGCGCAAGGGCATCAAGACGATCTACTACATCCGCCTGCGCCAGCTCGCGCTCGAGGGCACCGAGGTCGACGGCTGCGTCAGCTGCATGCTCTGACCTGTCGTGCCTCCGCTGTGCCGCTCCGGTGACGCAGCACCCGGCGCGGGCCGGTCTCGACGACCGGCCCGCGCCTCCTGAACTCCACCGCACCACCACCACGGAAGAGATGACATGACGATCACCGACAAGCTCGACGCAGTCGCCGGCGACCCCGTGCACGCGACCGGCAAGTCCGTGCCGCTCGTGCGCAGCGTCAGTGCGATCAACTGGAACCGCATCCAGGACGACAAGGACGTCGAGGTCTGGAACCGCCTCGTCAACAACTTCTGGCTGCCCGAGAAGATCCCGCTGTCGAACGACGTGCAGTCGTGGAACACCCTCACGCCCGAGGAGCAGCAGCTCACCATGCGTGTGTTCACGGGCCTGACGCTGCTCGACACGATCCAGGGCACCGTGGGCGCGATCAGCCTCATCCCCGACGCCATCACGCCCCACGAAGAGGCCGTCTACACGAACATCGCGTTCATGGAGTCGGTGCACGCCAAGAGCTACTCGTCGATCTTCTCGACCCTCGCGTCGACGCCCGAGATCGACGACGCCTTCCGCTGGTCGGTCGAGAACCCGAACCTGCAGAAGAAGGCGCAGATCGTGCTCGACTACTACACGGGCGACGACCCCCTGAAGCGCAAGGTCGCCTCGACGCTGCTCGAGTCGTTCCTCTTCTACAGCGGTTTCTACCTGCCCATGTACTGGTCCTCGCGCGCCAAGCTCACCAACACGGCCGACCTCGTGCGCCTCATCATCCGCGACGAGGCCGTGCACGGCTACTACATCGGCTACAAGTTCCAGAAGGGCCTCGAGGGCGCCTCCGAGGAGCGCAAGCAGGAGATCAAGGACTACACGTTCAACCTGCTCTTCGAGCTCTACGAGAACGAGATCCAGTACACGCAAGATCTGTACGACGGCGTCGGCCTGACGGAGGACGTCCGCAAGTTCCTGCACTACAACGCCAACAAGGCCCTCATGAACCTCGGCTACGAGCCGATGTTCCCGAAGGACGCCACCGACGTGAACCCGGCGATCCTGTCGGCCCTCTCCCCGAACGCGGACGAGAACCACGACTTCTTCTCGGGGTCGGGATCGTCGTACGTCATCGGCAAGGCCGTCAGCACGCAGGACGAGGACTGGGACTTCTAGCCGGACCGGCACCGCGCAGACGACGGCGGTCCTCCCAGGTGGGAGGGCCGTCGTCGTCGTCCGCCTCCGTGGTGCAGGAGGCGCGGTGCTCCCTGCTGCGCCGGCGACCGTCCGTCACGGCCCGGGCTGGATCGCCCCCACGGAGAGCTGCTGGACGTCGGGGGAGGTGCACGCCGTGAAGAGGTCGCCGCCGGCTCCGATGTACAGCGCCGCCGTGGACCCGGGCGGGTAGACACGGAAGCCCTCGCTCTGCTGCGGCTGGCACTCGGCGTCGTCGTAATCGGCCGCCTGCAACATCGTCAGGATCGCCTGCGAGTAGGCGCCCGGTGCGAGCTGCACGGTCGGGTGCTCCGACGACCGGTCGAGCGTGGCCGACGCTCCGAGCTGCGTGCCGTCCCCACCGCCCACGAAGGAGACGCCCGGCCAACCCTGCAGCGTGCAGGTGCGGTCGCCGGTGTTCGTGAGGACGAGGGCGACGCCGTAGCTGCCGGCCGCGCCGCCGCCGCCGTCGTCGATGGAGCCCCGGAGCTCGTCGACGGTGCAACGGTCCTCGGCGGCGCCGGACGCTCCGTCGCCGAGGTCGCCCCCGCCCCCCGAAGCACCGTCCGGACCGGGTGTGGAGGTCGGCTGCGGAGAGGGGGTGGCCGTGGTCGTGACCGTCGTGGTGGCGGTGGGTGGCGCCTCCGGACCACCGGAGGAGCACCCGCCGAGCAGAGCGACGAGCGTGGCGGCGATGGCCGTGGGGACGAGCTTCACGGTGGCAGGACGCATGCCTCCACCCTTGCACCGTGCACCGTCGGTCCGTCCGGACAGGACTCAGGGCCGTCGGCGCCCCGACATCCTCGCCCCCTCACTGCGCTGCTCAGCGGTCCTTGAAGTAGCGGAAGAGGTGCTGCTCTCGGGTGAGCAGGAGCGCGGCGGCGGCACCGAGGTAGGGAGCAGCGACTGCCGCGAGTCCGATCCGTGAGGCGAGCACGATGACCGAGCTCGCATCGCTCGTCCCTCCCGTCGCGGCGAACACGGCACCCACGGATGCGATGATGATCGCGGCGGGGGCGACCCACGAGGTGATCTCGAGGGCGAGCACGGCCCCGAGGTCGCTCTTCCGGACTCCCGCGTGGAGGGCTGACGCGAGCTGGATGCGGCGGGATCGAACGGCGAGGCACCCGAGCCCTGCACCGAGGGCCAGGGCGAGGGGTGCCGCGTGCCGCGTCACGCGGTCCGCATAGCGGGCGTTGCCGTCGAAGCTGGCTCCGAGCGTCGTGTTGAGCTGCGAGACGACGGGTGATCGATCCTCGTCGCTCCCGGCCAGCAGGGTCGTCTGCAGCAGGGTGCGCGTCCGCGCAGAGGCCGGCCAGACGTCGACCCAGCACTCGTCGAAGACCTCGTCGTCGGGGACGGGGAGGACCGCGGTGTACCCGTACCCGGCGCGGCGTCCGTCCCCCGGGTACTCGTAGACGCCGACGACCCGGGTCTCGTCGCTCGTGGTGAGGAGCGCGTCCCCGACGGTGAGACCGAGGGCGTCGGCGGCCTGGTCGGAGAGCACGACGCCTGCTCCGGGGGCGAGGTCGGCGTTCAGGAGGTCGGGGAAGCCCTGGGTGGCCTCGGCGACGGGGATGGTCGACGAAGGCAGGGCAGCGGCCGTGATCGCGGAGTCGCTGGTGCGCACGGCCCCGGCGGAGCGGACGCCTGGCACCCTGGCCAGGGCTGCGCAGGCGGTCCCGTCGATGCGTCCGGCCGCAGCGATCGTGACGACGGAAGCGCCGGCTGCCTGGTACTCCTCCGCCGCCGTGGTGATGGAGCGGACGCTGAGCAGGTCTGCGGCGACGAGTCCTGCCGAGAGCGCCGTGAGCAGCGCGGCGAAGAGCCCGGTGCGGGCCGTACCGCTGACGGTGTTGCGCCAGGCTTCGCGGAGGACGCCCGACGCCCTCATGACGGGCTCCCGCTCGGGACGGGGCCCCGCGCTTCGCCGCGAGCTGCTTGATGGTCTCGGAGGTCGATGTGGTCGGTGCAGGCCCGTCTGGTGTGCTCGTCGTGCGTGGCGACCACGACGATCGTGCTCTCGGTCGCCAGGCGTGCGAGCGCCTCGTTGACCTCGCCGGCCGTGGCGAGGTCGAGCTGCGCCGTCGGCTCGTCCACAAGGAACATCCCCGGGCGAGCGGCGATGCCCCGGGCGAGCATCAACCGTTGCGCCTCGCCGCCGGACAACGATCGGAACGGGCGGTCAGCGACGTGTGCGAGCCCGAACCGGTCCAACAGGACGCGCGCGCCACGATCCGCCTCCCGCCGGGTGGCTCCCGTCGCCAGCAGGGGCAGGGCGACGTGGTCGGCGGCGGTCCGTCTCGCGACACCGTGGGGGTTCTGGAACACCCAACCCACTCGGCCGAGTTCGCTGCGTCCGACCGTACCTTCGGCTGGGGTCTCCCATCCGGCGAGCAGGCTCAGCAGTGTGCTCTTCCCCGACCCGGAGGGGCCGGTGAGCGCGTAGACGTGTCCGGGTACCAGGACCGCGTCGAGGCCCCGGAACAGCCACGGTCCGGCCCCGAACCGGTGTCCCAGGCCCTGCAACGTCACCTGCACGAGCGTCGACCATCCGGGTCCAGATCGACCTCGCCCGGCGGTGCCGCGTCAGCCTCGACGGTGATGAAGCTCTGCCCGAGCTCCGACCCGACCACCTGCACCGCCTGAGCTGCGCCGTCGCTCGCGATGCACGCTGCCTCGCCGTCGATGTCGTACAACGCCCCGGGCGGGACCACGGAGACCGTGACCGGCTCGGCGAGCGCGTAGCTGCCGGAGAGGGTCGTCGCGTCCGTCTGCACGGCCTGCTGGTACGACGTGGTGGCTTCGAGCGTGGCCAGCGCCTCCGTGCTCGTCACGCGTCCGTCGGCGTCGACCGGCACGGCCGTGCCATCGACGGTCAGTACCCGGTCGCCGGGGGCCAGGCCTTCCGGGAGGCGCGAGATCGCGGCGGCGGCGAGTCCGCCGGGAAGTGCAGCGACGTCGCCACCTTCTTCGATCGTCGCTCCCGTCGCCGCGGTGCACGATGCCACCGACACCTCGGCGTCGGGCAGCCACAGGATGCGGCTCGCGGGGACGTCGCCGGTCGTGAACGCCGTGTCCCCCGCCTTCCGGAACAGGTCGGAGACAGCGGCGAGCGTCCTCGGGCCGACCGTGCCCCTCACAGCGACGTCGTACCCGAGTCGGACGAGCTCTTCTTGGAGGGCGGTGACGTCCTCACCCTCGTCGCCCGACACGAGGTCGCGCCACAGGGGCACCGACGTCGCCAGGTTCAGCACGCGTCGACCGTCGATGCTCAGGTTCGTCGCTCCTGACGTGAAGTCGCCGCCGGCCTGGCAGGAGAGCGAGGTGACCCGACCTGACGTCGGTGCCGTGAGGGCCGTGTCCGTGCCGAGCGTGAGCGTCACCTCGACGGTCCGCTTGTCCTCGAACGGTCGCTCCGTCACCGGAGCGGACGTGACCGTGGCGGTCGACTGCAGCGACGTCGGCGTGGCATCCGTGAACACCACGGCGCCTGCTCCGATGCCCGCCGAGACGGCCACGACCGACGCGAGGACGCCGAGTGCGATCTTCGGGGCGTTGATCCCAGTCATCACCACCACCTACTCGTGGAGGCCCAGCGGGTCCCGGTCGCACACCCGGTGCGCCTCTTCGCCCGCTGTGGGGTCGGTGTACGGGAAGTCGTCGTCGGGGTAGTCCTCGGCGTACTCGTCGGCGCTGTAGGAGGGGTCGACGACGCCCTTGCGCACGAGGCACGCCGCCATGATCGTGTTCTCGTCCTGGTTGTCGGGGTTCCGGCGGATCCAGGAGTGGAGGGCGCCGATCTGCAACTCCCCGGATTCCTTCGAGCACCCCAGCACCTGGTCGTTCACGGTGTCGGAGTCCGCGCCGTCCGGATACCTGAGGCTGACCGAGCCGTCGTCGTCCAGAACGACATCCGTGATGGCGTACGCCGACAGGCACTCCGCGAACCTGTCCCTCATCTCGGAGAGCTCTTGGTCCGTGATCAGTTCGTCTTCGAGCACCGCGCGCACGAAGTCGGACTCCGCCTCCTGGTACTCCGAGGTGAACTCGCCGGCCCAGGGGCCCGAGAAGGGTGGCGCCTCACCATAGGACGTCCGACCATCGTCTGTGAGGACGTCCTGATCGTCGACGTTCGAGCATCCGGTGAGCAGGAGGACCGAGCAGGCGACCGCGGCGAGGGGGCGGAGATCGCGCCCCGGATGTGCTGCCGTCGGACGACGTCCCGGAACCCGTGGTCCACCCTGTCGGTCCAGCGCGCGCTGCGCGCCGACGCCTCCGAGGCGCTGAGTGACGAGCCTTCTGTGGAGCATGGCGCACGGTCCTTCCTGCATGCTGGTGTGCAACGGGGCGTGGCGGTGCGAGTCCTGGGTCATCTACTCGTACAGGCCCAGCGGGTCCGCGTTGCACTCCAGGTCCGCCTCTTCCCCCGCTGTGGGATCGGTGTACGGGAAGTCGTCGTCGGCGTAGTCCTCGGCGTACTGGTCGGCGCTGTAGGAGGGTTCGACGACGCCCTTGCGCACGAGGCACGCCGCCATGATCGTGTTCTCGTCCTGGTTGTCGGGGTTCCGGCGGATCCAGGAGTGGAGGGCGCCGATCTCCAACTCACCGGATTCGACCGAGCACCCGTGCACTTGGTCGTTCACGGTGTCGAAGTCCGCGTCGTCCGGTTCGTTGAGGCTGAACGAGCCGTCATCGTCGAAGACGACGTCCGTGAGCGCGTATGCCGACAGGCACTCCGTGAACTTGTCCCTCATCTCGGAGAGCTCTTGGTCCGTGATCAGTTCGTCTTCGAGCACCGCGCGCACGAAGTCGGACTCCGCCTCCTGGTACGCCGAGGTGAACTCCGCGGCCCAGGGGCCCGAGAAGAGTGGCGCGTCACTGGAGGACGTCCGGCCATCGTCTGTGAGGATGTCTTGATCGTCGATGCTCGAGCATCCGGTGAGCAGGAGGACCGAACATGCGGCCGCCACGACGGCTCGGGGGTCGACCGGTGCGTGCTTCCGTTGGCCGTCTGTTGCCATCAGACGGCGTACTCGAACCCGTACCTCGTCACGTTGACCCAGCATGCTCTCTGTTTCGATGTCTTCCCGGCAGGCACCCAGGGCGCAACTTTTCGGGCCCCGCCGCGGACCTCGTTGACATGGCGCACTCGCTTGCACGACACGTTGTCCACCGAGAACGTGCGGAGGTTGCTCACCCTGCAACTCGCGGCCTCGGCCGGTGCCGCCGACGTCAGCGTCGTGGCGCCTGTCAGTGCTCCGGCAGTGAGGGCCACTGCCAACCCGAGGCTCGCGATCTTCTTGTGGAGCATGGACCAGACCTTTCTGCATCAGACATGTAGAAGGAGAATATCGGTACCGGTCTGTGGGTGCAAGAGGGAAGCGCCGCGATCTTCGGCCGTGCGTTCGCGCCTCGCGACGGCCGCCGCACGCCAGGCTGGCTGCCAGGCCTTCCCCGCGGCCGGGCAGGGCCAGGCCCCGCGCGGGGATCGACCGCGAGGAACACGCCGGCACCTCAGCTCGAGAGCTGGGGTGCCGGCGTGTTCGTGACGTGCAGGTGCCATGCGGGCGCTGCCCGCGCGCGGTGGTCCGGCTCAGGCCTCGGTGTGCCCGAGGTCCGGCTCGGCGACGAAGTGCACCACGGGAGCGGCCGCGGTGCCCGTCTCGAGGACGACGACGTCGTTGGCACCCGGCCGCAGCTGCTCGCCGGGCACGTACAGCGTGTGCTGAGGGCCGCGGGTCCAGTAGCGGCCGAGGCAGAAGCCGTTCACCCACGCGACGCCCTTGCCCCACGAGCGCGTGTCGAGGTAGCGGTCGCCCGGCCCGTCGACGTGCACCGTCGCGTGCGCGAGCACGGGGCCGACGAGCGTCGTCACCGGGGCGGGCGCGAGGTCCGACCAGGCCCCGGCCGCCTCGGGGTCCGCCGCCGCCCGCCGGTGCAGGTCGCCGGTCCCCGCGGCCAGCGCGCTGACGTGCCCGACGAGTCGCCCGAGGCCTTCGAGGTCGAGCACGCGCGAGGCCCAGCCCGTGAGCTCCGCGCCGTCGAGCAGGGCCGGGCCGATCAGCCCCTTCGCCTCGCCGATGTGCACGCCGTAGTTGACGCGCCCCTGGTCCTCGACGAGCACCTCGAGGCTGCGCCCGGGCGGCACCGCGAGCGCGCGTTCGTGCTGGTCGCGCTGCAGCACGCCCACGCGGACGCCGTCGACCGAGACGATCGCGCGGTCGCGCACGCCCGCGAACGACAGCACGCGCGGCTCGTCGCGGGTGGGCAGGTCGACGCGGTGCAGCGTGAAGCCGCGGTAGGTCCCGAGCGCGTCCATCGTGGGGACGCCCTCGGTGCGCACCCAGTCGTCGCCGAGGGAGGCCGTGGCCGTGTCGGGGTCGTGCCCCAGCAGCCCCGCGAGCGGGACGGCCAGGTCGAACGACGTGACGGACGTCGGGGCGGCGCGTCGGGCCTCCGGCACCTCGTCGGGCACGGGCGCGTAGCGGGCGATGACCTCGCGGAACGCGAAGAACTTCTCGGTCGGGGACCCGGCCTCGTCGAGCGGGGCGTCGTAGTCGTACGAGGTCACGTGCGAGTGGTACGTGCCCTTGTGGTTGGCGCCGTTGGTGAGGCCGAAGTTCGTGCCGCCGTGGAACATGTAGAGGTTGACCGACGCTCCGGCGGCGAGCAGCGCGTCGAGCTCCGCGGCCGCCTCGGCGACGGGCGTCGTGTGGTGGTGCTCGCCCCAGTGGTCGAACCAGCCGTTCCAGAACTCCGAGCACATGAGGGGCCCGGTGGGCTGGTGCCGGCGCAGGGTCGCGAGCCGCTCGTCGGCGCGCGAGCCGAAGCTGCCCGTGCGGTGCAGCTCGGGCAGGCTGCCCCGGGCGAGCATCTCGTCGGTGGGCTGGTCGACGGTCGTGAGGGGCACGGTGATGCCGGAGGCGCGGGTGAGGTCGACGAGGTGCCGCAGGTAGTCGGCGTCGTCACCGTAGGCGCCGTACTCGTTCTCGATCTGGACGAGCACGACGGGGCCGCCCTCGTCGACCTGCCGGGGAACGACGATCTCGTAGACGCGACTGAGGTACTCGTCGACGGCGGCCAGGTAACCGGGCTCGCTGCGCCGCACGCCCACCGAGGGGTCGTCGAAGAGCCAACCGGGCAGGCCGCCGCCGTCCCACTCCGCGCAGATGTAGGGCCCGGGGCGCACGATCGCGTGCATGCCCTCGGCGGCCACGAGGTCGAGGAACCGCCCGAGGTCGAGTCCCGCGCTCGTGTCGAACTCGCCGCGCCGCGGCGCGTGCGCGTTCCAGGCGACGTAGGTCTCGATCGTGTTGAGGCCCATCAGCCGGGCCTTGTGGATCCGGTCGGCCCACTGGTCGGGGTGCACGCGGAAGTAGTGCAGGGCGCCGGCGAGCACGCGGTGCGGTGCGTCGTCGAGGAGGAAGGCGTCGTCGCCGATCGCGAAGCGGGTGCTGGTGGCTGCGGTGCTGCGGGGGGTCATGGTGTCCTCGGGGTGGCAGGGGAACGGGGAGGCGCGACCGGGGTCGCGCCTCCCCGTGGGGCGTGGCGGGGAGCTACTTCACCTCGACGGAGAAGCCCTGCTGCTCGCCGTAGGCGGCACTGGCCTCGCCCCAGGCCTCGAGGACCGGGTCGAGCGAGGTGCCGTTCGTGTAGGCGCTCGAGGCGCTGTCGCTGAAGATGCTGTTCGCGTACACCTGGAAGGGCAGGTACTGCCAGTCGGGGAGCACGTTCGTGGCGGCGTCGGCGAGGACCTCGTTGATCTTCTGGCCGCCGAAGTACTCGGGGGCCTCGGCGAGGAACTCCTCGTCCTCCAGGTCGGCCGTCGTCGACGGGAAGCCGCCGGCGTCGAACGAGATCTGGCGGCCCTCCTCCTCGGCGGTGGCGAACTTGGTGAAGGCGGCGGCGACGAGCTTGTTCGACGACTGCTGCATGACGGCGATGGACGAGCCGCCGTTCTCGGCGGTGGCGGTGTCGCCCTCCTCGTACTGCGGCATGGGGGCGACGCGCCACTGCCCGGAGCCGGCGGCGGCCTGGGCGGTGAGGTTGCCGGGCATCCACGCGCCGGTCAGCATGGTGGCGATCGAGCCGTCGCCCAGGGCGCGGAACCACTCGTCGGTCCACCCGGGGGTCTGGGCGAGCGAGCCGTTCTCGACGAGCGTGTTCCAGGTGGAGGTCCAGCGCTTCGCGCCCTCGTCCTGGAGGTCGATGGTGACGTTCTCGCCGTCGACCTCGTAGGGGTGGCCGCCGGCCTGCCAGATCATGCTCGTCGCGAAGCCGGCGTCGCCGGTGTCGCCGGCGATGAACTGCTCGGGGTCGGCGCTGTGCATGGTCTCGGCGGCCGCGACGTACTCGTCCCACGTGGTGGGCACCTCGAGGTCGTACTTGTCGAAGACGTCCTGGCGGTAGAACATCGCCATGGGGCCGGAGTCCTGGGGCAGCGCGTAGACGGCGTCGTCCTCGGTGACGGCGTTCCACGTCGAGGCGGTGAAGTCCTCCTCGAGGTCGCCGTAGCCGAAGCCGCTGAGGTCGGCGAGCGACTCGCCGAGGGTGAACTGGGGGATCGCGAAGTACTCGACCTGGGCGACGTCGGGGGCGCCCTTGCCGGCCTTGATGGCGTTCTGCAGCTTCGTGTACTGGTCGGCGCCGGTGCCGACGTTCTGCACGTCGACCGTGACGTTCGGGTACTTCTCCTCGAAGGCCTCGGCGATGGGCTCGACGGCCGGGGCCCAGGCCCAGACGGTGAGCGTCGAGTCCTCCTGCAGGGCGGCCTCGATCTCGTCGGCCGAGGCGCTGTCGGCGCCCGTGCCGCCGGACGAGCCGGAGGAGCAGGCGGCGAGGGAGCCGACCAGGACGAGGCCGACGCCGAAGGCGGCGGCGCGCTTCGCGGCGCGGGGGAGGGAACGGTTCATGGTGGTGCCTTTCACTTCGTCGTGACGGAGGGTGGTGCGGGGGAGGGGAACGGGGGTCAGGCCTTGACACCGCCGGCGGTGAGGCCGGACTGCCAGTACTTCTGGAGGAAGAGGAACGCGACCACGATCGGGATGATCGTGAGGAACGAGCCGGTGATGACGAGGTTGTAGATGGGCTCGCCGCCGACGGTCGTCGACTGCGCGTTCCACTGGTTGAGGCCGACGGTGAGCGGGTACCAGGTGGAGTCGCTCAGCATGATGAGGGGCAGGAAGTAGTTGTTCCACGTCGCCACCATGGTGAACAGCAGCACGGTGATGAGCCCGGGGCTCAGCAGGCGCAGGCTGATGGTGAAGAAGGTCCGGAGCTCGCTGGCGCCGTCCATCCGGGCTGCCTCGAGGATCTCGGTGGGCACCGAGTCGATCGCGTAGGTCCAGATGAGGTACAGCCCGAAGGGGCTGATGAGCGAGGGCAGGATGATCGCCCAGGGCGTGTTCGTCAGGCCCATCTGGCTGAACATGAGGAACGTCGGCACGGCGAGGGCGGTGCCCGGGATCGCCACGGCGCCCAGGACGACCGCGAAGACGGCCTTCTTGCCCGGGAAGTCGAACTTGGCGAGGCCGTAGCCGGCCAGCGTGGCCAGGAGGGTCGCGCCTCCTGCCCCGACGACGACGTAGAGCAGGGTGTTGCCGAACCAGCGGACGAACTCGCCGTTGCCGTAGGTGAAGACCTGCCCGATGTTCTGGAACAGCACGAAGTCGCCGCTGAACCACAGGCCGAACGAGTCGAACAGCGCCTCCTGCGTCTTGGTCGAGTTGATGAGCAGCCAGGCCAGCGGGAGGATCGAGTAGATCAGCAGCACGGCCATGACGACCGTGAGCAGGGTGCTGCGCTTCTCGCGGGGCGAGCCGGCGCTGCGGCGACGAGCGGGGTCCTTGGGGGCTCGGCGGCGCGCGGGGGTGGCCTCGTCGGGCGACGCCACGGGGGATCCGGTGAGGGTCGACATCTACTTGTCCTTCCGGTTGCCGCTGAGCTGGACCACGTAGGCGACGATCATGGTCACGAGGCCCATGAGGATCGCGATCGCGGCGGAGTAGTTGTACTGCTGACCGGCGAACGACAGGTTGTAGGCGTACATGTTCGGCGTGAAGTACGAGTTGATGGCGTTGGGGGCGAGCGTCTGCAGGATGTTCGGCTCGTTGAAGAGCTGGAAGCTGCCGATGACGGAGAAGATCCCGGCGATGACCAGTGCTCCGCGGATGGCGGGCAGCTTGATGTCCTTGATGATGCGGAACTGGCCGGCGCCGTCGAGCTCGGCCGCCTCGTAGAGGTCGGGCGACACGACGCGGAGGGCGGCGTAGAAGATCAGCATGTTGTAGCCGACGAACTCCCACGTGACGATGTTGCCGATGGCCAGCAGCACCCAGCTCTGGGAGAGCGGGTCGGGCAGGTCGATGCCGAAGGCCTGGTCCGCGTTGCCGACGAGGCCGAAGCGCTTGCCGTAGATGAAGCCCCACATGAGCGCGGCCACGACGGCCGGCACCGCGTAGGGCAGGAAGATCGAAATGCGGAACAGCGACGAGGCGCGCAGGCGGGCGGAGTCGAGCGCGAGGGCCGCGGCGAGCGCGATGACGAGCATGATCGGCACCTGCACGACCAGGAAGAGCGAGACGCGGCGCAGCGAGTCCCAGAACTGGCCGTCGCCGAGGGCACGGGCGTAGTTGTCGAACCCGACGAAGGCGTTGCCGCCGATCAGGCGCTCCTCGAACACGCTGAGGTAGATCGAGTAGACGACCGGGGCGACGAGCACGACGAGGAACACCGCGAGGAACGGGAGCACGAAGCCCCAGCCGGTCCAGCGGCGACGGTCGCGGCGCACGGGGGCCGCCTCGGGTCGCCGTGCCCGGCCGGTGTCGCCGGGCCTGGCGGCGGTTGTCGACGTCGTCGTCATGTCCATCCACTTCGTCGGGGGGAGCTCGCGTCACCGTTAGGTGTTTGCGCAAACATCTGGGATGCTCGCAACCATGACACCTTCGTCGTCGATCGTCAAGTCGGTCCCCGCCCGGTCGTCCCGTCAGCGCACGGTGTCGATGGCCGACGTCGCCGCGAGGGCAGGGGTCTCGGCCCAGACCGTCTCCCGGGTCTCGAACGGCGCGCCCAACGTCGAGGCCGGCACCCGGCAGCGGGTGCTCGACGCGATGGGCGAGCTCGGCTACCGGCCGAACAGCGCCGCGCGGGCGCTGAAGGCCGGTCGCTTCCGCAGCATCGGCGTCATCATGTTCACGCTGTCGACGCTGGGCAACATGCGCACGCTCGACGCGATCGTCACCGCCGCCTCGGGGGCGGGCTACACGATCACGCTCATGCCGGTGCGGCACCCCACCGAGGGAGAGGTCGCGGGTGCCTTCAGCCGCCTGCAGGAGGAGGCGGTCGACGGCGTCGTCATCATCATCGAGGCCCACATGCTCGACCGGGCCGACGTGATCATCCCGGTCGGCCTGCCGGTCGTCATCATCGACTCCGACGCGGGCGACCCCTACGTCGTCGTCGACACCGACCAGGAGCAGGGCACACGCCTGGCCACGCAGCACCTGCTCGACCTCGGCCACACCCGCGTCGTGCACGTCGCGGGGCCCGACACGTCGTACTCGGCCACGCGGCGTGCGACGGCGTGGCTCGAGACGATGCGGGACGCGGGCCTCGACCCCGAGCCGCCGGTGAAGGGGGACTGGACCACCGCCTCCGGCCACCGGATCGGCCTGCAGCTGGGCCGACGCGACGACGTCACGGCGATCGTCGCGGCCAACGACCAGATGGCCCTCGGCGTCATGCACGCCCTGCACGAGCTCGGGCGGCGGATCCCCGAGGACGTCAGCGTCGTCGGCTTCGACGACACCGAGGAGTCGGGATCGTTCTGGCCGCCGTTGACCACCGTGCACCAGAACTTCGGCGAGATCGGCAAGCGCTCGATGGAGGTGCTGCTCGCGATGCTCGACGGCCGCGAGCCCGCCGTCGACCGCATCGTGCCGACGCACCTCGTCGTGCGCCGCAGCGCGGGGGCGCCCCGCCGCAGCTGACGGGCGGCGGCACCGCCCGGCGGCTCACGAGGCGCGGGCACCGCCGGACCGGCCCAGGAGGCGCGGGTCGCGCCGTCCGGGTCAGGAGGCCCCGCTCAGGCAGCCGGGTCGAGCAGCGCCCGGCGGATCGCCAGCACCCCGGTCCGCACCTCGGCGAAGGTCGTGCTCAGCGGCGACAGGCCGATGCGCAGCCCGTCGGGGTCGCGGAAGTCGGGGACGACGCCCTCGCGCCACAGGCGCTCGACGACCTCGCGCATCCTGCCGTGCCGGACCGTGACGTGGCTGCCGCGTGCGCCGGGGTCGCGGGGGGAGCCGACGACGACGCCGAGCGGCACGAGCCAGGCGTCGACCAGGTCGAGCGCGTACCCGGTGAGGGCGACCGACTTCGCGCGCACGGCCTCGAGGCCGGCCTCGTCGAGCAGGTCGAGCATCGCCTGCACCGGCAGCATGCCGACGACGGGCGGCGTGCCGCTGATGAAGCGGCGGATGCCCGCCGCGGGTTCGTACCGGTCGGCCATCGCGAACACGTCGGCGGCGCCCATCCAGCCCTGGACGGGAGGGGCGAGGCGCTCGAGCAGGTCCGCCCGGGCGTAGAGGAACGCGGGGGCGCCCGGGCCGCCGTTGAGGTACTTGTAGCTGCACCCGACGGCGAGGTCGACGCCCCACGCGTCGAGCTCCGTCGGCACGACGCCCACGGAGTGGCAGAGGTCGGCGACGAGCAGCCCGCCCGCGTCGTGCACCACGCGGGCGATGCCCTCGAGGTCGGCGAGGTGCCCGGACCGGTACGACACGTGGTTCACGAGGACCACGGCGGTCGCCGGGCCGACGACCGCGGCGACGAGCTCCGGCGTCACGCCCGCGTCGGGGTCGACCGAGATCCAGCGGACGGTCGCGCCACGCTCGGCGGCGATGCCCTCGACGACGAAGCGGTCGGTGGGGAACTGGTCGTCGTCGAGCACGAGCTCGGTGCGGCCGGGGCGCGCGTCGAGCGCGGCCCGGATCGCCTTGTAGAGCAGCACGGTCGTCGAGTCGGCGACGACCGTCCGACCGGGCGCGGCACCGAGCGCGATGCGGCCGATCCGGTCGCCGATCTCGGTCGGCTGGGCCATCCAGCGCTCGTCCCAGCTGCGGATGAGGCGGGTGCCCCAGTCCTGGCGCAGGAACGCGTCGACGCGGTCCGGCAGGTCGGCGACCGGTCGGCCGAGGGAGTTGCCGTCGAGGTACGCCACCACGTCGCCCATCGGCAGGAACCGCTCGACGAAGGGCGCGAGCGGGTCGGCCGCGTCGAGCGGACCCGCGGGCAGGTCGCCCGGGTCGGCGGTGGCGTGCGCGTCGGGCGTGCGGGGGTGCTGCGGGGCGGTCACGGTGCCTCCTGGGGTCGGTCGCTCGTCGGGTGCGGGGCGGGTGGTCCCGCGAGTGCCGCGAGCTCGTCGGCGGTCACGGCGCGCGCCGAGGCGAGCCAGGCGGCGCGCTCGTCGGGGGAGCCGGAGGCCCCTGGTGCGCTCGGGATCCAGGTGACGCGCCGGTCGGGCAGTCGCAGCGTGGTCGCGTCGGCCTCGTCGAGAGCGGCCGTGGGGGCCGCGGGCGCACCACCGTGCACGGCGTCGGGCGCAAGGGCTCCCAGCAGGGCGGCGAGGCCGAGGCCGGCGCTGCCGAGCGCCCGCAGCTCCCGCTCGGAGACGCCGACCCGCTGGTCGCCGTTGCCGAGGTCGGTGCCGTAGAGCACGCGGCCGCCCGCCGCGCGGAAGCGGGCGACGTTGTCGAGGGCCGTCGCGTGGGTCGCGCCGTCGTGGATCGCGAGGGTGCTCACCCAGGTCGTGGCCGCGGCCAGCGCGGCGAGGAGGTCGTCGTCGAGCCGTTCGCTGAAGGGGGCGTGCGCGAACTGGTCGACGCCCGCGGCGAGGGCGCGGGCCGCCTGTCCGACGCCCTGCACGTGCGCGGTCACCGGCAGGCCGACGTCGTGCGCGGCGTCGACGACCGCGCGCAGGGCGGCGTCGTCGAGCACCGGCCCCACGTCGGCGTTCAGGGTGAGCTTGACGATCGTGGCGCCGAGGTCCCGCATCCGCTGCACGAGCGTGCGCGCACGGCGGGCCCGGCCGGAGGCGGTGAGCCCGCGCACGGCGAGCGTCGCCCGGGCGGGGGCCCAGGAGGCGCGGGCCGGGTACCCGCCGGGCGCGGCCAGCAGGCCCCCGGCGATGCGGACCTCCGGCCCGTCGTCGGTGGGCGTGAGCCACGTCGCGGCGACGGCCGGGTCCCAGCCGAGGTCGACGACCCTGCTGATGCCGCCGGCGGGCAGCTGCGCGGCGTCGACGAGGCCGAGGTGCACGTGCGAGTCGGTGAACGGCGCGAGCACCGTGCCCGGCAGGTGGGGCAGGAGGTGCGCCACGGCCCCGCGCGCCTCCTCGCGCCCGGCGGGCGCCACCCCGTGCGCGTCGAGCCGCAGGACCGTGCGACCGGCCCAGCGCCCCGACCACAGGTGGTCCACCGTGACGAGGCGCGGCGGGGAGGTCATGCTCCGACCCTAGGCGAGCGGGGACGGACCGTCGCACGGCGTCACACGCCGGGGGTCGCGGCGGCCGGGGGTGCAGCATGGACGGGTGAGCCCAGACCAGCACCGGACCGAGGCCCGACCCCTCCGCGTGGTCGCCGTCTCGGGCACCCTCAGCTCCCCGTCCAAGACCGACGCCCTCGTCGACGCGATCGTCGCGGCGCTCGCCGACGTGCTGCCCGTCGAGGTGCACGTCATCCGCGTCAGCGAGATCGGTCCCGCGTTCGCCGGTGCGCTCACGCGCGACCAGCTCGACGCGACGGTCGAGCGCGAGCTCGTCGCGATCGAGACCGCCGACCTGCTCATCGCGGCCTCGCCGGTCTACCGGGCGTCGTTCACGGGCCTGTTCAAGCACCTCTTCGACTTCGTCGAGCAGTACGCCCTCGTCGACGTGCCCGTGCTGCTGGCCGCGACCGGTGGCAGCGAGCGGCACGCGTTGATCCTCGAGCACTCGCTGCGGCCGCTGTTCGGCTTCTTCCAGGCGCTCACCCTGCCGCTCGGCGTCTACGCGCACTCGAGCGACTTCACCGAGGTCGGCGGCGCCAGCAAGTACGAGGTGACCGCACCGTTGCTCCAGGAGCGGATCCGCAACGCGATCGCGCGCGGTCTGCCGCTCATCCGGTCGAGCCGGGACGAGAAGGCCAGGATCGAGCGGTCCCTCGAGGGCGGGGCGGTCGAGCCGGTCCTGCCGCGCGGCCTCGAGCCGGCCGGCCCCGCGCGCCTCTACTCCTGACGGGACCAGGTCGCGTCCTCCTCACTGGGGACAGGGCGGGTCGTTCGTCCGGACTAGTCTGTTCGCGTGCATGGAGATCACGTCCCGGCTCCCGACCCGGCCCCCGAGCCCACCGAGGCCTCCCGGGGCGTCGACGCGGCCCGCGGGGAGCTCCGCGACCTCGAGGCCCAGCGCGTGCTCGGCCTGCTCGCCGTGGGCGGGCTGCCGGCGCGTGCCCGCCAGTGGGTCGTCGACGGCCTCGACCACGAGAGCGTCGCGGCCCTCGCCGCCGCAGGTGCCGAGATCGACCCCGTCCGCTCGCGACTGCTCCGCGAGGCCGCCGACGCGCTCGGCCTCGCCTTCGAGCGACCCCGCGACGCCCGTGAGCACCACGCGCAGGCCGTCATCCGGTCCATGACCGCCACGAGTGCCGCGAGCGCCGCGCTCGCCTTCTCGAACGGCGTCACGGACGCCTTCGAGGAGAGCGCGCGACAGCGCCTCGGCCGGCTGTTCCCGCCCCGCAGCTGACGACCGACGGGCCGCCCTCGTGCGAGGACGGCCCGTCGGGTGGTGCGGCAGCGGCTCAGGCCTCGGTGACCTCGAGCTCGACGACGGCCCACGAGAGCGCGGGCAGCGTCAGGGTCGCGGTGCCGCCGTCGACGGCGACGCCGTCGAGCGGGACGAGCCCGACCGTGTCCTGCGCCTCGACGGTGTTCGACGAGAAGCGGTCTCCGCCGTCGGGGACGGTGAGCACCTCCGCACGCGTCACGCCGCCGACGGTGAAGCCGCGCAGGCCGATCTCGACGTCCGCGGCCTCGTCGAGGCCCCGGTTCGCGACGAAGAAGGCCACGCGCCCGCGCTCGGCGTCGTAGGTGGCGCTCACGTCGACGAGGTCGGCCTCGCCGTACTTGGCGGTCTCGACGGTGTCGCTGCTGACGAGCGTGCGCAGGATCCGGCCCTTCGCGAGCTCGGCGGTCCGGGCGAACGGCCAGAAGATGCTCTGGCGCCAGGCCGGGCCGTCCTCCTCGCTCCGGATCGGCGCGATGACGTTCACCAGCTGCGCCTGGTTGGCGATCTTCACCCGATCGCCGTGGCGCAGCAGCGAGTTGAGGAACGTGCCGACGACGACCGCGTCGGTGACGTTGTACTCGTCCTCGATGACGCGGGGGTGCTCGACCCAGTCCTTCGACACGTTGTGGGGCTGGTCGTCGGTGTCGAGGCCCGTCTGGTACCAGACGTTCCACTCGTCGAACGAGATGTGCACCTGCTTCTCGTGCTTGCCGGCGGCCTTGACGGCGTCGATCGTCGCCACGACCTCCTCGATGAAGCGGTCCATGTCGACCGCCGTCGCGAGGAAGCTCGTCGCGTCTCCGTCGTGCTCCTGGTAGTAGGCGTGCATCGAGATGTAGTCGACGTCGTCGTAGGCGTGCGTGAGCACCTCGTGCTCCCAGGCCCCGAAGGTGGGCATGGCACGGTTCGAGCTGCCCACGGCGACCACCTCGATGCTGGGGTCGACGAACTTCATCGCCTTCGCCGCCTCCTGCGCGAGCCGACCGTACTCGGCGGCCGTCTTGTGACCGATCTGCCACGGACCGTCGAGCTCGTTGCCGAGGCACCAGAGCTTGATGCCGAACGGCTCGGCGGCCCCGTTGGCGACGCGACGGTCGCTGAGAGCCGTGCCACCGGGGTGGTTGGCGTACTCGACGAGCTCTCGGGCGGCGTCGACGCCGCGGGTGCCGAGGTTGATGGCCTCCATCACCTCGACGCCGGCCTCCTTCGACCAGTCCATGAACTCGTGCAGGCCGAAGGCGTTGGTCTCGAGGCTGTGCCAGGCGCCGTCGAGGCGGCGGGGGCGGTCCTCGACCGGGCCGACGCCGTCCTCCCAGTTGTAGCCCGAGACGAAGTTGCCGCCGGGGTAGCGCACGACGGTGGCGCCGAGCTCCTTGGTGAGGGCCAGGACGTCGCGACGGAAGCCGCGCTCGTCGGCCTCGGGGTGGCCGGGCTCGTAGATGCCGGTGTAGACGCAGCGGCCCATGTGCTCGACGAACGAGCCGAACAGGCGGTGGGGGACCTCGCCGATCGTGAACTCGCGGTCGACGGTGATGCGGGCGGTGGACATGGATCTCCTCGGGAGTGGTGGGGCGGTCGTGCGGAGGTGCGGGCGGGGTCAGGAGGGGCGGGTCGTCACTGCCCCCCGAATCCGGTGGTCGAGATGCCCTTGATGATCTGCCGCTGGAAGAAGAGGAACACCAGGATCAGCGGGGCGGCGGCCAGCATCGCGGAGGCCATGTTCTGGGCGTACTGGATGCCGTAGGCGCTCTCGATGGTCTGCAGGCCGACGGGCAGGGTCAGCAGGGCGGCGTCGTTGGTGACGATGAACGGCCAGAGGAAGTTGTTCCACGCGCCGATGAACACGAAGATCGCGACGGCGCCGAGGATCGGGCGCGACAGCG
The DNA here is from genome assembly GCF_054781095.1 of Frigoribacterium salinisoli. Lineage (NCBI taxonomy): Bacteria > Bacillati > Actinomycetota > Actinomycetes > Micrococcales > Microbacteriaceae > Frigoribacterium > Frigoribacterium salinisoli. The sequence goes on from NZ_BAAGVB010000006.1 coordinate 144,461, forward strand.
GCAGCAGGATCTGGAAGAACACGCGGATGCGGCCGGCTCCGTCGACGCGCGCCGCGTCCTCGAGCTCGATGGGCACCTGGTCGAAGAACTTCTTCAGCACGAACACCATGGCGGGGACGATCGTCTGGGGCAGGATGATGCCCCAGTACGTGTCGACCATGTTGAAGGCGAGCATCTGGTAGAAGAGCGGCACGATGAGCACCTGCGGCGGCACGATGATCGAGGCGATCGTCGCGACGTAGAGCAGCTTCTTGCCACGGAAGTCGATGCGCGAGAAGGCGTACGCGGCGAGGGCGCTCGTGGCGACCACGAGGACCGTGATGACGGCCGACGTGAAGAGGCTGTTGAAGGCCCAGACGGGCACGTTGCCCTGCTCGAGCACGCTGCGGTAGGCCTGCAGCGTCCAGCCGTCGCGGGGCAGGAACGTCGCGGGCGTCGCCGCCGCGTCGGCCTCGGTCTTGAGGCTGGTGGCGAGCGACCAGAGGAACGGCACGAGCCAGAGCGCCGCGAGGACGACGAGCACGACGATGCTGGCGAGGCCGGCGACGCCGAAGCGCTTCTCCCCGGGCTTGTGGTCCCGTCGACCACGCTCGGCGGTCGGGGCGCGGAGGGCGCGGTCGGTGGTGGGGGCGGTGGCGGTCATGCCTGGACTCCCTTGCGGCGGTTGCGGGCCGTGACGGCGAACTGCGAGAGCGAGATGAGGACGATCACGGCGAAGAAGATGTACGAGATGGCCGAGGCGTACCCGAAGCGGTACCCGGTGAAGCCGCTCTCGAAGATGTAGAGCACGGTGGAGCGCGTCGTGCCCGCGGGCCCGCCGGTGGTCATCTGGTACACCTGGTCGAACAGCTTGAGCGAGGCGAGCACCTGCAGGATCAGGATGAGCCCGGTGGTCGGCCCCAGCTGCGGGATCGTGATCGACCAGAGCTTGCGCCACCGGCCGGCGCCGTCGAGCGACGCGGCCTCGTACTGCTGGTCGGGGATGTTCTGCAGGGCCGCCAGGTACAGCAGGAAGTTGAAGCCGATGGTCCACCACACCGTGGTGAGGGCGACGGCGACCATGGCGTACTGCGGGTCCTGCAGCCAGGCGGGGGCCGGCAGGCCGAGCCCGCTGAGGACGTTGTTGATCGGTCCGAGCGTGGGGCTGTAGAGCTGGATCCAGAACAGCGACACGACGGTCGAGGCCAGCAGGTACGGCAGGAAGAACGACAGCCGCCAGAGCCACTGGCCCGGCAGGCCGGTGTTGACGAGCAGCGCGAGGGCCAGGGCGAGCACGACGAGGGGGATCGTCGTGAGCACCGTGAACCACAGCGTGTTGAGCATCGACCGCCACATGGTGGCGTCGCCGAGCGCCTCGGCGTAGTTGGCGAAGCCGATGATCTCGCCGCCCGAGCCCGTGAGGCTCTGCCCCGTGAAGCTCAGGTAGAGCCCGTGCACCACGGGCCAGACGAGGAAGAGCACGAAGAGGATCGTGAACGGGGCCGCGAACGCCCAGCCGGCGCGGGTCTCGCGTCGGCCTCCCGGGCTGCGGCCGGGGCCGGTCCTCCCGCGGGTCACGTCGTCGGCGACGCGGGACCGCGTGGCGTCGGTGGCACGGGTCGAGACGGTGCTGGTGGTCATCGAACGACTCCTTCGTCGTCGGGGGAGGGGGCGGGCAGGAGGCCCGGGTGCGGGAGCGAGGACGAGCGCGCCGGGCGTCGCTCGAGGCGGTCGGACATCGTGCCGCTCACACCGGTGCCGGACGCGAGAGCTGCACGTTGACACGGTCGACGAAGGCGCGCAGCGCTCGTGCGGGGTCGCCCCCGGAGACGAGCACGCCCTGCACGGCGTCGAGGAAGTACGTCTGGAAGTCCGAGCCCGAGCCGGTGAACCAGGCCGGCGGGTCGTAGTTGAGGTCGTCCGCGGCGTCGGCGTAGTGCGACTGGGGGACCAGCTCGGCGTACTCGGGGCTGTCGACGATCGGCAGGTACGCGGGGATGTGCCCTGCGGCCGCCCACGACAGGGAGTTCTTGAGGATGTCGGCGACGAGCTCGTAGACGTCGCCGCGCGCCCCCTCGTCGACCGAGCTCTGGCGCGGCAGGACGAACGAGTGCGAGTCGGCGTAGACCGCGGGCGTGCCGTACAGGGTCGGGATCGTGGAACCGTCGAAGGGGATGCCGGCGTTCTGCGCCGAGGGCACCTCCCACACGCCGGTGAAGAGGAACCCGCTCTGCGAGCTGACGAACTCGGCGATGCCCGACTGGATGTCGCTGGCCCTGGCGATGACGGTGCCGTCGCAGAGCTGCTGCATGAACGACAGCGCCGTGACGGCGGCGTCCTCCTCCCACTGCACGGTGCCGCCCTCGGGCAGCTCCATGGTGGCGCCCTGCTGGCGGTAGAGCGTGTAGAAGAGCCGCCACAGCTGGGCGCCGTCGTTGAGGTAGCCCCACGATCCGCCGTGCTGGCCGGTGATGGCCTGCATGGCGCGCCCGGCCTCGAGGAACTGCTCGGGCGACGTGATCTCGGCCAGCTGGCCGTCGCTGGCGAGGAGGCCCGCCTTGTCGGCCACGTCGGTGTTGTACAGCATGATGAACGGGTGCGAGTCGAGGGCGACCGAGTACAGCTCGCCGCCGCTGAAGCCCTTCTTCCACACCGCCTCCGGGAAGTCCTGCTCTCGGATGCCGACGTCGGCGAGGCGCTGGACGTCCCAGGGGTCGAGCAGCCCGCCGGGCGCGTAGCCGGGGACGCGCGCCGCGTGCATGATCGCGACGTCGGGGGCGCGGCCTCCTGCCGAGGCCATGGCGAGCTTCGTGTAGTAGGGCGTGCCCCAGGCGAGCACGGTCTGGGTGGCCCGGAACTCGGGGTGGTCGGCGTTCGCCTGGTCGATGAGCGCCGACATCTTGATGCCGTCGCCACCGCTGAGCAGGTGCCAGAACGACAGGTCGCGGACGGCCTGGCCCGAGGCGGTGGTGGCGCCGGTGGCGCACCCGGCGAGCGAGGTGGTGAGGAACGCGCCGCCGAGCGCGGCGGCCGAACCGAGCAGCAGCCCGCGGCGACTGACTCCACGGCCGGAGGGCGGCGGGGTCGGGGTGATCGGGGTCATGTTCACTCCTTCGTGACGGTGACTGCTGCGATCATTACATCGTTGTAACCGAAGCGCAAGCACCGGTGCGTCCCCCGCCGGGGACACGACGACGGCACGGGCGCGTCGCTGCGGCACGCAGGGCGTGCGGCGGCGACGCGCCCGTGCCGTCGAGCACGGCCGGGCGCGACCGGTCAGGCGCGGACGAGCACCAGCTCGTCGAGCGACAGGCGCTCGCGCGGCGCGACCTCGCGCTCGGCGAGGGCCTCGACGAGCTGCTCGGCCGGCGCGACGGTGCCGATCGCGCTCACGGTGACCGGCTTGAGGTTCTCGGTGAGGCCGAAGGCGGCGACGATGCGGTCCCACTCGACGCCCGCCATCTGGTGCACGTGCAGGCCCTCGGCGTGAGCCTGGACCGTGAGGTGGGCGACGGCCTGCCCGAGGTCGTACTCGGCGTACGGCCGCAGGTCGCCCTCGATCGTCGAGGTCTCGGCGATGCCCACCACCAGGGCCGAGGCGTCACCGGCCCAGGCGGCGTTGAAGCCGAGCAGGGCCTCGTGGATCGCCTGGAACTCAGGGGTGCCGCGGCGCGCGACGACGAAGCGGCGCGACTGCTGGTTGGCGCAGGACGGCGCCCAACGGGCCGCCTCGAGCAGGGCGGTGAGCTGGTCGTCGCCGATCTCGGCGTCACGGTCGAAGGAGCGCGGGCTCCAGCGCTCGTCGAGCAGCGGCGTGAGCGGCACGCTCGACTCGGCGGTGCGACGGGTGGCGGGCGTGGTGTCGGTGGTGCTGAAGGTCACGAGGGGCAGCTTTCGTACGGCGGACGGGGTCGGCACGTCGTCGGGCCTCGTCCACCGTAACGTCGATGACACGTCATCTCTTCCCGCACGGCTGCGGCCCGAGGCCGGCACGGAGCCGAGGCGGTGGTGGGTCGAGCAGTCCCGTCCGGCCGGTCCCGCCGGGCTCCGCCGCGCCTCCTGCGCTCAGCGGGTGGCGGTGCTCGCGCGGTCGACGATGCGGTGGGGGATGCGCACCAGCACGGGCTCGCCCTCGCGGTCGGCGATGCGGTCGGCGAGCAGCTCGAGCGTGCGCGTCGCGAAGAGCCACTTGTCGAAGGCGACGGTGGTCAGCGCGGGCACGGCGAAGCGGCCGTCGGCCACGTCGTCGAAGCCCGCCACCGACACGTCGCCCGGCACGCTCAGGCCCGCGGCGGCGAGCTCGTGCAGCGCCCCGAGCGCCAGCGAGTCGGTGAAGCAGAAGAGCGCGTCGGGCAGGGGACCGCCCTGGGCGAGCATCCTGCTCACCGCCGACGCGGCTCCGGGAGAGGACCACTCCTCCACCACGATCTCGAGCGCGGGGTCGTGGACGAGGCCGAGCTCGTCGAGGGCGAGCCGCCAGCCGAGCGTGCGCGCGCGGGCCGAGGCGGTGTCGGCCCCCGGGGCGAAGCAGCCGAGCACCGCGATGCGACGGTGGCCGAGCGCCGCCAGGTGCAGGGTCATGTCGCGGGCCGCCGCGACGCTGTCGACGCCCACCTGGTCGACGAGGGTCTGCTCCACCTCGCCGATCACGACGACCGGGGGCAGCGTGTCGGCACCGCCGATGGCGCTCGCGTCGAGCGTCACCGGGTTGAGCACGAGCCCGTCGACGAGGTGCTCCTTGCCGCGGTAGAGCAGGTCGTGCTCGCGTTCGGGGCGCGTGCCGGTCTGCTCGATCTGCACCGCCCAGCCGCGCTCGTGCGCGACCTCGACGAAGACGTGCACCATCTCGGCCGAGTAGGGCGTGCCCAGGTCGGGGAACGCGAGGGCGATCGCGCCCGTCCGACCGTTGCGCAGGCCGCGGGCGCTGAGGTTCGGCCGGTAGTCCAACCGACGCACGGCGTCCTCGACCCGGGCGCGGGTCTCGGGCCGCACGGGCACCCCACCGTTGACGACGTTCGAGACCGTCTTCGGCGACACCCCCGCGAGGGCGGCCACGTCCCTCACCGTCGCGCGCACCTGGTCAGGTTAGCGGCAGCGAGCCGCCCGGCCCGCGCCGGGCCCGCGCCCGCGCCCGGCTCGCGGCTCGCGTCCGGCCCGCGGCCCGCGCCGGCTCAGACCTGCGCGAGCACCTTCGCGATGCGCTGCAGCGAGACCGACTCGCTGGGGCGCAGGTCTTGGGCGAAGAGGCTGAGGCGGAACTCCTCGAGCATCCACCGGGCCCTCACGAGCGCAGGAGGCGCGCCCACCGCGGGAGGGTAGGTCCCGCCCGCCTCCTCGTACCGCTGCTCGGCGGCCTGCACCTCGGTCAGCCAGGCGCGGTCGCGCGAGGGGTTCTCGACCAGCTTCGCCACGCGACGCTGGACGCCCACGAGGTACACCGGCACGCGCTGGAGCTGCTGCAGCCCCGTCGCCGAGACGAAGCCCGGGCCGACGAGGCGGTCGCGCTGCTGTCGCACGTCGGTCAGCGGGGTGAGCAGCGCCATGCTCGTGGCGCCCTTCACCGCCTTGTCGACGTCGCGGGCCGCCGTGAGCGTGCGCGCCACGAGCGACACGGTCTGGAACATCTGGTCCATGACGGCGCCCGACACCCGGTCGCGCACCGTGAGGAACTCCTTCTTCGTGAAGACCATCCCGTCGGGCTGGACCCGGCGCAGGACGTCGTCGACGACGGCGACCAGGCAGTCCGCGAAGAGCGCTGCGGTGTTCTGGTAGGGGCTCGTCGCGAGGATGAGCTTCTCGGCGCTCGTGAGGTGCTGCTGCACGTAGGCGACCGGGCTGGGCACCGCGAGCATGAGCAGGCGGCGCACGCCGCGAGGGGTCTCGCGCGCCTGGTCCTCGGGCGTGGCCATGAGGCGGACCGAGACCGAGGCGCCGTCGTCGACGAGCGCCGGGTAGGCCCGGATCACCGTGTCGCCGTGCCGCGTGTCGACGACGCGCGGCAGCTCGTCGACGTCCCACGTGGTGAGACCGGAGCGCTCGAGGGCGTTCCGCGGTGCCGCCGGAGCCGGGGCGTCGACCGCGGGGGCGCCGCGGCGGCCGCGCCCCCGGCCTCCTGAGGGCTGGCCCTGGCCCTGCGTGACGCGGGCGACGCTCTCGCGCGCGTCGGCGGCGAGGCGCTCCTGCAGGAGGGCCAGCTCCTTGCCGGCACCGAGGGTGCGGCCGCGCTCGTCGACGACGGCCCAGGTCACCCGCAGGTGCCCGGGGACCCGGTGCAGGTCGAAGTCGTCCGCGGCGACGGGCGTGTACGTGAGCTTCGTGATCACCCTCGCGAGGGTCGCCGTGAACGGCTCGTCGACGTCGGCCGGGGGAGCGTCGGGCAGCTCGTCGGTGAGCTTGCGCGCCCAGTCGGCGGCGGGCACGACGTTCTTGCGCAGGTGCTTCGGCAGCGACTTGATGAGGGCCGTGACCAGCTCGTCACGGAGACCTGGCACCTGCCAGTCGAAGCCGACCGGGCGCATCCGGGCCAGGAGCGGCAGCGGCACGACCACGGTGACGCCGTCGTCGTCGGCCCCGGGCTCGAAGCGGTAGCGCAGGGTGAGGGTCTGGTCGCCCTGGCGCCAGGTGCTCGGGAACGCCTGCTCGTCGACATCGGGCTCGTCGTCGCCGAGCAGGTCGGCGGCCGTCATCGTCAGCAGGTCGGGGGTCTCGCGGCGGGCCTTCCGCCACCAGCCCTCGAAGTCGCGCGTCGTCGCCACCTCGGCGGGCACGCGCCGGTGGAAGAACTCGAACACGGCCTCGCCGTCGACGAGCACGTCGCGGCGGCGGGTGCGCTCCTCGAGCTCCGTGAGCTCGCGCAGCAGCTCGCGGTTGGGGCGCTCGAACGACTGACGGCTCTCCCAGTCGCCCTCGACGAGCGCGTGGCGGATGAAGAGCTCCCGCGCGTACGCAGGGTCCACGCGCGCGAACTGCACCCGACGCCGAGGGACGATGGGCACGCCGTAGAGCGTCACGCGCTCGTACGCGACGACCGCGCCCTGCTTCTTCTCCCAGTGCGGCTCGCCGTAGCTGCGCTTGACCAGGTCGGGGGCGAGCGGCTCGGCCCAGGCCGGGTCGATGGTGCCCGCGACGCGCGCGAAGAGGCGGCTCGTCTCCACGAGCTCGGCGGCCATGACCGCCTCGGGCTGCTTCTTCGCGAGCGAGCTGCCCGGGAACAGCAGGAACCGCGTCTGGCGCGCCCCCACGTAGTCCTTCTTCTGCGGGTCGCGCAGGCCGATCTGGCTGAGCAGGCCCGCGAGCAGGCTCCGGTGCACTCCGTCGGGGTTCGCGCTGCGCTCGCCGACGTGCAGGCCCAGGGGCTTGGCGGCGCGGATCAGCTGACGCTGGACGTCCTGCCACTCGCGCACGCGCAGGTAGTTGAGGAACTCGTCGCGGCAGAGGCGCTTGAAGGCGTTGCCGCTGAGCTCGCGCTGCTTCTCCTCGAGGTGGTTCCAGAGGTTGAGCAGGGTGAGGAAGTCGCCCTTCGGATCACGGTGGCGGGCGTGCATCGCGTCGGCCTGCTCGCGCCGCTCGAGGGGGCGCTCGCGGACGTCCTGGATCGCGAGGGCGGCCACGATGGCGATCACCTCGCGGGTGGTGCCGTGCTGCTTCGACTCGAGCACCATGCGGGCCAGGCGCGGGTCGATCGGCAGCCGCGTGAGCTGCTTGCCGACGCGCGTGATCTGCGGTTCGCGACCCGGGCCTCCGGGCGTGACCGCACCGAGCTCGCGGAGCAGGTCGACGCCGTCCTTGATGCCGCGCGAGTCGGGCGGCTGCAGGAACGGGAAGTCGGCGATGTCGCCCAGGCCGAGCGAGATCATCTGCAGGATGACCGCGGCGAGGTTGGTGCGCAGGATCTCGGGCTCGGTGTACTCGGGGCGCTTGTCGAAGTCCGCCTCGGAGTACAGGCGGATCGCGATGCCGGGGCTCGTGCGGCCCGACCGGCCGGAGCGCTGGGAGGCGCTGGCCTGCGAGATGGCCTCGATGGGCAGCCGCTGCACCTTGGCGCGGGTCGAGTAGCGGCTGATGCGGGCGGTGCCGGCGTCGACCACATACTTGATGCCGGGCACCGTGAGGCTGGTCTCGGCGACGTTCGTGGCGAGCACGACGCGACGCCGCACCCCGGGCGTGCGCGTGCGCTCGAAGATGCGGTGCTGGTCCGCGGCGCTGAGCCGGCCGTAGAGGGGCAGGACCTCGGTGCCGGGCAGGCGCCGGGCCTCGATGGCGTCCTGGGCGTCACGGATCTCGGTCTCGCCGCTGAGGAAGACCAGCACGTCGCCGGGGGCCTCGCCGGCGAGCTCGTCGAGCGCCGCGTTGATGCCCTGCAGGTAGTCCTTGTCGTCGGCACGGCCGCGGGCGGGCTGGTCGTCGGGGTCGTCGCCCTCGGCGTCGGCGTCGGCGACGAGCGGCCGGTAGCGGATCTCGACGGGGTGGGTCCGCCCCGAGACCTCGATGACGGGGGCGCCGTCGAAGTGCCGGGAGAAGCTCTCGGGGTCGATGGTCGCGCTCGTGACGACGACCTTGAGGTCGGGGCGCCGGGGGAGCAGCTGCTTGAGGTAGCCGAGCAGGAAGTCGATGGTGAGGCTGCGCTCGTGGGCCTCGTCGATGATGATCGTGTCGTACCGGCGCAGGTCGCGGTCGAAGTGGATCTCGTTGAGGAGGATCCCGTCGGTCATGAGCTTGATCTGCGTCTGCTCGGAGACCTGGTCGGTGAAACGCACCTGGTACCCGACGAGCCCGCCGACCTCGCCGCCGAGCTCCTCGGCGATGCGCTCGCTCACGGTCCGGGCCGCGATGCGCCTTGGCTGCGTGTGGCCGATGCTCGTGCGCCCGAGCTCGAGGCAGATCTTGGGCAGCTGCGTGGTCTTGCCGGAGCCCGTGGCGCCGGCCACGATGACGACCTGGTGGTCGCGGATCGCGGCGGCGATGTCGTCGCGCTTCTGGCTGACGGGCAGCTCGGGCGGGAACGTGATCGTGGGCATCATGAGCCCTCCATCCTAGGCCGGGCCCGGGCGTGTCGGCACCTCGACCCCTCCTCCCCGGCAGGAGGCGCGGAGTCGTCGTCCACGACCGTCGCGTCGGTCGTGCCCTGGCCCGGTCGCGGCACGGCACGGTCGACCCCATGAAGCACGCAGCCACCGTCCCCGCTCCCCTCCTCGACCCCACCGATGTGCCCCCGCACGCCGGACGGGCCTTCCTCGTCGTGATGACCGACCCGGTCCGCGCCCGGCTCGTCGACCTGCTCGCGGACGGGCCCGCGACGCTCGCGAGCCTGACCGACGCGGTGACCGAGCGCGTGCCGACGACGGCCGAGGTGGTCGAGGCGCACCTGGGCGTGATGGCGGCGGCCGGCTTCGCCTGGTCGGACGACCCCGACGGCGTGCGCGCACGGTCGCGTCGCTGGGCGGGCCTCGACCTGGAGGCCTTCAGCGAGCGCGTCGACGACCTCGTCGCGCTGATCGACGAACTGCGCGACGCGGGCGACCACGAGCAGGTCGGCGACGCGGCCGGGGCCCTCGACGCCGCCTGGAACGGCAGGAGGCGCGAACCCGCCCTGCGCGCGGCCGCTGCGGCCTTCCACGCCTCGCCCGCCGGTCGACGCCACGCGGCCCGCGTCCGGGCAGGCACCCTCGGCGTCCCGGTCCCGGCGACCGGACCGACGGCGGCGGAGGCCGCCGTCGCGGCGGGGCCCGCCTAGAGTGGCGGGCGTGATGCTCAACGACGTGCACGTCCACCGTTCCGGCGACCCCGTGGAGCGCGAGCGCGAGCTCGCCTGGAAGCTCGCCGCCGTCGCGACCGACCCCGTCGAGGTCGACGACGACGTCGCCGAAGCCGTGATCGACCGCGTCATCGACAACGCCGCGGTCGCCGCCGCCAGCCTCCGGCGTGCACCCGTCGTCGCCGCCAGGGCCCAGGCCGAGGCGCGGCAGCAGCGCCGCCCCCGCCACGTCGGGCACGACGCCCCCGAGCAGCCGGCCCCGGCAGGGGGCACGCCCCGCGCCCGTCACGGCTCCACCGTGGTCGGCCTCCCGCCCGAGGTCGCCGTCCAGCCCGAGTGGGCGGCCTGGGCGAACGGCGTCGCCGTGCGCGAGCTCGACTTCCACGACACGTTCCTCGCCGCGGAGTACTCGCACCCCGGCGACAACGTCCCGCCCCTGGTCGCCGTCGCGCAGCACGCGGGGCGGACCGGCCGCGACCTCCTGCGCGGCCTCGCCGCCGCCTACGAGCTGCAGATCGACCTCGCCCGCGGCATCAGCCTCCACGCCCACGCGATCGACCACGTCGCGCACCTCGGCCCGAGCGCCGCCGGCGGGCTCGGGGCCCTCCTCGGCCTCGACACGGAGACCACGTACCAGGCGATCGGGCAGACGCTGCACACCACCACGGCCACCCGGCAGTCGCGCAAGGGCCTCATCTCGACCTGGAAGGCCTACGCCCCCGCCTTCGCCGGCAAGCAGGCCGTCGAGGCCATCGACCGCGCGCTCCGCGGCCAGACCAGCCCCAGCCCGATCTACGAGGGCGAGGACGGGGTGATCGCGCGCCTCCTCGACGGCCCCGACGCGGCCTACCAGGTGCCCCTGCCCGGTCCGGGCGAGGCCAAGCGGGCGATCCTCGCCAGCTACACGAAGGAGCACAGCGCCGAGTACCAGGCCCAGGCGTGGATCGACCTCGCCCGCCGCCTGGGCCGCGAGCGCCCCGAGCTCCGCGACCCCGAGCGCGTGCGGCGCATCGTCTTGCGCACGAGCCACCACACGCACGTCGTCATCGGCTCGGGCTCCGGCGACCCGCAGAAGTACGACCCGACGGCGAGCCGCGAGACCCTCGACCACTCGATCCCGTACATCGTCGCCGTCGCGCTGCAGGACGGCGCTTGGCACCACGAGCGCAGCTACGCGCCCGAGCGCGCGGCACGGCCCGACACCGTCGCGCTCTGGCAGCGCATCACGACCGCCGAGGACGCGGCCTGGACCCGCCGGTACCACGACCCGGATCCCGACCAGCGGGCCTTCGGCGGCCGGATCGAGGTCGAGCTCGCGGACGGCACGACGCTCGTCGACGAGATCGCCGTGGCCGACGCCCACCCCCAGGGCGCCCGGCCGTTCCGGCGCGAGGACTACGTGCAGAAGTTCCGCACGCTCGCCGAGGGGGTGCTCGACGAGGCCGAGGCGGAGCGGTTCCTCGACGTGGCCACGCGCCTCCGGACCCTGCGCGCCGACGAGCTCGTCGGCCTCACGATCACGCCCGTCGCCGGGCACCTCGACGGGCTCGACGAGCCGGACGGGCTCTTCTGATGCTGTACTCGCAGGTCACGCCGACCGAGAAGCGCCGCCGGCTCCGGGAGCGGCTCGCGGGGGACGAGCTCGTCCGGCTGCCGGGTGCCTTCAACCCGCTGAGCGCCCGGTCGATCGAGGCCAAGGGCTTCGAGGGCGTCTACGTCTCGGGCGCCGTGGTCAGCGCCGACCTGGGCCTGCCGGACATCGGCCTCACCACCCTCACTGAGGTCGCCACGCGGGCCGGGCAGATCGCGCGCGTGACCGACCTGCCGACCCTCGTCGACGCCGACACGGGCTTCGGCGAACCCATGAACGTCGCCCGCACCGTCCAGGCGATGGAGGACGCCGGCCTGGCAGGCCTCCACGTCGAGGACCAGGTGAACCCCAAGCGCTGCGGGCACCTCGACGGCAAGCAGGTCGTCGACCTCACGACGGCCGTCCGGCGCGTCAGGGCCGCCGTCGACGGGCGCCGCGACCCCGACTTCGTCGTCGTGGCCCGCACCGACGTGCGTGCCTCGGAGGGGCTCGCCGCCACCGTCGACCGCGCGAGGGCGCTCGTCGACGCCGGGGCCGACGCGGTGTTCCCCGAGGCCCTGGTCGGGCTCGCCGAGTTCGAGGCGGTCGCCGACGCGGTGGGCGTGCCCGTGCTCGCCAACATGACCGAGTTCGGCAAGGGCGAGCTGCACACGGCCGACGACCTCCGCAGCGCCGGGGTGCGGATGGTCATCTGGCCGGTCACGCTGCTCCGGCTGGCGATGGGCGAGGCCGAGCGCGGGCTCGACGAGCTCGCGGCGACGGGCACCCAGGCCGCCCTGCTCGACCGCATGCAGCACCGCGCGGACCTCTACGACCTCGTCGACTACGCGGGGTACTCCGCGTTCGACGGATCGGTCTTCGACTTCACCGTGGAGCGGGGCTAGGCTCGCACGCACCATCCGGCTCACGAAGGAGTGACCATGGGCGACACCCTGACCGCACCCGTCGGTGCACCCCGCGTCGAGACCGAGCCGGAGCTGCACCGCGGCCTCGTCGGCGTCACCGTCGACCGGACCGCCGTCTCGCACGTCGACCCGGTCTCCGGGTCCCTGCTCTACCGCGGCCACCCCGTCGAGCAGCTCGTCGAGCACCGCGACGTCGAGGACGTCGCGCACCTGCTCCTCGTCGGCGAACTGCCCACGCCCGCCGAGCGCGAGGCCTTCACGGCCGAGGTCCGCGCCGCGCGGTCGCTGGCACCGGGCCTGAGGCACCTGCTCGACCTGGTGCCGACGAGCGCCCACCCCATGGACGTGGTCCGCACGGCCGTGAGCGCCCTCGGCGCCGCCTCGCCGGAGCGGCCGCTCGCCCCAGGGCGCTGGGACGCCGACGCCACGCGGCGGCACGCCGCACGCTTGTTCGGTGCCCTGCCGGCGATCATCGCCCACGACCAGCGCCGCCGCCACGACCTGCCCCCGGTGCCGCCGCGCGACGACCTCGGCCACGCCGCGGACTTCCTCCACCAGGTCTTCGACCGCGAGCCCGACCCGCTCGACGTCGCCGCCCTCGACGCCAGCCTGGTCCTCTACGCCGAGCACTCCTTCAACGCGTCGACCTTCACCGCCCGCGTGGTCGCGTCGACGCAGTCCGACCTGCACTCCGCGGTGACCGCCGCGATCGGCGCCCTCAAGGGCCCCCTGCACGGCGGTGCCAACGAGGCCGCGCTGGACCTGCTCGAGGTGGTCTCCGGCGAGGACGACCTCGAGCGCTGGCTCGACGAGGCCCTCGGCCGCGGAGACAAGCTGATGGGCTTCGGCCACCGCGTCTACAAGGACGGCGACAGCCGGGTGCCGACCATGGAGCGGGCGCTGGCCGACCTCGTCGACCGGGCCCGGGCCTCCGGCCACCCCCGGGTCGACCGCCTCGCGGCGACCTACGACGCGCTCCAGGCGGCGGTGCTCGAGCGCAAGCGGCTGAAGCCCAACGTCGACTACCCCTCGGGGCTGGCCTACCACCTGATGGGGTTCGAGACGCAGGCCTTCACCCCGCTGTTCGTCGCGTCGCGCGTGCTCGGCTGGTCGGCGCACGTGATCGAGCAGCGGGCGGCGAACGTGCTGATCCGCCCCCTGGCGCACTACGACGGCCCCGCGCACCGCCCCGTGCCGCGGGCCGCCGGGCGGGCCTAGCGTGGGCGCATGCCGAACCGTCTCGCAGGCTCCGTCAGCCCGTACCTGAGGTCGCACGCCGACAACCCCGTCGACTGGTGGCCGTGGTCCGAGGAGGCGTTCGCCGAGGCGGCCCGGCGGGACGTCCCCGTCATGGTCTCCATCGGCTACTCGACCTGCCACTGGTGCCACGTGATGGCGCGCGAGAGCTTCAGCGACCCGGCGATCGCCGAGCTGGTGAACGGGTCGATGGTCGCGATCAAGGTCGACCGCGAGGAGCACCCCGACGTCGACGCCAGCTACCTGGCGGCCGCCTCCGCCTTCGTCGAGGGCCTCGGCTGGCCGCTCACCGTGTTCGTCACGCCCCAGGGGCACGCCTTCTTCGCCGGCACGTACTTCCCGCCGCAGCCCGTCCAGGGCCACGCGTCGTTCCGCCAGGTCGTCGAGGCCGTGCTCGAGGCGTGGCGCGACAGGAGGCCCCAGGTCGACGGCACGGCGGCCGGCGTGGCAGAGGCGCTCGCCGCGCAGCAGGCGGCCGTGCACGACGCGGGCGCCGCTCCTGCGCTGCCGTCGCGCCCGGAGCTGCTCCGCAGCGTGCACCAGCTCGCCGCGCACGAGGACGTCGAGCACGGCGGGTTCGGAGGTGCGCCGAAGTTCCCGGTGGCCCCCGCGCAGCTGTTCCTGCTCACCGCGGCCGCGTGGGGCGACGGGACCGCCTTCGAGCTCGCGCACCGCACGCTGCGACGCATGGCCGCCTCGCCGCTGCGCGACCCCGTCGAGGGAGGCTTCTTCCGCTACGCCGTGCGCCGCGACTGGCACGAGCCGCACTACGAGCGCATGCTCACCGACAACGCGCTGCTGCTGCGCGCCTACTCGCGACTCTCGGTGCTGGACGGACCGGACGCCCAGGGGGCCGACGCGCAGGAGGCCGACGGTCCCGACCCCCTGACCGTCGCGTCCGGCATCGCCGACTTCCTCCTCGGCACCCTGCGCACCCCCCGCGGCGGCTTCGGTGCCGGCCAGGACAGCGAGAGCACCATCGACGGACGCCGTGTCGAGGGCGGCTACTACTCGCTCGACGCCGACGGGCGGGCCGCCCTCGACCCGCCGCCCGTCGACGACAAGGTCCTCACGGGCTGGAACGGCTTGGCGATCGGCGCGCTCGCCGAGGCCGGCGCCCGCCACGACCGGCCGGACTGGGTCGCCGCCGCACGGGACGCCGCCGAGCTCCTGCTCACCGAGCACGTGCGCGACGGTCGGCTGCTCCGGGCCTCGACGTCGTCGGGCCGTTCCACGGCGGTCGCCACCCTCGAGGACCACGGCATGCTCGCCGAGGGCCTGCTCACCCTGACCCTGGCCACCGGCGAGCCGCGCTGGGCCGTCGCCGCCCGGGCGCTCGTCGACTCGTGCCTCCTGCCCGACGACGACCCGCGCGTCTTCGCCGCCCCCGGCGGACCCGACCCGCTGCTCGCCTCCCAGGGCGTCGCGCTCGCCGCCGACCCGACCGAGGGCGCGTACCCGTCGGGGCTCGCCGCGACGGCCGCCGCAGCCCTGCTGCTGTTCCAGCTCACGGCCGACCCGCGCTACCGCGACGCGGCCGCCCGGGCCGTGGCCGGTCGTGGGGAGGCGGCCCTCGACAACCTCCTCGCGCACGGCACGACGGCGATGCTCGCCGCCCGGCTCGCGGCGCCGTCACGGCAGATCGTCGTCGTCACGCCCGAGGAGCGCCGCAGTTCGGCGGCGCCCGGTTCGGCGGCGGCCGGTTCGGCGGCGGCCGGTTCGGCGGCGGTTGGCCCGGCGGCGGTTGGCCCGGCGGCGGCCGGCGACGACCGCGACGCGATCGCCTGGTGCGCGCGTCGCGTGCTCGTGCCGGGCTCGCTCGCCGTCGTCGTCACGGAGGCCGCTGCCGTCGAGCTGGCCGACGCGGGGTTCGAGCTCTTCGCCGGCCGGAGCGTCCAAGAGGGCCGGACCACCGCCTACCTCTGCCGCGACTTCACCTGTCGCCTGCCGGTCACCGACCTCGCCTCCTTCCAGGCCGACCTGGCGGTGGCCTGACGCGTACCCCGTCGGCCCCGCCCCGCCGCCCGGCGCCCGTCCGCCCGGCTCCCGTCCGCCCGGCTCCCGCCCGCCCCGCACCCTTCCGCCCTCGTTCTTCGGAGTAGGCGACTGTTCCTGGCCTGCACACCCGCGCCTCCTGCCGTTCACCGGCGTGTCGTCGCCGAGGTGTCGCGTTCGGTTCCGGACGCGACCTGCGGGGCCGGCAACGGGCCTCCTGCGGGTGGTCGGCCTTCGTCGACAGGTGTCAGATCCCGCCTCGTCCGGGGTCGGCTCCGGTCGCGTTCGGCGCCGAACGCGACAACTCCTGGACGACACGCCGCCCCACGGGCAGGAGGAGCGCCGGATCCCGCCCCGCAGGTCGCCTTTTCGGCAGAGGACGAGGGGAGGCAGGGGCCGGGCGGAAGGCAGGGGCTGCGGGGGCGCGCGCGGGCGGGCTAGCGCTGAGGAGGAGAGCAGGGGCGGAGGAGAGCAGGGGCGCAGGGGTGCAGGGGCGCAGGGGCGCAGGCGCGCCCGAGGGGGGCAGGAGGCGGCGGGCGGTCAGGCCGCGGCGGGCGCGACCAGCGGGGCGACCGGGTCGGCGGCCCACTCGGCGAGCGAACCGTCGTAGAGGCTGACCCGGGTGTGGCCCACGAGCGTGAGCGCCAGGGCGTCGGCGGCGGCCTGCACGCCGGCGCCGCAGTAGACGACGACCCGCTGGGCGTCGACGGCCGGCCCGAGGGCCGCGCGCAGCTCCGGCGTGCGCCGGAAGTGCCGGGAGTCGTCGACGAGCGCGTCGAGGGGCGCGTTCACGCTGCCGGGGATGTGCCCGGGGCGCGCCCAGTGCCCCTCGCTGCCCTCGAACTCGGCGGGCGGCAGTCCGCAGACGAGGGCGGCGTCCTCACAACCGGCGACGACCGCCTCGACGAAGGCCTTGTCGGCCCAGGCGTCGGGGCGCTCCTCCGCGACGAAGTCGACGGCGGCCGGTTCGACGGCCCCGAGGTCGTAGGGGCGCTCCTCGCTCCGCCAGGCCGACCAGCCACCGTCGAGCACGGCGACGTCGTCGTAGCCGAAGGCGCGGAAGAGCCACCACAGTCGGGCGGCCCACTGGCCGCGGGACGAGTCGTAGACGACGACGCAGGTGTCGTTCGTGATGCCGAGCGCCCCGACGGCCTCTTCGAAGGCGGTCTCGCCCGGTCGGGTGAACGGCAGCGGCGACGAGGCGTCGCTGAAGTCGCCCGGCAGGTCGGCGAACACCGCCCCGGGCACGTGCCCGTCGAGCAGGTAGGCCTCGTGGCCGGTGTGCCAGCTGCGCGTGCCCCCGGCGGCCGCGGAGACAACGACGCTGGCATCGACGACGACGAGGTCGTCGGCACCCAGGTGGTCGGCGACCCACTGCGTCGACACGATGGGGGCGGTCAGCACGGGAGACATGTCCGCCACCGTAGCGGCGACCCCCGTCACGGTCCAGGGAACGCGACGCGCGATGTCACAGGACCTGCTGTGGGTCCCCTTCGGGGACGCTCAGCGCCTGGCGCGCCGCGACGAGATGACGCCCGTGTCGAAGCCCATGAGGTGCAGCCCGCCGTGGAACCGCGCGTGCTCGACCTTCAGGCAGCGGTCCATGACCACGGTGACGCCGCGTGCCTCGGCGTCGCGGGCGGCCTCCTCGTTCCAGATGCCGAGCTGCACCCACATCGTGGGCGCCCCGACGGCGACGACGTCGTCGACGACCGACGGCAGGTCGCTCGGCTTGCGGAACACGTCCACGACGTCGGGCACCTCCGGCAGCGAGGCCAGGTCGGGCCAGGCCTCCTCGCCGAGGATCTCGCTCGCGTTCGGGTTGACGAAGTACACGCGCAGGTCCGTCGACTGCAGCAGGTACGTGCCGACGAAGGAGCTCGCCCGGGAGGGGTTCGCCGAGGCTCCGACCACGGCGACGCTCCTCGCGTCGCGCAGGATCGCCTGCCTCTCCTTCGCGCTCGGCCCGACCCAGGTGCGCTGCGAGCGCAGCAGCTTCGCCAGGGGCGAGCTGGCGGGCAGCTCGCAGGTGAGGCCGTTCGTGAGCTGGGTGGTGACGGTGCCGGAGTCCCGGGTCGCCTCGTCCGTCACGGCCGCGTCGGGCGCGCCCTGGGCGCTCATCGGGTCGCCTCCCCGGCGGCGAGGGCCTGGTCCAGGTCGTCGATGATGTCCTCCGGGTCCTCGATGCCGACGCTGATGCGGACCGAGCCGGGCTGGACGCCCGCCTCGAGCAGCTGCTGCTCGGTGAGCTGCGCGTGCGTCGTCGACCCGGGGTGGATCACGAGCGTCTTCGCGTCGCCGATGTTGGCGAGGTGGCTGGCGAGCTGCACCGACTCGATGAACGCCTGGCCCGCGGCGCGACCGCCGGCGAGCTCGAACGTGAAGACGCTGCCCGGGCCCTCCGGCAGGTACTTCGCGGCACGCTCGTGGTGCGGGTGGCCGGGCAGGCCCGCCCAGTTCACGGCGCCGACGCGAGGGTCGGCGGCCAGCCACTCGGCGACGCGACGCGCGTTCTCGACGTGCGCGCGCATCCTGAACGGCAGCGTCTCGACGCCCTGCGCGAGCAGGAACGCGCTGTGCGGGGCGAGCGCGGGGCCGATGTCGCGCAGCTGCTCGGCGCGCAGGCGGGTGAGGAACGCGTACTCGCCGAAGTTGCCCGACCAGTTGAGTCCGCCGTAGCTCGGCACGGGCTGGTCGAAGAGCGGGAACCGCTCGGTGTCCCAGGCGAATCGGCCCGACTCGACGACGACGCCGCCGAGGGTGGTGCCGTGGCCCCCGAGGAACTTCGTCGCGGAGTGCACGACCACGTCGGCGCCCCACTCGATGGGACGGTTGAGGTAGGGCGTCGCGATCGTCGAGTCGACGACGAGCGGCACCCCGTGCGCGTGCGCGACGTCGGCGAGGCCCTCCAGGTCGGCGACCTCGCCGGAGGGGTTGGCGACGGTCTCGACGAAGATCAGCTTCGTGCGGTCCGTGATCGCGGCGGCGTAGGCCTCGGGCTCCGACGACGCCACGAACGTGGTCTCGACGCCGAAGCGGCGCAGCGTCACGTCGAGCTGCGTGATCGACCCGCCGTAGAGGTTCGCGCTCGCGACGATGTGGTCGCCCGCCCCGGCCAGCGAGGCGAAGGTGAGGAACTGCGCGCTGAGCCCGCTCGACGTCGCCACGGCGCCGAGGCCGCCCTCGAGGCTCGCGACGCGCTCCTCGAAGGCCGCGGTCGTCGGGTTCGACAGGCGGCTGTAGACGTTGCCGTACTTCTGCAGGGCGAACCGCGCCGCGGCGTCCTCGGTCCCGTCGAAGACGAAGGCGCTCGACTGGTAGATGGGCAGCGCCCTGGCCCCGGTCGCCGCGTCGGGGATGGTCCCCGCGTGGATCGCCCGCGTGCGGAAGCCGTACTCACGATCTGCCATGCGTCCACGCTAACCGCGGGGCGTCACCGCGCGACCCGGGGCGTAACGCGACGACGCACGACGGCGCGACCGGCGACGCACGACGGGCACGACGCGCGGCGCGGCGCCCGGTCCGCTCACTTCCAGCCCGGGAGCCAGTAGTGCAGCCGGATGAACTCCCAGTCCGCGAGCTGGGCCGTCCACAGCGGCCAGTAGAAGGCGCTCACGGCGACGGCGGCGACCGTGAGGACCGCCACCACCCCGATGCCGCTCAGCCGGCGGGAGGGGTCGTCGGTGCGGCTGCCGAGCACGATGCCGGCCACGGCCGCGAGCCCGAGGACCAGGTAGGGCTCGAAGGTGATCACGTAGAACTGGAAGACGGTGCGGTCGCTGAAGGCGAGCCAGGGCAGGTAGCCGGCGGCGATGCCGACGAGCACGGCCCCGTGCCGGCGCTCGCGGTACCGCACGACCCGGTAGAGCAGGTACGCGCAGGCCGCCACGGCGAGGTACCAGATCAGCGGGTTCGCGATGCTCGTCACGGCGGCGCCGCAGCGCAGCGCCTCGCAGCCCGCCTGCCCCTCGTCGTACCCCTGGTAGTAGAAGCTCGTGGGCCGCAGCATCGCGAGCCAGCCGAACGGGCTCGCCTGGTAGGCGTGCGGCGTGTGCAGCCCGACGTTGAAGCCGTAGACCTGGGACTGGTAGTGCCAGAAGTCCTGCACGACGTCGGGCACCCAGTGCAGGAGGCCCGTCCAGCGTTCGCCGCCCTCCTGCACCCACTGCCGGTCGTAGCCGCCCGTCGTGCGGAACCAGCCGGTCCAGCTCGCCAGGTAGGCGGCCAGGGCGACCGGCACGGTGAGGACGAAGCTCGTCGGGGCCTGCCGGAAGAGCGTGCCGCTGGTCCAGAACGTGATCCCGGCGCGGCGTCGGTCGAGCACGTCCCCGACGACCGAGGCCACGGCGAGGACGGCCAGGAAGTAGAGGCCGTTCCACTTGACCCCGGTCGCGGCACCGCAGGCGAGGCCCGTCGCGACGAGCCAGGGTCGCGCCCACAGCGCCGGCCCGAAGGCCGTGTCGAGGCCGCGCCGGCGTCGCTCGGCGACCCAGGCCGCGAGCCTCCTGGCGCTCTGTCGGCGGTCGAGCAGGAACGCGCCGAAGGCCATCAGGCCGAAGAGGGCGACGAAGACGTCGAGCAGCGCGGTGCGCGACATGACGATGGCGTGGCCGTCGATCGCGAGGGCGAAGCCCGCGAGCGTGCCCAGCAGAGTGGAGCGCAGCAGCACGGAGCCGATCACGGCCACGAGCAGCACGAGCAGCGTGCCGGCGACGGCGGTCGCGAGACGCCAGCTCTCGGGCGCGGCGGGCCCCGCCGCGGCCATGCCGAGGCCGATGAGCCACTTGCCGAGCGGGGGGTGGGCCACGAACGAGGGGCTCGCGCCGAACGCGTCGACGTCGCCGCCCGCGAAGGCGTCGTCGTGGTCGGCCGGCCAGGTGCCCTCGTAGCCGAGGTTCCAGAGCGACCAGGCGTCCTTGACGTAGTAGGTCTCGTCGAAGACGAGCGTGCCCGGCCGGTTGAGGTGCCAGAGGCGCAGCAGGGCGGCCAGCAGGGTCACGGCGAGCGGGCCGCCGACGGCCCAGGCGCGCCTCCTGCCGGGGGTGCGGAGCACGCGCCCCCACCAGGCGTCGAGGCGGGTCGCGGGCACCGCGGCGGCGGGGGTCGGAGGGGCGGTCGGCAGGTCGGACGTGCCCGTGCCCTGCGTCATGCCGCCATCGTAGGGCGTGGCACCATGACGACGTGATCATCCTCGCCGCCACCCCCATCGGCAACCTCGCCGACGCCTCGCCCCGCCTGGTCGAGCTGCTCAGCGGCGCCGAGGTCGTCGCCGCGGAGGACACCCGCACGGCCGTCCACCTCATGAGGGCGCTCGGCGTCGAGAACCGGCCCCGGCTCATCGCCCTGCACGAGCACAACGAGCGCGAGAAGGCGGGCGAGGTCGTCGAGCTGGCCCGCGGCACCGACGTGGTCGTGCTCACCGACGCCGGCATGCCCGCCATCAGCGATCCCGGGTTCCCGCTGGTCGAGGCCGCCGCCGCCGCGGGGGTGACGGTCACGGCCGTGCCCGGGCCGTCGGCCGTGCTCACGGCGCTCGCCGTGTCGGGCCTGCCGACCGACCGCTTCTCGTTCGAGGGGTTCCTGCCGCGCAAGCAGGGCGACCGCCGACGCGTGCTCTCGGGCCTCGCGGACGAGCGCCGGACGATGGTCTTCTTCGAGTCGCCGCACCGCCTGGCCGAGTCGCTCGCCGACGTCGCGGCGACGATGGGCGACGACCGTCGCGTGGCGGTCTGCCGTGAGCTGACGAAGCTCTACGAGGAGGTCAAGCGGGGCACCGCCGCCGAGCTCGCCGGCTGGGCGGCCGAGGGCGTGCGCGGCGAGATCTGCGTCGTGGTCGAGGGCGCCCCCGAGCGCGTCGTCGACCTCGCGTCGGGCCTCGTGCAGGTGCAGGCCCTCGTGGCCGACGGCACCCGCCTCAAGGAGGCCACGGCCGACGTGGCCGAGGCGACCGGCCTGTCGCGCCGCGAGCTGTACCAGGCGGCCCTCGCCGCGCGCAGCGCGGGCTGACCGGCGCGGCCAGGCCTCCGGGCCGTCGGGCGCAGGAGGCGCGGCCGCGGGTCGCGGGTCGGTGCCCGCACCTAAGATGGTCGCCATGCCCGCCGGCGACTCCTTCTTCATCGCAACGCCCATCTTCTACGTCAACGACGTGCCGCACATCGGCCACGCCTACACCGAGGTCGCGGCCGACGTGCTCGCCCGCTGGCACCGCCAGCGCGGCGACGACGCCTGGCTGCTCACCGGCACCGACGAGCACGGCCAGAAGATCCTCCGCACCGCGACCGGTCACGGCGTCACGCCGCAGGCCTGGGCCGACAAGCTCGTGGAGGAGGCCTGGAAGCCCCTGCTCGAGACCGTCGACATCGCGAACGACGACTTCATCCGCACGACCGACGAGCGCCACGAGCGCGGCGTGCAGACGTTCCTGCAGAAGCTGTACGACGACGGCTACGTCTACCAGGGCGAGTTCGAGGGCGCGTACTGCGTGGGCTGCGAGGAGTACAAGCAGCCCTCCGACCTCGTCGACGGCGCGGGGCCCTTCGAGGGCCAGCAGGTCTGCGCGATCCACTCGAAGCCGGTCGAGATCCTGCAGGAGAGCAACTACTTCTTCCGCATGAGCGACTTCGAGCAGCGACTGCTCGACCTCTACGAGCAGCAGCCCGACTTCGTGCAGCCCGAGTCGGTGCGCAACGAGATCGTGTCGTTCGTCAAGCAGGGCCTGCGCGACCTGTCGATCTCGCGGCAGAGCTTCGACTGGGGCGTGAAGGTCCCGTGGGACGACGAGCACGTCGTCTACGTGTGGTTCGACGCGCTGCTCAACTACGTCACGGCCATCGGCTACGGCGTCGACGACGACGAGTTCCGTCGCCGTTGGCCGGCCGTGCAGCTGGTCGGCAAGGACATCGCGCGCTTCCACGCCGTCATCTGGCCGGCGATGCTCATGGCCGCGGGGCTGCCCGTGCCGAAGACGGTGTTCGGGCACGGCTGGCTGCTCGTCGGCGGCGAGAAGATGTCGAAGTCGAAGCTGACCGGCATCGCGCCGCAGCAGATCACCGACGTCTTCGGGTCCGACGCCTTCCGGTACTACTTCTTGCGCGCGATCACGTTCGGCCAGGACGGCAACTTCTCGTGGGAGGACATCTCCGCCCGCTACCAGGCGGAGCTCGCGAACGGCTTCGGCAACCTGGCCTCGCGCGTGGTCGCCATGATCACCCGCTACTTCGACGGGCAGGTCCCGGTCGCCGGCGAGCTGACCGACGCCGACCTCGCCGTCCGCGAGACCGAGGTCCGGGTGACCGCCGCCGCCGACGCCGCCGTCGAGCGCTTCGCCCTGCACGAGGCGCTCAACGCCGCGTGGGAGCTCGTCGACGCGCTCAACGGCTACATCACCGAACAGGAGCCCTGGGCCCTGGCGAAGCAGCAGGAGCAGCGCGAGCGCCTGGGCACGGTCCTCGCGACCGCGCTCCGCGGCCTGGGCACCCTGACGGTGCTGCTCTCGCCGTTCATGCCCGTCGCCACCCAGAAGCTGTGGGCCTCGATCGGCCAGGGCGAGCTGACGAGCCAGCCCGTCGACCGGGCCCCCGAGTGGTCCTCCGCCCCCACCGTGCAGCCCCTGGCCTCGGGCCTGTTCCCGCGCATCGAGCAGCCGGAGCCCGCGGCCGCGCCGAGCACGCCCGCGGCCGACGCCACGGCGGCGACGAGCGCCCCTGCGCAGCCCGCCGTCGGCGAGCGGGGGGCGGGCGCGTGACCGACGTGCCGGGCGGCGACGCGACTCCTGCCCACGTGCGCCAGCGCGCCTCGACGGAGTCGGGCGGG
The DNA here is from genome assembly GCF_054781095.1 of Frigoribacterium salinisoli. Classification (NCBI taxonomy): domain Bacteria; kingdom Bacillati; phylum Actinomycetota; class Actinomycetes; order Micrococcales; family Microbacteriaceae; genus Frigoribacterium; species Frigoribacterium salinisoli. Next base: position 167,754 of record NZ_BAAGVB010000006.1, read on the forward strand.
CAGACGCGCGACCTCAGCTACCCGCCGAGCCCGCCCGCGCTCGTCGTGCCCGTCTACGACGACCACACGCACCTCGAGATCGCCGACGGCGCGCCCGACGGCGCCCTCGACTACCGCGAGCACCTCGACCGGGCCTCGGCCGTGGGCGTGCGGGGCGTCGTGCAGGTCGGCACCGACGTCGAGACCTCGCGCTGGTCGGCCGAGATCGCCGCGCGCGAGCCGCGCGTGCTCGCTGCCGTGGCCCTGCACCCGAACGAGGCGCCCCGCCTGGCGGCCGAGGGGCGGCTCGACGGGGCCCTCGCCGAGATCGACGCCCTCGCGGCCCGCCCCCGAGTGCGCGCGGTCGGCGAGACCGGCCTCGACTTCTTCCGCACCGGAGAAGAGGGGCGTGCCGCCCAGCTCGAGTCGTTCCGCGCGCACATCGAGATCGCCAAGCGGCACGGGCTCGCGCTGCAGATCCACGACCGCGACGCGCACGACGAGGTCGTCGACACGCTGCTCGAGGTCGGCGCCCCCGAGCGCGTGGTCTTCCACTGCTTCAGCGGCGGCCCCGAGCTCGCCGACGTGCTCGCCGCGCACGGCTGGTACGCCTCGTTCTCGGGCACCGTGACGTTCAAGAACGCGCAGCCGCTGCGCGACGCCCTCGTGCGCCTGCCGCGCCACCTCGTCATGGTCGAGACCGACGCCCCCTACCTCACGCCGACGCCGTTCCGCGGCCGGCCGAACGCGCCCTACCTCGTGCCGATCACGCTCCGGTCCATGGCCGAGACGATCGGCACCGACGTCAGCATGCTCGCGGCGCAGATCTCGTCCACCACCGAGCTGGTCTACGGCTCGTGGGACTCCGAGCCCGTCGTGATCGACGAGTGATGGCCGCGTCCACGCTGCTCGGACCGGCGGAGGTCCGCGACCTGGCCGGTCTGCTCGACGTGACCCCCACGAAGAAGCTGGGCCAGAACTTCGTGCACGACGCCAACACGGTGCGCCGCATCGTCACGGTCTCGGGCGCCACGGAGGGCACGAGCGTCGTCGAGGTCGGACCCGGCCTCGGCTCGCTCACGCTCGGCCTGCTCGAGGTGGGCGCCCGGGTCGTCGCCGTCGAGATCGACAAGCGCCTCGCCGAGCAGTTGCCGAAGACGGTGGCCGCGCTGCAGCCCGGGGCCGACCTGACGGTCGTGGTCGGCGACGCCCTCAAGGTCGACGAGCTGCCCGGCGAGCCCACCCACCTCGTGGCCAACCTGCCCTACAACGTCAGCGTGCCCGTGCTGCTGCACCTGCTCGAGCACGTGCCGACCCTCGAGCGCGCGCTCGTCATGGTCCAGGCCGAGGTGGGCCTCCGGCTCGCGGCCGGCCCGGGGTCGAAGGTCTACGGCGCGCCCAGCATCAAGGCCGCCTGGTACGGCGAGTGGTCCACCGCGGGGCAGGTCAGCCGGCAGGTGTTCTGGCCCGTGCCCAACGTCGACAGCATCCTCGTCGGCTTCGACCGCCGGGAGCCCAAGGGCACCGACGACGAGCGCCGCCGCACGTTCGCCCTCGTCGACGCGGCCTTCCAGCAGCGGCGCAAGATGCTGCGCCAGTCGCTCTCGGGCGTGCTCGGGTCGTCGGCCGCCGCGGCCGAGGTGCTCGAGCGGGCCGGCTTCGCGCCCACCGAGCGCGGCGAGCAGCTCGACGTCGACGACTTCCTGGCGGTGGCCAGGGCGAGCACGGCGGTCTGAGCCGTGGCCGCGCGCTCGGGCGACGGCGTCGCCCCGCACCGGCAGGTCCTCAGCGACGCACGCCTCGCCTCGGGCACGGGCAAGCCCGCCGCCGAGTGGTTCGCGATCCTCGACGAGCTGGGGGCCACGGGCTGGGCGCACGCCCGCATCGCGGCGCACCTCGTCGCCGAGCACGAGGTCGCCCCCTGGTGGGCCCAGGGCATCACGGTCCGCTACGAGCAGGAGCGGGGCCTGCGCCTGCCCGGCCAGCAGGCGGACGGCACCTTCTCGGTGTCGGTGAGCCGCAGCCTCCTGGGCGGTCAGCTCGAGCTGTGGGACCTCGGCGTCGAGCGCTTCGCCGGCTACGCCGGGGGAGCGCCCGACGCGACGAGCCGGTCCGCGGCGCACCCCACCGCGCGGTGGCGGCTGGGCGGCGGCGACGCGCTGCTGCTCAGCGTCGGGCCGCAGACGTCGGGCAAGTGCCGGGTGACGCTGACGCAGTCGGGGCTGCGGCTGCCCGAGCGGGTCCAGCCCGTCAAGGAGGCCCTCACCGAGCTCTTCCGGGTCACGGCCGACCGCCAGCGCTGACGCCCGGCCCCGGGCCTGCTCGTCCCGGGCGGGCTGCGCGTGCACGGCCCCCGGTCGAGGCGCACTAGGTTGGGTGCATGACGAGCGTGGCCGCCCCGACCGTGGTCCACACGCGCGCGCCGGGCAAGATCAACGTCTTCCTCGCCGTCGGCGACCTGCAGGACGACGGCTACCACGAGCTCGCGACGGCCTACCAGGCCGTCTCCCTCTACGAGGACGTCCGCGCGCGCCACGCCGACGAGATCACCGTCGAGGTCTCGGCCGCGCCGGGCATCGACGTCCGAGGGGTCCCCACCGACGACCGCAACCTCGCGGTGAAGGCCGCGCGCCTGCTCGCCGAGGCGACCGGCTACCGCGGGGGCGTCGCGCTGCACATCGACAAGACCGTGCCCGTGGCCGGGGGCATGGGCGGCGGGTCCGCCGACGCGGCGGCCACGCTGCTCGCCTGCGACGCCCTCTGGGGCACCGGCGTCGGTCGCGACGAACTGCTGCGCCTGTCGGCGCAGCTCGGCGCCGACGTGCCCTTCGCCTTCACCGGGGGCACCGCCGTCGGCACCGGTCGCGGCGACGAGCTCAGCCCCGCGCTCGCCAAGGGCCAGTTCCAGTGGGTGCTCGCCCTCGCCGACGTCGGCCTCTCGACCCCGCAGGTGTACCGCGAGCTCGACGAGCACCGCAGGCGGCACGCCGGCGAGATCCACAGCGTCCGTCAGCCCGTCGTCGACAACGGGGTGCTGCAGGCGCTCCGGGCCGGCGACGCGGCGTTCCTCGCCGACGGCCTGCACAACGACCTCCAGGCCCCGGCCCTGCACCTGCAGCCGGAGCTCGCCGAGGTGCTCGAGGTGGGCGAGAGCAACGGGGCCCTCGCCGGCATCGTCTCCGGTTCCGGCCCGACGGTGGCGTTCCTCGCCGCCGACCCCGACGCCGCCCTCGAGCTGCAGGGGGCGCTCCGGGCCGAGCGGCTCCAGGTCGTGCGGGCCACCGGGCCCGTGCACGGCGCGCGCGTCGTCGCGGACTGAGCACGCGCCTCCTGCGCCCCTCGGTGGACCGCGCGCCCGGAGCCGCCGACGCCGCGCGTCAGCGGCGGTAGAGCAGCACGTTCGTGCGCGGCACCTGCCACTGCTCGTCGAGCGAGAAGCCCTGCGTGGCGAGCAGCTCGGTGACGCGGGGGCGCCAGTCCTGCTTGTCGCTCGTGACGAGCCAGACCGTGTCGAGGTCGTCGACGCGGTCGAGGACCTCCTCGAGGTCGTACTGCTCCTCCCAGAGCCCGCCCGTCTCGGCGGCCGGCGTCTCGAGCGTCAGGTCGTCCATCCCGCGGAACGCGTCCGGGTAGGTGTACTGGATGATCCGCGACGTGGCCGAGGGGTGCCGTCGCACGGGACCGTAGACGATGCCCTCGCGGGTGCCCTCCGGCTCGGTCGCACGCTCGGCGGCGACGATGTCGGCGACCTGGTCCCACGCCGAGACGTCCTTCGCGGTGGGCTGGCGCTGCTCGACCCAGGTGGGGGCGCTCAGCGCAGCGGCCACGACGACGACGCCGGCCACGGCCGGGCGCCAGGGCAGGGCCGTCACGCCGACCGCCATGAGCAGGGCCAGGGCGGGGGAGCTGAAGGTCTGGTAGCGCGGCGACCAGAGCGGGTCGAGCACGAACGAGAGCGCGAGCAGGGTCAGCGTCGGCACGAGCAACCAGGGCAGGGTCGTGCGCAGGAGCCCCTCGAGGCGACCGCGCCGGCCCGCGCGCACGGCGACGACGACGCCGACGAGCGCTGCCGCCCACATCAGCCAGGCGAAGGGCTCGTTGCCCATGGACCACTGCGTGACGAGGAACTGGCGGACCGTCGCGAGGCTGGGCGCGTCGATCCAGCCGACCTGGCCGGACTGCCGTTCGCTGGCCAGGGCCACCGGCAGGGTCGCGGCGGCGGCGACGACGCCCGCAGCGGCGAAGCCGGCGAGCGCTCCGAGCGAGGCGCGCGAGCGCCCCTCCCGCAGCACGACGACCAGCACCGTGACGGCGTGGGCCGCCAGCAGCAGCGCCAGGTAGAGGAACGACCACGTCGAGGCCACGGCGAGCACGGCGTAGCCGGCCCACCACGGCGCCGACGCGCGCCACCGGCCGGGGGACCGGGTCGGCACGCGCCCCAGGGCGCGGTCGAGCGCACCGAGCAGGACGAGCGTGAGGGCGACCGCGAGCATCGTCGACAGCGCGAACGAGCGCCCCTCGGTGGCCATGAGCGTCGTGCGGGGCAGGACCGCGAGCAGGAGGCCCGCGACGATCCCCGTGCGCCGGTCGACGAGACGGCGGCCCAGGACGACCGTCAGGCCCGCGGCGACGCCGGTGAGCACCGCGCTCGGCAGCCGCAGGGTCGTCGGGGAGTAGCCGACGAGGTCGAACCACACGTGCATGAGGGCGTACCAGGCCAGGTGCACGATGTCGACGGTCTGCACCGTGCGCCACAGCTCCGACCACGACCGCGTCGCCGCGACGACCGTGGCGGCCTCGTCGTACCAGACGCTGGGCACCCAGAGCAGGGCCCCGCCGACGATCGTGGCCACGAGGCCGACGAGGACCGCGTCGAGGCGGCCCGTCCGTGCCGTGCGCCGCAGGGCGGTCCCGCGCGCCGCGGCTAGGGTGGTCGTCGTCGTGGCAGCGGGCCGGTGGTCGGCCGTGGGCGTGCCCTGACGAGGGAGGTCGTCGGTCATGGTGTCGCTGCCCCCTCTCGTGTCGCCGGCGGGTCCGCCCCGAGAGGGCGCGGACGCGGGTGGTCCGCTCGACGGACTGGACCCGACGCACGCGCGGTTCTCGCGCAGCGTGCGGCTGCCGGGCTTCGGCCTCGACGCGCAGGCACGCCTCGCGGCGGCCCGGGTGCTCGTCGTGGGAGCGGGGGGCCTCGGTGCACCCGTGGTCCACTATCTCGCAGCGGCCGGTGTGGGGACCCTGGGAATCGCCGACGACGACGTCGTCGACGTCTCGAACCTCGGGAGGCAGATCCTGTACTCGCCCGCCGACGTGGGCGCGCCGAAGGCCCGCGTCGCCGCGGAACGCGCCCGCGAGGCCTCCCCGGGAGCCCGCGTCGTCGCGCACCCCGTCCGCCTCGACGCGGCCACGGCGTCGCTGCTCGACGACTACGACCTCGTCGTCGACGGCAGCGACTCGTTCGACACCTGCTACCTCGTCGCCGACGCCGCCGCCGAGCGCGGCCTGCCCGTCGTCTGGGGCAGCGTCGCGCGGTACGACGGCCAGGTCAGCGTCTTCTGGGACGCCGCCCCCGACGGCCTCGGGGTCGACTACCGCGACCTGCACCCCACGCCGCCGGCGGGCGGGTGGGACGAGTCCTGCGCCGACGTGGGCGTGCTCGGCCCGCTGTGCGGGCTCGTCGGCTCGGTCATGGCCAGCGAGGCGGTCAAGCTGCTCACGGGCGTCGGGGACCCGCTCCTCGGTCGCGTGGTCACGGTCGACGCCGCAGGAGGCACGTGGCGCGAGAGCCGGCTGCGTCGGGCCCCGCACCGGGTCGCCCGCCGCACCGCGGCCGTCGTGCAGGAGGCCCGGCGTGCCGGACCGGACGTCTCGGTCGGTGAGCTGCGCGCCCGGTTGGCGGCGCGCGCCTCCGGCGGGGCGGACTTCACGCTGCTCGACGTGCGCGAGCCCGACGAGCACGCGTTCGCGCACCTCCCCGGCGACGTCCAGGCGCCCGGGTACGGCACCCGCACGCGGCAGCGGCCCGACCTCGACCCCGAGCTGCCCGTCGTCGTCTACTGCGCCCGCGGGCCGCGCAGCCGGGCCGCCGCCGACCTGCTCGCCGCCGAGGGGTACGACGTCGCCGTGCTCGACGGCGGCATGCTCGGCTGGACCCTCGCCGGCAGCTGAGCGCGCCGGTGGCTGCCGCCTCCTGGCGGCTGACCGCTCCCGATGCCTGCCCGCCTGCCCGCCTCCTGCCTCCTGCTGCCTGCCCGCCTCCTGCCTCTCCCGGACGCCGTCCACGACACGCGGATCGACCGAGGGGGCGATCGGCCGTTCCTGGACGCCGTCGAGGGGAGGGCGTCCGCGAGCGGCGGGTGGGTCGGTGTGGCCTCCGCCTGTCGTGGACGGCGTCGACGGGCGCGATCCGGAGGCCTCGCTAGGGTGCACGCAGGGAGGACCCGGGGAGGGACGTCGCCGTGCTGCTGCCCGGCACCGGCTACACCGTGCAGGGACCGCTGCTGGCCTTCGCCGCGCAGGTGCTCGGCGATCGCGGCTGGCACGTCGAGCGGGTCTCCTGGACCGTCGACGCCGCCGCCGAGCGCGATCCCGAGGCGTTCGTCGAGCAGGCCGTCGAGGCCGCCTTCGCCCGGGCCGGCTCCGACGCCGGGGGTCGTCGGCTCGTGGTGGCGAAGTCGTTCGGCTGCTCGGCCCTGCCCTGGGCGCTGCGGGCAGGAGTCGCGGGCGCCTGGTTCACGCCCGTCACCACCCACGGGCCCGTGCGCGCTGCCCTGGCGGCGGCCGGTCCCGAGCACTGGGCGGTCGGCGGCTCCGGCGACCCGCTGTGGCAGGTCGAGGGCCTGACGACCGCGGGCGCCGAGCTGGTGACCGTGCCGGACGCCGACCACGGCCTGCGCGTCCCGGGCGACTGGCGTGCCGGCGTCGCCGCCCACGGCACCGTGCTCGAACGCCTCGACGCCCGGCTCGCGGGCTGACCGCGCGAGCTGCCCCGATGGGGGCACGTCGAGACGCGAGGTGCCCGAATTGGGGCAACTCGGGGGCGGGGCGGGGCAGGGCGGGGCAGGAGGCGCGGGGTGCGGGCGCGGGTCAGCCGCCGGCGAAGGGCGGCATGACGTCGACGACGGCGCCGTCGGGCACGAGCAGCTCGCGGTCGCGGGTCGTCAGCCCGTCGACGAGGAACGAGCAGCGCAGCAGCACGTCGCGGAACTCCTCCGCCGAGCGACCCGCCTCGGGCCGCACGCGCCAGAGGAACGCGGCCAGGGTGGGCCGCTCGTCGGCGTCGAGCACGACGACCTGCTCGTCGCGGCCGACCACGGCGCGAGCGGCCGCGAAGAAGCGGAGCGTGGCGGTGGCGGGGTGCGCAGCGGGGGAGGGAGCGACTCCTGAGGGGCCGTCGGTCGTCGTGGTCACGGTCAGCCTCCGATGGCGCTCATGGTGCGGGCGGGCTGCGCGAACCCGGGGTCGTCGATGCCGTGACCGGCGGGCTTGGCCCACATGGCGTCGCGCCAGAGGTCGGCGAGCTCGTCGTCGCTGGCCCCGGCCCGCAGCGGGTCGCGCAGGCCCGTCTCGCCGTGCGAGAACAGGCAGCTGCGGACGCTGCCCTCGGCGGTCAGCCTCGTGCGACGGCAGTCGCCGCAGAACGCCTCGGTCACCGACGCGATGATGCCGACCCGGCCCGTGAGCCCGGCGTCGTCACCGCGGCCGGACGCGGCGTAGAGCTCGGCGGGGGCGCCGTCGCGCGGCTCGTCGACGGGGGCGAGGTCGAAGCGCGTGGCGAGCCGGGTGCGGACGTCGTCGGCGGTGACGAACGACGAGCGCGTCCAGTCGCGGTCCGCGCCAAGCGGCATCTGCTCGATGAAGCGCAGCTCGTGCCCGTGCTCCAGCGCCCAGGCGAGCAGGTCGGGCGCCTCGTGGTCGTTGACGCCGGGCAGCAGGACCGCGTTGACCTTCACGGGCGTGAGCCCGGCCGCGGCCGCGGCGTCGACCCCGGCGAGGACGCGGGCGAGGAACGGCCGGCGCGTGAGCGTGGCGAACGTCGCCGCGTGCAGCGAGTCGAGCGAGACGTTGACCCGGTCGAGGCCGGCCGCCGCCAGACGCTCGGCTCGTTCGGCGAGCCCGATCGCGTTGGTCGTCAGCGAGACCTCGGGCCGCGGCTCGAGCCGGGCGACGCGCTCGACGATCTCGACGAGGTCGCGGCGCAGCAGCGGCTCGCCGCCCGTGAAGCGCACTTGGCGCACGCCGAGCAGCCGCACGGCGACGTCGACGAGCCGCACGATCTCGTCGGCGGAGAGCGCCTGGTCGCGGGGCAGGGCCGGCAGCCCCTCGGCCGGCATGCAGTAGGTGCAGCGCAGGTTGCAGACGTCGGTGAGCGACACCCGCAGGTCGGTCGCCACCCGGTCGAACCGGTCGAGGAGTCCCCGGGCCGTGGCCGGCCGAGGCGGCGACGCGCTGTCGGGCAGGGCGTCGCGCCGGGGGACGGTGGGCAGTCCCAGCGACACGGTCATGCGTCGAGGGTAGGCGATGCCGCCGGGGTGCCGGCCGGGACGGGACCGTGTCGTGTCCGCCCCGCGCGCGTCGTGCCCGGGAGCCCCGCGGAGGCGTGCACCTGCGTCGGGGTGCGTCGTGCCCGGGCGCACGGCGACGGCGCCGTCCCCGGTGGTGGGGGCGGCGCCGTCGTGGTGCTGCGGGTGGTGCTGGTGGTGCGGGGGTGTTACTCGGTGGCGGCGGTGATCTTGGCGACGCCGACGAGCATCTCGTCCTGGACCTGGTCGGTGCCGAAGG
>NZ_BAAGVB010000007.1:0-143218 GCF_054781095.1 Frigoribacterium salinisoli
CACCGACCAGGTCCAGGACGAGATGCTCGTCGGCGTCGCCAAGATCACCGCCGCCACCGAGTAACACCCCGCACCACAGCACCACCCACAGCACACGACGGCGCCGCCCCCACCACCGGGGACGGCGCCGTCGCCGTGCGCCGAGGGGACATCCGTCCCACTCCTTTTCGTGAATCATTCATAACTAGGGTAGGGTGGGGGGCATGACCTCGACGACCCTCCCCGTCCAGCCCGCCCCGCTCGCCGGCAACTACGTGAGCACCGTCCGCCCCACCGGGACCGGCTCCTACGTCTCCGCCCCGCGCGACCTCCGCACGATCGGCTCCTACGTCAGCGTCTCCGGTGCCCGCGACGTGACGCTCGGCCGCTACACGCGCAGCGCCCGCCGCCAGCCCAGCGCCGTCACCCGCGTCGTGCGCACCGTCACTGGCAGCATCCGCGTCAGCCGGACCGCCCAGGCCTGACGCGCCTCCTGCCGGTCGGCCGCCCGCCGCCGCCTCGCGACCGCACCTGAACCCGAGGCCCGGCGCCGGCTCGGCAGCCCCGCCCGGGCAGGGTGTCGGACCGACTCGGAGGTGCCCGGCCCGCGCGGCCGGCCGCCCTCAACCCTGCGCGAGCACCAGCGCGTCGGCCTCGCCGGCGGGGTCGGCGAGCAGCGGCTCGAACACGAGCTCGGCCGCTCCGCGGAGCAGGATCGCCGCTCCCAGGCGCGTCCGCGTCACCGCCACCCCGTCGCGCACGACGCGGGTCTGCGCGGCGACGAGCGCCTCCAGCCGCTCCCCCGCCACCTCGTGCAGCGCCCCGAGGAACCCGCCGAGCACGACGAGCTCCGGGTCCGTGGTGAGCACGACGTCGCGCAGGGCCCGGGCGAGGAACCGCAGCTGCCGGTCCACCTCGGCGGCGAGGGGCGGGGCGGGGGCGGCCAGGGCCTCCTGCAGGATGTCCGCGTCGGTCGGGCCGAGCCCGGCCGCGTCGAGCAGCAGCGACTGGGCCACCACCGTCTCGAGGCAGCCCGTGCTGCCGCAGTGACAGGGGCGCTCGTCTCCGTCGACGAACGTGTGGCCCAGCTCGCCGGCGTGGCCGTCGCGCCCGCCGAGCGCCCGCCCGTCGACGACGAGGCCGCCACCGATGCCGCTCGCGCCGCCGTTGACGTAGACCACGTGCCGACGGCCGCGGGCGCTGCCGTGCAGCTGCTCGGCCCGCACGCCCAGGTTCGCGTCGTTCGCGGCCGAGACCCTCAGCCCGGTGGCGGTCGCCAGGCGGGCGGCGAACGGTTCGTCGCGCCAGCCGAGGTGCGGGGCGTTGCGCACCAGCCCGTCGTCGGCGCGGACGATGCCCGGCACCGCCACGCCCAGCCCGGCGACGCGCGTCGTCGACGGCAGGCCGTCGCGGAGCTCAGCGACGATCGTGCCGAGCCGTGCGGACGCCTCGGCCGGGGTCGGCACGGCCTCGAGCCGGTGCCGCACGCGGGCGTGCTCCGTGCCGTCGAGGCCGACGACGGCCACCGTGAGGGCGTCGATCTCGGGGTTCGCGGCGAACGCGACCACGTCGGGCGAGGCGGTCACGGTGGGACTGGGCCGGCCCACCGCACTGGAGGCGACCGGGTCGCCCTCGACCACGAGGCCCAGCCGCACGAGCTCGCCCACGAGCGCGCCCACCGTCGAGCGGTTCAGCCCCGTCGTGCGGGTGAGCGCGGACCGCGCGGTCGTGCCGTCCTCGTGCACGAGCCGGAGCACGCGCGCCAGGTTCGTCCGGCGCACCCGCTCGAGCGCCGACCCGGGCGCCCTCACCGTGTCCGGCACGGGGTCACGGGTCGGGTCGGCGGTCACGGCACCACCCTAGTGAGCGGGATCCGGGCCTCCTGCCGCGCCGCGAGCCGACGGCGCCGGGCAGTCGAGCGGCAGGTCGCCCCACGGCACGGGCAGGCGCCAGGCACCGCCCGCCCGTCAGGCCGTGCGCGCCCGCACGAAGGCGACGGCCGCGAGGTCGTCCTCGACGCCGCCGCCCTCGTGCCCGTTGTACGGCCACACGGTCAGCTCGGCCTCGCCCGCGTACCGGGCGTGCGCGGCGAACACCGTCGCGGGCGGGCAGGTGGCGTCCATGAGCGCGACCGTGATCAGGGCAGGAGCCGCGGCCCGCTCGGCGAAGAGGGTCCCGTCGACGTACGACAGGGTCCGCATCACGGCGTCGGCGTGGTCGCGGTGCTGCGAGAGGTAGTCGACGACCTCGCGGTACGGGTAGGCGTCGGTGACCATGAGCGCGCGCGGGAAGTCGCAGAGGAACGGCACGCGCGCCACGACGGCGGCGAGGTCGTCGCGCAGCCCGGCGACGGCGAGCGCGAGCCCGCCGCCCTGGCTGCCGCCGACGACGGCGAGGCGCTCGGGGTCGACGACGTCGAGCGTGCGGGCGGCGTCGACGGCGAGGACCGCGTCGGTGACGAGCCTCCGGTAGTAGTAGGTCTCGGGGTCGAGCACGCCGCGGGTCATGACGCCCGGCACCTGCGGTCCCGTGCCGTGGGGGTCGGGGGTGTCGCCGACGGACCAGCCGGAGCCCTGCCCCCGCGTGTCGACCACGAGGTGGGCGAACCCGCTCGAGGCCCAGAGCAGGTCGTCGGTCGCGTGCCCCCGACCCCCGCCGTAGCCGATGTACTGCACGACCGTCGGCAGCGGCCCGGTCGCCCCGGCGGGCGTGCGCAGCCAGGCACGGACGGGGTCGCCGCCGAAGCCCGAGAACGTGACGTCGACGACGTCGACGGTCGTCAGCGGCGTGTCGACCGGCGTCAGGACAGGAGGCGCGGCCTGCGAGCGCGACCCGGCCAGCGTGGCCTGCCAGAACGCGTCGAAGTCGTCGGGGGCGACCTGCACGCCGCGGTAGGCGCGCAGCTGGTCGAGGGGCACGTCGGTGAGCACGAGGACACCGTAGCGGGCGGGCCGGCCCGGCGACCGCGTGGCGGGGCGGACCGGGAGACGGGGCGCGACCGGGGCGGGCCTCCTGCCGGGCCCTTGCGCGCCTCCTGCGCACGGCGTATGTTCGGCATGGCAACAATCCCCCTCGATGATGACGGAACAGGATCCCCCATGGCGACGACGCCCACCCGCGACGACAAGTTCTCCTTCGGCCTCTGGACGATCGGGTACAACGGCTCCGACCCCTTCGGCGGCCCCACCCGACCCCCGCTGGACGTGGTCGAGGCCGTCGAGAAGCTCGACGAGCTCGGTGCCTACGGCCTCACCTTCCACGACGACGACCTCTTCGCCTTCGGCTCGACCGACGCCGAGCGCCAGACGCAGATCGACCGCCTCAAGGGCGCGCTCGACGCGACCGGCCTCGTGGTCCCGATGGTGACGACCAACCTCTTCAGCGCGCCCGTCTTCAAGGACGGCGGCTTCACCTCGAACGACCGTGCCGTGCGCCGCTTCGCGCTCCGCAAGGTGCTGCGCAACATCGACCTCGCCGCCGAGCTCGGCGCGAAGACCTTCGTCATGTGGGGCGGTCGCGAGGGTGCCGAGTACGACTCGGCCAAGGACGTCCAGGCGGCCCTGTCGCGCTACAAGGAGGGCGTCGACATGCTCTCGCAGTACGTGCTCGACAAGGGCTACGACCTGCGCTTCGCCATCGAGCCCAAGCCCAACGAGCCCCGCGGCGACATCCTGCTGCCGACGCTCGGCCACGCGATCGCGTTCATCGAGACCCTCGAGCACCCCGAGATGGCGGGCGTGAACCCCGAGGTCGGCCACGAGCAGATGGCGGGCCTGAACTTCACGGCCGGCATCGCGCAGGCGCTGTACCAGGGCAAGCTCTTCCACATCGACCTCAACGGCCAGCGCGGCATCAAGTACGACCAGGACCTCGTCTTCGGCCACGGCGACCTGCAGAACGCGTTCTCGCTCGTCGACCTGCTCGAGCACGGCGGCCCCGCCGGCGGCCCGTCCTACGACGGCCCCCGCCACTTCGACTACAAGCCGAGCCGCACCGAGGACATCACGGGCGTGTGGGACTCCGCCGCCGCCAACATGCGCATGTACCTGCTGCTCAAGGAGCGCGCGCAGGCGTTCCGCGCCGACCCCGAGGTGCAGCAGGCGCTGGAGGCCGCCAAGGTCGCCGAGCTGGCCGCCCCCACGCTCGACGAGGGCGAGACCTACGACCAGCTGCTCGCCGACCGCAGCGCCTACGAGGACTTCGACGCCGACGCGTACCTCGGCGGCAAGGGCTTCGGCTTCGTGCGCCTGCAGCAGCTGGCCGTCGAGCACCTCATGGGCGCGCGCGGCTGATGAGCACGCTCGTCGCCGGCGTCGACTCGTCGACCCAGTCCTGCAAGGTCGTCGTGGTCGACGCGGCGACGGGGAGCGTGGTCCGTGAGGGCCGCGCCCCCCACCCCGACGGCACCGAGGTCGACCCCGCCGCGTGGTGGACCGCCCTCGGTGCGGCGGTCGCCGACGCGGGCGGCCTCGACGACGTCGCGGCCGTCTCGGTCGGCGGTCAGCAGCACGGCATGGTCGTGCTCGACGCCGAGGGGCGCGTCGTGCGCGACGCCCTGCTCTGGAACGACACCCGCAGCGGTCCCGCCGCCGCGGCGCTCACCGCCGAGGTCGGCGCCGAGGAGTTCGCGCGCCGCACGGGCGTCGTCCCCGTCGCGTCGTTCACGGGCCCGAAGCTGCGCTGGCTGCGCGACGCCGAGCCCGCGTCGATGGCCCGGGCCGCGGCCGTGGCGCTGCCGCACGACTGGCTGTCCTGGCGCCTGCGCGGCTACGGCCCCGCCGACGAGTCGCCGCTCGGCCCCGACCTCGACGCGCTCGCCACCGACGCGTCCGACGCGTCGGGCACGGCCTACTTCGCGACGGCGCGGGGCGAGTACGACGCCGAGGCGTTCACGACGGCGACCGGCAGGAGGCTCGTGGTCGCGGGCGAGGCCCGTCCCGCCCCCGAGGCGGGCGGCTCCGGGTCGGACGCGGCCCCCGTGGTCGTGCCGCGCGTCGTCGCGGCGGACCAGCCGATGGGGACCCTCTCCCGGGTCGTGCACCTGCCCGGCGGGGCCGCCGTCCCGGCGGGCGTCGTCGTCGGCCCGGGCGCCGGCGACAACGCGGCCGCGGCCCTGGGCCTCGGCCTGCGTCCCGGCGACGTCGCCGTCTCGCTGGGCACCAGCGGCACCGTGTTCGGGGTCACCGAGGCCGACGTCGTCGACCCGACCGGCACGGTCGCGGGCTTCGCCGACGCCTCGGGCGCCCGCCTGCCGATCGTCACGACCCTCAACGCCGCACGGGTGCTCGACGTGGTCGCCGCCCTGCTCGGCGTGGACCACGACGGCCTCGCCGAGCTGGCGCTCCAGGCGCCCGCCGGCAGTGCAGGAGCAGTCCTCGTGCCGTGGTTCGCCGGCGAGCGGACGCCCGACCTGCCGGACGCCACGGCGACCTTCGAGGGGCTCACGCCCGTCAGCGCCACGCGCCCGCACGTCGCGCGCGCGGCCGTCGAGGGCATGCTCTGCGGGCTCGCGGCGGGGGTCGAGGCCGTCGCGACGGTGAGCGGTCGACCCGCGGCGCGCCTCCTGCTCATCGGCGGGGCGGCCCGGAGCGAGGCCGTGCAGGCCGTGGCCCGCACCGTGTTCGACGCGCCCCTCGAGGTGCCGCCGCCCGCCGAGTACGTCGCGCGCGGTGCCGCCGTGCAGGCCGCGTGGGTGCTCTCGGGCAGCCGACCGGAGTGGACGCTCGCGGACACCGTGCGCCTCGCTCCGGACCCGCGGCCCGAGGTCCGCGCCGCGTACGACGCGGCGGCGGCGCGCGCCGCGAGCCGCGCCTCCGACTGACCCACCCCTCCTCCCCCGGTTCCCTTTCTGGACGACCGGGGGCAGGAGGGGCGTCGTCCCGGCCGATCCGCCACCTCGGCCCGGTACCGTGAGGGGACCCACCCCACGACGGAAGGCGGTCCATGGACCTGCGCTCGACCCTGAAGAGCCTCCCCTGGAAGCGCATCGCGAAGGTCGTCCCGGCCGTCGTCCTCGTCGTCGAGTACCTGGCCCGCATCGTGGCCCTGCTCACGGTGCCGCGCAACCGGCGCCCCACGGCGGCCATGGCCTGGCTGATGACCATCTTCTCGGCGCCGATCCCGGGGACCCTGCTGTTCAGCCTCCTGGGCACCACGCGCCTGCCGAAGAACCGGCGCGACAAGCAGACCGAGATCAACGAGTACATCCTCGACACCACCGAGGGGCTCGACCGCGTCACCGAGACCGGCAGCTGGCCCACATGGCTCGCCAGCGTCGTGGCGCTCAACCGCAAGCTCGGCGCCATGCCGCTCGTCGGCGGCAACGACGCCCAGCTGCTCAGCGACTACTCGGCGTCGATCCGGTCGATGACCGAGGCGGTCCGCTCGGCCGAGAAATGGGTCCACGTCGAGTTCTACATCTTCAGCCGCGACGTCACCACCCGCCCCTTCTTCGACGCCCTCGCCGACGCCCACGCCCGGGGCGTGACGGTGCGCGTGCTCTACGACCACTGGTCGACCATGCGCAGCCCGCGCGGTCGCGCGACGCGGCGCTGGCTGCGCGCGTCCGGCATCGCGTTCCAGCAGATGCTGCCGTTCAGCCCGTTCCGGCGCTCGTGGCGCCGGCCCGACCTGCGCAACCACCGCAAGCTCGTCGTCGTCGACGGCACGGTCGGGTTCATGGGGTCGCAGAACATGGTCGACCCGAGCTACAACAAGCGCGGCAACGTCGCGCGCGGCCTCCGGTGGAAGGACCTCATGGTCCGCCTCGAGGGGCCGATCGTCGCCGGGGTCAACGCGCTCTTCGTCACCGACTGGTACAGCGAGACCGACGAGCTGCTGCAGCGCGAGGCCGAGGGCATCCGCGAGGCACCCGCCGAGGAGGGGCTCGACTGCCAGCTCGTGCCGAGCGGACCGGGCTTCGAGGGCGAGAACAACCTGCGACTGTTCAACGCGCTGCTCTACTACGCGCAGGAGCGCCTCGTCATCGTCAGCCCGTACTTCGTGCCCGACGACTCCATGCTCTACGCCATCACGACGGCCGCCGAGCGCGGCGTGCAGGTCGAGCTGTTCGCCTGCGAGGTCGCCGACCAGGCCGTCGTCTACCACGCGCAGCGCTCCTACTACGAGACGCTGCTGCGGGCCGGGGTCCGCATCTGGCTCTACGAGAAGCCCGTCGTGCTGCACGCGAAGCACTTCACGATCGACGACGACGTCGCGGTCGTCGGGTCCAGCAACATGGACATGCGCTCCTTCAGCCTCAACTTCGAGGCCTCGCTGCTCGTGCGCGGGCGGCGGTTCGTGCGCCAGCTGCGCGAGGTCGAGGACGAGTACCGCCGCCAGTCGCGCGAGCTCAGCCTCGACGACTGGCTCGAGCGCCCCGTCCGGTCGCAGGTGCTCGACAACCTCGCGCGGCTCACCGCGGCCGTGCAGTGAGCGGCGACTGAGGGCGACCCGCTCGCCGCGGTCGACGGCCGCCGCGAGCGGGTGACCGTCGGGCGAGCGCCCGGTGCGGGCCGCCCTGCCGCCACCCGCCGGGCGTAGCCTCGACCCGACCACCCGACGATCCACCGAGGACGACATGGCACTGACCAACCTTCCCTACGACGACGACGCCATCGTCGCCGCGGTCCGCGACGTCGCCGTGCGGCGCCAGGAGGTGCGCGACGTCCGCGTCGACTTCTCCTCCACCGACATCGACGACTCGGCCGAGGCCACCGTCACCGCGACGTTCACGTGGACCGTGTCCGCTGCCGATGCCGCGCGCATCCTCGCGGACGCCGCCCCCGTGGGCACGACCGGCACGACCGACTGACCAGGAGGCACACCGTGGGCTACTTCATCTACGACGGCGGCACCGCCGAGGTGCAGATGGAGGACCGCGTGCTCGCGCACCTCCAGATCGTGATCATCTCCAAGCTGCGCCGACAAGAGAGCTTCGCGTTCTCCTGGAAGGACCCGGCCTCGTCCGGCGACGGCCGCAGCACCGTCTGGCTGCACCCCACCGTGAGCCTCCGGTTCAAGTTCTCGGGCAGCCGCCCGCCGTCGATCAACACCAGCTGGGTCGCGGCCCTCACGACCAGCGCCAACAGCGGCTCCGGGCTGCACGTGCTGCCCGAACCGACCGACGGCGAGCCGGCCGACCACCCCGGGCGCGCCCACGCCTCCGCTCCCGGGGCCAGCGACCCCGGCAGCCTCGACCTCCCGGGCGGCGGGGGCCACCGCCGCTGAGGCCCGGCTGCCTCGCCTCGAACCAGTCTCCTGCTCGGGAACCAGTCCGTTGCCTGGTTCTCGAGCAGGAAAGTGGTTCGGCACCACGGGCCGTGCTGCTGCCGGCCCTCAGCCGCACCCCACCGTGGAGTGCGCTCGTGCACCGCGACGTAGCGTCGGGGCACGCCTGCCGCTGCCTGCCCGGTGACCCTGCCCGCGCCTCCTGACCTGCTGCCCGTCGTCCCCGTGGGGCAGCGCTGCGCACCGAGACCTCGCTGCGGGCGGCGCTGCGGCGCACGCCGTCACGCATGCACGAAGGGGACCTCCGTCCGCTCGCTCAGCAGGTCGTCGTGGTCACCGGCGCCTCGAGCGGCATCGGGCTCGCGACCGTGCGCCGGGCCGCCGCCGCCGGTGCCGCGGTGGTCCTCGTCGCCCGCGACGCCGAGGCGCTCCAGGCCGACGTGCGCGCCGTGCCTCGCACCAGGTTCCTGACCGCGAACCAGTCCGATGCACGGTTCGCCGACAGGAGGCTGGTTCGACACCGCGAAGTCCGCTCGGCACCCGCACCGTCCGCGGTGCCGGGCGGACCCCGCGGTGCCGACGCGCAGGGCGGGCGTGGACCGCACGACCGGCGCCGCCGCCCGGTACCGTCGTACCCGTCCGCGCCCGCGGCCCGCCACGACGACGTCTCGAGCCCATGACCGCCTCCCCCGCCCCTGCCCCACCGGCCGACGCCCGTCGCGCACGTCTGGGCGTCGCGTTGCTGTTCCTCACGAACGGCGCCCTCTTCGCGAACCTCCTGCCGCGCTACCCGGGCCTCAAGGCCGACCTCGACCTGTCGAACACGGCCTACGGCCTGGCCGTCGTCGCCGTCCCGGTCGGCGCCATCGCGGCTGGACTTGCCGCGGGCGTCCTCGTGCGGCGCCTCCGGTCGTCGCGCGTCGCCCTCGGCGGCACCCTCGTCACGGCCGTCGCGGTGCTGGGCGCGGCCGTCTCGCCGTCGTGGGCCTGGCTCGCGGCGGCCCTGTTCGTCGCCGGCGCCATGGACGCCATCACCGACGTCGCCCAGAACAGCCACGGCCTCCGGGTGCAGCACCGCTTCGGCCGGTCGATCATCAACTCGTTCCACGCCGTCTGGAGCATCGGCGCCGTCCTCGGCGGGCTCATGGGCGGGCTCGCGGCGACCCTCGACGTGCCGCGCGGTGCGCACCTCGCGGTGTCGGGCCTCCTGTTCGCCGTGGTCGCCGTGGTCGCCTACCGTCTGCTGCTCCCCGGGCCCGAGCCGCAGCACCGGGGGTCCGACGCGGGCGCCGAGCCCGCGGACGCCGATGCCGACGCCGATGCCGGTGCGGCTGGGTCCGATGCCGTCGCGGCCGCGGGCGGCTCGGCGGCCGGCGCCCCGATCGATCCCGGACCGGCCGACGCGGCCCGGGCCTCCGGCACGCCCGGCCGCCTCGTCGTGCTCGGCCTGCTCGCCGCGTTCGTCGTCATCGGCGCGTCCGGCACCCTCGTCGAGGACGCCGGCCAGTCGTGGGCCGCGCTCTACCTTACCGGCTCGTTCGGGACGACGGCCGGCATCGCCGCGCTCGGCTTCGTCGCCCTGCAGGGCGCCCAGTTCGTCGGCAGGATGCTCGGCGACCGCCTCGTCGACCGCTTCGGCCAGCGCGCGGTCGCCCGCACCGGCGGCGCGCTCGTGCTCGTGGGCTTCGGGCTGGCACTGGCGTTCCCGTCGGTCCCGGGCACGATCGCCGGCTTCGCCGCGGCCGGGCTCGGCGTGGCCACGCTCGTGCCGGCCGCCATGCAGGGGGCCGACGAGCTGCCGGGGCTGCGGCACGGCACCGGGCTCGCCGTCGTCAGCTGGCTGATGCGCATCGGGTTCCTGCTGCCGCCCGTGGTCGGGGCCGTCGCCGACGCCTCGAGCCTGCGGGTCGGGCTGATCGTCGTGCCGATCTCGGGACTGCTCGTCGTCGTGCTCTCCCAAGCGCTGTCGGGCAGGAGGCGCCGCCCGGCGCCCTGACACTCGAGCGCGGCCGCCCGGCAGTCCCGCGGCGGTTCCGGTCCCGATCCCCGGGCCCTGTCCGGCCCCGGGCCCTGTCCGGCCCCGGGCCCTGTCCGGCCCCGGGCCCTGTCCGGCCCCGGGCCCAGCCCGGCCGGGCCCAGCCCGACCCGGCCCGGCCCGGCCCGGCCCGGAACGGTGTCCACGACACGCGGGCGTCCGGCCCGCGCACCCGCGTTCCGGGGACGCCGTCCTGCGGAGGGTGTCCCCGGAACGTCGCCGGGCTCCTCTCGCCACCGCGTGTCGTGGACGCCCTCGGCTGGCCTCGGGGGCGGGCGACGGTCAGTCGGAGGCCGGGGGCACGCCGGTCGCCGTCGGCGCGGTGGGCACCAGCCGGGGCAGCACCCGCACGAGCACGACCATCGCGACGAGCTCGACGAGGGTCTGCGTGACGACGACGAGCGGCGCCAGCGCCAGCTCCGCGGGCAGGGCCAGGGCGAGCGGCAGCACGACGAGCGAGTTGCGGGTCGCTCCCCCGAAGACCAGGGCGCGGGCCGACGGCACCCCGAGCCCGGCGACCCGGGCGGCGGCGATCCCGAGCGGCACCATCACGACGACGAACGCCACGAACACGGGCACCACCCTCACGAGCACGGACAGCTGCTCGCCGACCGCCCGCACCTGTGACGCCACCACGACCGCGAGGGTGGCGACCAGGAGCGGGACCACGGCGCCCTGCACGACCGCGTCGAGCCTCTTGACGGCCGCCGACCGGCGCGCGAGGGCCTGGACGACGCCGGCCGCTCCGAGCGGCAGCAGCACGAAGGCGACGAGCGCCGCGACGAACGGCCCGGGATCGACCAGGCCCGCGGCGTCGTCGCCTAGGAAGAGCACCAGGTACACGGGCAGCAGGAGGACCTGGCCCAGCAGGAGCAGGGGCGCAGCGGCCAGGAGGCGGTCGGCGGCTCCCCCGGCGAGGCCCGCGAACACGACGACGTAGTCGACGCAGGGCGCGAGCAGCACGAGCAGCACGCCGACGAGCAGGGCGGCGTCGTCCGCGACGATCCGGGACAGGCCCAGCACGACGAGGGGCACGACCACGACGTCCAGGACGCCCAGCACGACGAGGAACCTCCGGTCGCGCAGCGCCGCCCCGAGCGCCCCCAGTGGCACGCCCGAGAAGGTCGCGAACAGCAGCAGCACGAGCACGGGCGCCACCGCCTGCTCGAGCACCCCGCTGCCCGGGACGGCGAGGCCGCCCGCGAGGCCGACCGCGATCGCGGCCAGGCAGAGGGCCACCTGGTGGCGCTCGCCCCAGCCCACCGCCCCGCGCACCGACACGCGCCCCACCCTAGGTGCGCCGGGACGGCGGAGGGCCCGTCGCCCCCGCAGGGGCCCTGGCCCTGGGTGTCCACGACACGCGGTCCACCCGCTCTCGCGCCCGCCGGTCGTGGACACCCTCGCCGCGAGGGTGTCCGCGTGTCGTGGACACCCTCCGGGAGCGGCGGGAGGCCAGAGGCCGGCCACCGCGGCCGCCGGCGAGCTGCCGTCCCGCGGACCCTCAGCGCCGCTGCATCCGCGGCACGACGACCTCGTCGAAGATGATGACCCCGGCGG
The DNA here is from genome assembly GCF_054781095.1 of Frigoribacterium salinisoli. NCBI lineage: Bacteria > Bacillati > Actinomycetota > Actinomycetes > Micrococcales > Microbacteriaceae > Frigoribacterium > Frigoribacterium salinisoli. The sequence continues at coordinate 11,801 of NZ_BAAGVB010000007.1, forward strand.
TCGCGACGGGGATCGCGACCAGCGCGCCGAGGACCCCGCCGAGGGCCGCGCCGCCGAACGCGGCGACGATGACGAGCGCACCGGGCACCGCCACGGCCTTCGACATGACGCGCGGCGTGAGCACGTAGGCCTCGACCTGGGCGTAGACGAGCAGCACGATGCCGACGACGAGCGCGGTGACCGGCCCGACGGTGAGCGTGCCGACGACGATGATCGCGTAGGCGACGACCGTGCCCACGACGGGGATCAGCGCACCGAGGAACGCCAGCGTGGCGAACAGCACGGGCAGCGGCCCGCCCGCGATGGTGAGCACGACGAACACGAAGACCCCGTTGAGGGCGGCGAGCGCGATCTGCCCGGCGACGTAGCGCCCGACCGAGAGGAAGATCTCGTCGGCGACGGCGACCACCCCGTCGCGGTGGCTGCGCGGCACGGCTCGGCTCAGCGACCGGATCATCTGCGGCAGCGTCACCGCGAAGTAGAGCGTGAGGATCGCCACGACGATGACGGCCGTGACGGCGGAGACGAGGCCCTGGCCGACCGCGAGGATCCCGCCGCCGAGGGTGAGCAGCCGGTCGGGGTCGAGCAGGTACCCGCTGACCGTGCCGACGAGCGCGTCGAGGTCGAGGTCGAACCCGAGGGCCCGGACGGTGTCGCGGACCCAGTCCTGACGGGACAGGTCCGTGAGGAACGCCGGCGCCTCCTGCACGAGGTAGCCGATCTGCTCGGCCAGGCGCGGCACGACCGCCCAGAGCAGTGCGGCGACGGCGACGACGGTGAGCACGACCGTGACGAGGACCCCGACCCAGCGCGGGGCGCCGAGCCGGGCGATCCGTCGCACGACCGGTTCGAAGGCCAGCGCGAGGAAGAACGCGAGCCCCACGTAGACGAGCACCTGCGAGAGGGTGACGACCGCCGCGATGATCCCCACGCCCAGTCCTGCGCCGAGGGTGGCGACGAGGCCGAGGCGGAAGGCCCGCGGCGGGGCGGTGCGCGGTCCCGGGGTCGTGCCCGAGCCTCCTGCGACCGGGGCAGGGTCGGGGGCGGCGCGGCGACGACCGGCGGCAGGGCCCCGGGCCAGGTCGAGCACGGCGCGGGCGCGGTGGTGGACGGTCATCCGACCATCCTGCACCGACGGGACGAGGGGCACGGACCACAGCAGCGCCTCCTGCGCTCCCCCGCCCCCGCCCCCCGCTGCCAGACTCGACGCATGCGCACCGTCACGAAGGACACCACCCTCTGCGTCTCGCTCGCCGCGCGGCCGAGCAACATCGGCACGAGGTTCCACAACTTCCTCTACGAGGCCCTCGACCTCGACTACGTCTACAAGGCGTTCGCGCCGGCCGACCTCGCCGGTGCCGTCGCGGGGGTGCGCGGCCTGCCGATCCGGGGCGCGGCGGTGTCGATGCCGTACAAGGAGGCGGTGATCCCGATGCTCGACGAGCTCGACCCGTCGGCCGCGGTGCTGCAGAGCGTCAACACGATCGTCAACACCGACGGGCACCTCGTCGGGCACAACACCGACTACACGGCGGTCGCATCGCTGTTGCGCTCGCACGCCGTGCCGGTGACGCCCGTGCTGCTGCGCGGCAGCGGCGGCATGGCGAAGGCGGTGGGTGCGGCCCTGCGCGACGCGGGCTTCACCGACGGCACGCTCGTGGCCCGCAACGAGGCCACCGGACGCGCCCTCGCCGACGAGCTCGGCTGGTCGTGGGCGCCCGACGTCGAGGGGCGCACGGCGCCGCTGGTCGTCAACGTGACCCCGCTCGGCATGGCCGGCGGCCCGGAGGCCGGCACCCAGGCGTTCGACGACGCCACGGTCGCCGCGGCGTCGGTCGTCTTCGACGTCGTGGCGCTGCCGGCCGAGACGCCGCTCGTCCGGGCCGCGCGCGCCTCCGGCACCCCCGTCGTCACGGGCGCCGAGGTCATCGCCCTGCAGGCCGAGGAGCAGTTCGTGCTCTACACCGGCGTCCGCCCCGACCCCGCCCTCGTGCGCGAGGCGTCGGAGTGGTCGCGGCGCGCGTGAGCGGGCGGACGCCGGTGTCGCAGTCGTGACCGACGTGCAGGTCGTCGCGGCGTTCTTCGTGCCGGCCGCGACGATCACGGGCGTCTGCTTCGTCGTGTTCCACCAGCACATCTCCGACATGGCCCGCCAGGTGCGTCGGGAGCACGGGCGGCACGTGGGCCCGACGACCCAGTCGCCCGGGCTGATGATCGTGGCTGGCCTCGGGCTCCTCGTCGGTGCGGGCGCGTTCGCGCTGGGGGCCTTCACCGACGTGTTCTCCGCCGCCGGCTGATCACCCCGGTCGGCTCTCGCCGCACCACGGTGGACTTCTCGCACGGAGGTGGAGACGTTCGCACCGCGGTGCGAGAAGGGCACCGCGATGCCGGAGCGGCGGACCGGCACGCGGGCACGGGCGCAGGAGGCGCGGCCCGCGTCAGGCGCGCACGTCGCGCCCGCGCCGGCGCAGCACCGCCGCCCGCAGCAGCACCCCGACCACGAGCACGGCCGCGCCGCCCGCGAGCGACGGCCACGGCAGCGTCGCGACGAGCAGCACGCAGCCGGCGAGCCCGACGATGGCGACGGCCCTCGGCTGACGGCGGTGCGGCGGCCGCTGCGTGAGGGCCGCGGCGTTCGCGACCGCGTAGTAGACGAGCACCCCGGCCGACGAGAACCCGATCACCTCGCGCAGGTCGCCGACCAGCACGAGCAGGCAGACCGCGACGCCGATCACGAGCACCGCCCGGTGCGGCACGCCGACGCGCGGGTGCACGGCCGCCAGCGGGCGCGGCAGGTCGCCCTCCCGGGCCATGGCGAGGGCGGTGCGGCCGATCCCGGCGACGAGGGCGAGCAGGGCCCCGAGGGCGGCGAGCGCGGCGCCGACCGCGACGACGGGCACGGCCCACGGGGCGCCGGACGCGGTGACCACGTCGGCGAGGGGCGCGGCGGAGCCGGCCAGCGCCTCCTGCCCGAGCACGCCGAGCGCGGTGACGGCGACGACCGCGTAGAGCACGAGCACCCCGGCGAGCGCCCCGAGCACGGCGCGCGGGATCGTCCGGGCGGGGTCGCGGACCTCCTCGCCGAGGGTCGCGACGCGCGCGTAGCCCGCGAAGGCGAAGAAGAGCAGTCCCGCGGCCTGCAGCACGCCGAAGGCGCCGGAGGCTCCGGTCGCGTCCGTCACGGCGACCCGGCCGGGCTGCCACGCGCCCCCGGCGAGGCCGAGCAGCACGACGCCCGCGAGCACGACGAGCACCAGCACCACGATCACCCGGGCCACCGCCGCGGTGCGCGTGACCCCGCAGAGGTCGACCGCGACGACGGCCACGACGGCGAGGAGCGCGATCGGCCGCTGCCACGCCTCGGGCACCGCGTAGGCGGCGACCGTGAGCGCCATCGCGGCGCAGCTGGCGGTCTTGCCCACCACGAAGCCCCAGCCGGCGACGAAGCCCCACCACGGTCCGAGCCGCTCGCGGCCGTAGACGTAGGTGCCGCCCGAGGTCGGGTACTGCGCGGCCAGCTGCGCCGACGACGACGCGTTGCACCAGGCCACGACGGCCGCCAGCGCGAGACCGAGCAGCAGGGCGCCGCCCGCGGCCCCGGCGGCGGGGGCGAGCACCGCGAAGACGCCCGCGCCGATCATCGAGCTGAGGCCCACGACGACGGCGTCGCCGAGCCCGAGGCGACGGTGCAGGGCGGGCGGGGTCGGGCCGGAGGCGGTGGTCACGCCCCCGAGGATGCCCCGACCGGGTGGACGGCAGGTGACGGGGGTGGGGGCTGGCCCCCAGGGGAACGTGCGGCCAGCGCCGCTGTGGGGCGGACGGCCCTCACCGTACGGTGAACCCGTGAAGACGCTGACCACCCTCTGGACCTCCGCGGTCGACCTGCTGATCGACGCCGTGCTGGGCCTCACCGGGCTGATCGTCGTCGTCACGCTGCTGGCGACGTCCCTGGGCACGATCCCCGCCGCGGGCATCGGCATCGTGCTCCTCGTGCTGACGATGCTGCTGCTCCGCGGCGTCGGCGTCGTCGAGCGGGCCCGCGCGACCGCGCTGCACGGCGTCGAGATCCTGCCGCCCACGCGCCGACGGACCCGGGTGACGAGCGGCTGGCGCGTGCTCGCGCAGGCGTTCGTCGACCTGGTCGACCCGGTCACCTGGCGGCTGCTGCTCCACCTGCTCGTGAGCACCGTGCTGGGCTGGACCTTCCTCGGGCTGCTCCTCGCGGTCCCGCGCCTCGCGGTCGCCGTCGGCACCGCCGAGCTGTCCGGGCCGTCCTGGCTGCCGACCGGCCCGGTCGCGGGCACGATCGCGGGCCTGCTCGCCCTCGCCCTGCTCGTGGCGTGCACCTGGGGCGCCGGCGCGGTCGACCGCTCGATCTCGCCGCCCCTGCTCGGCACGAGCCGCACCGCGCACCTCGAGCACCGCGTCGACGCCCTCGTCGAGGCGCGCCAGGGGGCCGTCGACGCCGCCGCCCTCGAGCGGAGCCGCATCGAGCGCGACCTCCACGACGGCGTGCAGCCCCGCCTGGTGGCGCTCGCCCTCACCCTCGGCATGGCACGGTCGCGCCTCGACTCCGACCCCGAGGCCGCCAGGGAGCTCCTCGACCAGGCCCACCGCGACGCGAAGGACAGCATCACCGAGCTGCGGCACCTCGCGCGGGGCATCCACCCCGCCGTGCTCACCGACCGCGGGCTCGACGCGGCGCTGTCCGCCGTCGCCTCGCGCACCGCGGTCCCCACCACGGTCGACGTCCAGCTCTCGGCACGCCCGCGTCCCGAGGTCGAGGCGGTCCTCTACTTCACCGTCGCCGAGGCCCTCACCAACGTCGCCAAGCACGCCGCCGCCTCCCGCTGCTCCGTCGTCGTCGACGAGGTCCCGGGCGGCGTGCGCGCCGTCGTCACCGACGACGGCCGCGGCGGCGCCAGTCGCGAGGGCCACCCCGGCGGCGGGCTCGGCGGCCTGCACGACCGGGTGCGCGCCGCGGGCGGCACCCTCCTGACCGACAGCCCCGTCGGCGGGCCGACCATCGTGACCGTGGAGGTACCGTGCGCATCGTGATCGCCGAGGACGCCGTCCTCCTCCGAGCGGGGCTCGTCCGCCTCCTCACCGACGCCGGCCACGAGGTCGTGGCCGCCGTCGACACCGCCCCCGCCCTGCTCGCCGCCGTGGAGCAGCACCGCTCCGACCTCGCCCTCGTCGACGTCCGCATGCCGCCCACCTTCACCGACGAGGGCATCCGCGCCGCGGTCCTGATCCGCGCGCAGGACCCCACCGCCGCCGTGCTCGTGCTCTCGCAGTACGTCGAGGAGCGCTACGCCGCCGACCTCATCGCGGGCGGCTCCGCCGGCCTCGGCTACCTGCTGAAGGACCGCGTCGCCGAGGTGGACGAGTTCCTCGCCGCCGTCGCGACGGTGGGCTCCGGCGGCACCGTGCTCGACCCCGAGGTGGTCGCCCAGATCGTGGTCCGCTCCCGCCGCACCGACGGCCTCGACGCGCTGTCGCCGCGCGAGTCCGAGGTGCTGCAGCTCATGGCCGAGGGGCGCTCCAACAGCGCGGTCGCGGCCGACCTGCACATCTCCGAGAGCTCCGTCGAGAAGCACGTCTCCGCGATCCTCGCCAAGCTCGGCATCCCCGCCGAGGCGACCGGCAACCGCCGGGTGCTCGCCGTCCTCCGCTACCTCTCGAGCGTCGCCGGCCCCCGTTCCTAGGCCCGGCCTCCTGCCCCGCCGTCCCGCCCGCACCGACTCCTGCCCGCCCCTCCGAACGAAGGTCGTCATGTCCGCACCCGCCCCCACCGGCGCTCCCACGCCGTCCCGTCCCCGCACCCTGCGCACCGTGCTGCTCGTCGTCGGGTCGCTCGTGCTCGCCCTGCTGCTCGTCCTGGTCGTCGGGCAGGCCGTCTCCTCCACCCAGCGCGTCGACGCCTCGGGCACGAGCACCGTCGACGAGCGCTTCGACCGGGTGTCGATCGAGAGCACGGCCGCCGACGTCCGGGTCGAGCAGGGCGACGTCGACCGGGCCGAGATCGTCTTCGACGCCGGCGGCACGCGGCTCACCGAACGGCACCGGGTGTCGGGCGGCGAGCTCGTGGTCGAGGTGCGCGGACCCCGTTGGAGCCCCTTCGACGGCAGCGCCGGCGTCACGCGCGGTGCCAGCCTGACCCTCCTGCTCCCGTCGTCCACCGAGGGCGCCGACCTGGAGGTCGAGTCGGCGGCGGGCGACGTCGCCCTCACCGGCACGTACGGCGACGTGGACGTCTCGAGCACCGGTGGCGACGTGGACCTCGCCGGGGCGGTCGCCGACCTCGAGGTCGAGTCGGCCGCGGGCGACGTGACGGCGCGAGCGCTCGAGGTCGACGGCGAGGTCGAGGCGTCGACCACGGCCGGCGACGTCGAGCTCGACCTCGCCACCGCGCCGACCGCCCTCTCCGTCACGTCGACCGCCGGCGACCAGCGGGTGCTGCTGCCCGCTGGCGACTACGCGATCACGACCGAGACCGTCGTCGGCGACGTGTCGAACGCCCTCGGCGACGACCCCCGGTCCGCGTCCCGCTACCGCCTCTCCGCCGTCGCCGGCGACATCACCCTCGAGCGGCGCTGACCGTGGGGGTGGTCACCGCACGGTGCCCACCCCACCGCACGGTGCCCACCCCACCGTGCAGTGCCGTCTTCCGTGCGGGGAGCCGGTCACCTACGGTGACCAGTGCACGCGAACGAAGGAGAACCCATGAAGATCGCCGTCACCGGAGCCACCGGCCAGCTCGGACGACTCGTCGTCGACCACCTGCTCGCCCGAGGAGCCGACGCCGAGGACGTCGTCGCCGTCGTCCGCGACGAGGCCAAGGCCTCACCGCTGGCCGAGCTCGGCGTGCAGGTCCGCGTCGCCGCCTACGGCGACGTCCCCGCCCTCACCGAGGCCCTCGACGGCGTCGACCGGCTGCTGCTCGTCTCGGGCAGCGAGGTCGGCCAGAGGGTCCCCCAGCACGCGAGCGTGCTCGAGGCAGCGCAGGCCGCGGGCGTCGGGTTCCTCGCCTACACGAGCGCGACCCGCGCCGACACGAGCGACCTCGTCCTCGCCCCCGAGCACCGTGAGACCGAGGCCCTGCTGCAGGCCTCCGACCTGCGCGTCGCGATCCTGCGCAACAACTGGTACCACGAGAACTACGGCGCAGCCGTGCAGGAGGCCGCGGCCACCGGGCGCGTCACCACCAGCACCGGCACGGGTCGCGTCGCGAGCGCCTCGCGGTCCGACTACGCCGAGGCCGCCGCCGTCGTGCTGCTCGGCGACGGCGACCCCGTCGTGCTCGAGCTCGGCGGCGACAGCGCCTGGAGCGCGTCCGAGTTCGCCGAGGCCGCCTCGGTCGCCGTCGGCCGGCCCGTCACCGCCAACGTCGTGTCGCGCGAGGAGCACCTCGAGGCGCTCTCCGCGGCCGGGCTCGACGAGGGCACCGCCGGGTTCGTCACCGCCCTCGACGCCAACATCGCCGCGGGCGACCTCGACGTCGTGACCGGCGACCTCTCGCGCCTCGTCGGCCACCCGACGCAGCCGCTCGCCGAGGGCCTCGCCCGCCTCGCCTGAACGGCCGGCCGGCCGGTCGGCCGGGTCGGCCCGGCCCGGCTGGCCGCCCAATTGGCCGCCCGACCGGCCCGGCCCTCCTGCCCTGCCCTGCCCGACCCTCCTGCCCGACCCGGCCCTCCTGCCGGACGCTGTCCACGACACGCGGAGCGTCCCCGACCCGACCCGCCGAACGTGGACACCCTCCCGACGAGGGTGTCCGCGACACGCGGAGGTGACCCCAGCCCACCCGCCGAACCTGGACACCGTGCGGCCGCTCGCCCCGGCCGGAGGGCGACCACCACCCAGGGCGACACCGCCCAGGGCGACCACCGCCCAGGGCGACACCGCCGAGGGCGACCGGCGCCGAGGGCGGTCGGCGCCGTCGGCGGGGGCACGTAGCCTGACGGGGTGCTCCCGTTCCGCCGCCGCGACGTCTCGGCGCCCCGCCTCCCGCGCGACGTGGTCGTGCTCGGCGTCGTCGCCTTCTTCGTCATGGTCGGCTTCGGCGTCGTCGTCCCCGTGCTGCCCGTCTACGCCCGCAGCTTCGGCGTCGACCACGCGCTCGTCGGCGCGGTGCTCTCGGCCTTCGCGGCCATGCGCCTCGTCGCCAGCCCGTTCGTCGGCACGATGGTCGACCGCGTCGGCGAGCGCGTCGTGCTGTCGGTCGGCATCGGGATCGTCGCCGTGTCGAGCGGCCTCGCGGGGTTGGCCCAGGACTACGTGCAGCTGCTCGTCCTCCGCGGCCTCGGCGGCATCGGCTCGGCCATGTTCTCCATCGCGGCGATGACGCTGCTGCTCGCGGCCGCCCCGCCGACGATGCGGGCCAGGGCGGTCGGCTTCTACCAGGGCGGCTTCCTCATCGGAGGCATGGCCGGTCCCGCCCTGGGCGGGCTCCTCGCCGCCATCTCGATCACGGCCCCGTTCTTCTTCTACGCCGCGACGCTCGCCGTGGCGGGCCTCGTGGGCGTCGCACTGCTGCGGCCGGCGACCGCGACGGACGGGACGGAGCAGGTCGAGCCTCCTGTCCCCTTCGCCCGGGTGCTGCGCGACGTGCGGTTCAGGGTCGCGTGCCTCGCCTCGTTCGCACAGGGCTGGTCGTCGCTCGGGGTGCGCAGTGCGCTCGTGCCCGTGCTCGTCGTCGAGGTGCTGCGCGGACCCACCTCGTGGACCGGCGTGCTCTTCGCCGTCTCCGCCGTGGCGCAGACCCTCGCGCTCGCGCCCGCGGCCCGCTTCGTCGACACCGTCGGCCGGCGGCCCGCCATGATCGGCGCCTTCGCCGTCGCAGGAGTCGCGTTCGCCGGCATCGCCTTCGCCCCCGACGTCTGGGTGCTCGGCGGCCTGCTCTGCGTGTACGGGGTCGCCACGGCGTTCCTCGGCACGGCACCCGCCGCGCTCGTCGGCGACGCCGCCGGGGCCCGGGGCGGTCGCCCGGTGGCCGTCTTCTCGATGTGCAGCGACGTCGGAGCGATCGCCGGGCCGCTCGTCGCGGGGCTGCTCGTCGACCAGGCGTCCTACCCGGCCGCGTTCGGCGTGGCCGCCGCGCTGCTCGTGCTCAGTGCCGTGGCGTCGGCCTGGCTGCCGCGGGCGTCCCGCGCGGCGGTCGCCGCGCCTCCTGCCGCCGCCTGACGCCGGCCGCCGCACGCACCACCCACGCCGTTCACGCGAACCACCCATCGGTCCACGAACCACGCCTGGGCGACGGGCATGCCGCCGATCGGAGGTCCACGCCACCCGAGCCTCCCCGCGGCGCGACGCACGCACGCACCCCAGCGCACCGCACGGCACCGCACGCACGGCACCGCCCGCCCGGCAGGTGCCGGACGGGCGGTGCGTGACGGAGCGACGGACGCTACGCGCGGTGCGCCGGCGGGTGGCCGGTGTCCACGGTCGGGTCCTGGTCGGGCGTGACGGGGGCGACGTGCGACCCGTGCCCGTCCTCGGCACCCGCACCCGCACCCGCGGCACCGTCGTGCCGGCGCTGCAGCGCGGCGCCCTCGACGTCGACGTCCGGCAGGATCCGGTCGAGCCACTTCGGCAGCCACCACGCGGCGTCGCCGAGCAGGTGCATGACGGCGGGGATGAGCAGCAGGCGCACGATGAAGGCGTCGACGAGCACGCCGAAGGCGAGGCCGAAGCCGATCGACTGGATCATCACCGAGTTCGAGAAGACGAACCCGCCGAAGACCGAGATCATGATGATCGCCGCCGCGATGACGACCGACCGGCCGGCGTGCAGGCCGCGCTGCACGGCGAGCCGCGCGGGCGAGCCGTGGGCGTAGGCCTCGCGCATGCCCGACACGAGGAACAGCTGGTAGTCCATCGCGAGCCCGAACAGGATGCCGATGAGCAGGATCGGCAGGAAGCTCAGGATCGGCCCCGGGTCGTGCACGCCGAACGCGCCGGCGAGCCAGCCCCACTGGAAGATCGCGGTGACGCCGCCGAAGGCCGCGAGCACCGAGAGCACGAAGCCGAGGGTCGCCGTGATCGGCACGAGGATCGAGCGGAACACGACCACGAGGATCACGAGCGACAGGCCGACGACGACCGCGAGGTAGAGCGGCAGGACGTTCGCCAGCTTCTCGCTGACGTCGATGTTGGCGCTGGCGTTGCCGGCGACGCCGAGCTCGGTGCCGTCGTCGAGGGGCGACGCGTCGCGGAGGGCGTGCACGAGCTCCTCGGTGGAGACGCTCGTCGGGCCCTCCTCGGGCACGACCTGGAACGCGAGCAGCGTGTCGTCGTCGGAGGCGCCGATGGGCGCGACGGCGGCGACGTCGTCGAAGTCGCCGATGAGCTGGCCGAGGCGGGCCTGCTCGCTGACGAGCTCGTCGTCGTCGACCGCCTGGGGCAGGTCGGCGACCACGACGATGGGGCCGTTGATGCCCTCGCCGAACTCGTCGGCCATGATCGTGTACGCCTTGTACTGGGTCGAGTCGACCGGCTCGCTCGACCCGGCCGGCAGGCCGAGGCGCATCGAGAGCGCGGGCAGCGCGACGATCGCGAGCACGGCGAGGCCGGCGACGAGGGTGAGCACGGCCCGCACGGTGCTCATGGGCGCCGAGGGCACCTTCACGGCGCCGGTGCGACCGATCGAGGCCCGGGCCTTCTTGGGCAGGAGGCGCATGCCGACGAGGCCCAGGAGGGCCGGCGTGAGCGTGACGGCCACGAGGATCGCGACGAGCACGCAGACCGCGCCGACGGTGCCCATCAGCCCGAGGAACGGGATGCCGGTGATGTTGAGGGCGAGGAGCGCGATGACCACGGTGGTGCCGGCGAAGACGACGGCGTTGCCGCTGGTGCCGTTGGCGAGCCCGATGGACTCGTGCAGGTCGGTGCCCTCGCGCAGCTGGTTGCGGTGCCGGTTGAGGATGAAGAGCGAGTAGTCGATGCCGACCGCCAGCCCCAGCATCACGCCCAGCACGGGGGTGATGGAGAGCATCTCGACGGCGCCCGAGAGCGACAGCGAGGCGACGACGCCGACGGCGACGCCGAGCAGCGCGTTGATGAGCGGCAGTCCGGCGCCGATGAGGGTGCCGAGCATGACGAACAGGGTGATGGCGGCGATGGCGAGGCCGGCGATCTCACCGGGGCCCGCGAGCTCGGGGAGGCTCTGGGTGAGGTCCTGCGAGAACTCGACCTCGACGCCGTCCACGGGCGCGTCGGAGACGGCGTCGATGACGGCCTCCTTCGTCTCGGGCGCGACCGAGTAGGTGTCCTCCTCGAACTGCACGGTGCCGAGCGCGGTGCTGCCGTCGCTCGAGACCTGGCGGATCTCCTCCGCGAGGCCGAGCAGGGTACGGGCGTCCTCGGCCTGCGCCTCGCCGGTCTCGAGCTCGGCGCGGGCGTCGTCGAGCTGCGCCCGCTGCTCGTCGAGCTGCTGCTGCCCGGCGTCGAGCTGGGCCTGCTGGGCGTCGAGCTGGGGCTGCGCGGCGGCGAGCTGACCTGCGGCCTCGGCCTGCGCACGGGCGGCGTCGAGCTGCTCCTGGCCTGCGGCGATCTGGGCCGCGGCGGCGTCGAGCTGCTCCTGCCCCTGTTCGAGCTGCGTGCGGCCGTCGGCGAGCTGGTCGTCGCCGGCGTCGAGCTGGGCGGCCTGGTCGTCGAGCTGCTGCTGGGTCGCGAACGGGTCGACCACGCCCGTGACGCCGTCGACCTCTTCGGCGGCGGCGAGGGCGTCGCTGACGCCGCGCTGCTGCTCGTCCGTGAAGGCCTGGCCGTCGTCGGTGGTGAAGACGACGCGGCCGTTGCCGCCGCTGGCGTCGGGGAACCGCTCGGCGAGCTGGTCGGTGACCTCTTCCGTGGCCGTGCCGGGGATGCTCACCGAGCTGGTGAGGGTCCCGCCGAAGGCGAGGAAGGCGCCGACGGCGAGGCCGAGCAGCACCACCCATGCCGTGATGACGAGCCAGGCGCGGCGGGCGGCGGCCCGGCCGAGCCGGTAGAGCAGTGAAGCCATGGTCCTCGGTCCGTTCTGTGGGGGCGTGCGATCGGGTGCGGTGGAGGCGTCGTCGGCTCCGAGGGGTGCGGGGGCGGGTGGTCAGTCCGTGGGTGCGGCCCGGACCGGCAGGTCGTCGGGGTACCCGCGCTTGGCGGTGACGAGCACGTGCTCGAGCAGCTCGTCCCAGCGTGCCCGGGTCGCGTCGTCGAGGCGCGCCGACGTCTCGACGGTCCAGTGCTCGGCGACGAGCGCGATGCCGTGCAGGAGGGTGCTGACGAGCAGCTCGACGTCGAGCCCGCGCGCACCGGGGTGCCGCTCGGTGGCGGCGGCGACGAGCTGGCCCGACACGCGGTGGAAGGTGTCCTGGACGATGCGGACGCCCGAGATCTCGGGGTCGCGCACGTGCTCGAGCGCGGACGAGAGATAGGCGATGGCCGGCGTGAGGTCGGTGCCCCGGAGCGTCGTCGCGACCTCGTCGAAGAGGGAGCCGAGCGATCCGTCGCCGAGCGGGGCGGCGACCACCTGCGCCTCGAACGTGTCGATGACGACCGCGAGCTCTCGGGCGCACGCGGTCGTGACGACGTCGTCCAGGGACGAGAAGTGGTTGAAGACGGTGCGCCGCGACACGTCCGCTCGCTCGGCGAGCTCGTCGACGCTGAAGCGCGCCGTGCCGCGCTCGCGGATGAGCGCGTCGGCGGCGTCGACGATGGCCGTGCGGTGCCGCTCCTTGAGGGCGGCCCGGCGGTCGACGAGGGGTGCGGGCGAGCTCACGCCGTTACACTAAGTGCATCGACGCACCCGGTGCACGCTGGCCCAGCACCTTCTCAGGACCGGCGCGACCGCGTCGCCCGGGCCTGCGGGGACGCGCAGGAGGTCCGCTCAGGCGGGCGGGCGGCTCCCGCCCGGCGCGCGGTGCGCCTCCGGCCCCACGTCGTCGAGGTCGTAACCCTGGGGGTGCACGCGAGAGGCCTCGCCCGGGGTGAAGGCGATCCCCTCGGGAGCCGCCCGTCGGCGCGACCACCGACGTGCTCGCAGCACCGCACGGCTCAGTCGTCCCGGCACGCGGGGCAGGCCGAGCGCGCGCGCCACGGCGACGTCGTCCAGCAGCGCCGCGAACGCCAGCCGGGCGACGAGCGCCGCGAGCGGGCGCGCCGGTGCGCGGACGGTGGCGACGAGCGCCTCGATCGTGCTGGCGGTGAGACGGGTCGCGGCCGCGGACGGCCCGACGCCCGCCGCGACGTACGCGTCGAGGAAGGCCTCGGCCTCGGACTGGGTCCGGGGGGCGTCGACGAGGCCGAGGTCGTCGGCCAGGCGACCGAAGAGACGACCGGCCGCCGCGCGTTCGTCGGGCGAGAGGGGCCGCCTGCCCGCGGCGTCGACGAAGCGCACGGGCACGACGAAGAGGGTCGACAGCACGAACAGGTGGTCGTCGCGGCCGCCCGGAACCCCCCGGTGCACGCGACGCAGGAGGTCCACCATGCGGGCGGCGCGCTCCGAACCGGGGCCGGAGGCGAGGATCTCGTAGACGACGATCGAGGTGTCCTTGGCCCGGCGCACGGGCCGCTGCCGGATCTCGCCCGTGGCGTCGAGCGCCCCCGCGACGACCGGGCTCGCGAAGGACCAGAGGTAGGCGAGCTTGAAGCCGAGGCGGAAGTCCGCCCCCAGCTCGCCCAGGACGACCCGCCGGAAGTCCCCGTACAGCTGCTCGTCGTCGTCCGACAGCGGCGGGAGCCCGGCCCCGCCCGTCCTCGACCCTCGCTCGCCCACCTGCACATGGTAGACAGAGGATGCACCGGCCGACGACGTCGCCGTACCGTCGAGCGGTGCACCGTGCGACCAGGGGAGGAGCACCGATCATGACCGGACCTGGCCCCGGCCTCGAGCCGCGCGAGCTCGCCAGCAGGCTGGCGATCCTCCTCGACCACGTCGAGGCCGTCCGGGGCACGCCCCTGACCTTCACCGAGATCAGCCGATGGCTCGAGGAGCGCGGCGTGCCCCTCTCTCGGGCGCGCTGGTCGTACATGCTCAGCGGCGACTCCTGGCGCGTGCGCGACGCGGCGCTCTTCGAGTCCCTCGCCGAGCTCTTCGGCGTCGACGTCGCCTACCTCACGGGCGAGGGCGAGCTGCCCGCGGCGGTGGCCGCCGAGATGCACCTGGTCCGCGCCCTGCGCCGGGCCCGCGTGCAGACCTTCGCCGCGCGCAACCTCGGCGACGTCGACCCGGCGGCGTACGAGGCCATCGCCGACTACCTCGACGGCGGCGGGCGCTGACCGGTCGCCGACCGGGGTCGACGCGGCCGCCGACCGCCCCTGAGCGGGGTGCAGACGGGTCGACCCGCTCGTCCTAGCATGGGGAGCATGACCGGGCTCGAGGACGAGGCGCTCGCGCGACGCGAGGGCGAGGCGCTGGCCCGCCGTGCCTACGAACGGCTCACCCTGCCCGAGGTGCCCACGACCGGCTCGATCATCGACCACGTGGCCGCCCTGCGGAGCCGCGAGATCCGGGTCACCGAGCTCGCCTCGCTGGCCGGCACCCGCACCTGCGGCTGGTGGCTGGCCCGTGAGGACCACGACGAGATCCTCATCGCCCCTCCCCTGTCGTCGGCGCACCGTGACGCGCTCGTGCTGCACGAGGTGGGCCACCTCGTGCTCGACCTCACGGGCGTGGTGCGCCCGGCGTCGGACGACGCCGTGGCGGTCCCGGGCGCCGCCCCCGGCGTCGTCGCCGCACGCCGGTCGCACTTCACGGACGCGACCGAGATCGCCGCCGAGCTGCTCGCCGACGCCCTGCACCGCGCGATCCGTCGCGGCCCCCGCCGAGCATCGCGGTTCCTCAGCGTCTTCTCGTGAGCGCGGTCGTCCTCGCGGCCCTCATGTGGTCGGCGGCAGCGTGCTGTGCCTTCCCCCTCAGGCGCGGGCGGGACCGTTCCGTCCTGATCGCGGCGTCGCTCATGGCCGCGTCGTTCACGGTCACCGTCGAGCAGGCGTACCGCGCCGTCGACCGGCTGGTGGGCGTGCCCAACGCCGCCGACCTGCTCAAGCACACGCTCTTCGTCGCGGCCGTCGCGGTGCTCGCGCACGGCCTCACGACGGCCCTGGGCGGCCGCGGCCTGCCTCGTGCGGCAGCCTGGGCCGCACCCGCCCTGGTGGTCGTCGCCCAGACCACCGCGTTCGCGCTGATCGACATGCCGGAGGGCACGACGACGGCTCTGATGCCGACCTACGGCGACCAGCCCGCGGCCGCCGTCTACTCGATCGCGCACTTCTCGTACTTCGGGGCGACCATGGGCGCCGTCGGCGTGGCCTGCCTGCGCTCGGGCCTGCCGACGATGCCGACGGTCGCCCGCACGGGGGTCCGCCTGCTCCTGGCCGGCTGCGTGGTCAGCGTCGTGACGGCGGCCGTGCTCGTCGTCCGCGACGTGTCCCGCGTGACGGGGGCGGTGCCCCTGGAGGACGCCCTGGAACGCACCTACGCTCCGTTGCTGCTGCTCTCGGTGACCCTCGTCGCCCTGGGCCTGGGCCTGCCGCCGCTGCTCGTGGGGGCGTCACGTCGTCGTCTCGCGCGGGAGCTGCCCGGGCTGACGGCGCGACTGGCGCGCCTGCGCGACCGCGCCTCCGGCCGGTCGGGCTCGTTGCGGTTCCCCGCCGACGCACGCATGCCGGGCGAGGAGCCCACGCCGCTCGACCAGCTGCACCGGCTCGTGGTCGAGGTGCGCGACCAGATGTTCCTCGACCCGGGGTTCGAGCCGACGCCCGACGAGCTGCGCGCCCTGACCCGCAGCGAGCGCCTCGTGGGGCGGCTCGAGCTGCTCTGACCCGGCGGCGGACGCAGGAGGCGCGGGCCCGGCAGGGCGCGGGGCCAGCGCTCGACGGGCCTCGTCCGGGAGAAGAAGAGGCCCCCGCGGAACAGGCTGCGTGGGGGGACGCGATGCCTACCGCGGGGGCGCGGTCAGTTGGGGGGAACTGACAAGAAGTACGTTACGCCGTGCCCCCGGTCGCGGCAACCGTGGACATGTCCAAGTTGCCCCGATGTCCGCTGGACGAACGACGCGTGCGCCGCACCCCGCTCAGGGGTGCGGCGCACGCGTCGCGGCGCAGGCCGTTCAGTCGAGCCGGCGACGGCGGACGGCGAGCAGGACGCCCAGCAGCACGAGCAGCAGGGCCGCGCCCAGCACCCCGATCCAGGCGTCCGAGCCGGTCCAGGCCAACGCCCCGTCGACGGGCCGGCCGTCACCCGCACCGACCGCGCCCTCGGCGGCGAGGACCGTGAGGACCGCCTCCGCGCGCTGACCGGCGCCCTCGAGCACGACGCGGTGCGCCCCGGGCTCGAGGTCGGCCGGCACCGTGAAGGCGAGGGCACCGCTGCCGCTGCCCGACGCCCTGACGGCGCCGATCGAGCGGGGCTCCGAGAACACGGTGCCCTTGAGGCGCTCACCGGGGGCGAAGCCCTCGGCCGAGACGGTCACCCGGTCGCCGACCCGTGCGGTGGCGGGGTCGAGCGTCGCGGCGACGACCCGCGTCGAGGGCTCCTCGCCCGGACCGGGGGTCGGGCCGGGGGTCGGGCCGGGGCCGGGCGTCGGCTGCTCGAGCACGAGCCCGAGCACGCTGGCGAACCCGATGACGGCGTCGTCCGGTCGGCCCTGGGCGACGGCGTGCTCGGCGTCGGCGGTGATCGCCGCCGAGCCGTCCGCGGCCGTGCCGTCGAGCATCGCGACCTGGGCGAGGTCACGGGCGAGCGACACGAGGTCGTCGGCCGCGGCCATCGTCGCCGTGTCGGTCCCGGTGAGCGCGGCGGCGGCGGCGAGCAGGAGGCGCAGGGCCTCCGGCGCGTCGGCCACCGTGCCGTCGGCGGCCCAGACGTCGGCGTCGAGGGCGACCTGCACGGCCTCCTGCGCACCTCCGGCCGGCAGCGACGCGGCGAGCGCCTCGAGGCGGTCGCGCGGCACGTCGGTGCGGAGGCCCCAGCCGTACGGGAACGCCGGGTCGTACGACTCGTCGCCCACGTTGATCGGGACCTGGTCGGCGCTGGCCGCCCAGGTGACCGGGAGGCGCCCCGCGAAGGGCTCGTCGCCGAAGAGCACGTCGGCCACGCCGGTGCCCTCGGAGCCGGGCAGGAACGACGCGACGACCGCGTCGGCGACGTCGAGGACGCCGTCGAGCAGCTGCGGACGGCCCGACACGACGAGCACGACGCACTCCATCGCCCCGCAGACCGTGTCGATCGTGGCGCGGTCCTGCGCGGTGAGCGAGAGGCTCGAGCCGTTGTTCGGCACGTCGCCCTGGCCCTCCGCGTAGGGGCGCTCGCCCACGACGACGACGCCGACCTGGCCGTCGGTCATCGGGGCCGAGGCGTCCGGGCTGACCGTGATGTCGGCCTCCGGAGCGACCTCGCGCATCCCCTCGGCGATGCTCGTGCCGGTGGTGGTGTCGCCCGAGCCGCCCTGCCACGAGATGGTCCAGCCGCCCATCTGGCGACCGAGGTCGTCGGCGGTGGAACCGGCCAGGTAGATCGACTGCTGGTCGGACAGCGGCAGCACGCCGGAGTCCTGCAGCAGCACCTGTGACTGGGCAGCGGCACGTCGGGCCACGGCCCGGTGCTCGGCCGAGCCGACCTCGTCGATGCCGGCGCGCTCGGCGAACGGCTGCTCGAAGAGGTTGAGGTCGAACTTCTGGGTGAGGATCCTCCGCACGGCGTCGTCGACGCGCGCCTGGGCGACGTCGCCCGACCTGACGCCCTCGACGATGGCGGTGATGAAGTCGTCGTAGTTGTACGGCGCCATCGCCATGTCGAGGCCGGCGTTCACGGAGCGGACCGACTTCTCGGCGTAGCTGCCGCCGGGCAGCTTGTCGATGCCCTCCCAGTCGCTGATGAGGAACCCCTCGAAGCCGAGCTCGTCCTTGAGCAGGTCGGTGTTCAGGGCACCGTTCTCGTGCATGCGCACGGGCCCGTCGCCGAGGTCGACCGCCGAGTACGACGGCATGATCGTGCCGACGCCGGCCTCGATCGCGGGCAGGTACGGGTCGACGTGCAGGCGGCGGAACTCGTCGAGGGAGGACGCCTCGGTGACGCCCTGGTCGATCGGGTAGCCGCCCGTGCCCGCGACGGACTCGTCGTAGCTCGTGCCGCCGTCGCCGGCCCAGTGCTTCGCGGTCGCGAGCACCTCGTCCGCGCCGCCGATGTCGGTCGGGTCGTCGCCCTGCAGGCCCAGCACGCTGGGCGCCGCGAAGGTGCGCACCAGGTCGGGGTCCTCGCCGAACGACTCGTAGCTGCGGCCCCAGCGTTCGTCGCGCGTGACGCAGAGGCACGGGGCGAACGTCCACGGGATGCCCGTGGCGCGCACCTCCTGCGCCGTGACCCGCATGATCTCGCGCACGAGCTCGGGGTCGCGCGCGGCGCCCAGGCCCGTGTTGTGCGGGAAGATCGTCGCGCCCTCGACGTTGCTGTGGCCATGGACCGCGTCGACGCCGTAGATCATCGGGATCTGCAGGGGCGTCGACAGGGCCTCGCGCTGGTAGCCGTCGACCATGTCGGCCCAGTCGACGGCCTCGCCGCCCTCGGGCACCGAACCGCCGCCCGAGAGGATCGACCCCAGGCCGTAGCGGCTGATGTCGTCGGTGGACGGCAGGCCCAGGCGCTCGGCCTGCGCCATCTGGCCGACCTTCTCCTCGAGGCTCATGCGGGCGAGGAGGTCCTCGACGCGCTCGGCGGTCGGCAGCGCGGCGTCGAGGTAGGGCAGGTCGTGCGCCCGGATCACGACGCGCGGGCCGTCGCCGACGCGGGCGGTCGTGCTCGTGAGCTCGACGCGCAGCTGCTTCGACTCGGCCGCACCGGTCGCGGCCAGGGTCTCGACCACGACGTCCCGGGAGTCGCCGGAGGCGGTCCCCGCGGGGAACGTCAGCGTGCCGTCCGCCGCGACGTAGTCGGTGCCCGCGACGGCGCTGTCGTCGCTCGTCGACCACTCCACCGCGACGTCGGAGCCGAGGGGCTCGCCGTCGGCGGTCGTGAGCGTCATCGGGATCGTGGCCGCGCCTCCTGCGTCGACCAGGTGGACGTCCTGGCTCGGCTCGACCGCGACGCGCGAGACCCTCGCGGGCGTGCCGTAGAGCTGCACGTCGTCGACCGCGTAGCCGACGGGCCCCGGCGTGCCGACCGGGAAGGTCAGCGCGTAGCCGTTCGCGGCCGTGAGGTCGAGGGTGCCGTTGCGGGTCGCCTCGTCGCCCGGCTGGTACCCGCCGAGCGTGAAGGCGGAGAAGGGCAGCTCGACGAGCTTCCAGCGGCTGGTGCTGCTGCCCCAGTTGTCGCGGAAGGTCGCCTGCCACAGTTCGCTGGTCTCGCCCGTGCTGCTGCCGGCGGGGTCGCCGTCCTTGATCTCGACCTTGATGTCGGAGCCGGCCGTGGGCGAGGCCGGGTTGTTCGGCTGCGAGGCGTACCACCAGAAGCGGATGCCCTGGTAGCTCGACCAGTCCTGGCTCTCGGCCAGGTTGTGGCTGAAGCCGCCCCAGCTGCCCGAGGGGACCTGGTAGCGGCCGCTGAGCACGTGGTTGTCGGCGACGCCGCCGCGCTCCTGCACGGTGACCTCGCGCGTGACGTCGACGGCAGCGGCGTCGGGTCCGGCCCAGGTGAAGAAGCCGACCGGGTCGGACGCGGTGCCGAGGGGCACCTCGCCCTCGAAGTCCTCGATGGTCGTGGCGCGCTCGAAGAGGGCCACGTCGTCGAAGCGCCAGGTCCCGGCACCGAGCGCGGTGAGCGTCACGGCGAAACCGGTCGAGGCGGTCGGGTCGAAGCGCTGGTCGGAGTCCGGCTGGCCCTTGAGGCGCAGGTCGGAGAAGAGCACGCTGACCTGCCGCCAGCCGACGGAGTCGTCGGGGACGGCGACCTCGAAGAGCGCGCCCTGGCCGTTCTTGAGCTCGTAGCGCAGCGTGCCGCCCGAGCCGGTGCCCTCGAACCAGAAGGAGAAGCCGTCGGCGGACGACCAGTCGGTGGCGGGGGTGTCGTGGGTGAAGCCGAACCAGCTGCCGTCCTCGGTCGGACCGGCCACGACGGCCTCCAGGGCCTGACCGCTGCCGTCGCGTCCGGGTGCCGCGGCGCCCAGCACGGGCGTCACGGCGGGGGCGGAGCCCCACGTCGTGTAGCCGGAGGGCACGCCGTCCTCGAAGTCGTCGAGCACCGTCGACGCCCCCGAGTTCGGCAGGTCGCCCGTCGGGGTGAGCGTCACGACCGTGGTCGCCCGGGTGCCCACGATCGTGTCGGCGCTGGGCTCGTCGACCGTGAGCTCGATCGTGCGACGGGGCGTGAGCGCCCCCGTCGAGATCGTCTCGAGGGCCACGGAGGCCGTGGTCCCGCCCGGTGCGAAGGTGACCGTCTCGTCGACGGGGACGTAGTCCGTGCCCGCCTCCGCCGTGCCTCCCGTGCTGCGGACGCGCACCGTGGTGGCCTCGTCGGACGGGCCGGACAGCGACAGCCCGGCGGTCAGCGACTGCCCCGCGGCGACCGTCGCCGTCGCACGGTCGAAGGCGACCGCGCGGGTCTCGGGGTCGCCGAAGACCTGCAGCCCGTACGCCGAGTAGCCGTACCAGTGCAGCGTGGGGGCGTCCCACGTGGCGGGGGCGCGCTCGAGCATGCTCACGCGCACGTAGCGGGCCTGCGTCGGCGTGGTCAGGGCCACCTCGTCGCGGGCGCCGTCGGAGTCGTCGACCGTGGCGGCCGTCGTCCACGAGCCGGGCAGCGTCGGGTCGGCCGTGGCGACGTCGACGGTGTACCGCTCGGCGTACGAGGCCTCCCAGTCGAGCCCGATCGAGCTGACCGTCGCGGTCCCCTGCAGGTCGACGACGACCGACGCGGTGAACTCGGCGTCGGCGGAGTCGGGGCCGTTGCCGCTGGCCCACCGCGTGGTCGGGTCGCCGTCGACGAGCGCCTCGGCGGGGAACGAGCCGTCGGCGTCGTCCTGCGACGCCGACGCGGTCACGGTGCCGAACCGGGCGAGGTCGACGGGGGCGGCCGAGGCGGAGATCGCCGGGAGGCCGGTGGCGAGCAGGGCCGCGAGCGCCGTGGTGGCGGTGACGGCGAGGGCTCGGCGGGGGCGGTGGGACTGGTGCCCGCTCGTCGTCGAGCGGGCAGGGCGATGGGGCACGGACACTCCTTTGTGCACGGTGGGGGTCGCCGCACGTCACCACCCCCGTGGAGGGGGCAGAGCGGGCGGTCTCGCTCAGGGTAGGGGCACAGGAGGCTCTGGGCAAGGGCTCGGCAGGCCCGCACCGACAACGGTGTCGGCAGGGCCTCCGGGCGGTCGCGCCGGCCCGTCGTCGACCTACGCCGCGCGGCGCACCTGCTTGAGGTACCGGTACACGGTCGGCTCGGAGACGCGGAGCGCCTCGGCGGCGCGCGCCACCGCGCCCTTGAGCAGGAACACGCCCGCGCGCTCGAGCTCGCGCACGGTGAGGAGCTTCTCGTCGGGCGTCATGCGCTGCGGGTCGACGCGCTGGGCGGCCACGATGCGCGCCACGCTCTCGAGCGTGAGCTCGTCGACGTCGGTGCTGAACCGCTCGGCGACGGCCGCGGGGGTCGCGGCGTCGACCCGGGTCACCGGTCCGGCCTCGCCCTTGAGCAGGCCCGTGGTCTCGGTCATCGCCGCGAGGAGGTCGCGTGCGCGGGACAGCGGCTCGTCGTCGATGTTGACGCACAGCATGCCGACGACGTCGCCGCCGGGGTCGCGCACGAAGAACGTCGAGGAGCGGAAGCTGCCGCCCGTCCGGGACTGCGCGAGGTAGTTCGCGAGGTAGTCGCGGTCGTCGTCCTCGTGGTTGCGCAGCACCTTGAGCACGAGGTCGGTCGCGGGCCCGCCCACCGTGCGACCGCTCACGTGCCCGTTCGTGAGGGCGACGATGGAGCGGCCGAGGTCGCTGGTGTCGTGCAGCACCACCTCGGTGCGCGGTCCGAGCAGCTCGGCGAGGAAGTCCATGAGCACGAGGTAGGGGGCGAACTCGGGGCGCAGGGTGCGCGTCTCGTCGACGACGGTCGTCGGGGTCGGTCGGGACATGGTGCCTCCTGCTCGGTGTGCCGTCATCCTGCTCGGCCCTCCAGGTTACCGGCTTGTAAAAAGTTCTTCTCATGGTGAGAATGGTCTCTCACGGAGGGTCGGCAGCGGCTACCGTCCGGATGACCGACGACGTTCACGAAAGGCTCGACCATGACCCGACCCCGCTCCCGCGTCCTCCTGGGCGCCACGACCACGGGCCTCGCCCTGGCGCTCGCCCTCACCGCCTGCGGCGGCCCCAGCGCGCCGCAGCCCGGCGACGCCGGCGGCTCCGGCTCGGGCTCCGGCTCCGGCTCCGGCGACTCGCGCGTCCCCGACACGAGCGCGATCCTCGACGGCGTCGAGGTCGACGACGAGCTCGCCGCCCAGGTCCCCGCCGAGATCGCCGACGCCGGGGTCCTCGCGGTCGGCTCGAACGTGCAGTCGCCGCCCAACAACTTCTACGCGGCCGACGGCAGCACCGTCGTCGGCAGCGACCACGACCTCATCACCGCCGTCGCGAGCACCCTCGGCCTCGAGGTCGAGTACCAGGACCAGGACTTCGGCTCGCTCATCACCAGCCTCCAGTCGGGCCGCGTCGACGTCACCATCGCCGCCATGAACGACACCGCCGAGCGCCAGGAGGCCATCGACTTCGTCGACTACCTCACCTCGGGCATCACGATCATGGTGCAGAAGGGGAACCCGGCCGAGATCACCGGTCCCGACGCGCTCTGCGGCAAGAGCATCGCCGTCGTCACCGGCACGAGCCAGCAGGAGTTCGCCCAGGAGACCAGCGAGACCTGCGTCGCGGACGGCGAGCAGCCCCTCGAGGTCACCGTCACCGACAGCGACAGCCAGAACCAGACCCAGCTGCGCACCGGCCGCATCGACGCGATCGTCAACGACCTGCCCAGCGCCGTCTACATCTCCGACACCACGCAGGACGGCGAGGCCTTCGAGGTCGTGCCCGGCGACGTCATCGACGGCGCCCCCTACGGCATCGGCGTGAACAAGGACCAGCCCGAGCTGCGCGACGCCATCGCGGCCGCGCTCGACGGCCTCATCGAGGACGGCACCTACGACGAGATCCTCGACGCCTGGGGCATCACCTCCGGCAGCGTCGACGAGGCCGTCGTCAACGGGGGCGCGTAGTGC
Source organism: Frigoribacterium salinisoli (assembly GCF_054781095.1). NCBI lineage: Bacteria > Bacillati > Actinomycetota > Actinomycetes > Micrococcales > Microbacteriaceae > Frigoribacterium > Frigoribacterium salinisoli. The sequence continues at coordinate 34,957 of NZ_BAAGVB010000007.1, forward strand.
CGGGTCCGTCCGGGGCGGGCACCCACGACCGTCAGGAGGCGCGGCGCGAGCTGCTCCCGCAGGTCCCGCTGACGCACTGGGGCCGCTGGGTCAGCGCCGTCGTGATCCTCCTGCTGCTCGCGGCGCTGGTCTACGGGGCCTCCCAGGGCGACATCTCGTACCGGGACGTCCCCTACTACCTGGTCTCCCCGATCATCCTGCAGGGCCTCGTCGGCACGATCGTGCTCGCCGTCGTCGCGCAGCTGAGCGCCGTCGTGATCGGCGTCGTCATCGCCCTCATGCGCATCTCGGCGAACCCGGTCGCGCAGGCGTTCGCGGCCGGCTACACCTGGCTCTTCCGCGGCCTGCCCGTGCTGCTGCAGATCCTGCTCTGGTACAACCTGGCGCTGATCTTCCCGCGGCTGCAGGTCGGGATCCCGTTCACCGACCTCGTGTTCGTCGACGTCAGCACGAACGCCGTGATGACGACCTTCATCGCCGCGTTCCTCGGCCTCGCGCTCAACGAGAGCGCCTACATGGCCGAGATCGTGCGCGCCGGGCTCAAGAGCGTCGACCGCGGCCAGATCGAGGCCGCCCAGTCGATCGGCGAGACCCCCGCGCAGCGCATGGCGCGCATCGTGCTCCCCCAGGCGATGCGCGTGATCATCCCGCCCACCGGCAACGACTTCATCAACATGCTCAAGGGCACCGCGATGGCCTCGGTGATCGGCTACGTCGAGCTCATCAGGGCCGCGAACAACATCGCGTCGTTCAACCTGCAGGTGATGGAGACCCTCATCGCCGCCGCCTTCTGGTACATGGTCATCGTGAGCGTCGCCAGCGTCGGGCAGTACCACCTCGAGCGCACCTTCGACCGGCAGGACCGCCGCCCCGGCACCCCGTCGGCACGGTCCGTGCGCCGCCGCCTCGCCGCCGACCTCGGCCGCCCGCCCCTCGTCAGGAGGACCCCGTGACCACCACCGGCACCCCGTCGCCCGTCCTGGAGGCGATCGGCATCGGCAAGTCGTACGGCAGCCACGAGGTGCTGCGCGACGTCTCCCTCACCGTGCACCCCGGCGAGGTCGTCTGCATCATCGGCCCCTCGGGCGCCGGCAAGTCGACGTTCCTCCGCACCCTCAACCGGCTCGAGGCCCCCGACGCCGGAGAGGTCTGGGTCGGCGGCGACCCGATGGGCTTCGAGCTGCGCGACGGCCGGCTGCACGAGCTCAGCGAGCGCAAGCTCTCGGCCCAGCGGGCCCGGACCGCCATGGTGTTCCAGCACTTCAACCTGTTCCCGCACCTCACGGTGCTGGGCAACGTGCTCGAGGGCCCGGTCCGCGTCCAGCGCCGTCGCGCGGCGGAGGTGCGCGCCGAGGCCGTGGCGATCCTCGAGCGCGTGGGCCTCGGCGACAAGGTCGACGCCTACCCCGGCCAGCTCTCGGGCGGTCAGCGGCAGCGCGTCGCCATCGCGCGGGCCGTGGCCATGAAGCCGCTGTTCCTGCTCTTCGACGAGCCGACGTCGGCGCTCGACCCCGAGCTGGTCGGCGAGGTGCTGCGCGTCATGGGCGACCTCGCCCGCGACGGCATGACGATGCTCGTCGTCACCCACGAGATGCAGTTCGCCCGGGAGGTCGCCGACCGCGTCGTCTTCATGGCCGACGGCGGCATCGTCGAGCAGGGCCCCGTCGAGCAGGTGCTCGGTGCGCCCACCGAGGCCCGCACCCAGCAGTTCCTGCAGCGGGTGCTCGGGTGAGCCCGCTCGACCGGTACCTGGCCGCCTTCACCGAGCCGGCGGGGTACCTCAACCACGCCAGCTACGGGCCGCCGTCGACCGACGTGGTCGCGGCGATCACGGCGACCGCGACGGCCGCCGCGTCGGGCGCCCCCGCCGCCGGGCTGCACGCCGAGGACGACCGGGCCCTCGGCGCCGCGGCCCGCCTGGCGGGCGTGCCCGCCGACGCCGTGACGCTGGTGCCCAGCACCTCGCACGGGCTGCACGCCGTCGCGTTCGGCCTACCGCGCGGCGAGGTGCTCGTGAGCCGCGACGAGTTCCCGTCGAACGCGTACGCGTGGTGGCGCGCGCAGGAGGCGGGCCTCGTCACGGTCCGGACGCTCGAGCGCACCGATCCCCGCCAGCCCCTGCGGGTCACGCCCGAGCTCGTCGCCGACGCGCTCACCCCGGGCACCGTCGCCGTGGCGGTGAGCGCCGTCGACTTCCGTACTGGTCACCGTGCCGACCTCGCCGGGCTGCGCGAGGTCGTCGGCGACCGGCTGCTCGTCGTCGACGGCATCCAGGGCTTCGGCGTCGTCGACCAGGACTGGACGGCGGCCGACGCGCTCGTCGTCGGCGGCCAGAAGTGGCTCCGCGCGGGCTGGGGCACGGGCTTCGTGGCCCTGTCGGCGCGCGCGCTCGACCGGCTCCGACCGCTGCTCGGCGGCTGGACCGGCGTCGAGGGCCCCACCCGGTACGACGGCGTGCCGCACGAGCCCCTGCCCGGGGCGCGGCGGTTCTCCGTCACCAACGCCTCGCCCTTCACCTCGGCGGCGCTCGCGACCGCGCTGGAGCTCGTCGAACAGGTCGGCGTCGGCACCGTGCACGCGCGCGTCGAGGCCGCGGCCGCCGAGCTCGTCGCCCGCCTGGACGCGGCGGGCGCGACCGTGCTCTCGCCCCGGGAGCCGGGCCTCCGGGCGGGCATCGTCGTCGTCGGGACGCCCCCGGGGCGTGCCCCCGCGCTGCACGCGCGGCTCGCCGACACGGGCGTCACCGCCACCGTGCACGGCGACGACCGTCTGCGGTTCAGCGTGCACGCCACCACCACCCCGGCCGCCCTCGACGCGGCCCTCGACGCCCTCGGAGGCCCCGCATGACCGACACCGCCAGCAGCAGCAGCACCGCCGTCACCGCCGACACCGGCGTCACCGGCGAGCGGACGCCCGCGGCCCCCGCCCCCAGCGTCACGGCCGTCGCCACCGACCGGGCGCCCGCGGCCGTCGGCGCGTACTCGCAGGCCGTCCGCGCGGGCGACCTCGTCTTCGTCTCCGGCCAGCTGCCGCTCGTCCCCGGCACGGGCGACCTCGCCGGTCCCGGCGTGCGCGACGAGGCCGAGCAGTCGCTGCGCAACGCGGCGGCCGTGCTCGAGGCAGCAGGCTCGGGGATCGGCTCCGTCGTCAAGACGACCGTGCTGCTCACCGACATCGACGACTTCGCGGTCGTCAACGAGGCGTACGCGGAGGTGTTCTCGGGCGAGGGCACCGTCCTGCCCGCGCGCGCCGCGTACGCGGTCGCGGCGCTGCCGAGGGGCGCCCGCGTCGAGATCGAGCTGGTCGCGGTCGCGACCCGCCCGGTCCCCGCCGCCTGACCCGGGGCCGCCCCGCTCCGCCCGGCTCCGCCCCGCCCCGCTCCGACGATGTCCACGACACGCGGAGTGCCCGTCGCCCCACCCGCCGATCGTGGACACCGTCCGGCCGACGGTGTCCACGATCGGTCGGGCGGCGGGCGCTCGACCCTCCGATCGTGGACACCCTGCCCCGGGCGGACCCGTCCTGGGCGCGGTGGGCACCGGCCGGAGCGGCACCAGCGGGGCAGGGCTGGTGCTCGCGCGGCGGACCTGGTCCACTAGGGCCATGACGACGACGTCAGTGTTCGAGCGCATCCCTCCCGAGCAGTGGCTCGCGGCGGACGCCCTCGCGTTCGCCGTGGCCGACGCGCATCCCGTCTCGCCCGGGCACTGCCTGATCGTGCCCCGGCGCCGCATCGCCACCTGGTTCGAGGCCACGGCCGACGAGCTGACGTCGAAGCTCGACCTCGTCCGCGTCGTGAAGGGCCTCGTCGACCGCGAGCGGCGTCCCGACGGCTACAACGCGGGGGCCGCGGCCGGTCAGACCGTGCCGCACGCGCACCTGCACGTGATCCCGCGCTGGGCGGGCGACGTCGAGGACCCCACCGGCGGCGTACGGCACGCCGTCGTCGGCCGGGGACGGTACTGAGCGGGGCGTCACGTCCCCCGCGGGGCCGTCCCCCGCGGGGCCGTTCCCCGCGGGCCGTTCCCCGCGCGGCCGTCCCCCGCGCGGCCGTTCCCCGCGGGGCCGACCACGGTCGGCCGTCGGCGGGCTGCCGCACCCACGGGTCGCGGACGCCCTCGGGCGGACGGCGTCCACGATCGACCGGACGCGACCCGCCGCACCCGCCGGACGCGGACGCCCGCCGACGGACGGTGTCCGCGATCGGTCGCGTGCGACCCGCCGGACCCGCAGAGCGGGGACGCCCTCGGGCCGAGCGGACCTGCCGTGGGCGCTGGAGGCGCGGGGCCCGGAACCGGCGAGCCCGGCACCCGGCGGATCAGCCCCGGACCCGGCGGATCAGCCCCAGACCCGGTCGATGAGCCCGGTGATGAAGGGCCACACGTCGCCGACCTGGTCGACGGCGGAGAGGGCGGTCGCGACGAGCGGCCACAGCGAGACGAGCGACGTCGACACGACGGCGGCGACGGCGAGCACCCAGGCGACGGGGCCGGACCGGGTGAGCAGCACCAGCCCCAGCAGCACGAGCGCCAGCAGGTAGCCGACGACGGCAGCGACCGCGATCGAGCCCACCGGGACGTCGAGGACGCCGGCCGTGCCACCGTCCGCGGCGGCGAGCAGGCCCAGCACGGGCACGAAGACGCCGACGACGACGAGCAGGCAGACGACGGCGCCCGTGACGAGGGCGGCCCACACGGCGGTCGGGCGGCGGGGGCGCCAGGAACGCGAGCTGGCGCGGCGGAACGGGGACACGAGGCCTCCTTCGGGTCGACGAGGGTGACGCCCATGGGACACGTCGGGCGACCCCGTCGTCACGGTGACCCGGCGAGCTCCCAGGATGGGGCCTCCTGAGCGCCCGTCCCGCTCGCGAGGGGCCAGAGGGCCGACGCCGCGGGGTGCGCCGACGGCCGCGGCAGGGGCAGCGACGCCGGCGGCCGGGCCGCAGCAGCACCGGACGAGCCGGGGCGGCCCGTCTCAGCGCAGGTGGCGGCTGTCGCCGAGCGTCGTCATGAGGGCGTGCGAGACGGCCTGGTGGAACGACCGCGGCAGGCGCGTGCGCAGCGGCCGCTGGGCCTCGATCGAGACGACCACCTCGGTGTCGACGTCGACCAGGCCCCAGCCCGTGATGCGCTCGAGCGAGGCGACCGTCGGCTCGTCGGGCGACGGGTCGCAGAGCACGACGCGGTCGCGGAACACGCTGATGCCCCCGACGAGGTGGTGGTTCTCGATGATGCACTCGAAGACGAGGTCCTCGGGCACGTCGGCGAAGAAGCGGTCCCAGTCCTCCAGGGCCGTGTCCTCGGCCGCGTCGGGATCGACCGGGCCGGTCGTGTCGGCGGCCCCGGCGCGGACCCCGTCGACCGCGCCGTCACCGGGCCCGTCGGGGCCCGATCGTGCCGGGGGTGTGGTGGCGTCCATGTGGGGTTCGCTGGTCCTTGCCGTGGGAGCTCGGAGCGGTGCGGCCCGAGTCCGGCCGTCACGCGACCTCCGTCGAGTCTGCTCCCTTCGCCTGGACGACGACCGTCGTCCTGACCGATCCGCACGATCCCGCGGGTCGGCGGGTGCTGCTCCGCGCCGGGCCCGTTCCCGGTTCGAGGGTCACGGTCCCGGCCTGGCGCCACCGATCTGCTCGGGAACCCGCACGATGACCGGTTCCCGAGCAGATGCGTGGTGCGCAGGAGGCGCGCGCCGGCAGGTCCCGCTCGTTACGGGACGAGGTACCCGGCCGCGCGGAACAGCTCGTACCACTCCGGGCGCGTGAGCCGCAGATCGGCCCCGGCGGCGGCGGCGCGGACGCGCTCCGGCTTCGTGGTGCCGAGCACGACCTGCATGTCGGCGGGGTGCCGGGTGATCCACGCCGTCGCGATGCCCTCGGGCGTCACGTCGTACTGCGCGGCGAGGCGGTCGATGACGGCGTTGAGCTCGGCGTAGTCGTCGTTGCCGAGGAACACGCCCGTGAAGAACCCGGCCTGGAACGGCGACCAGGCCTGCACGGTGATGTCCTCGAGACGGCAGTAGTCGAGCATGCCGCCGCCGTCGAGGGTGACGGACTGGTCGAGGCCGTGCATGTTGGCGGCGACGCCCTGCGCGACGATCGGCGCGTGCGTGATCGACAGCTGCAGCTGGTTCGCCACGAGGGGCTGCGTCACCGAACGCTTGAGCAGCTCGATCTGCCGGGGCGTGTGGTTCGAGACGCCGAAGGCGCGCACCTTGCCCGAGGCCTCGAGCTCGTCGAAGGCGCGGGCGACCTCGTCGGGCTCGACGAGCGCGTCCGGACGGTGCAGCAGCAGCACGTCGAGGCGGTCCGTCCGCAGGGCCTCGAGCGACCCCTCGACGCTGCGCACGATCTCGTCGTACGAGAAGTCGAAGTAGGGGCCGTCCTTGACGATGCCGGCCTTGGTCTGCAGCACGACCTCGTCGCGCTGGCTGCTGGTGAGCTGCATCGCCTCGGCGAAACGGCGTTCGCAGCCGTGCAGGTCGTCGCCGTACACGGCGGCGTGGTCGAAGAAGTCGATGCCGACGTCACGCGCGGTCCCGACGAGCTCGCGGACGGCGTCGTCCTCGAGCTCCTGGATGCGCATGACCCCGAGCACGACGGCGGGAGCGGGGCGTTCGATGCCGGTGAGGCTGATGGTCTTCATGGGGACAGCATGCGCGATCGCGCGGCAGGAGGGCCGACCCGGGCCCGCCCCGCGCCTCCTGCCCGCCCTCGCAGCACGGTCAGCCGATGACGGGGCGGTCCTCGGGGTAGTTGTAGAGCAGGCTGCGGCGACGGACGGCCAGCGCCGAGGCGAGCCCGATCGGGCCGATGCGCCCGGCGAACATGAGCGCCGCGAGCACGTACTTGCCGAACGGCGGCAGCTGCTCGCTGAGCCCGACGCTGAGGCCGCAGGTGGCGAAGGCCGAGATGACCTCGAAGAGGATCCGGTCGAGGGGGGCGTCGCTCACCGTCATGACGAGCGCCGTGGCGACGAGCACGAGGCTCGCCCCGAGGAACAGCACGGAGATCGCGACCCGGAGCGCCGCCTCGGGGACGGTGCGGCGGAAGACCCGCACCGACTTGTCGCCCTTGCCCTCGGCCGCGATGGCCAGGAAGAGCAGGGCGATCGTCGTCACCTTGATGCCGCCCGCGGTGGACGCCGAGCCACCGCCGACGAACATGAGGGCGTCGGTGACGAGGAGCGTGATGGGCTGCGAGGCCCCGGTGTCCACGAGCTCGAAGCCCCCCGAGCGCATCATCGTCGAGGCGAAGAGGCCGTGGACGATCTTCTCGCCGACGGTCATGCCGCCGATCGTCGGGGAGTGCGACCACTCCAGGAGGGTCCAGGCGAGGGCGCCCGCGAGCAGCAGGCCGGTGGTCACGGTGACGGTGAGCTTGGCGTGGAGGTTCCAGCGGCGCACGTGCCACCGGTGCGCGAGGAGCACGAGGAAGACCGGGAACCCGAGGCTGCCCACGAAGACGCCCACCATGATCGGCACGATGATCGTCGGATCGTCGGCGAAGGGCGCCAGGCCGTCGGCGTGGGTCACGAAGCCGGCGTTGTTGAACGACGACACGGCGTAGAAGACGCCGTGCCAGAGCCCCTGCGTGAACGACCCCTCGCGCACGATGAAGCTGGGCACGAGCACCGCCGCGAGCGCGAGCTCGACGGCGAAGGTGGTGACGACGACGACCTTGAGCAGCGACTGCACCTCGCCGAGCCGCTCCGTGCCGATGCCCTGCTGGGCGAAGACGCGGCTGCGCACGCCGAGGCGGTGCGTCACCGCCCGCGACAGCAGGAGGGCGATGGTGACGATGCCGAGACCGCCGACCTGGATGCCGACGAGGATGACGACCTGGCCGAAGAACGACCAGTGCTCGGCGGTGTCGAGGGTGACGAGCCCGGTCACCGTGGTGGCCGAGACCGCCGTGAAGACCGCGTCGTGCAGCGCCGTCTGCTGACGGTCGGCCGCGGCCATCGGGGTGCTGAGGAGGACGGCGAAGAGGGCGACCGCCCCGAGGAAGATGCCGAGCGCGACGAGCGAGGGGTACTTGCGGAGCACGCCGTGGGAGAGCCCCACGACCTGCCCGTACGAGGGCCTGGGCCTCGCCCGTCGCGGCACGGCCATCGTCAGTCGGCCGTGCGTTCGCGCTTGCGGCCGCGGACCGCGAGGATCGTGGCGCCGATGATCGCGGACACCAGCGACCCGAGGAGCACGCCCACCTTGACGACGTCGTCCTGCTCGCTGCCGGTGCCGTAGGCGAGCTCGCCGACGAGCAGCGAGACCGTGAAGCCGATGCCGGCCACGAACGAGAGGCCGACGATGTCGCCCCAGCGCAGCGTCGGGTCGAGGCGGAGGCCCGGCAGGCGGCTGACGAGGAACGTGCCGCCCGAGATGCCGATCGACTTGCCCAGCACGAGGGCCACGATGATGCCGATGGCGACGCTGTCGCCGAGCGACGTGACGAGGCCGTCGAGGCCGCCGACCGTGACGCCGGCGGAGAAGAACGCGAAGACGGGCACGGCGATGCCCGACGAGACGGGGCTCCAGCGCTCGGCGAAGTGGTGCGTGAGGGCGTGGCGCTCCTCGTGGCCGTCGGGGCCACGGTGGGTGACGCCGGCCTTCTTCGTCGCCAGTGCGGGCACGAGCACGCCGAGCACGACGCCGGCGACCGTGGCGTGCACGCCGGACTCGTGCACGAGCACCCAGGCGACGATCGCCAGCGGCAGGAGGACCCACCAGGCGCGCACGCCGCGCTGGACGGCGACGCCGAAGAGGGCGAACGGCACGATCGAGAGCAGCAGGGGGACGAACGCGATGCCCGCCGTGTAGAAGATGGCGATGATCGAGATGGCGAGCAGGTCGTCGACGACGGCCAGCGTCAGCAGGAACGTGCGCAGCGCCGGGGGCAGCCGCTTGCCGACGACGGCGATGACGGCGACCGCGAAGGCGATGTCGGTCGCGGCGGGGATCGCCCAGCCGTGCAGGGCGTCGGCGTCGGCACCCGCCACGAGGTTGACGATGGTGAAGAACAGGGCGGGCACCGCGACGCCGGCCGCGGCGGCCGCGATCGGCAGGGCCGCCTTGCGCGGGTCGCGCAGGGAGCCGGCCACGAACTCCTGCTTCAGCTCGAGGCCGACGACGAAGAAGAAGATCGCGAGCAGGCCGTCGGCCGCCCAGGTGGCGAGCGTCAGGTCGAGGTGCAGGAACGGGAGCGAGGGCCCCACCCGGAGGTCGCGGAGCGCCTCGTAGGCCCCCACGGCGGGGGTGTTGGCCAGGACGAGCGCGAGCACGGTCGCGGCCAGCAGCAGCATGCCGCCGGTCGTGTCGAGGGCCAGGTAGCGGGCGATGCGGGCGCCGCGCGAGACGCGGGCGGGAGGGACGGGGGCGGAGACGGTCACGACGAGCCTTCGGGTGGTGGGTGTGCTTCGGAGGTCTGGGGACCACCCCCGGGCACGTCGCTGGACGCGGGCATGGTCAGGCGCACCTCGGCGGCGGGCACCCGGCGATCTCGCCGTGCGCGTTGCTGCCCCAGAGGCTCATCCAGCCGTTGGTGCCGCTCGTGCGCTTCGTCAGCACGAGCCGGTTCGGGAACGCCTGCGCCGCGATGCGCGCGCGACGGCGCGGCACGAGGAGGGCGACGAGCGGGGACACCCCGCGATGGTACCGCCCACCCCCGACGAGCGGCACGGCAGGAGTCGCGGGGCCCGCTCGCACCGGACGGTCCGGTTCGGAGGTGGTTCAGGGCTTCCCCGCGGCTTCCTCGCACCCTGCACCGCCACAGTGGCGTCATGCCCGACTTCTCGCGCCTCTTCGGTGCCGCAGCCAGAGCGCTCGGCGACTCCTCCTCCACCCCCTCCTCCCGGCAGGGCTCCCCGCAGCGGGGGCAGCGGGGCGGCTCGGCCGACTGGCGCGACCTCGTCCGCACCGCGGCCGATCGGTTGACCGGCGACGGCCAGGGCCAGGTCGACCACGGGCAGGAGCGTGGCGGCCAGCAGCACCAGCAGCACCAGCAGCCTCGCGGGCAGCGCCCCGGCTCCCCCGCGCACGACGACGCGGTCGCCCTCGCGAAGTACGACTACCTCGTCCGCACGGCCCGTCCCGACCAGCTCGAGCAGGTGCACCGCGAGGCGTTCGAGCGCCTCTCCCCCGCGCAGCGCGAGCAGGTGCGGGCCCGGCTGACCGACGAGCTCCCCGCGCACGAACGCCCCCGGGGCGACGGCAGCGACGAGCTCGCGCGCGCCGCGACCCGTGGCGAGACCGCGCACCCGGGCCTCCTGCAGCGCGTGCTCGGCGGGCGCGGCGCCGCGCAGGGGTCGACGGGGCGGGGCTCGGGCCGGGCCGGTGCGGCCGCGGCGGGCGCCGCGGCCGGGCTCGGCGTGGGAGCGCTCGGCGGGCTGGCCGTGGCCGTCGCGGGCGGCGCGGCCCTCAGCGCGGCCGCCGCTCCCCTGCTCGGCGACGCCCTCGCCTCCGGCGTCGACTTCGACGGGCTCGCCGAGGGCTTCGGCCTCGACGGCCTGGCCGAGGGCGTCGAGGGGCTCGGCGGCGGCGTCGAGGGGCTGGCGCAGAGCGGCGAGGAGCACCTCACCGGGTTCGGCGAGCAGGTCGGCGACCTGGGCCAGGGCTTCCAGATCCCGGGGCTCGGCGACCTCTTCGACCGGTGACGGGCGGGCACGACGACCGCGCGACGGTCCGGGTCCGTCCGCGCGACGGCCCCTCGCGCGCCGCGGTGACCACGCTGGTGGGGACCACCTTCGCCGAGGACCCCGTCTTCACCGCGCTCGTGCCCGACGCCGACGATCGGCGGGCCACGACGACCTCCCTCTACGCCCGGGAGCTCGACGACCCGGCGCGCACCGTCGACGTCGCCCTCGACGCCTCCGACCCGGGCGGCGACGTCGTGCTCGGGGCCGCGATCTGGTCGCGGAGCCCCGGCCGCACGCGGCGACGCTCGGCCGCAGAGGTCGCCGCGGCCGCCTCCGAGCTCGTGCACCTCGTCCGCGACCTGGGAGCGTCGGGGGCGCAGCGCCTGCGACGGCACGACGCCGCCGTCGAGCAGCACCGCCCGACCGGCCCGCACTGGTACCTCGAGGCCCTCGCCGTCTCGCCCGCCGCGCGCGGTCGGGGCGTCGGGTCGTCCCTGCTCGAGCACCGCCTGGCCGAGGTGGACGCGCACGGCGAGGTCGCGTTCCTCGAGGCCACGACGCGGGCGAGCCTCCGGCTCTACGAGCGGCACGGGTTCGTGCTGGTGGCCGACGTCCGCAGCCCCCTCGGCGTCACCGTGCACGCGGCGCTGCGACCCGCGCAGGGCTGAGCCGCACCGGTCGGGTCGCCGGAGCCGCCATGCTGGGACGGTGACAGGCGTCCTCATCGGCTTCGGGATCATCGGCATCGTCATCGCGACGGGCTGGCTGGTCGCGCGGCTCGACCTGCTCGGACCGCACGCGCACCGGGTGCTGTCGCGCCTCGTGTTCTTCGTCCTGACGCCCTGCCTGCTGTTCTCGACGATCTCGCACGCCGACGTGCACGTGCTGTTCTCGCGCCTCCTGCTGGTGTCGGCGATCGCGTCGCTCGCGGCGGCCCTCGTGGGGGTCGTGCTGCTGAAGCTCGTCCTGCGGCGCACCGTCGCCGAGACGACGCTCGGCACCATGGCCGGCGCCTACGTGAACGCCAACAACATCGGCCTGCCCGTCGCCACGTACGTGCTCGGCAGCGCCACCTTCGTCGCCCCCGTGCTGCTGTACCAGCTGCTCGTCGTCACGCCGATCGTGCTCGCGGTCCTCGACACCGCGACGGACCGCGGCAGCTCGCCGTGGCGGGCCGTCGTGCGCCCGCTCACCAACCCGCTGCTCCTCGGCTCGCTGCTGGGCGTGCTCGTCGCCGTCACCGGCGTCGAGCTCCCCGCACCCGTCCTGGAGCCGTTCGAGCTCGTCGGCGCCGCGGCCGTGCCCGTCGTGCTGCTCTCGTTCGGCATGTCGCTGCGCGGCTCACGCCCGCTCGCCCGCGGATCGCGCCGGAGCGACGTGCTCGTCGCCGCCGGCCTCAAGCTGCTGCTCATGCCGCTCGTCGCCTGGCTCGTCGGCCGCTTCGCGTTCGGCCTGGAGGGGCAGGACCTCTTCGTCGCCGTCGTGCTCGCCGGCCTGCCCTCGGCGCAGAACGCCTTCACGTACTCGCAGCGCTACGAGACCGCCGTCGACACGACCCGCGACGCCGTGCTCGTCACGACCGTGCTGTCGGTGCCGGTGCTCGTCGTCGTCGCGGCCCTGCTCGCGTAGCGGGCGGCCCCGGTCGCCCATGGTCGCCCCGATCGGGGCAGCTCGTCGTCCGGGTCGCTGCTCCTCGAGCGCGGTGCCGCACGGACGACGAGGGGCGGACCTCCTGGTCCGCCCCTCGTGCCACCCGCCGCCGCGTCAGCGGAGGGCGTGCTGGTGGTGCTGGTGGTGCTGGTGGGTCAGCGTGCCGTCCCGCCGGTCGCGGCAGCGGCCTGCGCGGCCTTCGCCTCGTCCTCGGCGGCGAGCTCGCGGTCGCGGCGGGCGCCGGGCACCCAGCCGCCGTCGACGACCTTGATCTGGTAGATCGAGGCGGCCACGACGAGCACCACGCCGATGAGCAGGCTGATGACCACGCCGACCACCGGTCCGGCCATCAGGCCGACGCCGATGATCGTGCCGAACCAGCCGAAGTCGGCGTCGCCGAAGGTGCTGTTGGCGAAGCCCAGGTTGCCCAGGACGAGCAGGAGGATCGCCGGCAGGAACGTGATGATGAGCCCGTTGACGAAACCGCCGAGGGCGGCACCCCGACGACCACCGGTCGCGTTGCCGAACACGCCGGCACCACCGCCCGTGAAGAAGTGCGGCACCATGCCCGGCAGGATCAGCGCGAGGCCGAAGACCGGGTTGAGCCAGAGGGCCAGCACGCCGAGGGCGACGAGGCCGCCCGCGAACGACGACAGGAACCCGATGAGCACCGCGTTGGCGCCGTAGGGGAACACCAGCGGGATGTCGAGCGCGGGACGCGCCCCGGGCACGACCTTCTCGGCGATGCCCTGGAAGGCGGGGACGAGCTCGCCGAGCACGGTGCGCACGCCGTAGAGGATGATCGCGACGCCGACGCCGAACTGCAGCGCCTGGGCGAAGCCGGCCATGATGAACGCTCCGCCGTCGGTGACGCCGAAGATCTCGAACGCCTCGGCCTGCGGCAGCACGATGAGGCCCCAGACGGTGAAGACGAGGTAGATGAGCACCATCGAGAGGCTCGTCGCGACCATCGAGTCGCGCAGGAACCTCAGGCCCTGGGGGAAGGTGATGTCCTCGGTGGACCGGCTCTTGCGACCCGCCGCGATCCCGGCGGCACCGGCGGCGACGTAGCCGAGGGTACCGAAGTGGCCGATGGCGATCGTGTCGTCGCCCGTGATCTTCTTCATGAAGGGCTGCGCGAAGGCGGGGACCACGACCATGATCACGCCGAGCAGCACCGCACCCAGCACGACGGTCAGCCAGCTGAGGTCGTCGCCCAGCCCCACCGACAGCACCACCGTGAGCAGCACCGACATGAACACCATGTGGTGCCCGGTGAGGAAGATGTACTTCAGCGGGGTGAAGCGCGCGAGCGCGAGCATCACGAGGAACCCCAGCACGAGCACGTAGGCGCTCTGCGCCCCGTACTGCTCACTGGCGACGGCGGCGATGACCTCGTTGGTGGGGATGACGCCCTGGGCGCCGGTCACCGCGAGGATGAGCGTGCCGAGCGGGTCGAGCGCGCCCGTGACGACGGTCGCGCCGGCACCGAGGATCAGGAAGCCGAGGGCGGCCTTGAGGCCGCCGCCGATCACCTGGCCCGCGTTGCGCCGGAGCGCGATGAGGCCGATGGCGGTGATGATGCCGATGAGGTACGCCGGCACGTTGAGGATCTGCTTGCCGATGAAGTCGAGGACGACGACGAGCCAGTCCATGGGAGCTCCTTGGGGTCGGGGTGGGATCGTCCAGCCGGGGCTAGGCGATCGCCTCCTGGATCTTCGACTGGATCTCGGTGACGCTCGTGAAGTTGTCGATGACGACGATCTTCGCGGGCACCTGGCCGATCTCGGCCACGAGGTCCTCGCTGGTGAGGACCAGCTGGGCGGTGCGGGCGGCGCCGCGGGCGGTGCCGATGTCGGCGGCCTCGACGTCGGCGTCGACGTCCAGGGCGCGCAGGGCCTTCTCGGCGTTCATCTTGAGCAGCACCGAGGTGCCGATGCCCATGCCGCAGACGGTGATGATCTTCATGCTGGGGTTCCTTCCGGTGGGGTCAGTCGGTGGTGAGGTCGGCCAGGATCGCGACGACCTCGTCGGGCGACGACGCGGCCCGCAGGCGCGCCAGCGCGTCCTCGTCGGCGAGCACCGCGGCGAGCGCCGACATCATGTCGATGTGCCCGTCGTGATCGAGGGCCGCGAGCCCGACGACGAGGTCGACGGGGTCGTTCGTGGAGTGCCCGAAGGCGACGGGCTCGGCGAGGCCGACCCAGCTGAGGCCCGTGCGCAGGACGGCCGGCGAGGGCCGGCTGTGCGCGAGGGCGAGGCCGGGGGCCACGACGATGTAGGGGCCGAGCTCGGTGACCGCGGCGACCATCTCGTCCGAGTAGGCGTCGGTGGTCGCGCCGGCGGCGACGAGGCCTGCTCCGGCGAGGCGGAGGGCCTCCTGCCAGTCCGCGGCGCGAGCGCCGACCGTGATGGCCTCGGGGGGCAGGTGACGGGCCAGGCCGACGCTCATGCGGGCTCCTTCGCTCGGTGCCGCTGAGCGGCGCGCACGCCGGCGACTGCCCGGCGGGTGCGGCCGAGCCTAGCTGGCTCGGGAGCTTTTGACCATTCGTGTGCCAAAGTCGGCCGGAGTGGCCGAGCGGGCGGGCCTGCTGCTCAGGAGGCCGGGCGGTCCGGCCGCTCGGGTCGGCGCGCGGTGGCCGCGCTGACGCGGGCGACGTCGAAGAGGGCGTCCTGCGCCATGAGCGACGCGCCGCGCACGCCCGCCTTCTCGCCGAGACGCGCCCGCTCGACGACGAGCCCGCGCCGCGAGAAGTCGTGCGTGCCCGAGAGCAGCGCCGAGCGCAGGCCCGCGACCAGGCGCTCCCCCGTCTCGGCGAGGTTGCCGCCGACGATGACCGCCTGCGGGTTGAGCAGGCCCACGACGTCGGCGAGCGAGCGCCCGATCTCGGCCCCGACCCGCTCGAGCTCGGCGAGCACGACCGGGTCGTGGGCCCGCGCCAGGCGCACGAGGTCGGCGCTCGTGTCGGCGGTGCCGCCCTGCGCCCGCACCGCCTCGCGGATCGTGCGCCCGCTCGCCGCGAGCTCGAGGCGCAGGAGGGGCTCCTCGCCCGAGCGGGGCGCGCTCAGCTGGCCCGCTCCCCCGCGGGCCCCCCGGTACACGTGCCCGTCGAGCACGAAGGCGCAGCCGACGCCCATCCCCACCTTGACGACCGCGAGGTGCTGGTACTCGGGCCAGGACAAGCGGGACTCGCCCAGGGCCAGGATGTTCACGTCGCGGTCGACCGCGAAGACGGCGTCGAAGTCGGCGAAGTAGTCGTCGACGCGCACCTCCTCCCAGCGCGGGTCGAGCTGCGGGCTGCCGAGCCGACCCGTCACGACGTCGACGGGTCCCGGCACGCCGATCCCGATGGCGCGCACGTCGGCACGCGTACGACCCAGGTCGGCGAGCAGGAAGTCGAAGACCTGCACCGCCCAGCTGAAGATCTCGTCGGGGCCGTCGTGCAGGCCGATGTCGGCCTCGTCCTCGAGGAGCACGGTCGAGACGAGGTCGGTGACGCCGAGGCGCGTGTGCGAGCCGCCGATGTCGATCGCGAGGATCACCCCGGCCGAGGCGTCGACGGCGAACTCCTCGGGCGGGCGGCCCCCGCTGCTGCCGAGCTGGCCGGCGCTCACGATGTAGCCCGCGTCGAGCAGGTCGTCGAGGCGCCGGGCGAGCGTGACGCGCGACCAGCCCAGCCGGTCGATGAGCTCGGAGCGGGTCGTGGCCACGCCGCGACGGACGAGGTCGAGCACGACGCCCGAGCCGGTGGACGGTGTCCTGGGGGTCTTCGCCATGGTCGGGCCTCCTCGTCGGTTGACTTTCGTACACTAGTAGACGAAAGTGGCGGGCATGGCCGACGACGTCTCCCCGCTCCCTCCGACCGACCCTAGCGAGGCCCGCGCGGTCGCCTCCGCCACCGCGGTCCCCGCCCACGTCGTCCAGCACAAGGGGCACGGGCACGCCGGCACGGCCATGGCGCTCGCGCCCCTCGCGCACGTCCTCTGGCAGCGCGTGCTGCGGCACGACCCGGCCGACCCGGACTGGGTCGGGCGCGACCGCGTGGTCCTCTCGGCGGGCCACGCCAGCCTCCTGCTCTACGTCCAGCTCGTGCTCACCGGCTACGACCTCCGGCTCGACGAGCTCCCCCTCAGCCGCAGCCTGGGCTCGCGCACCCCCGGCCACCCCGAGCGCGGGCACACCCCGGGCGTCGAGGCGAGCACGGGCCCGCTCGGCCAGGGGCTCGCCACCGCCGTCGGCCTCGCCCTCGCCGCCCGGCGCGACGAGGCCCTGCACGGCGGCGGCACGGGCCTGTTCGACCCCACGGTCTGGGTGATCGCGGGCGACGGCTGCCTGCAGGAGGGCGTCTCGCACGAGGCGGCGAGCCTGGCCGGCACCCTCGGGCTCGACGACCTCGTCGTGGTCTGGGACGACAACCGCATCACCATCGACGGCGGCACCGACCTCGCCTTCTCCGAGGACGTCCGCGCCCGGCACCGCGCCTACGGCTGGGACGTCGTCGACGTCGACGACGCCACCGACCTCGACGCCCTCGAGGCCGCGCTCGTCGCCGCCCGACGGCGCGACGGGCGGCCCACGCTCGTCGCGGTGCGCAGCACCATCGGCGCACCCTCGGAGAGCGTCGGCGGCACGAGCGCCGCGCACGCGGGCGGCTTCGGCGACGAGGGGCTCGCCCAGGTGCTCACGACCCTCGGCTTCGCCCCCGACGCGACCCTCGACGAGCTCGTGCCCGAGGAGGTGCGCCGGCACGGGCGCCGCACCGCCGAACGCGGACGTGCCCAGCACGAGGCCTGGGACGCCGCCGTCGCCCGCTGGCGGCACGATCGCCCCGACCTCGCGGCCGCGCGCGACGCCCTCCTCGCCGACGTCGACCCGGAGGCCGTCGACCGTGCCCTCGCGACGGTGCCCGTCGACGACGGTGCCGCCACGCGCACGACCTCGGGGCGGGCCCTCGTCGCCCTGCGCGGCGCCGCGCGGCTCTGGGGAGGGTCCGCGGACCTGTCGTCGTCGACGAACGTCGCCGTGCCCGGCGAGGGCGTGGACGCCGGGCACCCCGGCGGCGACTTCGTCCACTTCGGCATCCGCGAGCACGGCATGACGGCCGCCCTCAGCGGCATCGCCCTGCACGGCCTCTGGCGGCCCTACGGCTCCACCTACCTCGCCTTCAGCGACTACGCGCGCCCCAGCCTCCGGCTCGCGGCGCTCATGGGCCTGCCCACGGTGAGCGTCCTCACGCACGACTCCGTCGCCGTCGGCGAGGACGGCCCCACCCACCAGCCGGTCGAGCAGGTCGCCTCGTTGCGCACCGTGCCCGGGCTCGAGGTCGTGCGGCCCGGCGACGCCCGCGAGGTCGTGGCGGCCTGGCGCCGCCTCGCCACCGTGGCCGAGCATCCTGCCGCACTCGTCCTGTCGCGCCAGGCGCTGCCGGACCTCGCAGGAGGCGCCGCCACCGACCGCGGGACGGCGCGCGGCGGGTACGTCCTGCAGCAGGAGGGCGAGGGGCTCGACCTCGCGCTCCTCGCCACCGGCAGCGAGGTGCACGTCGCGGCCGCCGTGGCCCGCACGCTGGCCGCCGAGGGGGTGGCCGTGCGGGTCGTGTCCCTGCCGTGCCTCGAGTGGTTCGAGGCCGAGGACCAGGCCTACCGCGACTCCGTGCTGCCGCCGCAGCTGCGCGCCCGCGTCTCCGTCGAGGCGGGCAGCCGACAGCCCTGGGGCCGGTACGTCGGGCTCGACGGGGCCTCGGTCGGCATCGACGAGTTCGGGGAGTCGGGCTCGGGGCCCGACCTGCTGCGCCTGCGGGGAGTCGACGAGGCCAGCGTGCTGGCGGCCGCCCGCGGCGTGCTCGCACGCGCCTGACCGCGCCCGGCTGGCCGGTCCCGGCTGGCCGGTCCCGTGCGCAGCACCCTCCCGCCCCGCCGCACCGGCCCGACGGGCCTGGACGCCCCGCCCCCGCTCGCCCCCTGCTCGCCCCTGTTCGCCCCGATCGGGGCAACTCGAGCAGGCGCTCACCCCAATGGGGGCATCTCGTCGTGGGGATCACCGGGGCGGCCGGCGGCCGGCCAGGCGGCGGGCGGCGCTCAGGCGAACAGGGGATCCAGGTTCTCGACCCACACGTCGTGGCCGACCTTGAGCACGAGGGCGCCGACCACCACGAGGAACGCCACGCGGATGAACCGGTTGCCCCGGGCGACGGCCGTCCGCGAACCGGTCCAGCCGCCGAGCATGTTGGCGGCGCCCATGGCGAGCCCGAGCGCCCAGAGCACGTGCCCCTGCGGCACGAAGAAGGCGAGCGCCCCGGCGTTGGTCGCGACGTTCACGATCTTCGCCTTGGCGCTGGCGAGCAGGAAGTCGTAGCCGAGCGCCGTGATGAGCGTGATGATGAGGAAGGTGCCCGTCCCCGGCCCGATGAGCCCGTCGTAGAACCCGATGCCCAGGCCGAGCGCCCCCGCGACGAGGTGGTGCTTGCGGGTGCCCTCGTGGCGCAGGGCGACGACGCTGCCGAGCGCAGGGCGGGCGACCGTGACCACGGCGACGACGACGAGCGCGACGACGATGACGGGCTTGAACACCGACGCCGGCAGCAGAGCGGCGAGGTTCGCACCCGCGTAGCTGCCCACGAAGGCCACGGCCGCCATGGGCAGGGCGGTCCGGAGGTCGGGCCTCGCCCGCCGGCAGAAGGTCACGGCGCTCGTCGCGGTCCCGAAGATCGAGGCGGTCTTGTTGGTCGCGAGCGCCTGCACCGGTGAGATGCCCGGCACCAGCAGGAGCGCGGGCAGCTGCAACAGCCCGCCACCGCCGACGACGGCGTCGATCCAGCCGGCCGCGAACGCGGCGACGAGCACGAGCACCACCACCCCCGCGCCGAGGTCGCCCAGCAGCGAGAGGTGGTCCATGCGGCCATTGTCGCGCAGCCGCGGGGCCGTGCCGGGCCGGTGCGCGCCTTCCTGCGCCGGCCCGGCGGCCCGACGGCCCCGGCGGCCCCGGCGGCCCCGGCCACCCTGGCGGCCCCGGCACGTCTCTCCGGTCGGCGGCGCCCGACGGTGTCCACGATCGCCCGGTCACCGGTCCGGCGACCGGCGTTCCGGGGACACCCTCCGACGGACGGTGTCCACGACCGGCAGGAGGCGCGGGCCGGGACCCACTAGACGTGGACACCCTCCCGCCCGGCACCGCCCGCCAGCACCAGCCCCCACCCGCACCACCCCGCACCCCGCACCCCACCAGCACCCAACCCCACCCCGCCCCGACACCCCTCCCGCTGGGAACGCCCGCCGAGTTCCCAGCCCTGATGCTGTGTCCCGCTCCCCCGCCCCGGCGTAGACCCAGAGGCAGCGGCATCGAGGCCAGATCGGCCGGTCGCGGAGGAGATGCGCACATGGCACACGGAGTGGCGACGATCTGGGTCCCGGTGACCGACATGCAGCGGGCGACGGCGTTCTACCGCGACGTCGTGGGGCTCGAGCTGACGAGCGAGTCCGACGACTGGACGGAGTTCGACGCGGGCGGCCTCATGATCGGCCTCAACGCCCGGGAGGACGCGCGGGTGTCGCAGGACGGCGGCGCGGTGATCACGTTCCAGCCCGACGGCAGCATCGAGGACGAGCTCGCCGAGCTGCGCGACAAGGGCGCGGACATCGAGGGCGAGATCAGCGAGCACCCTTGGGGGCGCATCCTGCCGTTCAAGGACACCGAGGGCAACGACCTGCAGCTCTACTCGCCCCCGAAGGGTTGACGAGCGCAGGAGGCGCGTCCTCGGCGGTGCGCGGACGGCCGGTCGGGTGCTCCCCGGCCGGCCGTCCGGCGTCCGCCCCGGGGCTCACCCCCGTCGGCGCGGCACGACCATCGGAGTCCCCGTGACCGGGTCGGGCACGACCAGGCAGGGCAGGCCGAAGACGCGCTCGACGAGCTCCTCGGTGAGGACGTCGGCGGGCGCGCCGGTGGCGACGACGTCGCCGTGGTCCATGACGACGAGGTCGGTGGCGTAGCGCGCCGCCTGCCCGAGGTCGTGGAGCACGGCGACGATCGTCGTGCCGCCGGCGTGCAGCCGCGCGAAGAGGTCGAGCAGGTCGTACTGGTGCGCGAGGTCGAGGTAGGTGGTGGGCTCGTCGAGCAGCAGCACGGGCGTGCGCTGCGCGAGCGCCACGGCGACCCACACGCGTTGCCGTTGACCGCCCGAGAGCTCGTCGACCTCGCGCTCGGCCAGGTCGACGAGGTCGGCCTCGACGAGGGCGGCGTCGACGGCGGCCTGGTCGTCGGCGGTCCACTGGCGGAACAGCCCCTGGTGCGGGTAGCGCCCGCGGGCGACGAGCTCCGTGACGGTGATCCCCTCGGGCGCGGTCGACGACTGGGGCAGCAGGCCGATGCGGCGCGCGGCCTCCTTGGGCGCGAAGGTGGCGAGGTCGCGGCCGTCGAGCAGCACGGCTCCCGAGCGCGGGGCGAGCAGGCGGGCGAACGCGCGCAGGAGGGTCGACTTGCCGCACGCGTTCGGTCCGACGACGACGGTGAACGAGCCGTCGCGCACGGCGAGGTCGACCCCGGCCGACACCGTGCGGCGGTCGTAGGCGAGGTGCGCCGACCGCGCCTCGAGCCGGGCGGCGCCGTCACGCGCACCGCCGTCGCGGGCACCAACGTCACGCGCACCGCCGTCGCGCGCGGCAGGCTCACGGGCACTCCCCTCCGGGGCACCGCCGGGCAGGTCGGGACGGGTCACGACGACCTCCGGTTCTCTCGCGCGAGCAGGCTGACGAGGTAGGCCCCGCCCAGCACGAGCGTGACGAGTCCGACCGGGATCGGGCTGGGAGCGACGTGCTGGGCGACGACGTCGGCGACGAGCAGCAGCACCCCGGCGGTGAGCGCGGAGGCTCCGAGCGGCACGCCCGCCGAGCGGACGATCCGTCGGGCGAGCTGCGGGGCGGCGAGCGCGACGAACGCGATGGGCCCGGCCACGGCGGTGACGGCGGCGGTGAGGCCGACCCCGACGAGCACGACGGCGAGCCGGGCGCCCTCGACGCGGGTGCCGTGCGCGCGGGCGGCGTCGTCGCCGAGCTCGAGCTGGCGCAGCGGCCGGGCGACGGCGAGCACGGCGGGCACGAGCAGGGCGAGCAGCGCCGCGGTGGGCAGCAGCTCGTCCCAGCCCACGAGCGCGATCGACCCGGAGCCCCAGAAGTTGGCGGTGAGCGCGACCTCGGTGCGCGCCCGCAGCAGCAGCCAGCTGTTCACCGAGTGCAGCACCGCCGTGACGCCGATGCCGACGATCACCAGCCGCAGCCCCTGCACGCCCCGTCGGTACGACAGGAGGTAGACGAGCAGGGCGGTGCCGAGGCCGCCGACGAGCGCGCCTCCTGCCGTGGCGGCGGTCGACGCTCCCCCGGCGACGATGACGACGATCGCACCCGTGTAGGAGCCGGTGGCGAAGCCGATGACGTCGGGCGAGCCGAGCGGGTTCTGCGTGAGCGACTGGAACAGCGCGCCCGAGACGCCGAGCGCGGCCCCGAGCACGAGGGCGGCGAGCACGCGCGGCAGGCGCCACTCGAGCACGATCGTCGAGGCGAACCCGTCGCCGCCGGTGAGGGCGCGCAGCACCTCGAGGGGCGTGAGGGGGTAGTCGCCGATGCCCAGCGCGACGAGCGCGAGCACGACCGCGGCGACGCCGAGCGCGACCGTCGCGGTGCGCCGGCGCGTGCGGGGCAGGAGGCGCCGGGTCGCCCCCGCCCCCGACGCCCGGCCCGGCGTCGTGGCCATCACGCGGCCCCTCCCCGGCGTCGGCGGCGGGCGACGAGCACGAGCACGGGGGCGCCCAGAGCGGCGGTGACGAGCCCCGCGGCGAGCTCGCCGGGCGGCGCGACGACGCGACCCAGGACGTCCGCGAGGAGCAGGAGGGCCGGCCCGAGCAGCACCGCCAGGCCGGTGATCCAGGGCTGGCTCGGGCCGACGAGGCCGCGGGCGGCGTGCGCGACCATGAGCCCCAGGAACGCGATCGGGCCGACCACGGCGGTCGCGCCTCCTGCCAGGAGGGTGACGACGAGCAGCGACACGAGGCGCACCCCGGTGACCGAGACGCCGAGCGAGCGGGCGTGGTCGTCGCCGAGGGCGACGGCGTCGAGCGGGCGCGCGGCGACGAGCGCGAGCACGACCCCGACGGCGACGAAGGGCGCGACGGTGGCGACGGGCCCCCAGCCGCGGTCGGCGAGCGAGCCGACCTCCCAGGCGCGCACGGCGTCGAAGCGCCGCGGGTCGGCGAGCACGATGCCCGAGGTGACGCCCGCGAGGACCGAGCCGAGCGCGAGGCCGGCGAGGGTGAGGCGGGCGGCACCACCGCCTCCTGACCCCGAGCCGCCGATCACCGACACCGCCACCGCGGCGACGGCCGCCCCCGCGAACGACGGCCACAGCCAGCCCGACGCGGTGCTCACGCCCGCGAAGCCCACGGCGAGCGCGACCGCGAAGGCGCTGCCCGCGGTGACGCCCAGGATGCCCGGGTCGGCGAGCGGGTTGCGCGTGACGGCCTGCGCGACGGCGCCCGCGACGCCCAGCGCGGCACCCGCGAGCAGGGCGGCGACGGTGCGCGGCAGGCGCAGGTCGAGCACCGCGGCGACGTCGGCGGGGGCCAGGCCGGCGGCGTCACCCGTGACGATGCGGAGCACGTCGCCCAGCGCGACGGGCCGGGCGCCGACCGCGAGCCCCAGCGCGACGGCCACGAGCAGCACGGCCGCGGCGACGCCGACCGCGACGAGGCGGGTGGCCAGGCGCCGAGAGCGCGGTCGGACGACGATGGTCCCCGGGGCGGAGCTGGTCGTCGTCACCGGGACAGCTTAGGCTAGCCTCACCTACGTCCACCCCCCTCCGACCTCAGGACCACCATGCGCAGACCCCTCGCCCTCGCCTCGATCGTCGCCGTCTCGGCGCTCGCCCTCACCGCCTGCTCGTCGGGCGACGAGGCCGCCGGTCCCGCGACGAGCACCACCGGCGCCTCCGACGCGTTCCCGGTGTCGGTCGACACGGCCTTCGGCGAGGTCACGATCGACGCCGAGCCGCAGCGCGTCGTCGCGCTCGGCTGGGGCGACGCCGAGACCGCGCTCGCCCTCGGCGTGCAGCCGGTCGGCGCCTCCGACTGGCTGGCCTTCGGCGAGGAGGCCGACGGCGTCGGCCCGTGGGCGCAGGGGCTGTACGACGAGTCGCCCGAGATCATCGGCACGCTCGAGCCCTCCTACGAGGCGATCGCGGCCCTCGAGCCCGACCTGATCCTCGACACGAAGGGCTCGGGCGACCAGGAGCGCTACGACCGGCTCTCGAGCATCGCGCCGACCGTGGGCGTGCCCGAGGGCGGCGAGAACTACCTCACCGACTTCGACGACCAGATGGAGCTCGTCTCCACCGCGCTCGGCCGCGAGGACGAGGGCGAGCGCCTCGTCGACGAGAGCGAGCGCGCCGTCGAGGAGGTCGCCGACGCCCACCCCGAGTGGGACGACCTCACGGTCACCGCCGCGACCCGCACGAGCGAGGGCTGGGGCGCCTACGTCGAGGGCTCCGAGCGCGTGCAACTGCTCGAGGAGCTCGGCTTCGAGCAGAACCCGTCGATCGCCGACCTGCAGGCGAGCGCGAACGGCTTCTCGGTCGACGTGTCGAGCGAGCAGCTCGACGTGCTCGACGCCGACGTGATCGTGGCGTTCCCCATCTTCATCGAGACCTCCGAGATCACCGACGACCCGCAGTGGAAGGCCCTGCCGGCCGTGCAGGCCGGGCACGACGTCGTCATCGACGGCGACGTCGCGAACGCCTACTCGCTGGGCACGTCGCTCGCGCGGCAGTACGCACTCGACCAGCTCGTGCCGCTGCTCGAGGGGGCGACGAACTGAGCGGGCGCGGGGCCGCGGCCGGCGCCGGCGCCGCCGCGGCGGCACCCCAGGAACCCGCGCCCACCCCAGGTCTCGAGCTGGGGTCCGGGCGGGTCCCTGGGGTCCAGTCGGGTGGGGGTGCCGACGGGCGCCCGGCAGCGCGCGAGGGCGGGCGCGGGGCGTCGGGCCAGCACGTGCTCGTGGTGGACCGCACCGAGCGGGTCTCGGCGCACCTCCTGCGCGTGCACCTCGGCGGCCCGGGGGCGCGCGCGTTCCTCGCCGCGGCCGACCCCGAGCGGCTCGCGGCGACCGACGCGTACGTGAAGCTGCTGCTGCCCTGCCCGGGCACCGGCCTCGAGCCGCCGTTCGACCTCGACGCCCTGCGCGCGGCGCACCCGGCCGACGAGCTGCCCGTGCGCCGCACCTACACGGTGCGCTCGGTCGACCACGACGCCGGGACGATCGCCATCGACTTCGTCGTGCACGGCGACGAGGGCGTGGCGGGGCCCTGGGCGGCCACCGCTCGCCCCGGCGACCGTCTCGCGCTCAGCGGACCCGGGGGCCTGTGGTCGCCCGCGCCCGGCGACGGCACCTGGCACCTCCTGCTCGGCGACGAGGCGGCGGCGCCCGCGATCGCGGCCGCGCTCGAGGCGATGGGGCAGGAGGCCCGTGGCCTCGCCCTCGTCGAGGTCGCCTCCGCCGCGGACGAGTTCGCGATCGCCCACCCCGACGGCGTCGAGCTGCGCTGGCTGCACCGCGGCGCCCGCACCCCGGGCGAGCTGCTCGTCGACGCGCTGGGGGCGCTGCCCGTGCCGGAGGGCCCGGTCAGCGCCTTCGCCCACGGCGAGCGCACGGCGATGAAGGCCGTGCGCGTCGTGCTGCAGGAGGCCTGGGGCCTCGACCGGTCGGCGATGTCGCTGTCGGCCTACTGGGCCCTCGGCCGCGCCGAGGACCGCTTCCAGGCCGAGAAGCGCGAGCCCGTGGGCGACGTCTTCGCCGCCTGAGCCCGCCCGTCGCCCCTCCCTGGCAGCCCTCTCCCCTGCCCGCGCATCGATGTGACCCGAACTGCGACCCCGGCCCTCCACGAGCAGCACTTCGGGTCACATCGATCTCCCCGCAGGACCCGACGAGCCCCCACGCCCCGCCGCCCACCGCGCGCGGCACGTCGATGTGACCCGAACTGCGGCCCCCACGCCCCACAGGCAGCACTTCGGGTCACATGGATCTCCCTGCGGCGCCGGACGAGCACGCACGCACGCCAGCCCGACCGGGCCCTCGCCAGCCCGCCCGCACGCCCGGCACACACATCGATGTGACCCGAACTGCGGCCTCGGCCTCCCGCAGGCAGCAGTTCGGGTCACCTCGATGAGCGGGCGCGCCGCGCGCGGCCGCGCTCAGCGCCGCGCGGCCAGGAGGTACGCCACGCTCACGAGGTCGCCCCCGACGAGCAGGTACCCGGTCCCCGCCCGCCCCGTCCGCGCACACCCGGCACGCCCGGCCCGCCCGGCCCGCGAGCCCACGGCGCGCCCGGCCCGCGCACGTCCGGCAGGTGCGGCGAGCGACAGCACCGTGCCGACGGTGTTGACGAGCAGCCCGGTGACCAGGAGCCTCCTGACCGTGGGCCGGGGTGCCCGGCCGACCGCGACGTCTCGCTGCAGCTCCCGCTCCGCGACCCCGGCGAGGGCGAGGCCGACCACGGCGACGAGCGCGTCGCCCCGGGCCGAGCGGGCGAGCACGGGGTCCGTGGTGCGGTCGAGACCCCGCAGCACGGCCCGCAGCACGAAGGCCGACACGTGCAGCGCGTCGACGACGCCCGCGGCACGGAAGGCCAGGAGGCGCGAGGCCGCCCGCCGGTCCGTCACCCCCGCCTCCTGCCCACCCGCTCGCGCGTGAAGGCGAGCACGGCACGGCCGACGTCGGCGGAGTGCGAGTGGACGAGGTTGTGGACGGCGCCGGGCACCTGGACGACGGTCCCGTCGGGGACGAGGTCGCGGAGCTGCTCGGCCCACCGGGCCGGGGCGACGGGGTCGTGCGCCCCGCGCACCACGAGCAGGGGCACCTCGAGCCCGGCCAGCCCCTCGGCCGTGCCGTAGCGCAGCATGGAGCGCACGCCGAGGCCGAACGAGACCGGTCCGGCGCGGAGGTAGTCGCGGGCGACCATCGCCCCGGTGAGCGGCCGCTCGCGGGGCATGTCGCGCAGCAGCCGCACGCCCTGGTGCGCAGCCGTCGCCGCGGCGGGGTCGACGACCGGTCCGACGAGCACGAGGCCCTGGACGAGCTCGGGCCGTTGCCGCGCGACGTCGGTGGCGACCTCGGCGCCCAGCGAGTGCCCGAGCACGACGACGGGACCGGTGCCCGCCCCGCGACCGTCGAGCCGGGCGGCGATGCCGTCGCCCACGGCGCCGGCGAGCTCCTCGATGGTCGGGCGACGGCGGGCGCCGCGCGCGTGTCCGTGACCGGGCAGGTCGGGGGCCAGCACGGTGCCCTGCTCGGCGAGCACGCGGGCGAGCCGGCTGAGGGAGCGGTGCGAGAGGCCGACGCCGTGCACGAGCACGAAGGTCGGCGCGTCGGAGCGGTCCGCGGGCCCGGCGACGCGGTACCAGGGCAGGGAGAGCTCGTGCGGTGCGATGGCGGACCTCCGGGGGCGGCACCACCTGGGGGGCGGCGCTCGGACCCGAGCGTAGCGTCGGGGCATGACCACCACCGATCGTCAGACCACCATCGCCATCGTCGGGGCGGGCTCCGGCCTGGGCCTCGAGACCGCCCGCCGCTTCGCCCGCGAGGGCTTCGCCGTCGCCCTGATCTCGCGCCACCAGGGCCGGCTCGACGAGCTCGCCGCGACCCTGCGCGCGGAGGGCGTCACCGCCGAGGGCTTCGCGGCGAACGTGCGCGACCAGGTGTCGCTGCGCACCGCGCTCGAGCGGGCGACCGAGCAGCTCGGCCCGATCGAGGTGCTGCAGTACAGCCCCCTGCCCGCCAAGGAGTTCATGCGCCCCACGCTCGAGACGACCGCCGACGACCTGGTCGGCCCCATCGAGTTCTCGGTCTACGGCGCCGTGACGGCCGTCCGTCAGGTGCTGCCCGGCATGCGCGCGCTCGGGCGCGGCACGATCCTCTTCGTCAACGGGGCGAGCGCCGTGCGCCCCATGGACCGGGTGACCGGCACCTCGGTGGCGTTCGCCGCCGAGAGCGCCTACGCGCAGCTGCTGCACGACGCGGTCGCGGCCGAGGGCGTCCACGTGGCGCAGCTCATCATCCCGTTCGGCATCGACGACGGGCAGGACGACCACTCCGGCGGCGCGCTGGCCGAGCGCCTGTGGACGCTGCACGCCGAGCGCGACGAGTTCCGCACGTACGCGGAGCCGCTCGCCGACTGACGACGATCCGGGGCGGGCAGGAGGTGCGCCTCCTGCCCGCCCCGCGCGTCGCCCCCGGCGCGCGGTCGGTAGCCTTCCGTCGAGGCGCACGGGCGCCCGCGACGACGAGAGCGACCATGAGCACGAAGAGGACGCCGGTGCCCCGGCCCAGCAGGCAGGTCTCGGTGCCGCGCGGACGGTTGGGACGCGAGAACCCCCGGCAGCCGCGGACGGTGGCGCTGCAGGGCGGCGCCCGACGGCTCGTGACGCTGCCCGCGTTCCGCGTCGGCTTCGTCGGCACGCTCGGGGTCGGCCTCGCGCTGGCGCTCATCGGGGCGTTCCAGACCATCTCGCTCGTCGTCACCTACGTGGGCGTCGCGTACTTCTTGTCGCTCGCGCTCGAGCCGGTCATCGAGGTGCTGCGGCGTCGGCGCATCCGCAGGCCCGTCGCGGTGGCCCTGATCTTCGGCGTCACGGTGGTGCTCGTCGCGGCGGCGGTGCTCGTCGTGGCCCCGCTCGTCGGCAACCAGCTGCTGTCCCTCGTGCGGCAGGCGCCCGGTGCGATCCAGCGCCTCACGCAGCAGCCCTGGGTCGCCGACGTCACCGCGCAGTTCGGCCTCGACGCCTCCCTGGAGGGGCTGGTCAACGGGGCGACGGACTTCCTCCGCGACCCGCAGCACCTGGCC
This sequence comes from Frigoribacterium salinisoli, assembly GCF_054781095.1. Classification (NCBI taxonomy): domain Bacteria; kingdom Bacillati; phylum Actinomycetota; class Actinomycetes; order Micrococcales; family Microbacteriaceae; genus Frigoribacterium; species Frigoribacterium salinisoli. The sequence goes on from NZ_BAAGVB010000007.1 coordinate 63,112, forward strand.
TCGGTCGGCGGCGGGCTCGTGGCGCTCGGGTCGGGCGTCGTGGACGGCGTCGTCGCCGTGTTCGCGGTGCTCGTGCTCACCATCTACCTCACCGCGACGATGCCGCGCGTGGTGCGCAAGGCCTTCAAGCTCGTGCCGGCGTCGCGCGCCGACACCTGGCGCCCCGTCTACGAGGAGATGACCACCTCGGTCGGTCGCTTCGTCGTCGGGCAGGTCACGCTCGCGGTGATCAACGCCGTGCTCGTGTGCGTCCTGCTGCTGGTCTTCGACATGCCCGGCGTCGCGCTGCTCACGGTGGTCGCGTTCATCGGGGCGCTCATCCCGATCGTCGGCACGGTCGTCGCGGCCGTCATCATCATCGGCGTCGGACTGCTCACCTCGCCGCCGGCGGCCATCGCGATGGCGATCTTCTACCTCGGCTACCAGCCGCTCGAGTCGTACGTGCTCACCCCGAAGGTCATGGCGCGCGCCGTGCACGTGCCGGGCTCGCTCGTGCTCGTCGCGGTCCTCGCCGGCAGCGCCCTCGGCGGGGTGCTCGGGGCGCTCGTCGCGGTGCCCGTGGCGGCGTCGGCGACGGTCCTCATCGACCGCATCGTCGTCGTGCGGCAGCGCCAGCACTGAGAGCCGGGGGGGGCGGCCGCGGCTCCCGCCCCGGCCCGGCCCGGCCCCGGCATCTCCTCCCGCCCGTGTCGGAAAAGGCGACCTGCGCGGGGCGACACGCCGACGACGGGCCCCCTCGCGGCCGATCCCCTGCACGCTTGTCGCGTTCGGCGCGGTGACGACTGCAGGAGACCCGACCCGGTGAGGTCCGGCGTAGCCGGGACGGGCCGGGTCGGAAAAGGCGACCGGCGCGGGGCGACACGCCGACGACGGGCCGACTTGGGGACCGATCCCCCTTGCGGTTGTCGCGTTCGGCGCCGTGGCGAGCGCAGGAGGCCCGGCCCGGCCCAGCGCAGGAGGCCCGGCCCCGACGCAGGAGGCGCACCCCGCCCAGCGCAGCAGGCGCACCCCGCCTCAGCGCACGCGGCTCGCGCAGCCGCCGTCGGGCCCGCAGGCCTCGGCGAGGGTGCGGGCGATGCCGCCGAGCTGGCGCACCTGCGCGGCGCTGAGCTGGTCGAAGACGAGCTCGCGGACGCGCGCGACGTGGCCGGGTGCGGTCTCGACGACCTTCTGCATGCCGGCGTCGGTGAGCACGGCGAGGGTGCTGCGGCCGTCGTCGGGGTCGGGGGCGCGCTCGACCCAGCCCTGGGCCTCGAAGCGGTCGATCACCTTGGACAGGCGGGGCAGGGTGCTGTTGCCCTTGCGGGCGAGCTCGCGCAGCCGCAGCCGCCGGTCGGGTCGTTCGCTGAGCACGGCGAGCACGCCGTACTCGAAGTGGCTGATGCCGGCGTCGCGCTGCAGCTGCACGTCGAGCGCGGAGGGCAGCCACATCGACAGCGAGAGCAGCGGGCGCCAGGCGGCGTCCTCGGCCTCGTCGAGCCAGCGCGCACCGTCGTCGTCCATGCTCCGAGACTACCCGGCAGCGACCCTATTCACTTGACAAGGCAACTACTTTGCGCGCACCCTTGACCGGTCGGAGCGCAGCCGCTACGCGCCCCCTCGAGAACGGAACCCGCCATGACCCTCGACGTCGCCCCTCCTGCCGCCCTGCCCGAGCGCACCGCAACGGGCCCCGGGACCCCCGCGCCGCTCGCCGCCGCCCGGGTCCGGACGCGCGTCACCGTGCCGCTGCGCTTCGGCGACGGCTGGTCGACGTCGGCCGAGGTGACCACGTTCGACGGCCTCGTCGACGGCGCCGAGCACCTGCTGCTCGCCCTCGGCGACTGGCAGGGTGCGCTCGACCGGAGCGCGGAGGGCGGCGAGGCGCCGCTGGTCCGCCCGCACAGCGAGTGCCTCACGGGCGACGTGTTCGGCTCGGAGCGCTGCGACTGCGGCCCCCAGCTGCGCGAGGCGGTGGAGCGCATCGCCGGGACGGGCGGGTTCCTGCTCTACCTGCGGCAGGAGGGGCGCGGCATCGGCCTCTACGCCAAGCTCGACGCGTACGCGCTGCAGGACGCGGGCCTCGATACGTACGAGGCGAACGTCGCCCTGGGCCGCGGCGAGGACGAGCGCGACTACCGGGCCGCCGCCCAGATGCTGGTGGCGGTCGGGGCGGACCGGGTGCGCCTCCTGAGCAACAACCCCGACAAGGCCGCGCAGCTCGCGGAGCACGGCGTGACGGTCACCGAGCAGGTGCCGACGCACGTGCACCTGTCCTCGTCGAACGCGCGCTACCTCGCCGCGAAGCGCGACCACACGGCGCACACGCTCGACCTGGGCTGAGGGCCGCCCCCGACGAGCGCGGGCGGGCAGGAGGCACGGCACGGCCCGGCAGGAGGCGCGGGGCAGGAGGCGCGGACGGGCCCGGCCGCAGACCCGTCGGTCGTGCGCAGGCCCGTCGGTCGTGCGCAGGCCCGTCGGTCGTGCGCAGGCCCGTCAGTCGTGCCAGGTCGCCGTCGGGCGGCGGGCAGGCCGGACGGGCTCGACGACGGTCCCGTCGGAGAGCGCTGCGGCGACGGTCTCGGTGCGGCCGAGGGAGTCGCTGAGCGTCCAGGCGCCGGCGACGGCGCCGAGGGCGGAGATCGGGAGCGCCATGACGCTCGTCCAGGGTGCTCCGACGAGGACGGCGGCGAGCACGATGAGCACGGCTCCCGTGCCGAGCAGCAGCTGCGCGAGGAGCAGCGGTGGCGTCGCGGCCCGGGTGAGCTGGACCAGGCGGTCGAGCGTGTCGGTCGTGGCGGCGTCCGCGGTGACGGTGTCGTCCTCCGCGAGGCACCCGGCGAGGAGCCCCTCGTCGAGGACCCGCACCCGTCGGAGGCCACGCTGTGCCCGACGGGCCCGGGCCAGGCTGGTGACCGCGGCGGCCAGGGCACCTACGCCGGCCCCGGTCAGCCCGCCCGCGACTCCTGCCCGCACGACGCCGTCCTCGCCGAGGTAGGTGACGGCCACCGCCGCGACGCCGACGACGAGCACGCCGGTCACCGCCGCGAGCACGAGGGCGGTGCGCCGCGGCAGCACCGTCGGCAGGCCGGCGACGAACGCCCGCCACCCTCGTCTGCGCCACCGTGCGGCGGCGTCCTTGCCCATGCCCCCGAGGCTATCGGGGGCGTGGGGCGACCACCGGGTGATCGTGGGCGCCGACGGGTGGTGCTGCGCGCAGGGGGCACCCCGAGGCCGCCGTCGCCACGCCGACCGCCCCGCCCCGCCGCGCCCCGCCGCGCCGCGCCGCGCCGCGCCGCGCTCAGCGCCGCAGGGTGTCGCGCGGGTACTCGCCGAACCGGGCCGCGTAGACGGCCGAGAACCGCCCGAGGTTGCCGAAGCCCCAGCGCCGGGCGACCTCGCCGATCTGCACCGAGCCCGGCGCCGCGGCCAGCAGCTCGTGCCGCACCTCGTCGAGGCGCACGCGGCGCACCAGCTCCATGGGCGACAGCCCGAGCTGCGTGCGCATCGACTGCTGCAGCGTGCGGGGGTGGAGACCCGCGGCGCGAGCCACGACGTCGGGCGTGAGGGGCTCGGCGGCGTGCTCGTGCACGAAGTCCACGGCCGCGCGCAGGCGCCCGGCCCCCGCGTGGCGCACCGCCCGGGGCACGTCGCGCACCCGCCACGGGAACACGTCGAGCAGGGCGTGCACGAGCCGACGCTGCGCCTCGAGCCGCAGCAGCGGCGAGGCGGCGGGGTCGACCACCGGGCTCGTCGACGCGGCGAGCGCCGTGCGCCAGGCGACCAGGGCCTCCTGCGCGGTCTCGGCCTCGCGCTCGAACACGACGAGCTGCGGGGGACCGTCGTGCCGCTCCGCCGCGGTCGCCTCCAGGAACGCGGCGTCCACCTGCACCACCTGCTGCCGGTGCGGCGTCATGACGAACGAGAAGGGCCGCTCGGTGGGCAGCAGGAACGGCGTCGCCCCGGTGCTCCTGAAGCGTCCGCGGCCGTCCGACACCACCGTCGACCCCTCGCGGAACCAGGTCACGGCGTACCGGTCGAGCCACGGGACGGTCCCCTCCAGGTGCGCCGTCAACGTGGTCGCGTGCAGGGTGAGCCGCTCGTCGCCGCGGACCACGGTCCGGAACTCCGTCCGCTCGTCCACGGCCCTCGCGACGAAGCCCGTGCCGCCCCAGCGTCGCTCCAGCCACCGGCGCGCCGCCTCCAGGTCGTGCTCCTCGGCGACCACCTGGGCGAAGCGACCCGGCCGGAGTCCCGTGAGGCCTGCCGGGTCGGCTGCGCTCCGTGTCGTCATGCGTGGTCCCTTCCGTGCCGCGGGCCCCTCGGGCAGGGCGACCGCACGCACACGTCAGTCAGGACGAGTCGACGGGGCGGTTCGTCACGGATCCGTCCTGGCGGATCTGCCGGAGCTGCCGTCGACCGCCCTCGCGCGGGGCCCTGCCGCCCTCCCGGGTCGCGCCCCGGGCCTCCTGCCGGGCCGCCCTTCGTCGTGCGGCCATCGCCGGGACGGGACCGACCGTCACGTGATATGCACGAAGCACGGTGCCGCCGGCGCCGCCGCCGCGAGCCACCGGGAGGTCGACATCAGCAGCCCCGACGCCCCCGCGGAGCTCTCCGACGCGACCCTGGCGCTGCGGGCCGGCGACGGCGACGTGGTCGCCTTCGAGACGGTCGCCCGACGGCACGGACCGCTCATGCGCGTGCTCGCGAGCCGGCTGCTCGGCACCGACGCCGAGGCGGACGACGTCGTGCAGGAGGCGTTCCTCACCGCCTGGCACCGGCTCCCCGACCTCGACGAACCCGAGCGGCTGCGCAACTGGCTCATGCGCATCGCCACCAACAAGGCCATCGACCGGCTCCGGACGCGGCGCGACCACGACGACGTCGACGAGCACGAGCGGGCGGCGTCGCCGGCCGGGGCCCCGGACCGGGTCGTCGAGCACCGGCTGCAGCTCGACGCGGTGTGGCGCGCCGTCGACCTGCTCCCCGTCGACCAGCGACGGTGTTGGCTGTTGAGGGAGATCGCGGGCTGGTCCTACGCCGAGATCGGCGAAGCGCTCGGCCTGACGACCTCCACGGTGCGCGGGCAGCTCGCCCGCGCCCGACGGTTCGTGCTGGGCGAGATGGAGGCATGGCGATGACGTCCCCCGACGACGCCCTGCCCGGCGACGGCCCGCCCGACGCCGACCTGCCCGAGCGCGCCGACCTGCCCGAGCGCGCCGACGCGACCGCGAGCGCCGACCCGACCCCCGGCGACGCCGAGCGCGACGGCACCGACGCCGTCGACGGCGTCAGCCTGGAGGAGCTCGGCGACTACCTCGACCGTGGCCGCGAGCCGCGCGACCCGCGCATCGAGGGCTCCCCCGCGTGCCGCCTCGCCCTGCAGGCCCTCGAGGGCGTCGCCGCCCTCTCGCGCGAGTCGTTCGAGCGCGAGGCCGCGCGCGAGCCGCACCGCGACGACGCCTGGATCTCCGGCCTGCTCGACCAGGTCCGCCGTGAGGTCGTCGAGGGCCGTGCCGTGCCCGTGCACGGCCCCGACCCGCTCACCGAGCTCAGCACGAGCGAGGCCGCCGTGCGCGGGCTGCTCCGCCGGGTCGGCGACGAGGTCGACGGGGTCGTCGTGCGCTCGACCGAGCTCGACGGCGCGATCGACGAGCCCGGCGCCCCCGTCATCGTGCGCGTGACCGTGTCGGCGCGCTACGGCCTGGCCCTCGACGAGCTCGCCGACCGGCTCCGCGGCCTCCTGGGGGCGGCGCTCGAGCAGCACACCGAGCTGCGGGTCACCGCGGTCGACGTCCACGTCGACGACGTGCACCTCGGCCCCGACGACGGGAGCACCCCGTGAGCGACGCCCGTGCCGACGACGCGACGCGCGCCGACGACGACCTGTCGCGCGACCTCGCCGACGCCCTGCGGGACGTCCCCGGCGTCGTCGACGTGTTCGACGCACGGCCGCTGGTCCGGGCCGCCGTCCGGGTGCTCGCCGCGGAGCTCGCCCCCGACGAGGAGGCCGCCGCCGGACGGGCCGCGCTCGTCCTCGTGGAGCGCTCCGGCCAGCGCGTGACCATCACGGCGCACGTCGCGACCGACCTGGCCGCCTCGACGCCCGAGGTCCTCGCCCGGGCCGCCGCGGGCCTCCGGTCGGCCGTCGCCGCGCGCGAACGCGGGCACGCCCCCGACGCCGAGGTCGTCGTGCGGGTCCGCTCCCGCCTCATCGAGCCCGCGGCCGCCCCCGCCTGAGCCGGCACCCGGTGCGGTCGCCCGGCCCGGCGCCCCGGGCGGGCCGGGCCCGCCGGCGGCAGTCCGACCGGCCCCGGTCGGACGCTCAGTCCAGGCGGGCAGGAGGCACGGAGTGGCCCGCGAAGGGCGCGGCCCGACGCTCGAACTCGGCCCGGTCGGCCTCGGGCAGCAGGCCGTTCGCCCCGTAGGAGAGCGTCAGCGAGCTCGGCTCCCAGCCCGCCTCCGTCGCGACCGCGTTCCGCTCGGCGAAGGTGCCCTCGGCGTCGTCCTTCGAGAGGTCCGTGAACCCGAACGACAGCCACTGCCCGGCCGGCCCCTCGATCATGCCGTCGACGAGCACCTGCTCCTCGTACGTCGCCCCGCCCAGCGCCTCGATCCGGTCCTCGCGCGGCTGCGGCCAGCGGTCCTCGTCGAGCACGGGCTCCGACCAGCCGTGCCGCGCGGCCACCTCCCCCAGGACCGCGATCACCTCCTGCTTGTCGGCCCATGCCTCCGGCACGCTCGTCGTCTGCGGTGTCGGCAGGTTGACGGCGCGCAGCAGCGACGGGCCGCCCCAGCCGTTCTCGACGGGGAAGACGACGTCCGCGCCGTCCTGGACGGCAGGAGGCGCGGCCCAGGTGAGTCCCGTCCGCTCGGTCACCGCCTCCTGCATCTCGGCCACCATCGCCTCGCCCTCGGCCAGGCCCTCCTCGAGCGTGGGGCCGTCGAGCACCTCCTCGACGGTCGACTCGGCCCGCCCCGGGTGCTCGGCCCAGTGCAGCTCGACCTCCTGGCCGTCCGCACCGGTCGCCGTCGTGACGACCGGACGCGGCACGAGCAGCACCACCAGCACGGCGAGGACCAGCAGCGGGACCCCCAGCGACAGGCCGAGCACGAGCGCCACGGTCCGGCGCGAGCTCGCGACCGCGCCGCCGCCCTGCCCGGGCACGACGCCGACCGGGGCCGTGCCGTCGACGTCGCGCTCCTGCGCCTGCCCTTGCCTTCGCCCTCGTGCCATGTGCTCCCCCTCGTCGACGAGTCTCGTGCAGGGGCGGGGCGGCCGCGTCCACCGCGCGGTGGAGGAGGTGTCCGCCCGGGGAGGGGTCCTCCCGGGGAGGGCACCGACACCCCGACACCCGACGCGCGCTGTGCGGCCGACGCGGCGCCGCGGACCCTTTCGGCTCCGGCGGGTCGGTGGCGGGGCCGCGACGGTCACGCCGGGGGTCGTCCGAGCCCCGGGCGGCCTGGTGGCGGGAAGGTGGCCGGGCACTCCGTCCTGGCCCCCTGAGGGTCCCACCGGCGAAGATGGTCGCGGGAAGGGGACCCATTGGACGACCGACCAGGACCACTGCGCACGCGCCTCGGGCTCGTGCTGCTGCTCTCGGGCCTCGCCGCGCTGACGCTCACCGCCCCGATGACGACGAGCGTCGTCGAGCCGGGGTCGCCCACGGTGCTCCTGCCCGTGGCCCTCGGGCTGCTCGTGGCGTTCCTGCCGGGCCGCATCCGGCCCGGCGAGGGCTGGGCCCGGGGGCGCGTCGCGACGGTGCCCGGCGTGCTGCTGCTCGTCGTGGCGGTGCCGGTCGCCCTGCTGGGGCTCACCTTCGGCGTCGGCGGCGCGACCGCGTGGGCCGTGGCGGCCGCGCTCGTGGTCGCCCTCCTCGCCGTGGTGGCGGCCCGGCTGCCCAGGCCGCGCGCCGAACGGTGAGGGCGCCCGCGCGACGCACGCCGACGGCGGGCGGGAGGGGCCTCGGCCAGGAGGGCGGGCCTCCTGCCGGGCGCCTCGGTAGGGTCGGGGCACCAGCAGCACACGACGACGGGGGACGGCGATGACGTACGGACAGGACCAGGGCCAGGACGGTCAGCAGCAGGGGCAGCAGTACGGCGGCGCGCCGCAGGCACCCGGGTACGCACCCACCGCCGAGCAGCAGCAGCGCCCCTCGAAGGGCTTCGAGATCGCCGGCTTCGTGCTGTCGTTCTTCGGGATCCTCGCGATCGCCGGGCTCGTCATGAGCACGATCTCGTTCCGTCGCCTCGGCCGCGCCGGTCAGCCGCGGGGGCTCGCCCTCGCCGGCATCATCATCTCGATCGTGGTGCTGCTGCTCACGATCGGCGGCATCGTCGCCGGCGTCGCCGGCGTCTCCGCCGTCGTCGAGGCCTGCGGCGAGCTCGGCCCCGGCACCCACGTCGTCGACGGGGTCACCTACACCTGCGGCTGAGCCGCGTGCGCCGGGCCGCCCTCGCGGGCGGCCCGGCTCCCGGGCTACGGGGTCGTGACCCGAGCGGCCACGGCCTGCAGGGCCAGCCCCTCGCGCCACCGGGCGAGGTAGGAGGCGAACCCGGCCACGTCCTCCTGCACCGGCTCGACGACGTGCACGGCGTCGCCGCCGAAGACGGTGCCGTCGAGGTACTCGGACAGCGACGTGCCCTCGGCCTCGTCGAGGTACGCGGCGAGCACGGCCATGCCCCAGGCGCCGCCCTCGCTGGCGGTGAGCCGGAGCGCCACGGGCACGCGCAGCGCGGCCGCGAGCAGCTGCTGCGGGGCGCCGGGGGTGCGGAAGAGCCCGCCGTGGGCGAGGATCCGGTCGACGGCGACGCCCTCGCCGGCGAGCACCTCCATGCCGACGCTGAGCGTGGCGAACGCGGCCTGGACCTCGCTGCGCACGAGGTCGCCGAGCGTGAAGCTGCCGCCCGGCGAGCGCAGCAGCAGCGGGCGGCCGTCGTCGACGCCCGCGACGGGCTCGCCCGAGAGGAAGTTGTACGACAGCAGGCCGCCCGCGTCGCCGTCGGCGGCGAGCGCCTCGTCGAGCATCGCGGCGTAGACCTCGTCCATCTCGAGCGGGTGGCCCGACGCCTCGGCGAAACGGGCGAACACGCGCGCCCAGGCGGCGATCTCGCTGGCGCCGTTGTTGCAGTGCACCATCGCCACGGCGTCGCCGGAGGGCGTGGTCACCACGTCGAGCTCGGCGTGCGGGGCGGCCAGGGGCTCCTCGAGCACGACCATCGCGAAGATGCTCGTGCCCACGCTGACGTTGCCCGTGCGGGGAGCGACGGCGTTCGTGGCCACCATGCCGGTCCCGGCGTCGCCCTCGGGCGGGGCGAACGGGACGCCCTCGCGGAGGGTGCCGGTGGGGTCGAGGAGCCGCGCGCCCGCCGCGGTCAGGCGTCCGGCCTCCTGCCCCGCGACGAGCACCTCGGGCAGCAGCTCGGTGAGCGTCAGGTGCGGCGCCCGCTCGGCGATCAGGCCCTGCGCGACGCCGAGCATGCGGGCGTCGTAGTCGCGCGTCGCCGGGTCGATGGGGAACACGCCGGAGGCGTCGCCCACGCCGAGCACGTCGCGCCCGGTGAGCGCACGGTGGACGTGACCGGCCAGGGTGGTGACCGAGACGAGGTCGGCGACGTGCGGCTCGTCGTCGAGGACGGCCTGGTACAGGTGCGCGATCGTCCAGCGCAGCGGCACGGCGAAGTCGAGGGCCGAGCTCAGCGCCTCCGAGGCGGGGCCGGTCGACGTGTTGCGCCAGGTGCGGAAGGGCACGAGCAGCTCGTCGTCGGCGTCGAAGGCGAGGTAGCCGTGCATCATCGCCGAGACGCCGATCGCGCGGTAGGTCTCGGGCAGGAGGCCGTACTGGTCCTCCACGTCGCGCACGAGGTCCGCGTAGCAGGCCTGCAGCCCGGACCGGACGTCGTCGAGGGAGTAGGTCCAGCGCCCGTCGACGAGCTCGTTCTCCCACTCGTGGCTGCCCGAGGCGATCGGCACGAGGTGCTCGTCGACCAGGGAGGCCTTGATGCGGGTGGACCCGAGCTCGATGCCGAGCGTCGTGCGCCCCGCGCGGATGCTGTCGGTACGTTCCTGAACGCTCAAGGTCGGACTCCTCTGTTCGATGTGAGCGCTCACATCATACTGCCGGGCACCGGAGGCCACGAAAGGGCCGATCTCGTGGGACCCTTGACGCAGCACGACTGCCTCGAGGCGAGGAGATCGTGCGCCAGGCCACGCCCTCCGTCACCGCACCGGTGCCCTCGGGCGGCACGGGCCGAGCGGGCACGACCCGCCTCCGTCGCCGCTCCCGACCTCCGCGTGCGTGACCCGCACCGTCACGAGCAAGGACATCCATGACCCAGACCAAGCACGCCCTCGACCTCAAGAAGCCCCAGCCCCTCAAGCGCGGCGCCATGCGCATCACGCCGCTCGGCGGCCTCGGCGACGTCGGCCGCAACATGACCCTCTTCGAGCACAAGGGCAAGCTCGTCGTCGTCGACTGCGGCGTGCTCTTCCCGGAGGAGACGCAGCCCGGCATCGACGTGATCCTCCCCGACTTCACGCCGCTGCGGGACCGCCTGCGCGACGTCGAGGCGATCGTGCTCACGCACGGCCACGAGGACCACATCGGCGCGGTCCCCTACCTCCTCAAGGAGCGCCCCGACATCCCCCTGGTCGGCTCCAAGCTCACGCTCGCCTTCATCACGGCGAAGCTGCAGGAGCACAAGATCACCCCGAAGACCGTCGAGGTCGCGGCCGGCGACCACCACCAGGCCGGCCCCTTCGACCTCGAGTTCGTCGCCGTGAACCACTCCATCCCCGACGGCCTCGCCGTCGCGCTCCGCACGAGCGCCGGGCTCGTCCTCCACACGGGCGACTTCAAGATGGACCAGTTCCCGATGGACAAGCGCATCACCGACCTCAACCACTTCGCCCGCCTGGGCGACGAGGGCGTCGACCTGTTCATGACGGACTCGACCAACGCCGAGGTGCCCGGCTTCACGACCGCCGAGAAGGACCTCGGCGCGGCCATCGACCGCGTCTTCCGCGAGGCGCCCAAGCGCATCGTCGTGTCGAGCTTCGCCAGCCACGTGCACCGCATCCAGCAGGTGCTCGACACCGCCCACAAGCACGGCCGCAAGGTCGCGTTCGTCGGCCGCTCGATGGTGCGCAACATGGGCATCGCGTCCGACCTCGGCTACCTGAACATCCCCGACGGCCTCGTCGTCGACCTCAAGCAGCTCGGCAACCTGCCCGACAAGAAGGTCGTGCTCATCTGCACCGGCTCCCAGGGCGAGCCGATGGCCGCGCTGTCGCGCATGGCCAAGCGCGAGCACATCATCAAGGTGGGCGAGGGCGACACGATCCTCCTGGCCAGCTCGCTGATCCCCGGCAACGAGAACGCCATCTACGGCGTCATCAACGGGCTCATCCGCTGGGGCGCGACCGTCGTGCACAAGGGCAACGCCAAGGTGCACGTCTCCGGCCACGCCAGCGCCGGCGAGCTCACCTACTGCTACAACATCGTCAAGCCGAAGAACGTGCTGCCCGTGCACGGCGAGTGGCGCCACCTCGTCGCCAACGCCGAGCTCGCGGTCCAGACCGGCGTGCCGGAGGACCGGGTCCTCGTCGTCGAGGACGGCGTCGTCGTCGACCTCGACCGCGGGCGCGCCAGCGTCGCCGGCCGCATCCCCGCGCCCTACGTGTTCGTCGACGGCCAGACCATCGGCGTCGCCACGGAGGACGCCCTCAAGGAGCGCGTCTCGCTCGCCGAGGAGGGCCACATCACGGTGCTCGGCATCTTCGACGAGGGCACCCAGAAGCTCGTCGAGCCCATCGAGCTCATCACGCGCGGCTTCGTCGAGGCCGCCGGCTGGGAGTCGCAGGCCGAGGAGGTCGCCGAGAAGGCCCTCCAGCAGGCCACCTCGCGCGGCAAGATCGACGGCGAGGCCGCCGAGCAGGCCATCGAGGACGGCCTGAGCCGCTGGTTCCTGCGCCGCCACCGCCGCACGCCGGTCATCACGACCGTCGTGATCGACGCCGACTGACGTCGCGCACGTCCGCACCGCAGGAGGCCCCCGGCACGCGCCGGGGGCCTCCTGCGTCGTCCGCCTCCGCCTCCGCTGACGCCTCCGCCCCCGCCTCCGCCTCATCGCGGTGCTTTCCTCGCACCACGGTGCGAGAGAACGCACCGCGGTGCGAGGAAGGCACCGCGGTGCGCCCGTCGCAGAGCGGCGCGGTGCACCCGCGACACGACGCGCGGGCGCCCGCGGCGCGGTGCACCCGCCGCCGGTCAGGCCCGGGACCGCCCGCGCGGGGCGTCCGGACCGCAGCCGCAGGAGCGGCGCAGCACGAGCGCGGCCGGTTCGACGACGGTCGTGGTCGTGCCTCCTGCGGGCGGGTCGAGCAGCAGCTCGACGGCGCGACGGCTCATGGCCGCCAGGGGCTGCTCGACGACCGTCAGCGGAGGGTTGAGGTAGGCCGTGTCCGCGGTGCCGTCGAACGAGACGACGGCGACGTCGCGGGGCACCTCGAGGCCGAGCTCCCAGAGGGCGTGCAGCACGCCGAGGGCCTGGAGGTCCGAGCTGCAGAAGACCGCGGTCGGTGGGGTCGCCGTGTCGAAGAGGCGCAGGCCCGCGCGGTGGCCGCCCTCACGGGTGAAGGGCTCGCGGGCGATCGGCCCGTCGACGAGCCCCGACTCGCGTGAGCCGTGCAGCCACCCCCGCTCGCGCTGCTCGGCGTCGCCGGCGTGCTCGCCGATGACGAGCGCCACCGAGCGGTGCCCGTGCCCGGCGAGGTGCCGCACCGCGTCGGCGGCGCCCTCGAACGCGTCGACGCCGACGCTCGTGAACCCCTCCACGTCGCGGAACGTGTTCACCAGCACCGTGGGGATCCCCTCGAGCGGCAGCGCGGCCAGGTCGTGCCGCCCGAGGCCGGTGACGAGCACCAGGCCGTCCACCTGCCGCGACGCGAGGTCGACGATGTCGCGTCGTTCGGACTCCTGCTCGGACCCGCTGTTCGCGAGCAGCAGGCCGTAGCCGCGCTCGAGCGCCGCGTGCTCGAGCGCCACGGCGAGCTCGCCGAAGTGCGGGTTGTCGATGCGCGGCACGACGAGGCCGAGCAGCCCGGTCGAACCCTTGCTGAGGGCGCGGGCGGTCGCGTTCGGCCGGTAGCCGAGGGCGCGCACGGCGTGCAGCACGCGCTCCCGGGTCGCGGGTGCCACCGGACGCGGGCCGCCGTTGACGACGTAGCTGACGACGGCGCCCGAGACGCCCGCGTACCGCGCGACGTCGGCCCGGGTGACCCGACCGGCAGGAGGCGCGGGCCGGCCGCCCGAGGAGGGTCCGGCCTCGTCGAGGGGTGCGCCGTCGTCGGGTGCGGCGGGCGCGGTGTCGTCGGGCGCGGTGTCGTCGTGCACCAGGCACCTCCTCGTCGCGGGCCCGGGCGGGCGGGTCAGACACGGATCCTATCCAGCCCGGCCGGGGCGGGGCGGGCTGCCGTGGCGGGGCGGGGCGGGCCTCCTGCGGCACCGCGGTGCGGATCTGGCACGGCGGTGCGAACGTTCGCACCGGGGTGCGAGAAAGCCACCGCGATGGCGCGCGCGGCCGCCGTGCGCGGCAGCCGCAGGAGGCCCGCCCCGGCGGGTCAGGCGCGCGCGGCCGCCGTGCGCGGCAGCGGCTCCCCGACGGCGACGGGTGCGTCGCCCAGGTCCGGCACGGCCAGCCGGGCGCCGCCCTGCTGCGCGGACCGGTGCGCGATGATGCCGGGCAGGGTGAGGCGGGCCGCGACCCAGGCGTTGACGGGCGGGAGGGTGCCGTCGACGGCGGCGCGCACGAAGTCGTCGACCAGGAAGTGGTGGCTGCCCTCGTGGCCCGTCGGGAGGGCGAGGAGCTCCTCGGGGAGGCGCTCGACGTCGTGCACGGCGGCGAGGCCCGACACGAACGACTCGCGCAGCTCGGGGGCGATGTCGGCGAGGGAGGGGTCGTCGAGCGACATCGTCGGCACGGTCCTCAGCTGCTCGCTGACGTCGGTGACGTCGTGCTTGTCCTGCCAGAGCGAGACGGTGGCGAGCTGCTCGAAGCTGGCCTCGGTGCCGAACCAGCGGAACCGCGACTCGCGCAGCTGCGACGGGTAGCCGACGCGGCGCATCTCGGCGAGGCGCACGACGCCGCCGTTGTCGAGCTCGAAGAGGGCGATCGCGTTCGAGAAGTCGTTGCCGAACTGCGACACCTCGGTGTCGAAGACGCCGTCGCCGAGCTGGTCGCGGATGCCCGTGCAGCTGACGCTGACGACGTGGCCGGGCACGCCGCCGAGCACCCCGCCGAGGCCGTGCGTCGGGTAGTGCATGGGCGGGAACGACGCGGTGGCCTTCCAGTCCTCCCCGCCGCTGTAGCGGTAGGCGTCGTAGAAGCCGAGGTCCATGTCGTGCAGGTAGTCGCCCTCGGCGTAGACGATGCGACCGAAGGCGCCCTCCTCGACCTTCGCGCGGGCGAAGACGACGGCCGGGTTGTACCAGCTGGTCTCGCCCATCATGTAGGTCAGGCCGGTCTCGGTGACGAGGTCGACGATCTCGCGGATCTCGTCCTCCTCGAAGGCCATGGGCACGGCCGAGTAGACGTGCTTGCCGGCGCGCAGGGCGGCGGTGACGAGGGGGCCGTGCGTCCAGCGCTGGGTGAAGATCGCGACGGCGTCGACGTCGGAGGCGAGCAGCGCCTCGAACGACTCGACGGTCTCGCTGCCGTCGAGCTGCTGCGCGAGCTCGGCGGCGCGTTCCGGCAGGAGGTCCGTGACGACCGTGCGGGACACGTCGGGGTGGGCGGCGAACATCTTGGTGAAGTGGCCGGCGAACTGGCCGGCTCCGACGATGCCGAGGGAGAGCATGGGCGACCTTTCGGGACGGAGCCGCGCGCGGCTCGGGGTGGGCCCGATCGCGCCGGGGACGGCGTCCGTCGCGGCGTCGCGATCGTGGTGGGGCGAGTCTGGCAGGGTCGCAGCACTCAGCGCAACCCGGGTAGACACGTTCAGACGTCGCACTTAAGGGGGGAACAGGGGCACGCGCAACGCGAGTAGAACACCGAGCCGGGACGCTCCTCCTGCGGGCGGGGCGGCTCCGTGCTCAGTCGTCCGACGCCTGGGTGGCCCGGAGCGCGGCGCGGCTGCCGACACGTGCGGCGTAGAGGACCACCACGAGCATCACGGCGCACCAGGCGAAGAGGATGCCCACGAGCACCGGCGTCGGCAGCGGCAGGAGGGCCGCGACCAGGCCGCCGACGATCCCGGCGACGCCGACGAGGACCGTCGGCCGCTCCGCACGCCGGTGCGCGGCCAGCCACGCCTCGTCGCTGGCCAGGGTGCTCGGGATCCGGATGCCAGCGATCGCGTTGCGCCCCAGGCGCCCCGACGCGGTGGCACGGGCCATCCACACGAGCAGGAGGCCCGATCCCGCCATGACGGCGAACAGCACGATCCGCAGCAGCAGCTCGTCGCCCATGCCCTCGACGCTAGGCGAGGATCGCTCCGACGACCAGGAGCGCGACCGCGACGTGGCCGACGAAGGTCGCGAGGACGAACAGCACGATGCCTCCCACGAGGCCGCCGGTGGTCCGCTTCCGGACGAACAGGACGCCCAGGACGACGAAGATCGCCGCCAGCAGTGCCAGGAAGACGCCGATGCCCACGCGTGCCCCCTCGCTCGAGGTGACCACGCTACCCGGTGCACTGAGAGATCGTCACATCACGGCTCGGCGAGGAACCGGCGCAACCCCTCGACGACGAGGTCGTGGTCCTCCTGCGAGGTGAGGCCGGAGGCCGTGATCACCGCGACGACGCCGGTGCCGGCGACGCGGATCGGGAACGCTCCCCCGGTGACCGCGTACTCGTCGGCGGGCCAGCCGGCGGTCGTGACGTCGGTCCCGGCGGCCGCGTCGCGTGCGGCGACGAGGGCGCTGCTCTGCTCCATGCGGGCGACGACCGCGGCCTTGCGCTGCACCCACTGCTCGTGGTCCGGGCGCGTGCCGGGCAGCGACGTGCGGTACAGGACCAGCCCCGGCCTCCTGATGTCGACGACGACGGGGTGGCCGCCCTCGACGGCCAGGGCGGTGACGATCTCGCCGAGGCGACGGGCGTCGTCGTGGTCGAAGGCGGGGAGCACGAGCTCGGCCTCGTGGGCCTCGAGCTCGGCGACGGTGGACTCGGGCACGGGGGCCTCCTGCGGTCGGCGTCGCCCGGGACGGCGGCGTCTGGTGACACCGTAGCGGGGGCGGGGGTCTACCCTCGCGGCATGGACGACGAGGCACCCGAGACCGAGACGACCGTCGTGCGCCTGTTCGTCGACCACGCCGCGTCGCCCGTGTGGTTCTCAGAGCCGCGCGACTGGGACGAGATGGGCTTCGACGCCGATCTCACGGACGACCTGCGGCGGTGGGACGCGGAGTGGTACTCGTCCCGTGACCGCGAGGACTTCGAGTGGATCGCGGACGAGCCCGAGATCGAGCACCGCCGCCGAGGGGTCGCGCTGGCGCAGCGGATCACGGACGCGCTCGGGGCACCGTTCGTCGTCGAGGTCGAGGCGACCCACAGGGTGGCGCCCGACGGAGGCCCGTGCCGAGAGCGCGTCTCGTCCGAGCAGGAGGCGACGCAGCCGCGGGCGGCCGCGCGGTTCCGCGCGTGGGCGCAGGAGGCGCGGGCCGAGCACGCGAGGATCAGGGCGGCCGTGGCAGACGGCGGCGGCAGGTGGGTCGCGTACGCGCCGCTGTCGGGGCACACGTTCGAGCCGGGGCTCGGGTCGACGGGAGACTGAGCGCGGCGCGGGCGAGGATTCCGGCGCGGGACGACCGCTGCCCGGGGCCTGTCCCCGCCCGCGACCAGGAGCTAGCGTGTCCTGATGCGACACTCTTGGGGCTGGATGGGCACGCGCACGCCGTGGCGGTTCCGCGTGGTGGTCGTGCTGGTCGCCTTCGCCCTCTGGGCGGTGGGCATGGCCCTCGACCAGCGGCCCCTCTTCTCCGGGCTGAGCGTGGGCGTCGTCATCGGCGGGAACGTGACCTTCATCGCGTGGGCCGCGTGGCAAGAACGCCGACGGGCTGCCGTGGACGACCGATCGCGGATCGGCGCACCTGACGGGGGCGACGGCCACGGGGCGCCCCGATAGGTCCAAGGCGGCACGACGCCCGCCCGTAGCCCTCGGCACCGGCGACCGGGCGCCGGGTCGACCAGGATGCCCCGGTCGAGCCGGACGCCCTGCGACCAGGGGTCGAGGGCGTCCGGCCCGGCCTGCCGAGCGACGTCAGGGTCGGTGGAGCTGAATCTGGTCGAGCTCGGCGAAGCCCGTCCCCTTGGTGAACGCGATCGTGTTGGTGCCCGCCCTGAGGGTGACCGTCTTCTGGGCCCACCCGAAGCGACCCCAGTTGGCGGTCGGCGCGTAGGAGATGGCGGAGATCGCGCCGCCGTTCACGGACACGCCGTGGGTGCTCGCCGTCCCGCTGCCGTTGTCGTAGCGGACGTTCATCGTGTAGGTGCCGGTGGTGGCGGCCGTGACGGTGAACTGCACCTTGCTGGTGGCGTCGTTGATGTTGCCCACCTTGGCGCCGCCGCTCGCGTCGACCTGCGTGACGGTGCTCGTGTCGGTCCGCGTCGCCGCCTCGGCCTCGTACCGTTGCGCGTTGATCGGGATCGACCCGACGCGGATGTCGTTGTACGTGGTGCGGAGGTTCTCGACGTTCGTCGCCTGGTAGATCGTCCGGCCGTCGGCACTCGAGTCGAAGCCCTGCGCGAAGCCGCTGAACGTGCCGCCTTCCGTGTCGCGGGCGTCGTAGGTGACCGCGTAGGGCAGCGGCTCCCAGGTGCCCGCGCCCTGGTTCCGGTTGACGGCGAAGTTCTGGCCGCCGTCGATGGTGCCGGTGCTGTCCAGCGACCACTTCGACGACACGACGACCATCCCGTTCGGGTTGCCGTCCTCCGGCACCCAGCGCACCTCGGGCGAGGAGCCGATCCCGCGACCGTCCGCGAACGCGAGCTTCGTCCCGATGCTCGTCTCCGGCGTCCAGGTGAGCCCGTCGGGCGACGTCTTGTAGTACACGGGCGCCGTGTTCTTCGACTGGCTGGGGCGGTTGACGACCTCGAACGTCGCGATGTAGTTGCCGTTGGGGACGCGGGTCACGGTGATCATCCCCGGCCGGTCGCTCCTGTTCGTCGGTGCCGACACGTTGACGAGCGGCCCCCAGGTGGCTCCGCCGTCGGTCGATCGCCGGTAGCTGATCGCCTGCAGCACGCCCCTCGCCTTCTGCCGTTCGTCGGAGAAGTACGTGACGAGGCCGCCGTTCGCATCGACTGCGACGGAGGGCTCCCAGACGGTCGTGGTCGTCGATGTCGGGCTCGGGTCGTACGTGGCGGGTCCGCCGGAGTCGACGGTGCTGACGAAGGACCACGTCAGGCCCCGGTCGAGGCTCTTGTAGAGGACGAGTCGGCTGCTCGACCTGTCCGCGGGCATGATCATGCCGCTCAGCAGCAGGGTGCCAGCGGGCATCGACCCGATCTGGATCGGCGTCTCGTACAGCGAGGGCTGCGCCGTGCGGGTGAGGGCCGGGAACTGGGCGCTGGGCCTCACCGCCGCGACCCGGGACCACGAGGTGCCGTTGTCGGTGCTCCGGTAGATCGGGTAGACCTGCACGCCGTTCTCGAGCACGAGCTGGTCGAACGTCACGAACTGCTGCCCGTTGGCGGCGCCGCTGTTCTTGAGGACGATGTTCTTGGCATAGGTGGTACCTGCTGCGCGGCCGCCCTCGGGGTTGAAGGAGGTGCCGGCGGCGGGCGAGTAGACGAGGGCTCCGTTGCCGGTGGTGACGGCGTTCGCGGGGCCGGGTGCCGGTCCCACCAGGGAGACCAGGAGGGCGGCGACGGTGGCTGCGGTCGCGAGGGCGATCGTGCGACGTCGGCGCGGCGCCAGGACGGCGTCGGTGCGGAGGGACATGGTGCTCCGTTCGGTAGGGGGTGGTCGTGGTCGTCGAGGTCGCGCAGGAGGCACGACCGGGCGGTCGGGCCTCCTGCGCCTCGCCTCCTCAGGAGGTGGTGGCGAGGGGGGAGGAGCTGATCAGTGCCTGCGACGGCCCTGCCGTGCGCGCCGCCCGTGCCTGCCGGGCGAAGGCGTCGGCGACCGGGTTGCGGCGGCGGTCCAGGCCGCCCGTGCCGTCCTCGACGAGGTCGAACAGCCCCATCGTCAGGAGGTGATCCCGCCGGGGTGCGTCCGTGTGGCGCCAGGTCCACTCGTACATGTCGAAGAGCGGCCACCAGGTGTAGCCGACGACGGGCGCCCCCTCCGCGCGCATCTCGTGGACCAGCGCCACGGACTCGTCGAGCCAGGCCACCCGCTCGTCGACCGTGCCCGTGACGCAGGTCTCGGTGAGCATCACGGGCGCTCCGTAGCGCTCGGCGTAGGTGGTGAGCACGTCGCGCAGCCCCTCCGTGCCGGAGTCCTCGTAGGGCCGCGGGTCGGCGAAGCCGCCCCCGTGGTGCACGCCGCGCTCGAAGACCTCCGTCGAGTGCCGCGGGTAGTAGTTGACGCCCATCACGTCGGGCTGCACCGCGTGCTCGCGGAACCAGTCCAGGTCGGCGTCGGTGGCCCCGCCGGAGCGCAGCCGCCCGGCGAGCGGGTGGTCCGTGCCCACCCTGCCGGTGACGAGGTCCTCGACGAGGAACGCCTGGGCGCGGAGGCGCTCGACCGTCTCGCGGTGCTCGGGGGCGTCGACGTCGCCGACGTAGCGGATGCCGGCCTCGACGTGCACGAAGCGCGCGGCGTCGCCGAGCTCCGCGGCGATCGCGCGCTGCGTCGACACGAAGCCCTTCGCGAGGGCCGTGGCGATGCGCGCCGAGCCCTCGGCGCCCGTGAGGTACGGGGGCCAGTAGCCGTACTCCCCCGAGAACAGCGCGTGGATCACGGGCTCGTTCACGGGCGTGTAGTCCGTGGCGACGTCGCCGTAGCGGGCGGCGAACCGTGCGGCGTACTCGGTGACGTGCCGGGCGTAGTCGGGGTGGGCGAACTGGCCCTCGAGCCAGAGGGGGGTGCCGTAGTGCAGGAGGTCCACGACGGGCGTCAGGCCCGTCTCCCGGAAGCGCCGCATCACGCCGTCGACCCACGACCAGTCCCAGACGCCGGGTGCGGGGGCGACGCGGTACCAGGGCACGCCCCAGCGGAGCAGCTCGGCACCGACGTCGACGGCGAGGCCGAGGTCGGAGGCGTACCGGCGGTAGTGGTCGGTGAGCTCGTACTCGTCGATCGGGCGTTCGCCCGGTCGGGCCTGGGGGACGAAGGTGTCCTCGATGCCCAGGGCGAAGTGCAGTCGCCCGTCGGTGGACCAGTGCATGGTGCCTCGTTCCGTGGAGGTGTCGCGGGCGCGGTGCGCGCCGGTGGCGGGGATCACTTGAGGCCCGTGCTGGCGACGCTCTCGATGAAGCGCCGTTGCACGAGCAGGAACATGACCGCGAGGGGCAGGACGGCGATGAGGGCGCCGGCCATCATCACGCCCTGCGGGATGATCCCGCCGGGGCCGGTCAGGAGCGTCAGGCCCGACGTGATGGTGCCCATGCTCTGGTCGGTGGTGAACACCAGCGGCCAGAGGAGGTCGTTCCAGTTGTTGACGAAGGTGAAGATGCCCAGCGTGAGCAGCGCCGGCACGGCGTTGGGGAGGACGATGCTGCGGAAGATCCGCCACTCCGAGGCCCCGTCGATGCGTGCGGCGTTGTCGAGGTCGCGGGGCAGCGCCAGGAAGAACTGCCGGAGGAAGAAGATCCCGAAGGCGTCGGCGGCGCGGGGGGCGATGAGGCCGGCGAACGTGTTGACCCACCCGAGGTCGGAGACCAGCTGGTAGATGGGGATCAGCGTCGCCTGGAACGGGATCATCAGGCTGGCGATGATCACGATCAGCAGCACCTTGCTGCCCCGGAAGTCGAGGCGGGCGAGGGCGTACGCGGCGAGCGAGTCGAAGGCGAGCGCGAAGACCGTGACGCCGCCGGCGAAGGCGAAGCTGTTGAGGACGAGCCTGCCGAACGGGAGCTGGTCGAAGATCGCCCGGAAGTTGTCGAGCGTCCACGCGTGAGGGAACAGCGTCGGCGGGTAGGCGTTCACCTCGCTCGCCGGCTTGAAGGCCGTGAAGACGATGATGAGCACCGGCAGCAGCACGGACGCGGTCACGAGGAGCACGGCGGCGAAGCCGAGCCACCTCAGCGACGGGGCCCTGCGCGCCGCGCGACGGCGGGCGGGGACCACGGCGGGGCGGGACAGTGCGGTCACGAGGCGGTGTCCTCTCCGCGCTTGCCGAAGAACAGGAACTGCACGAGGCTCAGCAGCAGCGTCGCGAGGAGCAGCACGTACGCGAGCGCCGAGGCGAAGCCGATGTCGAGGTCCCTGAAGCCCGACTCGTACACCTGCATGACGATCGTCTCGGTCGAGCGGAACGGGCCTCCACCGGTGAGCACGTAGATCTGGTCGAAGGCCTGGAGGGCCGCGATGAGGGCGACGATCACGACGAAGGCCAGGGTGTTGCTCAGCATGGGGAACGTGATGTTCGCGAACCGCTGTCGGGCACCGGCCCCGTCGAGCTGCGCGGCCTCGTAGAGGCTCGCGGGGATCTCCTGCAGGCCGGCGAGGAAGATCACCATGTAGAAGCCGAAGCTCTTCCACACCGCGACCAGCACCACCGTCGGCATCGCGAGCGTCGGGTCCTGCAGGACGTTGCCGAGGCGGATGCCGACGATCTGGAGCCAGTGGTTCAGGAGGCCGATCTGCGGGTCGAGCAGGTAGGACCAGGCGAACGCGGCGACGGCGAGCGAGACGATGAACGGGAGGAACAGCGCCGACCGGAAGGCGCCCCGGAAGGGCAGGCCCGGGTGGTTCAGCACGAGGGCGAGCGCCAGCGCGACGGCGATGGCGACCGGCGTGAAGAGCACGGCGTAGAGGGCGGTGTTGCCGATGGAGCGCAGGACGTCCGGGTCGGTGAAGACGCGCTCGTAGTTCGCGAGCCCGATGAACTCCGGGTCCCCGAAGCCGCTCGCGTCGGTGAACGAGAGCTGCAGCGCCGACAGCATGGGCCAGAGGACGAAGGCCCCCAGGATGACGATCGCCGGGCCGAGGAACCCGACGATGGCGGCGCGGCGGCGGAACGTCCCGCCGATCGGGGCGCGTCCCCCGAGCGGCGCCGGTGGCCGGTACGGGCGACGGCGGTCGATCTGTGTCGTGGTCATGGTCCTTCTCCGTCGGGCAGGGGCAGGGGCGGGGCCGGGGCCGGGGCCGTGCGGCCCCGGCCCCGTCAGCGCGGTGCTACTCGAGGGCCGACTGCACGTCGGCGTCGGCGGCTGCCAGCAGCTCGGCGGGGTCGCCGCCCGCGAGGGCCTTCTGGGTGGCCGTGTCGATCGCGGTCAGCACGTCGGCGCTGTTCACGACTCCCGGCAGGAGGGGGAGCGTCGTCCCGGGGAGCCCGGTGAGCGTCGCCACGGTCGGGTTCTCGTCGACGTCGTCGGCGGAGATGTCGGTGCGCAGAGGGGGCCAGCCGGAGCCGAGCGCCCAGGTCGTGGCGACGGACTTCTCGGTGAAGTAGGCGAGGAACTGCTCCGCAGCCGCCTGGTGCGCCTCGTCGGTCTGGGCCGTGATGCCGAGCGAGATCCCGATCGCCGAGGCGGCCTGGGCCTCCGGACCGGCGGGGATCGCCGCGATGCCGTAGTCGATCCCTGCGCCCTCGGCGACGGCGGCCATCCACGGCCCGCCGATCTCCATGGCGGCCTTGCCCGCCGTGAAGAGCTTGTCGGCGGCGATGCCGTCGACGCCGGTGGGCGAGATCCGGTCCTCCTGCACCGCCTTCGTCCAGTACTCGAGCGTCTCCCGGTTCTCGGCCGAGTCGATCGTCGACGCCGTGCCGTCCTCGTTCGTGATCGAGCCGCCGTTGCCGGCGAAGAGGCTCGGCCAGATGCCGTTGCCGACCGTCTGGTGGTCGGGCAGCACGAGGCCGTACTGCTCGGGGGTGCCGTCGCCGTCGGCGTCCTTCGTGAGCGCCTTGGCGTCGGCGACCCACTCGTCCCAGGTCGTCGGGAACTCGGTGATGCCCGCCTCGGCGAAGAGGGTCTTGTTGTAGACGACGGACAGCGGGACGAACCCGCTCGGGACGCCGTACTGCCGCCCGCCGACGGTCTCCATGGCGACGGCCTGCTCCTTGAGCGCGTCGGTGCCGTTCGACCCGTCCGCGTAGAAGTCGCCGAGGTCGACGAGCGCCTTCTTCTCGGCGTAGACCGGCAGGCGGTCCGCCGTCATGGCGAGGAGGTCGGGGCCCTCCCCCGCCGACAGCGCGGGCAGGACGGTGTCGTCGATGACCGCCCAGGTCTTCGTCTGGGTCGTGATCGTGACGTCGTCCTGGGAGTCGTTGAAGTCCTGGACGATCCCGTCGAGGACCTCGCCGTCGGCCTCGGTGTACCCGTGCCAGAACGTCAGGTCGACGTGGCCGCCCTCGGGAGGGCCTGCCTGACCGGACTGGCCGGAGCATCCGGCGAGGGAGATCGTCGCTGCTGCTGCCAGCGCGACGACTGCGATGTGCTTCTTCATCGAACACCTGCCATCCGTTCCGCACGTCGATGTGGGGAACCTCGTCTGCACCAGATTTACACCGGTGTAAATCGGGACGCTAGCCGGGGCACGGTCGCTTGTCAAGCAACCGGTGGAGCCGCTACGTGCGCGGTGCTCCCGACGACGCCCGGACGACGAGCCTGTGCGGGGAGAGCACGACGCCGGGCCCCGAGGGCGCCTCCCCCTCGAGCTGTGCCACGACCTTCTCCACGGCCGTCGTCGCCAGTCGGTCCAGGTCGGCGGAGACCGTGGTGAGGGCCGGGGTCGCGAAGGCCGCCTCCTCGATGTCGTCGAAGCCGACCACGGCGACGTCGTCGGGCACCGACCGGCCGGCGAGCTGCACAGCGCTCATGACCCCCAGGGCGAGCGCGTCGTTGCAGCAGACGATGCCGTCCACCACCGCGCCGGACGCCAGGAGGTGCCGCGCGGCGGCAGCGCCGTCGGCCCGGTGCCACAGCGCGGTCGGGACGATCCACTCGGGCCGACCGTCCACGCCCGCCGCCCGCAGGGCGTCCTGGTACCCGCGGAGCCGTTCCTCCGCCGCCCTCGTGGGCCCCGCCGGGCGAGCGCCCACGAACGCGATGGCGGTGCGGCCGGCGTCCAGGAGGTGCGCCGTGGCCTCCTGGAGGGCAGCCGCGTTGGACGTCGTGATGAACGTCGCCGCGCTCTCCTCGACCGGCTCGCCCAGCACGACGAGCGGGAAGTTCACCTCGAGGGCTGCCGCGTCGGTCGGGCGGACCGACAACGGGCTGTAGATGACGCCGTCGATCGAGTGCTCGCGCATCCTGCCGATCGCGTCGGCCTCGCGGACGCCGCTCGCGGTCTGCTCGACGAGCACCGTGTAGCCGAGGGACCCGGCCGCGCGGATCACCGCGTCGGCGAGCTCGGCGAAGTACGCCTGGCGCAACTCCGGCACGGCCAGGCCGAGGACCTTCGACCGACCGGACCGGAAGGTCCTCGCCGAGACGTTGATCTCGTACCCGAGCTCGTCCACGGCGGCGATGACGCGCGACCGCATCCGGTCCGACACGTGCTCGTACCCCGACAGCACGTTCGAGACGGTCTTCTTCGACACGCCCGCCAGGGCAGCGACGTCGCTCATCGTCGGGGTCGACCGGGGCGCGTCAGCCATGCCCGTCCCCCGCGGCTCGGGCGCGCTCCCGGCGGACCACCCGGGGGCCCCTCCGCCCGTGGGCGCGCGGTCGGCTGGACGTGGTCACTGCGCGAGTCTCGCACAGGGGCGGCCGGGCGGCCGGGCGCGCAGCGCTCCTCGCTGCCGCCGCACCGGCACCGGGAGGCCGGCCCGGCCCGGTGCCGGACAGGGGTCGGGAGGATGACCCGGGATCGTCCTCCGGGAGCCCCCGGGCATCCTCACGGACGACTCGGCCGCCGCGCGGCCCTCCCTAGCGTGAGGTCCATGGTGAACGCATGAGGACGGCAGCGGCAGAGCTGTTCGTCGACCACGAGGCCATCGCCTCCAACACGCGGTGGTTCGTGGACCACGTCGAGGGCGACGTCATGGCCGTGGTGAAGGACGACGCGTTCGGACACGGCGACGTGCTCCGCACGGTCCTCGACGCGGGTGCCTCCTGGCTCGGCCTCGCGACCCTGCCCGAGGCGCTGGCCGTGCGCGAGGCGACGGCTGCCACCGGCACGCCGGTCCTGTGCTGGGTGACCACGCCCGACGACGACGTCGACGCGGCCGTGCGGTCCGACATCGACCTCGCCGTCTCCGACGAGCGGCAGCTGCACGCCATCGCCGCCGCGGGCCGCCGCGCCGGGGTCGCGGCGCGCGTGCACCTCTTCATCGACGTCGGCATGAGCCGCGACGGCGCGGACGCCTCGCACTGGGCACCCCTCTGCGAGATGGCGCGGCACCACGAGCGTGCCGGGGCCGTCGACGTCGTCGGCGTGATGGGCCACTTCTCGTCGGCGGACGAGCCCGGCGCCGAGCGCACCGCCGTCGAGGAGCTGCGCTACCGCAACGCCCTGCGCGCGGCTCGGCGTCGCGGCCTGCGCCCGACGGCGCTCCACCTGTCCGCCACGGCGGGCACGGTCACGGGTGCCAGCGCCGGCACGGGCTGCTCGCTGGCGCGCATCGGGGCGGGCCTCTTCGGCATCGACCCGAGCGGCACGACCGACGAGCTCCGCCCCGCGATGACCCTGACGACGACCGTCGCCTTCACCCGGTCCGTCGGCGCCGGCACGGGCGTCGGGTACGGCCACGACCACGTCACCGACCGGGCGACGACGCTCGCGACGCTGCCCCTCGGCTACGCCGACGGCCTCCCCCGCACCGCGGGCGGTCGCGCCGAGGTCCAGATCCGCGGCCGGCGGCACCCCGTGGTGGGCCGGTTCTCGATGGACATGGTCGTCGTCGACGTCGGCCGCGAGGGCATCGCCCCCGGCGAACCGGTCACCGTCTTCGGCCCGGGCGACTCGGGCGAGCCGACCGTCGCCGAGTGGGCGGCCTGGGCCGCGACGATCCCGCACGACATCGTCACGAGCGTCGGCTCCCGCGTCTCCCGCGTGGCGCGGATCCCGGTGCCGGTCGAGGCGGCCGAGCCCACCGCCTCCTGCGCCTCCGCCCCGACGCCCGCGCCCCGTCGCGTCCTCGCCTGACGCCCCCTCACCACGACGCCCCTGATCCGGCGCCGCTCCCCCGACGATCGAGGAGATCGACATGCCCCTCCCCACCACCGCCCTCGTGCCGGACGCCACGCCGGCCGCCACCTCGGCCCCGCGCCGCGTCGTCGTCGTCGGCGGCGGGCAGGCCTCCGAGCACGCCGTCTCGCTGGCCTCGGCCGCCGCGGTCGCGACCGCGCTCCGCAGTCGGGGCCACGCCGTCGACGAGCTGACGGTGCTCGAGGACGGGACCTGGGCCACGCAGGAGGGTCGGGTCGACCCCGCCACGGCGGTCGCCCTCCTGACCGCGGCCGACGTCGCCTTCCCGGTGCTCCACGGCGAGAACGGGGAGGACGGGACGGTCGCGGGGTTCCTCCGCCTGCTCGGGGTGCCGTTCGTCGGCTCGCCCGTCGGGGCGGGGGCCGTGGCGATGGACAAGCGGGTCATGAAGCTGCTCGCCCAGGATCTCGGCATCGCCGTCGCCCGGGGCAGGACCGTCGGCAGCGTGGCCGGGGCACGGGCCCTGGAGGGCCTCGACCTGCCCGTCGTCGTCAAGCCCGTCGCGGGTGGCTCCAGCCACGGCGTCACCGTCGTGCACGACGCCGACGCCCTGATCCCGGCGGTGCGCGCGGCGTTCGCCGTCGGGGACCAGGTGCTCGTCGAGGACTTCGTCGTCGGCCGCGAGATCGACGTCGCCGTGCACCGCGACGCCTCCGGTCGGCTGGTCGTCGGCGACGCCCTCGAGATCGTCGTCGCGCCGGGCGAGGTGTTCGACTCCGAGACGAAGTACGACGGCTCGGCCCGGTTCGTCGTGCCGGCGCCGCTCACGCCCGACCTGCGCGACGACCTGGTGCGGACGGCCTCCGCCCTCTACGAGGAGCTGCGCTGCGCGGGCGTGGCCCGCTTCGACTTCTTCGCCTCGGCCCGGGGGCTCGTGCTCAACGAGGTGAACACGTCGCCCGGCCTCAGCGAGCGGTCGCAGGTGCCGCTCATGTTCGCGGCACGGGGCACGTCGTACGCGGAGCTCGTGGACCTCCTGGTCCAGACGGCCGTGCAGACCGCCCGGGCCGACGCGCCCACCGCTGCCCAGACCGACGCCCCCGCCGCTGCCCGGACCGCCCGGTAGGCCCACGGCGGCGGGCGGATGCCCGCTCATCCGCCCGGCGGGGCTGACCCCTTCGTTCTACGCCGGAAGGACGAGGACGCCGGCCGCCCGCGCCGCGATACTGGAATTCCGGTGCCGCGTGGTGCCCGGCGAGGAGAGGCGTGGACGGCGTGAGTGCGGTGCGAGTGGTGCTGGTCGACGACGAGTGCCTGCTGCGGTCCGGCCTCGCCCTGATCCTCGATGCCGCCCCCGACGTCGAGGTGGTCGCCTCGGTCGACGGCGGCGAGGCCGTGGCCGCGGTGCGCGAGCACGACCCCGACCTGGTTCTGCTCGACGTCCGCATGCCGCCGCCCGACGGGTTCGAGGTCCTGTCGCTGCTGCAGGCCGAGCCCGAGCCCCCGCAGGTCGCGATGCTGACGACGTTCCACGACGCGGACCAGGTCGACGCCGCCCTGCGCGCCGGGGCGAGCGGGTTCCTGCTCAAGGACACCGAGCCGGAGCAGCTCGTCGCGCACGTGCGCTCGCTCGCCGCCGGTGCCCGGGTGCTGGCCCGCGGTGTCGACACGGGCGAGCTGCGGCGCCCCGAGGTGTCGCGGTCGGACGCCGCCGTGCTCGCGAGCCTCAGCCGTCGCGACCTGTGCATCGCGTCGGCCGTGGCCGCCGGGTGGTCGAACGCCGAGATCGTCGAGCGGTGCGGGCTGCCCCTCGGCACCGTGAAGGACGTCGTCCGCAGGCTCCTCGCCTCGCTCGGCGTCTCGACGAGGGTCGAGGCCGCCGTCATCGTCGACCGCGCCGGCGTCCGGCAGGGAGCGTGACCCGGGCCGAGGCCGTCGCCGCGGTGCGTCGGGGCGTCCGGCGAGCGCAGGAGGCGTGGCCCGCGTGGGCGACGGACGTGACCCTGGTGGTCGTGGCCGGGGTGAGCCTCCTGCCGTTCGTCACGTGGGCGCCGTGGTGGGACGAGGTGCTCATGGTCGCCGCCGCGGCGAGCCTGGCCCTGCGGCGCCGCTGGCCCTGGGTCGTCGTCGTGGTCACCGCGGCGGCCCTCCTCTGGGCGGACGTGGCGATCCCCCTCATGATCGCGCTGGTCGCCCTCGGTGCCCGCGAGCGTCGCCAGGGGGTGCTGCTGGGCCTGGCAGTCGTGCTCGTCCTGGGGTACCTCGTCGACGTCTCCGCCTTCGTCGAACCGAGCTGGCTGCCCAGCGCCGTGCTCTACGCCGGCATCTACCTGGCGGCGCCGCTGCTGGTCGGGGTGCTGCTGCGGACCCGTCGCGACCTGCGCGACCAGATCGACGAGATGACGCGCCTGCGCGACCAGGACCGCCGACGGGCCGGGGAGATCGCCCTCGCGCAGGAGCGCGCCGTCCTGGCGCGCGAGATGCACGACGTGGTCTCGCACCAGGTGACCCTCATCGCCGTGCAGGCCGGTGCCCTGCAGCTCAGCACCGCGGACCCCACCGCGCGCGAGGTCGCCGGGACGGTGCGCCGCCTGGCCGCGGTGACCATGGACGAGCTGCGCAGCATGGTCGAGGTCCTCCGCACCGCCGGCGGCGGCAGCCGGGCCCTCGCCCCGCAACCGGTGCTCGCCGACGTGCCCGCCCTCGTCGCCGACTCGGGCATCACCGTGCACGGCACCGTCGACCTGCCCGACGACCTGCCCCCGGTGGCGCAGCGCGCCGTGTACCGGTTCGTGCAGGAGGGCCTGACCAACGCCGGCAAGCACGCCCCCGGCAGCGACGTGGTCCTGACCACCACCATCGAACCAGGGTCGTGGTCGATCGCCCTGGTCTCGGGCCCCGCGCGCAGCGCCCCCCTGGCCCTGCCGAGCGCCCACCACGGCCTCGTCGGGCTCCGCGAGCGCGCCGAGCTGCTCGGCGGGACCGTCACCGCGGTGCTACGGGAGGACGGGACGCACCGGCTGGTGATGACCGTGCCGGGGTGAGGGAGGTGGGTCTGGTCGGCCTGGGCGCTGATGCGGCGGTGCGCGGCTCGACGGGCGCGTTCCAGCGGGCCTCCATGTAGCATTTCGGGAGGCGCTCGGGGCCAGAGGAGTGGGCACTCGCGGCGCCGACGTACGGCCGACCGCGAGCGGAGGAGATGTGGCACAAGGCCGGAACAGAGCCGTCGCCGCGGGCGTCTTGGTGATGCCCCTGCTGATGTCGGCCTGCTCGAGCCCAGGGCCCCTGCCCGCCGGGCCTGCCGGACCTGCCGGGCCCCAGTACGAGGTCCTCGTCACCGTCCAGCAGGACGGCACTCCCCTCGCCGGATGTTCGGTGGGCTTCACGGGCAGCCCTGCTGACGGCAGCGGGCTCACGGAGCCGGGGTTCATCACCGGCGGGGACGGCCGTGTCGGACGGGCTCTCCGCGCGGGGTCGTACACGGTGTCGGCGTTGTGCGACTCCGTGCCCGGGGGTGCGGGTGAGCAGGCCTTCGAGGTCGTGGACGAGGACGTCGAGGTCGTCGTCGATCTGGTGATCCCGTCCGCGTAGACGGTGACGGCCGACGAGCGGCGACCGCCGACCCCGCAACTATCGAGACGACTCGTGGAGCACGTCGGCGCGCTCGCGCGGCCTGTAGTGCCGGGCGAAGTCGCGTTCGTTCGGTACCCAGACGTCCCTCCACAGGGCCTCGTGGCGTCGGCCGAGGTCCTCGTCACGCGCCAGGCCGCGCTGAGCGGCCGTCTCGAGGTCGACGTCGTACCAGACCGTGACGTCGAGAGCCGCCATGGCGTCGGGGTGGAAGAGTCCGATCAGGTCGACGACGAGGATCTCTGCCCGTGGGAGCGGCTCCGGTGCACCGAGGGCCCTGGCTGACCAGTCGTAGCGCTGGAACTCACCCGGTCGTCCGCCGCGGAACGGTGCCAGGACGGTCGAGACCAGACGCAGCCGATCGACGCCGTCCCAGTCCGTGGATCGACGGTGGGAGCGTGCCGGATCGAGGAAGTCGTCTCCGCGAAGCCTGGCGGCGCCGGGCAGAGCCGCGACGAGACTGCGTGCGAGCGTCGATTTCCCGGACCCGCAGTAGCCCGAGATGCCGACGACGATCGGATGGTCGACGGCACTGGCTCGCAGGGAGATGCGGTCGCGGAGCCCACCTTGGTCCATGCCCGCACCTTAGCTCGGGCCCCCGCGAGCTGACGCGGGTGGTCGAGGCACGCTACGTTTCCGCGAGATCGACGTCCTCGAGGACGATCACGGATACGGGGGTAGACGGGTGGACGAGATGACGAGACGACGGCTGCACCGTGTCGTCGCGGTGGCGACCCTGGTGCTCGTGGTGACGGGGTGCACGTCAGGTGCCGGCGGAGGAGGCTCCGTGTCCGGACAAGATGCGCAGGATGCGGCGGGCCTGACCCGGGCACAGGTCGCGGAGTCGTCGCTGGAGGACGAGTTCGGGTCGGCGAGCGAGCGGTACGGCACGATGCAGTCCGTGCTGCGGGAGGCGCAGGTCCAGGTCTCCGACGGGACGTGGCTCTGGAACGGCGGCGACGTGCTGCCCGTGCCGGCAGGAGCTGACGCTTTCGGAGATCCCCTGCCGGGCGCCGACACCGACAACTCGTACTACTTCCGGGCCGGGCGCATCATCCGGCGAAAAGGGGCCTCGGGCGACCGAGCTGACCTCGGCCCGATGGAGGAGTACTTCGACGACAAGGGGTGGAGATCCAGCAGCACCGAGATCGGTCGGAACCTCGAGGTCCGGGCCGACAGCGGCGACGGGTGGTGGCTGACCTGGACGGTGCGGCCCAACGGGCAGTACTCCCTCTCCGTGTACAGCGAGCCCTTCTGGACCAACGACTCCGACGCCTTGTTCTCCGCCATCGCTCGCCGCGACCCGGCGGACTTCCCTGAGGAGTCGGTTCCGGGGGTGTTCGCGCCGTTCCCGGAGTGGGGGGACCCGGTGGTGCGGTGACGACTGCCGGCGACGCCGGATGCCGGCCGACCGCCGACCGCCGACCGCCCGATCGCCCGATCGCCGTGGGCGTCGCCGGTGGACAGCGCCGTCCGCTTCAGCCCGAGCGGTGCCCCGTCGTCGAGGACACCCTCCACCGGCAGCTCGCCGACGCCGGCACCGGCGCCGCGGAGGCTCGAGTCGACGAACACGTCGCACCGCTCGAGGCACCGGAGCGGACGCGTGGTCGTGCCGCGTCCGCGACCCGGCTGCGTCCGTCAGCTCCGAGGGCGCGGTGTCAGCCGCTCCAGCTGCGTGACGTGCTGCGGCCCGAGCTCCTCGAGCGAGTGCGCTCCGAGCAGCTTCATGGTCCGCACGACCTGGTCCGAGAGGATCTGGATCGTCCGGTCGACGCCCTGCCGCCCTCCGGCCATGAGGCCGTACAGGTACGCCCGCCCGATCAGCGTCGTCTTGGCCCCCAGCGCGACGGAGGCGACGATGTCAGCGCCGTTCATGATGCCGGTGTCGACGAGGACGTCCGTGTCCGCGCCCACCTCACGCACCACCTCCGGCAGCAGGTGGAACGGGATCGGCGCCCGGTCCAACTGCCGCCCACCGTGGTTCGACAGCACGATCCCGTCGACTCCGGCATCGACGAACTTCCTCGCGTCGTCGACGCTCTGCACGCCCTTCACCGCCAGCTTCCCCGGCCACATCTCGCGGATGGTCCGCAGGTCGTCGAAGTCGATCGTGGGGTCCATGGCCAGGTCCAGCAGATCCCCCACGGTCCCGCCCGTCGCGCTCAGCGACGCGAACTCCAGCTTCTTCGTGGTGAGGAAGTCGTACCACCACCACGGCCGAGGCAACGCGTCGAGCACCGTCCCCAGCGTCAGCTGCGGCGGGATCGAGAACCCGTTCCTCTTGTCCCGGAGGCGCGCCCCCGCCACCGGGGTGTCCACCGTGAAGAAGAGGGTCTCGTACCCGGCCGCGGCGGCACGCTCCACGAGGCCGTAGGAGATGTCGCGCTGTCGCATGACGTAGAGCTGGAACCAGTTGCGCCCGGACGGGTTCGTCGCCTTCACGTCCTCGATCGACGTCGTCCCGAGCGTCGACAGCGTGAACGGGATGCCCGCCGCCGCCGCCGCAGAAGCGCCCGCCGTCTCCCCCTCGGTCTGCATGAGGCGGGTGAACCCGGTCGGCGCGATCGCGAACGGCATCGTCGACGGCGACCCGAACACGGTCGCCGTCGTGTCCACGTCGGCCACGTCCCTCAGCACCTCGGGGTGGAACTCCACGTCCTCGAACGCCTGTCGCGCCCGCGCGATCGAGATCTCCGCCTCCGCGCTGCCGTCCGTGTAGTCGAACGCGGCCTTCGGCGTGCGGCGCTTCGCGATGGTCCGCAGGTCCTCGATCGTGAGTGCCGCCTCGAGGCGGCGCTTGCGCCCGTCGAGCTCGGGCTTCTTGAAGCTCAGGTACTCGAGCAGTTCGACGGGCTTGGGGAACTGACGCTGGACCACGGTCTCAGCCTTTCTGCGAGGCGGCGGCCGCGGCGGTCCGCGGCTCGTACCGCACGGGTGTGAAGGTGCGGCGCACGAGCGCACGCAGGGATTCCAGGCTGCCGGTGACGAGACCGTGCGCGCGCGCCTGCACGAGGACGTTGCCGATCGCCGTGGCCTCGACCGGTCCGGCGAGCACCGGCAGCCCGGTACGGTCGGCGGTGAGCTGGCAGAGCAGCGCGTTCTGCGACCCACCCCCGACGACGTGCAGCGCCCGCACCGTGCGACCGCTGAGCCGCACCGCGTCCTGCACCGTCACCGCGTACGCCTGCGCCAGCGACTCCAGGATCGCCCGCACGACCTCGGCCCGCGAGCGCGGCTCCTGCAGGCCCCGTTCGCGGTACCACGACGCGATGCGGGCCGGCATGTCCCCGGGCGTCACGAAGCGCTGGTCAGCCGGGTCGAAAGGCGCGACGGGCCGCGACACCGCGGCGGCCTGCGCCAGCAGTGCGGGCAGGTCGACGGCCCGCCCGCCGTCCTCCCTCTCCCACGTGCGCACCGACTCGGACAGCAGCCACAGGCCCGAGACGTTCTTGAGGAACCTCACCCGGCCGTCCACCCCGCCCTCGTTCGTGAAGTTCGCGACCCGCGCCTCCTGCGTCACCACCGGCCGATCGATCTCGACGCCGACGAGGGACCACGTGCCGCTCGAGATGTAGGCGACGTCGTCGTCGGCGGCGGGGACCGCGACGACGGCCGAGGCCGTGTCGTGCGACCCGACGGTCGTGACCACGAGACGGGACGGGGCACCGAGCTGACGGGCGACGGCCGGCGTGAGGCCGCCGGTCACCTGCCCGGGCTCGACGAGAGGCGCGAAGAGGGACGACGGCACACCGGTCCGCGCGAAGAGCTCGGCGTCCCAGCGGCGCGTGCGCGGGTCCAGCAACCCCGTGGTGGAGGCGTTGGTCACCTCGGTGGCTTGCTCGCCGGTCAGCCAGTACGCGATCAGGTCGGGCACCATCAGGGCACGGTCCGCCCGGTCGAGGACCCCGCTCGCCCGGTCCACCGCGAGCTGGAAGAGGGTGGTGAAGGGCAGGTGCTGCAGCCCAGTCCTCTCGTAGAGCGACGCGGCGTCGACGACTGCGTGCACCGCCGCGACGCCGGCCGCCGTCCGTTTGTCACGGTAGTGGTACGGCATCTGCGTCACCCGTCCGCCGGCGAGCAGCGCGTAGTCGACGGCCCAGGAGTCGATGCCGACGCTGACGAGATCGGGCTCGTCCCGCAGGGCCGCGGCCAGGCCCGCCGTGAGCGACCGGTGCAGCCCGAGCACGTCCCAGTGCAGCCCCTCGCCCAGGTTCGAGCCCACGCCCTCCGTCACGGCCACCGGTTCGTTCGCGAACCGCGCGACGGCCCGCACGTGCAGTTCGTCCGGCGCGACGTGCCCGAGCACGACGCGACCGCTCGTGGCGCCGAGGTCGACGGCGGCGACGGCCCTCATCGCAGGAACGCCGCGGCGACCCCCGCGTCCACGGGCACGTGCAGGCCGGTGGTGTGCGAGAAGTCAGGGGTGCAGAGGGCGAAGACGGCGGCGGCCACGTTCTCGGGGACGACCTCGCGCTTCAGGATCGTGCGCTGGGCGTAGAACGCGCCGAGGTCCTGCTCGTCGATGCCGTACGTCGCGGCCCGGTTGGCACCCCAGCCCGAGGCGAAGATGCCCGAGCCGCGCACGACGCCGTCCGGGTTGATCCCGTTGACCTTGATCCCGTGCTCGCCGAGCTCGGCCGCGAGCAGCCGCACCTGGTGCGCCTGGTCGGCCTTGGTGGCCGAGTACGCGATGTTGTTGGGCCCCGCGAACACCGAGTTCTTCGACGAGATGTAGACGATGTCGCCGCCGAGCCGCTGATCGACGAGCACCCGCGCCGCCGCCCTCGACACGAGGAACGACCCCTTCGCCATGACGGCGTGCTGCAGGTCCCAGTCGGCGACGGTGGTGTCGAAGAGGGACTTCGACAGCGAGAGGCCGGCGTTGTTGACGACGAGGTCGAGCCCGCCGAAGGCGAGGACGGTCGCGTCGACCGCGGCCTGCACCGCGGCCTCGTCCGACACGTCGACCGCGACGCCGACAGCGACGTCCGACGACCCCAGCTCGGCCGCGGCCGCCTGCGCCTTCGCGAGGTCGAGGTCGGCCACGACGACGCAGGCCCCCTCGGCGGCGAGCCGGGTCGCGATGGCCTTGCCGATGCCGGAGGCGGCACCCGTCACGAGAGCGATGCGACCGGCGAGAGGGGCGGACCTGGGCATCCGCCGCAGCTTCGCCTCCTCGAGCGCCCAGTACTCGATGCGGAACTTCTCGGCCTCGTCGATGGGCGAGTACGTGGAGATCGCCTCGGCGCCGCGCATGACGTTGATCGCGTTGACGTAGAACTCGCCCGCGACGCGAGCGGTCTGAGCGTCCTTGCCGTACGAGAACATGCCGACGCCGGGCACGAGGACGATGAGCGGGTCGGCGCCGCGGATCGCGGGGCTCTCGGGCCCCGCGTGGGCGTCGTAGTAGGCCTGGTAGTCGGCCCGGTACGCCTCGTGCAGGGCGGGGAGGCGCTCGAGGACCTCGTCGACCGTCGCGGTCGCCGGCAGGTCGACGAGCATCGGCTTCACCTTGGTGCGCAAGAAGTGGTCGGGGCACGAGGTCCCCAGCGCCGCCAGGCGCGGGTGCTCGGTGCTCGCGAGGAAGTCGAGCACCACGTCCGCGTCGGTGAAGTGCCCCACCTGCGGCGCGTCGTGCGAGGCGACGGCGCGCAGGTGCGGGGCGAGCGCGGCGGCCTTGGCCCGACGCTCGGCCTCGGGCAGCGCACCGTACCCGTCGAGGGCGGGACCGAAGGGCTCCGGCCTGCCGTGCTCGACGATGTACGCCGCGGCCGTCTCGATGATCCGACGCGACGCCGCCTCGGCCTCGTCGCTCGTGTCGCCCCAGGCCGTGATCCCGTGCCCGCCGAGGACCGCCCCGACCAGGCCGGGACGCGCCTCCTTCGCCGCCGCGATGTCGAGCCCGAGCTGGAAGCCGGGGCGACGCCACGGGATCCACGCGACGGTGCCGCCGAACGCCGCTTCGGTGAGCCGCTCGCCGTCGGCGGCGGTCGCGAACGCGATGCCGGAGTCGGGGTGCAGGTGGTCGACGTGCGCCGCGTCGACGAGGCCGTGCATGGCCGTGTCGATCGACGGTGCCGCACCGCCCTTGCCGAAGAGCGTGTGGTCGAACGCGGCGACCATCTCGTCCTCGCGCTCCACGCCCGGGTAGACGTCGGCGAGCGCCCGCAGCCGGTCCAGGCGCAGGACGGCCAGGCCCGCCTCGGTGAGGGTGCCGAGATCGCCGCCCGAGCCCTTCACCCAGAGCAGCTCGACGGGCTCACCCGTCACGGGGTCGACGGCGGTGCCCTTCGCCGAGGTGTTGCCCCCGGCGTAGTTCGTGTTCGCCGGGTCGGCGCCCAGGCGGTTGCTGCGCGCGACGAGGTCTGCGGGGGTCGAGGGGCTGGGGTCGGTGCTGGGGCTGGTCATGGCTCGTTCTCTCCGGGGCGTGAGGTCAGGGGGCTCGGGACTCGGCTCAGGTCCAGCTGAGCTGCGTGCCGCCGACGCGCTCGGCGGCGAGCATCTCGGGGACCCCGCTGGCGAGGTAGGCCGCCATGGGGTCGCGCGGCAGGCCGCGGCCCTCGCGCCAGTCGGCGAGGGCCGGGCGGACGTCGGTGTAGAAGGCGTCCATGAGCACGCCGTGGGCTCCGAGGACGTCGTGCTCGGCCCGGGCGGCGGCGAGGGCGGGACGGTCGACGAGCAGGGCGCGCGCCGTCATCTCCTGCACGTTCAGCACGCTGCGGATCTGGCCGGGGACCTTGTCCTCGACGTTGTGGCACTGGTCGAGCATGAACTGCACGGGCGAGCCCTCGTCGAGGCCGCCGCCGTCGACGACCTCGACCAGGATGCGGAACAGCTGGAACGGGTCGGCGGCACCGACGATGAGGTCGTCGTCGGCGTAGAAGCGCGAGTTGAAGTCGAACGAGCCCAGCTTGCCGAGGCGCAGCAGCTGCATGACGATGAACTCGATGTTGGTGCCGGGCGCGTGGTGCCCGGTGTCGAGGCAGGTCAGGGCGCGGTCGCCGAGGGCGCTCACCTGCGCGTAGCTGGTCCCCCAGTCGGGCACGTCGGTGTGGTAGAACGCCGGCTCGAAGAACTTGTACTCGAGCACCAGGCGCTGCGCGTCGCCGAGCTCTGCGTAGATCTCGGCGAGCGACTCGGCCAGGTGGTCCTGCCGCTCGCGCATCGAGTCCTGGCCGGGGTAGTTCGTGCCGTCGGCGAGCCAGATCTTCAGGTCGCGCGAGCCCGTCTCGTGCATGATCTCGAGGCACCGCCGGTGGTGGTCGATCGCCTTGCGGCGGACGGCCGCGTCGCTGTGGGCGAGGCTGCCGAACTTGTAGGCGTCGTCCTGGAACGTGTTCGAGTTCACCGTGCCGAGCGAGACGCCCAGGCCCTCGGCGTACGAGCGGAGGGCGGCGAAGTCGTCGACCTCGTCCCACGGGATGTGCAGCGCGACGCTGGGGGCCAGGCCGGTGTGCTCGTGCACGCGGGCGGCGTCGGCGATCTTCTCCTCGGGCGTGCGGGGCGTGCCCGGCGTGCCGAAGACCTTGAAGCGGGTGCCCGAGTTGCCGAAGGCCCAGCTGGGCAGCTCGATGGCCTGCCGCTCGAGCGTCGGTGCGATGTCGGCGAAAGTGGTCATGGGGGTCCTCTGTTCCTGTCGTGCGCCGCGGGCGTGGGCGGCGAGGGGTCAGTTCGTGGGTGCCAGATCGGCTGCGAGCGGAGCGACGAAGTCGTGCGTGCCGTGCCCGACCTCCGTCACGGTCCCGTCGGGCAGGTCGACCGTGCCCCTGGTCCCCACCGGGAGGACGACCGTGAGGTGCAGGTCCCCGTCCTGGACGCTCCACGACGACGACACCTCGCCGTAGGGCGAGAGGTGTCGACCCGCGGCGTACGTGAGGCCCCCGCCCGGCCTCGGCGCGAAGCGCACGCGTCGCCATCCCGGGTCCACGGGGGCGAGTCCGGCCACGGTGCCGTGCAGCCAGTCGGCGACCGCACCCAGCGCGTAGTGGTTGAAGCTCGTCATCTCTCCCGGGTTGACGGTCCCGTCGGGCAGCATGCTGTCCCAGCGCTCCCAGATCGTCGTGCCGCCCATGTCCACCGTGTAGAGCCACGAGGGGCAGGAGCGCTCGAGCACCAGGTCGTAGGCGCGGTCGACGTGCCCGGTGGCGGTGAGGGCGGGAGCGACGACGGGGGTGCCCGCGAAGCCGGTGGCGATGCGGTTGCCCGCCTCCTCGACGAGCTCGCTGAGCCGGTCCCCGGCCGCGACGGCGGCCTCGTCCCGCACGAGGCCGAACGCGATCGCGAGGCCGTAGGCGGTCTGGGCATCGCTCGTCGTGTGCCCGAGACCATCGGTGTACCTGCCCAGGAACGCGGTGCGCACCTCCTCGGCGACGCGCCGGTAGCGCTCCGCGTCGCCCTCGAGCCCGAGCACGTCGGCCATGAGCGCCAGGTGCTCCGTGGACCGGAACAGGTACGCGGTCGCGACGAGGTAGCGGTCGGTGCTCGCATCGGCGGGGTCGTGGGGCGGTGCCGCCGGGTCGAGCCAGTCACCGAGCTGGAAACCTCGGTCCCAGAGGCGGGACGGCCCTGCCCGGTCGACGATGAGGTCGACCCAGGCCTTCGCCGACGGCCACTGTCGGCGGAGCACCTCGGCATCGGCGAAGCGTTCGTAGAGGACCCACGGGGTGAGGACGGCGGCGTCGCCCCAGACGGCCCCGGGTTCGATCGGCTCCCAGGAGGGCCCGCCCGGGATGCGCGGCACGAACCACGGGACGGTGCCGTCGGGCAGCTGGTCGACCGAGAGGTCCTGGAGCCAGGACGAGAGCATGCCGGAGCAGTCGTAGAGGTACGACGCCGTGGGGGCGAAGACCTGGATGTCGCCGGTCCAGCCGAGGCGCTCGTCGCGCTGGGGGCAGTCCGTGGGGATGTCGACGAAGTTGCCGCGGGTGCTCCAGAGGACGTTGTCGTGGAGGCGCTCGAGGTCGGGATCCGAGGCCTCGAACCATCCCGTGCGCTCCATGTCGGTGTGCAGCACCCGGGCCGTGACGGCCGACGGGTCGAAGTCGCCGGGCCAGCCCGAGACCTCGGCGTAGCGGAAGCCGTGGATCGTGAAACGGGGCTCCCAGGTCACCGCGCCCGCGCCCGCGAGGGTGACGACGTCCTCGGCGGCGGCGAGGCGCAGGGTGCGGCGGTAGAGCGCACCGTCTTGCACGACCTCGGCGTGCCGCAGCGTCACCTCGTGCCCTGCGGGTCCGTCGACCGTGACGCGGAGGCGTCCCACGAGGTTCTGCCCGAAGTCGAGGACGACGGACCCGGAGGCGGTGGTCCAGTGGTCGCGGACGCTCAGCTCCCGCGTGCAGCGGACGGGCGGTTGCTCGGGGGCGACGAGCGTCGCGGGGTCGCGGTCGTGGACCGCGACGGGTGTCCATCCCTCGGCCGTGCCCCCGGGCGTCGACCACGCGGCGTCGTCGAGCCTGAGGTCGTGGCGCTCCCCGTCGTAGAGCCCGCTGAACGTGATCGGGCTGGGTCGCGCCTCCCAGGTCTCGTCGGTGGCGAGGACGACGCGGCTGCCGTCGGCGAGGTGCACCTCGAGCTGGGCCAGGTACGAGAGATCGGTGCCGTAGAGGTCGTGGTAGCCACCGTTGAAGCCGAGGCGCCCGCGGTACCAGCCGTCGCCGAGCCAGGCACCGACGACGTTCTCACCGACGACCAGCGCGTCGGTGACGTCGTAGGTGCGGTACCGCAGACGCGAGTCGTACGAGGTCCAGCCCGGAGCGAGCACGTCGTCGTCGATGCGTCGACCGTTGATCTCGGTCTCGTGCACCCCGTGCGCCGTCGCGTAGAGCCGCGCGCGGACGATCGGGGCCTCGAGGGTGAGGGCCCGACGCACCTGGGACGGGCGTCGATCGGTGCCCGCCTGCTCCTCCCAGCTCCCGCCGACGGGTCGTGCGACCCACTCCGCGGGGTCGAGCAGGCCGGCCTCGAGGACGAGGGGCGCGCTCCACGGCGAGGCCGTCCCGTCCGCGCCGGAGACGCGGACCCGGACCCGCGCCTCCTGACGCGAGGTCAGTGGGGGGAAGGGCCACGCGACGAGGACCTGGTCGTCGCCGTCGAGGACCGCCGACAGCGTGTCGTCCTCGACGACCGCTTCGACCTCGGCGCTGACCTGCGTCCAGCCGGTCCCGGCCGTGGTCTGCCAGGTGAGGCGGGGAGCGGCGGTGCCGATCCCGAGGGGCTCCCGGTCGTGCTCGACGCGGAGCTGCGTGACGGTGGTGCTCATGGTCATCCCTTGACCGCCCCGGCGGTCAGTCCCTTCTGGACTTGCTTGTTGAGGACGAGGTAGATCGCGAGGATCACCACGACGTTGAGGCAGATGGCGGCGAAGAGGGGCCCGTACTGGACGGAGCCGAACTGCCCGGTGAAGTTGAGGAGCCCGACCTGCAGGGTGCGGAGCGAGCCCGAGTTCGTGAAGGTCAGGGCGATGAGCAGGTCGTTCCAGAGCATGAAGAACTGCACGAGCCCGACCGTGAAGAGCGCGTTGCGCACCATGGGCAGGCCGACGAGGAAGAACGCCCGGACGATGCCGGCACCGTCCAGGGTCGCGGCCTCGAAGATCTCGCGGGGCACGGCCCGGAAGAAGGTCGCCATGAGGAACACGGCCAGGGGCAGGCTCGTCGCGGTGTACGTGATGACCAGGGGCCACAGCGTGCCGGTCAGCCCGAGCCTGAAGTAGGCCGCGAAGAGCGGCAGCAGGATCATCTGCGTGGGCACCATGATGCCGGCGAGGAAGGTGATGAGGACGGCGCCCCGTCCCTTCCAGACGAGGACCTCGAGGGCGAAGCCGGCCATGGACCCGAACAGGAGCACGAGGAACAGGGCCGGGAACACCGTCAGGACGGAGTTGAGGGCGTACTGGCCGAAGTTGCCCTGGGTCCAGGCGAAGGCGTAGTTGTCGAGGTCCCACTGCTGCGGCAGGGCCCACACGGGTCGTTCGAGGAACTCGGCCTGCGTCTTGAACGATCCGAGGAGCATCCAGACGAGCGGGCCCACGACGATGACGAGCAGGAGCGCGACGAGGACGCCGCTGGCGACCTGGCCGACGAGGCGGCGTGGGCTGCGACGTCGTCCTGGGCGACGGCTCGGTGACGTCGCGGGCGTCGTGGGGAGCACGGTGTCGACGGAGGTCATCGCCTAGCCCTTCGTGAGGTCGCGACGGTTGGCGCGGAAGATGAACACCGTGACGAGCAGGGACACGATGGTGAGCAGGAACGCGATGGTGCTGCCGTAGCCGTACTGCCCGAAGCGAAAGGACGTGTCGAACATGTAGATGGTGAGCGGGCTCGTCGAGGTGCCGGGACCACCGTTGGTGAGGGCGAGGATGCTGTCGAAGACCTTGAGCGTGCCGTTGATCGAGAAGATGAGCGACGAGACGAGCACGGGGAGGGACAGCGGCAGGACGATGCGGCGGACGAGTCCGAAGCCCGAGGCGCCGTCGATGCGGGCGGACTCGAAGACCTCCTCGGGGATGTCGAGGAGCCCGGCGTAGAGGAGCACGCCGTAGAAGCCCATGCTGCGCCAGACGTCCATGAGGATGATGACGAGGAACGCGGAGCCGCCGTCGCCGAACCAGTCGACGGACGAGAGCCCGATCGCGTCGAGGGCCGTGTTGACGAGGCCGTTCTGCGGAGCGATGGCGAACATCTGCTGGAACAGCAACGCGACGGCGACCGTCGGCAGCACGACCGGGAAGAAGATGAGCGTGCGCACGGCGCTCGACCACTTCTTGAGGACGAACACGTAGAGCAGGGCGAGCAGGTACCCGAACCCGACCTGCAGGATCGTCATCAGCACCGCGTAGCGGATGGTGAGCAGGAGGGCGTCACCGACGCGGCTGTCCTGCAGGAGGCGCTGGTAGTTCTCGATGCCGCTGAAGCTGAAGCCGGTGATGGCGTTGCCGGTGGTGAAGGTGTAGGCGAAGGACGCGATGATCGGGACGAGCATCACGACCGAGTAGATCAGCAGCGCGGGCCCGATGAGGATCAGGGTGGCGCGGCGATCACCGAGGAGGGGGTTCATCGGGGGCCTTCGATCGGGGGTGGGCTGGGCTGACGGTGCCACGGGAAGGGGTGGGGCTGCGAGCGACCCCACCCCTCGTGCGGCTACGAGGCCAGGTCGCCCTGGACGAGGGCCATGAACTCCTCGGCCGAGATGGCGCCGGTCACGAGCTGCGCGGCGTTCTGCTGCGAGGTCGTCGTGGCCTGGGTGCTGAAGTAGGCCTCGAACCACGGGATGGTGGTGTCGGTGCTGGCGATGCGGTCGCGGACCTCGGTGGTCAGGGCAGTGCTCGTCGCATCGCCGGCGGTGAAGCCGGAGATGCGGCTGCTGTCCTGGAGCGCGACCTCGCCGTAGTTCTCGGCGATGCACTTCACCCACGCCTTGCTGTCGTCGTTGAGGGCGTTCGCGTTGATGGTGAACGGCAGACCGACGTTCGCCACGAGCTGGCTGCTGTCGCCCTCGCCGCCCTCGACGTCGGGGAAGGGCAGGTAGCCGATGGCGTCCTCGCCGATCTGGTTCGCCGTGTCATCGGCGAAGTTGCTGAGGACCCAGCTGCCCATGTACAGCATGGGCGAGCTGCCGTTGAGGAACTGGTTGATCGAGGTGTCGTAATCGATGGAACCCACGCCCTGGCCGAAGTAGCCGGCGGCTCCGAGATCGGCGATCTGCTGTGCCGCAGCCACGTACTCGGGGTCGGTCAGCTCCGCGTCACCGTCGGCGACGGCCTGCAGCGCCTCAGGGCCGAGCTCACGCTCGATGAGGTTGCCGACCAGGCGCGTCAGGGGCCAGCCCTGCTCGCCGCTGGCGGCGAAGGGCACGAGGCCGGCGTCCTGGAAGGTGGCGGCCGCGGCGACGACGTCGTCCCAGGTCTCGGGGACGTCGACGCCGTTCTGCTCGAAGAGGTCCTCGTTGTACCAGATGCCCTCGATGTTGTACTCGGTGGGCAGGACGAGGAACTCACCGTCGTAGAGGGACTCGACCGTGGAGCGGGCGGCGGGCTCGATCGAGTCGGATACGCCGAGCTCGTCGAAGAGCTCGTCGAAGTGCGCGACGAAGCCGGCGTCGTCGAGCTGCTGCACGAGCTCGTTCGTGTCGACGGCGTACATGACGGGGAGGCCCCCCTGGCCCGCGAGGAGCTGGACCTGCTGGTTGAGGTTCGTCTGCGGGACGGTCTCGACCTTGAGGGGCATGGCGTCGTTCTCGGTCGCGCAGGCGCCGTCCGCCAGGGTCTGGAGGGTCGCGGGGACGACCTCGTTCTCGACGTTGCCGAGGACGGTGAACTCGGTGGTGCCACCGCCGGTGCCGCCACCACCACCGGAACAGGCTGTGAGGGCCGCGATGGTGAGGCCGACGACGGTCATGGTTGCGGCGCGGCGAGCTGTGCGGTGCATCATTCCTCCTTGAATGGGGCGCCTCAAGTATTTTGAAGCGCTTCATAATGGGCACGCCCGCCAGCGGTTGTCAAGATCGTGCCTCTCCGGCACGCGGGATAGGCTCGCCCCACCATGACCGACGCCCTGCACCCTGCTCGTCGCCGTGCGCCCGTCATGGCGGACGTGGCGCGCCTCGCCGGCGTGTCGCTCGGCACGGTGTCGAACGTCCTCAACACGCCGTCGCTCGTGAAGGCCGCGACCCGCGCCCGGGTCGAGGACGCCATCGAGAGCCTGGGGTTCGTGCCCAACGGGTCCGCCAGGACGCTCGCCGCCGGACGCGGGACCCTCGTCGGGTTCGTCGCGGTCGACCTCGGCAACTCGTACTTCATGGACATCGCCCGCGGAGTCGAAGAAGAAGCCGACCGCGGCGGGTACTCGGTCCTCCTGGGCAACTCGGACGTGGACCTCCGCAAGCAGACGATGTACCTCGACCTGTTCGAGCAGGCGAGCGCCGCCGGGATCGTCCTCGCCCCCTTCGACGGCCCCCTCGACGAGGCCCGCCGCCTGCGTCGCCGGGGCACGCGAGTGGTCCTGGTGAACTGGCAGGGCGACGACCAGGAGAGCTGCGGGGTCATGGTCGACGAGGTGCTCGGCGGACGGACCGCAGCGCAACACCTGCTCGACCAGGGCCGTAGACGCCTCGCCTTCATCGGCGGGCCGCTCGAACT
This sequence comes from Frigoribacterium salinisoli, assembly GCF_054781095.1. Classification (NCBI taxonomy): domain Bacteria; kingdom Bacillati; phylum Actinomycetota; class Actinomycetes; order Micrococcales; family Microbacteriaceae; genus Frigoribacterium; species Frigoribacterium salinisoli. The sequence continues at coordinate 107,059 of NZ_BAAGVB010000007.1, forward strand.
CACGGCCGTGAGGCACCGCTTCGAAGGCGCCTCGCAGGTCGCGCGGGAGGCGGACGTGCCCATGGAGCTCGTGCCCACGCACGCGCTCACCGTCGCAGCAGGGCTCGCGGTCGGTCAGGACCTCGTCGACCGCTCACCCGACGAGCGCCCGGACGGCATCGTGGCATCCGCCGACGCCCTCGCGGCGGGCATCGTGCAGTCACTGCTGATGGGCGGGGTGTCGCTCCCGCGCGAGATCAGCATCACGGGCTACGACGACAACCACTTCGCCGAGAGCACCGCCCTGCCCCTCACCACCATCGGTCAGCCGGGGGCAGAGATGGGTCGGCACGCCATGCGCCTGCTGCGCGACGAACTCGACCGCCCCGAAGAGCACGTGCACGAGACGGTCGTCCTGGCGCCTCGACTGATCGTACGGTCGAGCACCCTGGCCGGCACCATTGGGTGAAGCGGTTCAAGGTGGACCTCCGCGACGCGCTCGGCCACGTGCAGGAGGCGATGTCGACCATCGACCTCGAGGTCGTCGCCAGGAACCGGGGCGGGACGAAGGGCATGCACGGGTTCATCGCCGAGGTCGCGGAGGTGGGCATCGGCAATGCGCGCAGTCGCATCCTGGGCGAGGGCATTGTCTACCAGTGGGTGAACGACAACGGACCCGTGGACCTCGCGCGCGGTGGCGTGCAGATCCAGCAGAAGTTCGTGGCGGCGGGTGGCCGCCTCGGTCTCGGTGCGATCGCCGAGCACCTCGAGAGGTACCCCGACTTCGTGAGGAACGGCGGGAGGTACCAGATCCCCGGCGACCACTTCGAGGCGATCAGGAGGCTGCAGGCGATGCCCCGAGAGGAGGCGGGCCGCGTGCTGTCCCGCGCTGGCGACGGACCGTCGTTCAGGGACTGGGAGCGAGTGCAGTCCTTCTTCGAGAAGGGCGGGGTGGGGGTCGAGTCGCTCGAGCCGTCCCACCTCGAGTACGGCGAGGTGCAGCGAGGCGCCTACGGCGCGACGATGGAGGCCGAGCAGGAGTCGCTGCGTGCGACGGACCGGTCGCTGCGGGAGGACGCCTACCGCACAAGCCGACCGACCGTGCGCTAGGGTGCCCGGGCGACGCTCGTCGCCGCTGCCGTGGAGGGCGGGACGACTTTCGTCCTGGCGGTCGTCGCGAAGCGCCGGGAGGGCACGGCGCTCAAGGACTTCACGAGACAGGACTGGATCGAGATCGCGGGCGATGCGGGCTTCGGGGTGGCGAAGGGCGGCGTCCGGGGTCTCAGCATCTATTCGTTGACGAACTTCACGATGACGTCTGCGTCCTTGGCGAGCTCGATCGCGCGCGACGTGGCGTCGTCGGAGGCGATCCTCGTGCGCGTGCAAGTATGCGGAGGCGCACGGGTACCCCGGAAGCGGTAGGACCGTCCGATCACTCGTCCAAGGGTAGAGAAGACGCCGTCCGCCCCAGACCAGGCGTCCGTCCACCAGGTCCAAAGGGCCGAGGATGGGACGCAAAAGCTCTGGTTTAACGTCGGACGGTCCTCCGATGATGAACACGTCGTCCGCCCCCGTAGCGAGGCCGCCACGCACCTGCACACCGACCTGCTCGAGCAGAGGCAAGAGGCGGGCAACGCGACGCGCAGCCTCACGGCGAGCAGGCGGCAGCAGCGTCCATCCGGCTGACCCGAATTCAGCGCGGGGACTCGTCCACACGTGGAACGCGTTTGTTTTCCGTTCTCCACCGCGGACGATTACGCCCCCGACCGCGTCGGCGCTCGAAGCGTCGAGATCCTTTACGAGCCTGCCGACCGTGACGTCCGACCGACCGCCGCCACGCCGCACGACCGTGATCGCCGGATAAGCGCCGACCGTGCGCTCAAATGCGTCGGTCTCCCTCAAATCGAGCACCAATTCCAGAGCGAACGAGGAGCCGATCAGGGTCCCCAGACGTGCGCCATACTGATTGACGAGGAGTCGAAACCGCCGTTGTCAACCCATTCGTGGACTGTCTTTTGCCCGCTGGGAGGGGTGTTATGTTGCCCAATCGAACCAGCGAAATCTGGATACGAATTCGTGTTGAGATCCGCGTTGGGGGCTGAGGGAGTGTGGGACAAAACGATTTTTTTGTCTGAGAGACAGGAAGTGCCCTGAGGGCCGCTGTGGTTGAACTCAGGGAACGCGGGGGGAGCGCTATGCACTCCCCCCGCGCGTCGCCCTAGTTCAGGACACGGGACTGCTGTCCGCGTGCGCGGATGATGCGCTTGATCTTCAGTGCGATGGTCTTCATTTTTTTTCACCTCCCTTGTGCTGTTCCTGCCCGCCGATCAGGTCGATCAGCGGGTCAAGTGGTGGAGCGGAGGTCGAAAGTCAGAAAATACGGGACTTTCGACGTTTTCGCCCAAATCTCTGGGTACGCAACGGCGGTCTCGGGGGTTGGCTGCGGCTCATAGAGGGCATTGACCGAAAGGCCGCTCGTGCGAAACAGGGAGAAGTAGGTCTCAACAGTTCGGTGGTAACTGCGGAGAGACCGTAGCGAGACATCTCCTGCGGCCGACTCCCAGTGCTTCTCGATCGGCTTTTCCTCGAAGTACTCCCGAAGGCGCATCTCCTCGTAACGCCAAGTGTCACCATCGGCAGTGCGTATCCATCGCGCACCGTCCTTGATTGGGTGTGGCACAGTGACCAGGAGGCGACCATCCTTGCTGAGTCGGTCTGCCATCCACCCGACGGCCTCTTCTACCGCCCCGGGGGCGATGAGGTCGAGAACGTTGGTGCACATGATTAGGTCGAAACGCTGGTTGCTCGGAACAGATCGCAGGTCATGCGTAAGCGTCACGTCGAGGTCTGATGAAGCTTGAAGTACGCCACGGAACTGCTCGAGCATGCCCGTCGAGACATCAAAGGCGTGAACGCTGGCGCCAGCTCGAGCTGTGCGGATGGCTTGGTCGCCGCTTCCGCAGCCATAGTCGAACGTCATTTGTCCAGGCTGCGGCTGAGCGATCTCGTGCAGAAAATCGTCGAGCACAATCTTGTTGATCGAATCCGTGCTGCGGTTTTCGGCGTAGACACTTTCGATGGAGCTAGTGACTACTGCTGTGCTCTCCGCTACGTGCGGCTCGTGTGAGCCGCATGCTTGGCAATCGGCGAGTCGGTTGACGTCTTCCGTCGTCTTCTCGTAGTTCCTAGAATCTATGAGTATCCGACGACCCGCGGTCTCGCAGGGCGCGCCCCCAATGAGACGGATCGTCTCGTTGGCTGCCATGGACGCGATGATGAGGTTCAAAGGGCCGTAGCTTGCGGCCTGCAATCCTGCGTTGAGGTTGCCTCCGTCATCCTGGACTGAGTCGAGAAGTCCGCTGTCCGCCCGCATGCATTCGTAGCAAGCCGTAGAACCTGGGAGGACCATAGGACCCACGGTTCCATGTCCCTCAATATATCCTGCAGTAATATAAGCATACCCGGATGATCGGGCGCCGGCATCGACCCATTTGTGGATCTCGTCTGGACTGTCGGCTGACACCATCACCGCGTCGCAATGCTGTAGCTCCTTCAGAAACATTCCCTCCGACGCGGCTGCTTCGATGGTTGATATCTCGACTTCCGAATTGATGGCATGCAGTCTCCGCCGAGCGGCCTGCACCTTGGCTTCGCCGATAGTGCTTTCGTCGTACAGAACCTGCCTCTTAAGGTTGCTGAACTCAATGGTGTCCCCGTCGGTCAGAATGAGGCGTCCAACGCCTGCGGCCGCCAGGAGGGTCGCTACGTTGCTTCCGATCCCCCCTGTCCCGACAACGGCCACCGTCGATTGCTTGAGACGTTCTTGGACATCCGCGGGATTAAGCCCTAAGAGATCGAAATACAGCAAGTGACGGGCATATCGACTGTCGTCCGGAATCGGGGAACCGACAACGCCTGCCTCGATGAGGGTATCGATCGTGTCGAGCCAGCCGTCCGCGTCGACGCCGGCGGCTCCGTTCATTTCTTTAGCGACTTCCCGGGCTGACCTCGGACTCGAGAGTTTGCGTAGGAGATCATCGAGCTCTTCAGGAGCGTCGTCAATCTCGATCCCGCGAGGGGGCATGTTGCCAAGTCGTATCGCCGTGCCGGCGCGTCGAACGGCGAGATAAGGCTTTAGTTGTACCTTCACAGTGGATTCCTTTCAACTGCATGCAAATCTGCGTCGCGGATCGCCTTGCTCACCACCGCGAGTTCTTCATTGATGTACAGGGCAGCGGCACCGTCATCGAGGGCAACCCCCTGAGGAAGGCGTCCAGCCTCGACCTCACGTCGGAATTCGCCCTCGCGTTGAGGTTCGGAGTTGTAATGGGGGCAAAAGCTGCCGGGTAGAAGCCCTAGGCCGTCATTTAGTGCTGCCACTGGGCCGAACGAGTCCGTAAGACACGCGTCAAACCAGCACGCCGCCCCGGCGCTGATGCCACCCAGCACGACTCCTCTCGCATAGGCCTTCTTCAGGGCAGGGTCCACGCCGTGCAGGCGCCATACAGCAAGCAGATTGGCGGTGCTGCCTCCACCGACGTAGATGACGTCTTGTTCGGAAAAGAAGGCATCTAGGTCGTCGACCGACCTTCTGAAGAGCTCGAGATGGGATGGCACGGCGCGTGCGGTTAAAAAGGCGGCGTAAAAGCGCTTGATGTAATCGGGCGAATCGCCACTCGCTGTAGGAATGAAGCAGATCCTTGGAGAGTCTTTCGCTGCCGCGTTGAGAAGTACGTCATCGAGCTCAACAAACTCGCCGTTGGAGAACCCGCCTCCGATAAGTGCAATCTTTCTGTCCGTCACGCCACCACGTCCATATCTTGAGAGGTCCGCAGCGTGTTCCGAATAGGAACCAACACAAGCAGAGTCGCGAGGATGCTAAGTACTAGCGCTAGTCCGCTGATGCCGAATGTGGCGGACATACCCACTGTTACGGCGGCTTGACCGGCTACGAGGTATCCGAGGGGCCGGAGCGAAGCGGCCCCGAGGTTAGCGATTGCCGAGACCCTGCCGAGCATGTAGTTGGGGGTCACTGTCTGGAAGTACGTCTCCCACAGCGTGTCTCCAAGGGAGGCAGCGACGCCGGCCATAACCGTTATGGGCACCAGGACTATCAACGGTATGGGAGTCGCGGCGAGCAGCAGAAGCGGGACCGCGAACATGAGAGTGACTTGCATCGCAATCAGCGGAATGCGCGGCCGATACCTCAGCGCCACGAAACTCCCGGCAATCGCTCCGACGCCGTAGCTGGCGGCAAGCGCCGCCCACCATGAGCCCCCGCCCTCGGCTCGAGACGCAAGAACAGGGCCGAGAACGAAGAACACCGCGAAGGTGGCCTGAAAGACGAGAGCTTGAAGGACAGTCACCAAGAGCCAGCGCGTGGTCCACACATGGTGCCACCCCTCGCGTACCTCAGCCCAGTATGGAGAAGGCGTTGATCTCTTCGGCGCGCGGATTTTCCATGCTCGGAGCATGACGAGCGCAGCTGCCGCGAAGGTGAACGAATCGAGGAGAATCAAGGTCGCGGGCGTCATCGCTGCCAGCAACACGCCGGCCGCCACAGGCCCCAGGATGCTCGCCGTGTTTCCCGCAATCGCGAGCAGCCCGTTGGCGGATTGCAGACGCTCCTGGACCACGATCTGAGGAAGGATTCCCACGATGGCGGGTCGTAACGCCGCCGTAATGGCTCCGAGCGCAGCTTGCAGTGACAGCAGAACGGCCAGGGAGGGCGTACCGGACGTGAACTCAACGCTGAGGAGCAGTTGAACTAGGAACGCAAGAGAACTCGCTACGACGATGATTCGTCCCCTAGGAAGCCGGTCGACGACGACTCCTCCGAAGAAGAGGACCAGCAATGGCGGAAGGCTTCGGGCCATGAGGACAAGGCCGATGTCAAGGGCTGAACCCCCTGAAGTAATGACTGCTAGTGAGATCGCAACGAGTGACAGTTCAGTCCCGGCAGCAGTAATGAACTCCGCCGCGAGGAGCCACCGGAACGGGCCGCCCTGATCGCGAATCGCCTTTACCTGTCGATGGGCTCGCGTTAAGAGCGAGTTGCTCATGCCGCCCGCCCCTTCCTTGGCGAGTTCCACCACTCGACGGGGCCGCCCTCGTCCAGCAGCGGCATCACAAAGCTCTGCGCCTCAATCGGAGTGACTACGTACGTCAGGCCATAAGGACGTCCGGCGACAAGGTACCGGTCGCGGATGGTCTCACGAGCTTTGTCCGAAATGCGCCCACTCGAATTGGCGTATCGCTTAAATGAGGCATCGGGTTGAAACATGATGAAGGCATGCGGAGCACCAAAGCTGTAGCGCGAATGATCCTTCGGATAGACGGCACCAAACGTCAAGACGTAGAACCGCTCTCCGTGAAACATGAATTGCCACCCTGGTTTACCTGGTCGCCCGAATGGGCGGGGTAGACCGTCTCGCTTGGTCAACGCGCGCAGAAGCATATTGGTGACCCGTGCCAGCTGCTCCACGCTTTCCCCAACATGACGGGGTAGAGCTATAAGGAGGCCGTCGAGCTCTTCCTTGCGGGCTGCCCTACTGAAGCCTTTCAGCCTTTTAGCAAGAGCTCCAGCAATCAAGCTTGGGTCTGATGAGGAGAAGTCAAGACTCCACATTCGCGCTCGGGGGGCGAATACGCACTGAGTCGCGAACTGAATTGAATCGAAAGTAGATGTAGGGGCTGGACCATCGGCGGAATCCGCGAAAGGCAGCAACCCCGAAGCCTCTTGGAGATCTTCCAGTGAAAAACGGCGGACGTTGAGGCGACTCCGAGGCGAAGCGATGCGCTCGCCATTGTAGTAATTTACCAAGTCCCTTATGCGTGCTCTGCTTGTTTTGAGGTCGCGAGGGCCCGTGCCCTTAGGGACGTATCCGCGTCGTCTCTGGCTTGACCTGGGGCCCCGCGCTCGACGGTCCGGCTGCCGCGCTTCCAGTTCCGTCGCCAGACCTTCGAGGAGCGCCACGGTCGGTAGCTGTCCCCATGATTTTTCCTCCATGGGGAAGAGACGCTACTGACATTCCATATTTTATTCCAGTCGGCGCTTCGACCGACTTGCCTGTACCCCTCCCTGGGGTCTGCCCCGGGTTTGGTTGACGTCTGAACTGTGAGGATCCGGTCCTCGCTGGAAGGATGTCCACCGTGGCAAAGCCCTACCCGAGAGAGTTCCGCGACGACTTCGTGGCCGTGGCCCGGAAGGGCCAGGCGCCGTTGTCGCAGATCGCGAAGGACTTCGGCATCTCCGAAGGCTCGTTGACGAACTGGATGAAGCAGGCCGACATCGAAGACGGCCGCCGTCCCGGCCTGACCGACGCGGACCGCGCCGAGCTGCGCGACGCCCGGAAGCGGATCCGGCTGCTCGAGCAGGAGAACGAGGTCCTGCGTCGTGCTGCTGCGTATCTGTCGCAGGCGAACCTGCCGCGAAAATAGTCTTCCCGCTCGTCCGCGAAATGGCCGCGGCCGGCGCCCCGATTCGGGTGCCGGTCGCGGTGGCGTGCAGGGTCCTGGGGTTGACGCCGCAGGGGTATTACAAGTGGTTGCAGTAGCCGGTCTCCGACTGGGACTGGGCTGATGCGCACCTGATCGATGTCCTCTACGACCTCCACGCCGACGACGCCACGCTCGGCTACCGGTTCCTTAACGACGAGCTCGCCGACGTGCACGGCCTCCATGCTGGCGAGAACCGGGTGCACCGGCTGTGCCGGATCGCGGGCATGACCGCGAGTCATCACCGGAAGAAGGGCAAGTCCGGCAAAGCCGGCCCGGCCCCGCATGACGATCTCCTCGCCGTCGTCGACCGGCACGGCGTCATCCGGCGCGAGTTCGCGGCGACAAGGCCGAACCAGGTGTGGCTGTGGGACATCTCCGAGCACCCCACCAGAGAGGGCAAGCTCTACCTCTGCGCGATCAAGGACGTCCACTCGAACCAGATCGTCGGCTACTCGATCGACGGGCGGATGAAGTCCAGCCTCGCCGCTGCCGCGATGCGCAACGCGATCGCACTGCGGTCGCCGACCGGCACGATCTGCCACTCGGACCGCGGGGGCCAGGGCGGATTCAGCTGGTCGTCGCAACACTTCGATCTGGAGGTGTTCGGTGGTTCGTCGACAGCAAGCTGCGGACAGGGCGATTCGTCGGAAGCTCCGGTCTCCGGGGCATCCGAAGTTCCAGCGGGCTATCGAGGCGGCGTTCTGGGGGCAGGTCGCGAAGGGGCTACTCGCCGAGGAAGCGGCGCTCGTTGTCGGCGTCGCACCCGCGGTGGCCGCGCGATGGTTCCGCCACGCTGGCGGTATGGCGCCCTTCGATATCACCCAGCAGCCGTCGGGCCGCTACCTCTCGTTCGCTGAACGGGAGGAGATCGCGCTGCTGAACGTGCAAGGCAAGGGCGTCCGCGAGATCGCCCGCGCCGTCGGCCGTGACGCCGGGACGATCTCTCCCTAGCTGCGTCGCAACGCAGCCACCCGAGGCGGGAAGCCGGAGTACCGGGCGTCGGTGGCGCAATGGAAAGCGGACATGGTCGCCAAGCGTCCGAAGACGGCGAAGCTGGTCACCAATCCGCGGTTGCGCGCGTATGTCGAGGATCGTCTTGCGGGGAAGATTACCCGTCCCTATGGGACAGTTGTCACCGGGCCCGAGTCGCCGCGCTTCACGGGTCGAGGCAAGCCACACCGAAAAGACCGGGGCTGGTCATGGGCATGGAGTCCGGAGCAGATCTCCCACCGGTTCAAGCTCGACTTCCCGGATGATGAGTCCATGCGCATCAGCCACGAGGCGATCTACCAGTCGCTCTACATCGAGGGCCGCGGCGCACTCAAGCGCGAGCTGATGTGGTGCCTGCGCACCGGGCGCGCACTGCGCGTCCCACGTGAAAGGTCACGTCGCAAGACCTGGGCGCATGTCACTCCCGAGACACTCATCAGCGAACGGCCCGCAGAAGCCGAAGACCGCGCCGTTCCTGGCCACTGGGAAGGCGACTTAATCATTGGGCTGGAGCGTTCCGCGGTGGGGACCGTCGTCGAACGCACTACCAGGTTCACGCTGCTCGTCCACTTACCGCGTGAGGAGGGCTACCGACACAAAGAGACACCGAGGAACGGGCCAGCACTGGCCGGCTATGGCGCAATCACGATGAAGAACGCACTCGCGAACAGCATGTCGACGCTGCCCGCGCAGCTGACCCGCTCGTTGACATGGGACCGCGGCAAGGAGATGTCCGCGCACGCAAAGTTCCGCGTCGAGACAGGTATCCCCGTGTTCTTCGCCGACCCACAGTCGCCCTGGCAGCGCGGCACGAACGAGAACACCAACGGGCTCCTGCGGCAGTATTTCCCCAAGGGCACCGATCTGTCTCGCTGGTCCGCGGAGGACATCGACGCGGTTGATCAGGCGCTCAACACCCGACCACGCAAGACGCTCGGCTGGAGAACCCCCGCTGAAGCTTTCAACGAGCAGCTACTGTTGCTCCAACAACCCGGTGTTGCAACGACCAGTTGAACCTGGTCAATTTCGAAGCCGAAAGCTGCGGCGTGCTCTGACTCGTCACAGCATGATCGGATCGATGGGTCGGGGGGCCTCTTGCGGTGACAACGCCGCGATGGAGAGCTTCTTCGCGCTCCTGCAGAAGAACGTCCTGGATCGACGCGCGTGGGCTACTCGCGAGGAGCTGCGCATCGCGATCGTGACCTGGATCGAGCGGACCTATCACCGGCGTCGCCGACACACCCGCCTCGGCCGCTTGACCCCCATCGAGTTCGAGGCAATCATGAGGACCAACGTCGCCCTCGCGGCGTGACTACAACTGTCACCTAACCGTGCAGCAGACCCACAACCTCGAGCCTGACGTGGAACTCCTTCACGCCAGCGGGCCAAGGTTGTGGAATGTCTGAGCCGGATGGGCAGGCCTGCCGTCATCAACCGTCTTTCAAAGCGATGTTCGCAGCCACACCCGTGTTCGCCCAGTCCATAGCCCCTAAGGCACCAGCCTCGCCGTGCGCCCCGAGAGTGGCACCCGGGACGCCCGGCGTGTAAGCGTGACGCCCGCAGGGCTAGTTCTGCTGCATCGCCGACTGGCTCAGTGAGGCGGGCCACAGGGCCCAATCCCGGACCGATCGCCCCTCGACGAACTGCCACGACTCCCGGCACCGATCGCACAGCAGTCGGACGTCGTGCTCTCGGAAACCGGGGATGTTGTCGTGCTCCTCAGTGACCGTCCCTTCTCCGCAGGGGCACGAGAAGTCGTAGCGCTCAATGGTGCCAGCACCCGCCCCGTGGCCTTCGACGTCGTCGGAGCTGCCCACGATCCGGTCGGTTCGAATGGCGCCGGCGTTCCACTCCCGAACCGCTCGCTTCCCGCCCTCGTAGAACTCGCTCGCCGCGCCAAGGGTGTCCAGGATGTCGAGGAGGTCTTCGGGCTGGCGAGCGAGCCGGTGGTCGCTGTCTTTGACGCCGGCGGCATAGTCGAAGGCCACTCGACCGACCGAGTCCTGTCGACCAAGCTGCAGGAGCAACCAGTCATGGAACGGCGCCGGCTCAACCTCAGGGACCGTTTCGCTCCAGCGCACAACCAGAAGCGTTCCAGTGGATGCCTGGGTCAGGGCGTCCCGAAGGTGAGCCAACCCGGCCGGGCGGTAGTGGTGGCCTTGCGGGTCTGTTTGCCCCTTGTCTACCGTGCGCCTGACGTAGTCGTGCTGCCGGTCATCAATCTCGACGACGAGGTTGGGGTTTTTGTAGGCCTCCCCAGACAGGAAAAGCCCAAGGGTTGCGGCGACCCAGATGAGTCGGCCGTTGGAGACGTAAGAGCAGTGCGGTGCCAAGAAGAGCTCAGCGGTGTGTTTCAGGGTGTAGCTCCCCACGCCGGGCTCCGACGCTGCATCCTGGGGCGAGAACAGCCGAAGGAAGTCGGCGATCAGTGCGAGTTCGATGAAGTCGGAGTCTCGGGCGAAGGTCCACACCGGTTCGTAGTTGAACCCGTTTTCGCCAAGGCCGGCGTCGCCACCTTGGGAACCGACCACGGCATGGTCGGTCAGGGTGGCGATTAGCTGCCGGGCACTCAGGCGGTCGCCCAGGAGCCCCTGAGCAAGCGGATTCTGCATCTGTCGCAGGGCGGCTGTGTAGTTGGTACCGGTGAAGTTCGACCAGGCGCGAGCATCTTTCTGAATGTCGCGGTTGTCGAGGTGGTTGGAGGAGGGCATCTCAATCTCAGTTCCGGGCCCCGCATCTCACGCGTGCAAGCCCTGTTGTGAGAGAGATCTCAATCCAAAGGCGCTGCTTCTGAATCGGCCACCGTTGTCCTCGACGCCTGGATTGCGTGAGAACGCAGGCTTGGAGTGTGGCAGTTCAGTCTGCCCACGGAGAGACTAGCGAATGTCCGCAGAATTGAGAAGAGGTCGCAACCAGCGGCGATAGCGAGTTTGATCCAGACCCTCTGGCACGGTCTCGCCGCTCGAGCGGACCTAGGGGCCAGTCGAGAGGGACTCGTTGCCGCCGCCGAGGCCGCGATTGTGTGCCTTCCTGCCGCTTAACGTGAGCTCTCGCCTCGCTCTTGATGAAGCTATCCCGCACAAGTGTGGGGTGGTTTTGTCCGAGGATGGGGATCACACGAGGAGGCGGACCTCCATCTCAGTTGCCTACCTCTTCTCGCCACAGGTCGACGATGTTGTCGCGGTAGGTCTCGCGGACCCGTTTCTGCTTGCCTGCCAGGATCTCGGCTCCGACGGTTCCAAGGGCGAAAGCTGCGGACCCACGCCAGTTATGGCGAAGCGCTCCAGCCACAAGCTGTTCCCGGGTGAAGGGCACGCCGGCGTGTTTGAGCTTCTGCAGCCCGTCCACGACCCGGGACTTGTCTCGGGGGTCAGTGATGCCGGTGCTCGAGTTCACGGAGTTCGTGAAAGTTGCCAACGCAGCCGTGAGAACCGGGTCTGGCGCCGGGACTTCACCAACGGAGCTGACGCCTAGGGAGGGCACGCCGTAAGCGCTCACCCAGGCACGGTGCGAGTCGTGGACGCCAAGGACGACGAGCGCCGTCGTTTTATGATCCTCAAGGGCCAGGAGCATTTCGAGGTCGGGGAAGAACGAAAGCTGCGGTCCCATCACGCTCTTGTTTGCACTGCTGTGCCGCCAGGTTGCGAAGGCGGCGAGGCCGCGGCGATCCAAATCCCGAAGTGTCGAATTTTCCCGGATGGCGTCGCGGGAAGGAATCTGCACGCCGATCCCCTGCCCAGTGGCGACTCCCGTTCCTGCCAGCCATGTCAGCGCGATCGACAGGTCGGCCTCGTTGTCACCGCTGAGGGGCAGGTACGCCCTGGGCACGTTCGAACGGTCAGCTTCAAACATCATGGCGTGAGCATCTCAGCAACCAGTGACAACGCCACAAGGCCGCCCCGCATGGAGACGCTGAGGAGATGCGGGCCTAGGTGAGGTTGCCCCAGTAGGTCACGAGGATGGTCGTAGCCAGGATCGGTAAGCCAACCTTGGCTCCCGCTTCGAGGGCTCCCCTGGCGCCCCGGCGAAGACAAGCTGCACGTTCAGTTTGCCGCACATGTCCGGTCCACCGACGCTCGAGCCGCAGGACGAAAATCTCCGCCTCGCCTGCCCGCACAACCGCGCCAAGGTCCACGAGCCACATGGCGACCATGTGGCCCGCGGCCAGCGAGGTGACCACGCCAAGAATGCGGAAGATCAGCGCTTGAGCTTCCCCACCGAACAATTCATCCATAGCCGCAGCGGGTCCCTGCGCATCCGCTGTCGCGGACGCCCCGATTCCCACTGCAGTTGCGATGGCAATGGAGCCAATAAACACCACTGCGGACCACAAGAACTTGCCGAAGAGCGCCGCCCGGTCAAACAACGCGCTAGATTCTCGGAGCCTTTTCCGCGGTGGCACGGAGGCAAGCAGCCACACCCCCGGCAGGACCGCAAGGCCCCACAGCCCGGTCCAGATGCCCAGAGCAATTTTGCCGCCGGTTGACATACTGGCCGCCGGCGCGAGAACTAGGTAGACGAGCCCGCCCAGAGCGAAGGCCGCGGGCAGGACATCCGTGATCGCGGTGAAGCGACGGCCAAGGCGGGAGCTGGACACCCTCACTGGGGAGACCTGAGGGTCCTGTGATTCGCCGTCGTGAGCTGTCGAGGAGCTGGTCATGGGCGAAATGTACAGCCGACGGGTGACGCCGGGAGTTGGCGGCGCAGCCTGTCTAGGAGGCAGACGGATCGGCACTCTTAGCGTCAGCTTTGGCCACAAGCAGGGCGCTTGGAGGCCAGGTGCGCGGCCTCGAAAATGGTCTCTTGGGCCGCCGGACTTGATGCGACATAGGAACCGATTTCCGAGATGATCGCCATCCAGGTTCCTACGCGGTGTCGAACGTCTCGCTCGAGACGTTCGCGGTCGGCGGCGCCGCATTCTCCCTCAAAGACGAAGCACCGTAGCTGGTCGTAGACGTGATCCCAACTGACGCTGAGACCAACCCGGTGGCTGGTATCGAGGCGTTCGAAGCGAACGGTGCCGAAAGGTCGGGACTGCTGCAGGTTTGGTTGACTCGTTCGTTCAGGCCGCGAGGGCGACCTGTGGGTTGATGATTGCTTCGTACTCGATCGGCGTCAACTTGCCGAGGCCCCGCTGACGTCGCTTCCGGTGGTAAGTCCCCTCGATCCAGTGCACGATCGCGAGTCGTAGCTGCGTCCTCGACGTCCACCGCCGCTGGTTCAGAACGTTCTTCTGCAGCAGCGCAAAGAAGGACTCCATCGCTGCGTTATCAGCGCACGCCCCGACCCTGCCCATCGACCCGCGGAGGCCTGCATCCGAAAGCGCGCGGACGAACTTCTTGGAACGAAACTGGCTGCCACGGTCAGAGTGGACGGCGGTGCCGACCGGGTTCCGGCGGGAAATCGCCATCTGGAGGGTCCCGACGGCCAGTGAGGACCGCATCCGATCGCTGATCGAGTACCCGACAATACGACGGGAGCAGGCGTCCTTGACGGCGCAGAGGTAAGCTTGCCTTCGCTGGTGTTGTGCTCGGTGATGTCCATCAGCCATAGCCGATCAAGGTCCGGTGCGGTGAACGCTCGCCGCACCCGGTCCTCGTGCACAGGCGGGCCAGCTTTCCGCGTCAGTCCGCGCTTCTTGGCATGCCGCGGCCAGAGCCGCTGCTGCGAGCACAACCGCCACACCCGCCGCTCCGAGACCTGATGGCCGGCCGCGACGAGATCGTCGGCGATGAACCGGTACCCGAACGTCGGGTCGTCGCGGTGCACGTCGATCGCGGCGTTGGTCAGGTGCGCGTCCTCCCACTCGCGCCTGGACACGGGCTGCTTCCGCCAGGCGTAGAACGCCTGCTTGGACAAGCCCAGCACCCGGCAGGTCACCGCGACGGGAATCCGGTCGGCGGCAAGCTCGTGGACCAGCGGGTACATCATTTTGGGAGGTGCGCTTGGGAGAGGTACGCGGCGGCACGGCGGAGGATCTCGTTCTCCTGCTCGAGCAGCCGGTTCCGCTTCTTCAGCTCCCGGAGCTCCGCGCTCTCCGTCGTCGTCACGCCCGGCCGGACGCCGTCATCGACGTCCGCGCGGCGCAGCCAATTCGTCACCGTCCCCTCGGATATCCCGAAGTCCTTCGCGACCTGCGTCACCGGGATCTCGCCCCGACGAGCGACCGCGATCACGTCGCGTCGGAACTCCTCCGGTAAGGCCTAGCCATGATCGAAATCCTTTCACCGAGGATCAGATCCTCAGAGATCAGGAGTCAACCAAACCTGCAGCAGTCCCCTATTGCCCGGCAATGCCTAAGAACCTCATCCAGGCGACCGTTGATGTCGAAGCACCCAAGTCGGCTGCGAACAACATCGACCCAGAGACCTACTACAAGCGCATCGACGAGCGCGTTCACTACAAGCTCCGCCGGAAGGAGAAGCCCGACGCGGACGGCAATGTCCCCATGATGTGTCCGGCTGTTGGCCCAAACGCCACCGTCGAGTGCCCCCTCAAGGAGCTCCACAACAAAGCCCCCGACAAGCCACGCCCCGTCGTCCTGAGGCGAAACCTGCCCGCCGTCCCCGACAAGATCTGCACCCAGACGTCCGTCAAGTTCGTCCGCGAAGACGGCATCGAGACCGAGCAGGCACTGCACTACGGCAGCCGTGAGTGGCACGAGATCTACGAGCACGACCGCAACAGCATCGAGAGCATCAACGCGTACCTCAAGACCGGACCCGAGCGCATGGACGAGTCCGCCGGCCGACGCGTTCGCGGTCTCGCCGCGCAGTCCTACATCTTCACGATCATGATGGTCACCACCAACCTGCGGCGCATCGCAAAGTTCATGAACACCCACCGGAAGGCGCAGCCGAAGACGCCGCCGATCCAGCGCAGCCGCGACCGGAACAACCTCACGAACTACAGACGCTGGTACGACCGGGTCGATGGGGTCTTCGAAGAAGACCTACCCCCAGCGGAACCCGCTCCCGCGCTTCGGACTTAGCGAATCCGCCGCCTTTTGACACTTCACCTAGCAAGACAGGACAATCCGCCGCGCCCGAATGGCGCGGCTTTCGTCGTTTCGGGCTCGGGCGCGAGCAGTCAGAACTCAAGGGACCAGGGTCGCAGGGTCGAAGTGGCGAGATCAAGCCCTAAAGACGAGAAAAGCCCCCGGAGATCCGGGGGCTTTCTCTTAGAGGCTAGTTACGCAAACGGATTTCGCCAGTTCCGTAATCAGCCCTATGGCGGGTTGTTTGCACAACCTCGCGATCCCTCTGAACTCGGGCTTGCTCGCGAAGCGGCAGGCTGAGTTTCCCCCGAGCACCTCGCCATTTTCCCCCGGCCAGGTACTGCGTCGCTCTGAGGCCTGCTGAACGCGTCGCCCGCGGGCGACCGTGTTGGCGTCGAGTTCGGGCCTGCCCGCGCTGAAGGTCCCGTCGTGTGTCAACGCAACTCCCGCCTCGTGCTTGCTCCTGTTCATGGCCATGCCATGCGCGGCTCGACTGCGGAGACCTGCGTGAACTCGTGGCACACCTTGACTGAGACGCCGACACGAGGGACGTCCGCCACGCAAGTGACAACCCTTCAAGTAAAATCGATCTGCTTGGAGCTGCCCCGGGGGTTGGTTCTACAACCGACCGGGGAGATCGATGCCGCACTCATTCACGCCTAGGACAGCGCCGGCGACACCGCGCAAGAAGGCGCTCGCGTTCGTCGACGAGACAGGTGACCGTGGCACCGGACCGAACGCATCACGGTTCTTCAGCATGGCCGGCGTGGTCGTAGCCGAGGAGGACTACGCAGCCCTGTCAGCGGCCATCATCGGGATCAAAGCCCGCTTCGGGGTCGAGAAGGCCAAGCCCCTCCACTGGAAAGATCACGTCAAGACCTTCGATCGCCGCCAGTTCGTCACGCGTGAGCTGAGCAGCATCCCAGGGCTCATCGTCAACTACGTCATCTTCGAGAAGGCCGCCATCCCCCACACGGCCGGCATGCGCTCGGATCAGTCGACGTTCTACAACTACACGGCAGGGCTGATGATGGAGCGACTGCTGCTCACTGGCCAGTATTGGCCCGGCCAGACTCGGGATGTTCGCGTCTCGTTCGGTCACGTCCGAGGTTTCGATCACGACAAGACACTCGACTACTTCCGCATCAAGAAGGAGCAAGGCCAGGGCCCGGCCCGGTGGTCGCTCCTGGAGGGGACTCCGAGGTTCCTCGCGATGTCGACGAACTCCGGGATGCAAGCGGCCGACCAGTACGCCGGCATGCTCAGTGCCGCCATGAACGTGGACCGATTCGGCGGCTACGAGGCGCAGCACTTGCTGTCCATCAGACCGCAGATCCGACGATCCTCGTCGGGCTCGAGCGCGGGCTACGGCTTCAAGACCATGACACAGCAGGTGACCCTGCAGAGCTACCCCTGGTGGCCCGCTGGAGGTCTGTAAGACGACGAACGGCCAAGGAGCCCGGGGCACCTCAACTGGATGTCCAGAAGGGTTTGACAGCAAACCTGGCGTTGTCCCCGTGGCCTCTTGACCGTTCGTGTGATCTAACTTATCACGCAGCCTGAAAATTCCTCGGATGCCGACAGCTGGACCAGAGCAACTCCTAGCAAGTGAGGGGCTCCGAGGCGATTCGAGCATCCACGGCCCCTCGGAGCGGACGGACCGCATCAGTCGTCCAGGCCCTCAAAGCTGTCGCTGACCCGGCGCCGCTCAGACTGCTCTCGATGGTGGCATCTCAACCCGGCGCGGAGGCGTGCGTGTGCGACTTGATGGATCCACTCGGACCTTCCCAACCCACCGTCTCGCACCATCTCAAGGTTTTTGTCGATGCGGGCACGCTCCACCGTGAGAAGCGTGGCACACGGGCATATTTCTCTTTGAATCCTGGCGCGCTCGATTCCCTTGCAGGCCTCCTAAGCTCCACCTCCTCTCGCGATTGACAGCTGCCAGTCACTGACCGGCCGTCGCCGCGTTCGCCTGGGACTACACGCGACTGCGTGAGTCCCCGATCACCTCATACCGCGGAGAACGCACTCAGTTGAGCAACGCGCCTCCCGGTCGGGACACTCGGCCAGGTCGTGCTCGGCACGAGCAAGGCGCGACCGGAGCCGGTCGAGCCGGGCCTGCTTCTCCTCGATCTGACGCACCTGCTCAGCCAGAAGTGGGCGCAGCGCTTCTCGGACGTCGGTGCAGGACGTCGATTCCATGGTGTTGAGGTGCGCGCCGATCTGGTCGAGGGGCAGGCCGAGTTCTTTGCTGGCTTCGATCAGGTCGAGCCGACTGAGAACGTCCGGGCTGTAGTCGCGGTACCCGTTGTGGGCCCTGGCAGGGGTCAAAAGCCCGATGGACTCGTAGTAGCGGAGCGCCGTGGCGGGGACGCCGCTGCGCTTGCTGACCTCGGAGATTCGCACACCGCGACCCTAGAGCTGCTGGCGCCGCTTGGCCTTCGAGCGGCTCGAACCTCTACGGTCACTGACGTGCCTTCCTCCTCCACACCAGTCCAGCTGTGAACGTCATCGTCTCCTGGCTCGAACACCGGCAGATCGGCCTCTACCTGGTGGCGATCCTGGCTGCCGGCGTCGTCGGCCTCACCGTGCCGGGAGCACACCACCTAGAAGGAGCGATCGAGCCCGTGCTCGCGCTGCTGCTGTTCGCGACGTTCCTCGGGGTCCCGTTCGCCGCGATCGGGAAGTCCCTCCGCGACGGACGGTTCCTCGCCGCGGTAGGGGTGCTGAACTTCGTCGTCGTCCCCCTCGTCGCGTACGGGCTGTCCCGGTTCGTCGCGCACGAGCCGGCACTGCTGTTCGGGGTGCTGCTGGTGCTGCTGACCCCATGCATCGATTACGTGATCGTGTTCGCCGGCCTTGCCGGCGGCGCGTCAGAACGACTCCTCGCCGCTGCACCGCTGCTGATGCTGGCGCAGATCCTGCTCCTGCCGTTGTACCTGCTGTTGTTCATCGGCCCCCAGGGCGTCGCCGCGGTCGAGATCGGCCCCTTCGCCCGCGCGTTCCTCCTCTTGATCGTCGTCCCGCTCACCGCGGCCGCACTCGTGCAGGCACTCGCCCGGCGACACCGATCCGGGGTCGTCATCGAGCGGACGATGCTGGGCCTGATGGTGCCGCTGATGATGGCGACCCTGTTCACCGTCGTGGCCTCGCAAGCCGGAGCTGTCGGAGGCTCCCTGGGGCAGCTGCTCGTGCTGGTGCCGATCTACGCCGGGTTCCTCGTCGTCATGGCAGGCCTCGGCATCGGCGCCGGCCGCATCTTCCGACTCGACGTGCCAGCCACCCGAGCCCTCGTGTTCAGCGGTGCGACCAGGAACTCGCTCGTGGTCTTGCCGCTCGCACTGGCCCTGCCGGCGTCACTATCGCTTGCTCCGGTGGTTGTCGTGACGCAGACACTCGTCGAACTCATCGGCATGGTGATCTTCGTCCGACTCATCCCTCGCCTCGTGCCAAGCCGACGTCATCCACCCCCGCAGGAACGAGCACGTCGGTGACATAGGTCCCGGATATTCGATCTGCGTTTATCGTCTAGGAATGCAGATCACCTTGCAGTATTTCGATGGGTGCCCGAACTGGGAAACCACAGCCGAACGGCTCGCCGCCATCGAGTCCGAACGGGAGGACTTGACCGTGATCCGGCAGGTCATCGAGACACAGGCGGACGCAGAAGCGTCAGACTTCCGCGGATCACCGACAGTACTCATCGACGGCACGCCACTTTTCCCTGTCCCGGATGCCCCACCCGGCTTAGCGTGCCGGGTCTACCTCACGCCCGACGGGCTTGCTGGTTCTCCCTCTTCTGATCAGCTTCGCGCTGCCATCTCTTCATTCGCGCGCACGGCTGGTAGTTAGCGCACCGAGACCCACTGCCTGGCAAACGATGAGTGGCCAAACCATCGCGTCAGCAGTGACTGTATAGTCAGTGCATGCTGACTCTTTCTTCGCGTGTCGACGTCATGAACCGCCTCGGGCGGGCCATGGCCGATCCGACGCGATCGCGCATCCTGCTGCACCTCCTTAACCAGCCCGGCTACCCCGGCGCTCTGGCAGAGCAGCTCGATCTCACACGGTCCAACGTGTCGAACCACCTGTCGTGCCTCCGCGGTTGCGGCATCGTCGTTGCCGTCCCCGAGGGCCGGTCGACCCGCTACGAGATCGCTGACGCTCACCTCACCAAAGCACTCACCGCGCTCGTAGACGTTGTGCTCGCTGTCGACGACGGAGAGCCCTGCACCGACGACAGCTGCGACGTCCCCCTCTGCTGCGGAACCGGCGCATGACCACGGCCGCGCTTCCTGCCCTGCTCGCCCCGGCCCGCCGGCTCCTACTGCAGCGCCGCATTCGGATCATCGTCGCCATCACGATCACGTACAACGTGATCGAGGCGATCGTCGCGATCGCCGCCGGCACCGTCGCCTCCTCGACGGCCCTGATCGGGTTCGGCCTCGACTCGATCGTGGAGGTGCTCTCGGCCGCCGCGATCGCGTGGCAATTCACCGCCCCCGACCCGGAGAAGCGGGAACGGGTCGCGCTGCGCGTCATCGCCGTGTCGTTCTTCGGCCTCGCCGCGTACGTGTCCGTCGACGCGGTGCTGGCCCTCACCGGCATCCGCGAGCCCGACCACTCCCCCGTTGGGATCGTGCTCGCCGCCGTGAGCCTGGCGATCATGCCGTTCCTCAGCCTTATCGAGCGCCGCACCGGCACCGAGCTGGGCTCGGCGTCCGCCGTGGCCGACTCGAAGCAGACCCTGATCTGCTCGTACCTGTCAGCAGCCGTGCTCGTCGGCCTCGTCCTCAACCTCTCCTTCGGCTGGACGTGGGCCGACCCCGTGGCCGGTCTCGTCATCGTCGTGTTCGCCGTCCGGGAAGGCCTCGAGGCCTGGCGCGGCGACGCGTGCAAGACACCCGTGTCGGCCCTGACGGGCGAGCGCCAGGTCGAGGCCTGCGATTGCTGCTGACCCCGGGGAAGCTCAGACGTGGGTGTGGTGCTCGTGCTGAGCGTGCTGGGCGGGCTCGATCTGGAAGGTCGAGTGCTCGACCTTGATCGAGAAGTGTTCAGCGACGCACTTCTGGAGGTCGTCGAGGATCTGAGGTGCGTGACCGTCTTGGAAGCAGGAATCCTCGACGGTGACGTGCGCACTCAGGATCGGCAGCCCCGTTGCCACGAGCGAAGCGTGCAGGTCGTGGACCTCGGTGACGTGTGGCAGCTCGAGCATGTGAGCCCGAACGTCGTCGAGGTCAAGGCCGGTGGGGGTCGATTCCATCAGCACCCCTGTTGTCTCGCGGAGCAGCTTGATGGTGCGGGGGATGATGAGCACGGCGATGAGCATTCCGGCGAGTGCGTCGGCTTGGCCCCATCCGGTGGTCATGATGATCAGGGCGCTGGCGATAACGGCCACTGAGCCGAGGGCGTCGTTGACGACCTCGAGGAACGCGGCCCGCATGTTCATGTTGGCCGAGCGGCCGGCAGTGAGAACAGTGATGGACACGATGTTCCCCACAAGTCCGATGATGCCGAAGATCAGCAGCTCAGAAGAGGGCACAGCAGGAGGCTCGAACAGGCGCCGGATGCCTTCGACGAGAGCGAAGAGGCCAACCGCAAGAAGCACCGTCGCTTGGGCTGTGGCGGCGAGCACTTCCGCTCGTTGGAAGCCCCACGTTC
This sequence comes from Frigoribacterium salinisoli, assembly GCF_054781095.1. Classification (NCBI taxonomy): domain Bacteria; kingdom Bacillati; phylum Actinomycetota; class Actinomycetes; order Micrococcales; family Microbacteriaceae; genus Frigoribacterium; species Frigoribacterium salinisoli. The sequence continues at coordinate 128,189 of NZ_BAAGVB010000007.1, forward strand.
TTTTTGAGGTTGCGGCTCGCTTCATGAGTGTGGCTGCGAGAAGCGCCATGAAGAGGCCGCCGGCGTCGGTGAGCATGTGGGCTGCGTCGACCAGGAGCGACAGGCTTCCCGTGATGATCGAGCCGATGACTTCGACGATCAGGATCGAGGTGGTGATCCCGAAAGCGATGGCGAGGCGGCGGCGGTGGTCGGTGCCGCCGGGTGCCGCGTGATCGTGTCCTGCGCCCATGTCAGTGCCCTTCGTGGTGGTGCCGGTAAGCGGCGCCGACGGAGTGCTCGGCTTGGAAGATGGCGTCTTGGACGAGCTTGCTGGCGTGATCGTTGACGAGCCTGTAGAAGACACGGTTGCCGGCCTGACGCGTCGAGACCATCCGGGCCATACGGAGCTTGGCGAGGTGTTGCGAGACCGCAGTGGGAGATTTGTCAACGATGTCGGCCAGATGATTTACCGATAGCTCTTCGTCGCGGAGAGCAAGGATCATCCGGACACGGGTCGCGTCGGCAAGCATGGAGAACACTTCGACGGCGAGTTCCACGAACGCGTCATCCGGGTGGAGTTCCTCTTGATGCGTATCTTCGTGCATGCGAAGATGGTCACACGAGGGTTGCCTCGATGTCTAGAGTCTTGGGGCAGTTCTTCAGCGACGTACCCCTGTTGTTGATTAGCCTTTGGTCAGACCTAGCCCTGGAAGGAGGCGTGATGTTCAGAACTACGTCCGGCGCCTCCCGTTCACGGTGGTCCGTCGGGGTCTGGGCACTGTTGCTGTCCATCACAGCCGCGACCCTCGCAGCAGTTCTGGGCATCCACACCCTCGGCGACAACGCCTTCTCCGGCGGGGTGCAAGCCGCGTCGAGCGTGACGCAGGCCGTGTCGGTCGACGACCCGGCCCCTCGAGACTCTTCCCTCCCTCCACTGTCAGTCGGCGACGAGGCCATGACCGGGCTCACTGACAGCGGTGGAGTTCTGGCCTGTACCCTCCTGGCCCTCCTCTGCGTGGTGACTCTCGCTGTTGCCCTGGTGCGGATGCGGGGCGCAGCCGCCCGAACGCTCGATCCACTCGCCGGCCCCGACTCAACAGTGCCCTCCGTCCCGGATGCGCGACGCCCGGCGATCGTGAGCCTTACCGTGCTGGGCATCTCCCGAATCTAGACACTCCCCGATCGCGACCTGCGCGTCGGCGGACGATGACGATCAGTCATCAGGCGTTCGGCGTGCTCCTTCGAGACCGAGGACACCCCTTACATGCTTCGCATCGTCAGGGTGACTGCGCCGGCCCTTGTAGCCGTTCTCGCCGCCACCTTTCTTACCGCCACCCCTTCTCACGCTGCGGCCTATCCAACCTGGGATGACGTCATCGCCGCCCGCTCAAACGAGGCGGCGACCGCCGAGAAAATCACCGAATTGACCGGCCTACTGGATGGCCTCCGGCAGCAAGCCGAGACGCTGACCACTGCAGCCGATCAGCGTGGCCTTGAGCTTCAAGAGGCTCAGGATGCCGCCGACGCTGCAACGGAAGCCCTCCGTTCCCTTTCTGACGACGTCGCCCGCGCCGAGCAGGACGCCGACAATGCAGAACGGCAGATCAGCCAGTGGGCTGCGTCGCTGAGCCGTGCCGGCGGGACTGATGTCTCGATGAGCGTCGCCGTTGCCGGCGGCGACGCCGATGACCTGCTTTCCCGGCTCGGAACGGCTTCGCAGCTGACGAAGACCTCGAGCCGGATGCTAGAAAACGCGACCGCGAAAGTGAACACCGTCGGCAGCCTGCGCGATCAAGCTCAAGTCGCAACGACCGAACGGGACCGCCTCCAGGGTCTCGCGCAGACGGCCCGCGACGACGCGCTTGCCGCGGCGACCACCGCGCAAGCCGCCGTCGCTGAACAAGAGACACGGAGCATCGAGCTCGAGGCCCAACTGGCCGTGTTGAAGCAAGAAACTGCCACCGCCGAACAAGGGTACGCAGCGGCCGAAGCCGCGCGAGCCAAGGCGGCCGCCGAGGCGGCAGCTCGCGTCGCCGCCGCCCGCGCAGCAGCAGCGGCGACACCTGCGCCTGCAGCCCCCACATCCTCCGCAGTGTCGCCTTCGGGATGGACGATGCCGATCACGGCGTACTCGAGCTATCAGGCCTACGGCATGCGCATCCACCCGGTCCTTGGCTACCCGAAACTGCATGCTGGGGCTGACTTCGGGGCCTCCTGCGGAAACGCGATCTACGCCGCCACCTCGGGCACCGTCACCTATGCCGGCGCCTACGGCGGATTCGGGAACCTCATCACCGTCACATCTGCCGGCGGGGTGTCGACCAACTACGGCCACATGTATTCCTCTGGCGTTCAAGTCCGTGTCGGCCAGCAGGTCACCGCCGGTCAGCAGATCGCCCAGGTCGGCAATGCCGGCCTGTCGACGGGTTGCCACCTCCACTTCGAGCTCCGCCAGAGCGGAGCCGCCACCGACCCCATCGCCTACCTCAGAACCAAGGGAGTCTGACCATGGTCAAAAACCAGTTCATCGTCGCCGTCATCGCGCTCATCGTCACAGCCGCTGTCGTTGTCACGGTCATCATCTTTAACAGCACCCGCACCGACACCGCGCAACCCCTCGCGGCCGACCCCACGATCGCACCGGCCAATGCGGAGGTCGTTCGTGATGACACCCGCTACCTCGACCAGGTGGAGGGTGATGCCGTCACCGTCGTGGAGTTCCTGGACTTCGAGTGCGAGTCGTGCGCGGCCATGTACCCGTACGTGGAGCAGGTCCGGGAGAAGTACGCCGGGCAGATCAACGTCGCGGTCCGCTACTTCCCGATCCCGTCGCACCGGAACTCTGAGAACGCGGCCGTTGCCGTCGAGGCCGCTGCCGAGCAGGGCCAGCTCGAGGCGATGTACGGCCGCATGTACGAGACCCAGGCCGAATGGGGCGAGAAGCAGGAATCAGAAGCAGCCCTGTTCCGTACGTTCGCTGAGGACCTTGGGCTCGACATGGCGGCGTTCGACGAGGCGGTGGCCGACCCGGCGACCCTGGAGCGTGTGGTCGCCGACCGGGCGGAGGGCACCGCGCTCGGAATCACCGGCACCCCGACGTTTTTTGTCGACGGTCAGATGATCGAACTCACCGCCGTCGACGACCTCGACAAGGCAGTGGAAAGCGCAGTCGCCGGTGGCTAGGAACCGCGGGCGCGCCCGGAAAGCGCAACCCGTCGCTGCTCCCCCGCCGAACCTCCGCACGCTGGCCGTCCTCGGGCTGCTGCTGGCCTGCATCGCAGGCCCGGTCGGTTTCGTCGTCAGCCTTGTCGCGTTCATCCGCTCGCGTCGAGCAGGTGAAAAGAACACGGTCGCTTTGGTCGGGATGATCGTTGGCCTGGCCACGACTGCGGCGTTCGTCGCTGGGGTCATCTACTTCCAAGCCGTCTTTGCCGGCCAGACCGGTGTCTGCGCCGAGCTCGGCCCCGGCGACCACGACGGCGCCTTCGGCACCTTCACCTGCCCCGAGAACTGAGAAAGCCCATGACCTTCCCCCCTCTTCGAAACCTCGTGACGGCACTGTTCGTCATGCTCGCCCTCGCTGCTGGCCTCGCTGCTGGCCTCGCCGTCCTGGACGCTCGGCCCGCTGCCGCCCATGACGCACTCGCCCAAGCAGTTCCCGCGGCTGATGAGACCGTGACGACCGAACTGTCCTCGGTGACCCTGACATTCTCGGAAACACCGTTGGCTGAGTTCGCGAACGCCATCGCGTTGAACGTCACCGACCCCGCCGGGACTTCCATCACCGCAGGCGCCCCCGTGGCGGAAGGAACAACACTCTCTGTTCCCGTCGAGGTCACCGAGGCAGGTCTCCACACCGTGACGTGGCAGAGCGTGTCGAGTGACGGACACACCATCTCCGGCACCTACACCTTTACCTACGCCGGCCCCGTCGCCGCAGCTGCCCCTACGACACCGGCCCCCGCCGCGAGCACACCCGCCGCTTCGCCCTCCGCCACGGCAGAACCGACGGCACCAGATCCGACTCAGACGGCCGCTGGGCCCGCCTCGACCAACAGCATTCCACTCATCATTGGGGTGACGACATTCGCTGCGTTGATGTTGATTCCCTTGATCGTGGTCCGCCTCCTTCGAGCCCGCCGCCGGAAGAAGGCCGAGATGGCGGCCCCGGAGACAGCTGGCACTGAGGAGTGAGCACGCCACTTCATGCTCGCCGCATCACGAGCAATCCCCGACCAGGAATCACCCTGGTTGTGGCCGCGATTGCGGCCCTGGCGACCGTCGCGGTTTTGCTGGTGGCGGTGAAATCAAGCGAAATCGTGCTGATCGTGGACCCAGGAGAAATCGTCAGGTCTGGGTATGCGGTCAGCAAGACCATCAGCAACAGTGCGGCCGCGATCGCGTTGGGTACTGCGTTCCTCCTGGCCGCCGCCGTCCCCGTTCACGAGCCCTCACGGCGAAGCCTGTTCCGCCTGCTGCGCAGCTCAGCTGCTGTCTGGGCCATCGCGGGCTTCGTTGCCAGCGTGTTCACGTTCGCCAACATCAGCGGCGTTCCCCTTAACGAAGCAGGAACTGCCGCTTTCTGGTCGCAATTCTCCTTCTACAGCACCGGCATCGAGCTCGGCCAGGCGTGGACGACCACCATTGCCGCAGCAGTCCTCGTCACCGTGTGGGCGTCACTCACCCACTCCCCCGGACACGCAGCAGCCCTCGCGGGGGTGAGCGCCTTGGCCCTGATACCTCTGGCCCAGCAAGGGCATGCAGCGGGTTCGGCGTCCCACAACCTCGCGGTTGTGTCGATCCTGATGCACGTCCTGTTCGCCTCGATCTGGGTCGGCGGCCTCGTCGCCCTCGTCTGGCTCAGACGAACCCTCCCCGGCCACCTGTTCCCCGTCGTCCTCCGCCGCTACTCGGCAATCGCGTTCGCGGCCTTCGTCGCCGTGGCACTCTCGGGCCTCGTCAGTGCCACCATCCGCATCACCGACCCCGCAACGCTCACCACCACCTCCTACGGCCTCATCGTCCTCGGCAAGGTCGTTGTGTTGGTCCTCGCCGGCATCCTCGCTGCCCTCTTCCGCACGTGGCTGCTGCCGCACATCCACACCGGCCGAACGCGTCTCTTCTGGGCTCTAGCTGCCGTGGAGGTCACGTTCATGGGTGTCGCGTCCGGTCTTGCCGGCGTCCTCGCCCGCACCGCGCCTCCTGGCGCTGAGCAAGAGATCTACGAGACGGGTCCAGTGACCGCGGCTGAATCCCTCACCGGGTCGGTCTTCCCTGCACCGCCGAGCTGGGTCACCGTGTTCCAAGGTCAACCAGATCCCTTCTGGCTCCTCCTCATCATCTTCTCCGCAGCGACCTACCTCCTCGCCACCCGTGCGCAACGCCGGGCCGGGACGCCCTGGTCGTGGCATCGCAGTGCGCCCTTCCTAGCGGGCCTGCTCGTCGTCCTGTGGGTGACGTGTGGGCCGCTGTCGATCTACGCCACGTACCTCCTCAGCTCCTACGTACTGACGATCGTGGCGCTTCTGCTCGCGGGGGCCTGCATCGCTCAGGGACGCCCGGGGCATCTTGCTCTAGCGACCCTCAGACTCAGAGAAGACGGGACGAGAGGCCCCCGAGAGTGGGCCACGTTCCTCCTTCGCCGGCCCCTGGGTCTGTTCGACGACAGCCCGCTCGGGGTCGGCCTGGTCGTGCTGGTGACCGTGGTGCTGGCCATGATCCCGGCGGGCATGCGCTGGGCGGTGACTGAGCCCCTCGGACGTGTCGTCGTCCTGACGGCTGTCGTTGTCGCTGGCGCCGTGCTGGGGTCCGCTCTCCGACGGGCACTGACCGGCCGCAGAGCTGGCGACATCGCCCTGATCGGCGGCCTCGCCGCGGGTGCTCTTGCGGGTACCGCGGTGACTCTTTTGGGGTCGACCGTGATGCTCGACTGGTTTAAGACGATGAACCCCGGCGGACACCCCGCCGCCGACGCCGATCAGCGCCTCGGGAGCGTCATCCTCCTCATCAGCGCCGCCACCACAGCTCTCACCGCGGCAGTCCTGGCCCTCCGTGCTCTCACCGGGCCCCGCGCCGCCACCCCGTCCCTTACTTCGGAGGACTCACATTCATGACACATCACACCATCCGAACCTTTGTCGCCGCCGCGCTGGTCGCCACGGTGGCCATCGTCACGTCGGGTTGCGGCTCGAGCGATTCTGTCGCGGAACAGTACGCGGACGGGTCCGCGAAGAACTACATCGGCGGCGACGGCACCGTGGTGGAGATCCCTCCGGCCAACAGGGGTGAACCGATCTCCTTCACCAGCACCACGGACCTCGGCGAACCGCTGGACTCAGCCGACTACGACGGCGACGTGATGGTGGTCAATTTCTGGTACGCCGCTTGTCCCCCGTGCCGAGCCGAAGCACCCGATCTTGAAGCGTTGCACCAGCAGTACCAGGACCAAGACGTCTCCTTCATCGGAGTGAACATCCGCGATCAAGCGGACACCGCGGTTGCTTTTGCCAAGCGGTTCGACATCACCTACCCGTCCGTTATCGACGCGAACGACGGCGCCGTGCAGCTGGCCTTCGCCGGCCAGGTGTCCCCGAACGCCGTTCCCACCACGATCGTCGTCGACCGAGAGGGCCGGGCAGCCGCCCGGATTACCGGCCGAGCCGAGAAATCCATCCTCAACTCCCTCATCACCACCGTCCTCGACGAGACCCCGTGAACCTCGCCGACACCGTCTTCGACGGCCAGCTCCTCCTTGCCGTCCCGATCGCCCTCCTGGCCGGGCTGGTCTCTTTCGTGAGCCCCTGCGTTCTACCCCTGGTCCCCGGCTACCTCGGTTACGTCGGGGGTCTTGCCGACCCCACCGCGAAGACAGGCAAAAGACGTCTCCTGATCGGAGTGGGCTTGTTCGTGGCGGGGTTCGCTGCGGTGTTCATCGCTTACGGGGCCCTGTTCGGGGCGCTGAGCGTGTGGCTGATCCAGTGGCAGGGCCTCGTCACCCGCATCCTCGGTATCGTCGTGATCCTGATGGGGCTGGTATTCATCGGGCAGGTCAGCTTCCTGCAACGCTCCCTGACTCCGCGGTGGCGGCCCGTCACCGGCCTTGCCGGCGCACCGCTTCTCGGAGTCGTCTTCGGCCTGGGATGGACCCCCTGCTTCGGGCCGACCCTTGCCGCGATCTCCGCTCTCAGCCTCAGCAGTGGCTCCGCAGGACGCGGGGCCCTCCTCGGGTTGGCGTACTGCATAGGTCTCGGGCTGCCCTTCGTGCTGGTCGCCCTGGGCCTGTCCTGGGTGACCGGATCTGTGGCGTTCGTCAAACGCCACATCCGCGCCATCAACCTCGCCGGCGGCGCCGTCCTCATCGCCGTCGGCATCGCCATGGCCACCGGCATCTGGACCGCCCTGATCTACCAGCTCCAGGGCCTCATCAACGGCTTCGTCCTGCCCCTCTGACCGACCAGGAACCTATGACTTCCCTCCCTCTGCACCGCGAACGACTCACCCCCTCGCCGGCGTTTTACCTCGCGATCGTGCTCGTGATCCCCGCCACCTTCTTGGTGTTCCTGCCCATCAACGTCACCGCCGGGATCATCGTCGCGGCCGTGCTCTACCTCGGCTCTGTCGCAGCCTTCATCGGCACCTCGCCCGTCGTCCAGGTCACGCCAGATGGGTTCTTCGCCGGTCCCGCCCGCCTCACACCCGACGAGATCGGGACCATCACCACCTACACCGGCGGAGACGCCACACAACAACGCGGGCCCCGCTTGGACGCCCGGGCGTGGACGCTGTTCCGGGGGTGGGTGCATCCCGTGGTGAAGATCGAGCTTCTCGACGAGACAGACCCGGCACCGTACTGGCTTGTGTCCACCCGGCACCCCGACGAACTCGCGGCAGCCCTGGCCACGGTGACCCGCTCGAAGGAGGGCGCCTGAGATGCCGGCACTTGACCTCGCCGTTCTGCTGGGCTGGGCCCAGGGGCCGGTGTCCCCTGTCGCGATCGGCGCCGCCCTGTTGGCAGCCGGCTACGTGCTCCTATTTCGCCGGGCTCGACGCCGAGACCGGGCCCTTGCTCCTGGCCGGCGTGGCCCTGGTGTCGGACAGGCAGCGGTGTTCGTTCTGGGTTGCGTACTCATCGTCCTGGTCACCGCAACGGGGGTGCAGACCTACAGCCTGGAACTGTTCTCGGCGTTCATGTTCCAGCAGCTGACGCTGCTGATGATCGTGCCGCCGCTGCTCATCCTCGGACGACCAGGAACGGTGCTCCTGCGCGGCCTGCCCCGGCACGGCGTAGGACTTGTCGCACTTCGGGCAGCTGTCGGGTCGCTCAGATCGAGCTTCGCCCGTGCAGTCGTGAACCCGATCGCCGTGTTCCCTCTGCTGCTGGTTCCGCTGTTCGGGCTCTACCTGACCGGCGCCATCGACGCGCTCCTCGCCACGGAAGTGGGACGAGCGGCCCTGCAAATCGGCTTCGTCGCTGTGGGCGTGGTGATCATGGTTCCCCTGGTGTCCACAGACCCGCTGCCTCGACAGACGTCCTACGTCATTCGGGTCTTCGACGCGTTCCTCGAGATGCAGATCCACGCCGCCTTCGGCCTCACCCTCATCTTCAGCAGCAGCCCCCTCGTTGCAGCGTTCAGCTCCCCTTCCCCCAGCCTTGGCATTGATGCCCTCCGCGATCAGCAGCTCGCCGGTGCCCTGGTGTGGACGTACGGGGAACTCCCCGTCGTGGCGATCCTTCTCGTCAGCCTTGCCCGCTGGCAGCGCCAGGACACCCGAAAAGCCGCACGAGCGGCGAGACGGGCCGACGTCGAGGGCGACACCGAGCTCGACGACTACAACGCCTACCTCAGGACTATCAACCGTGGTGGCCGAGATGACTAGAACGCTTCCGCCACCGGCAAGGGCCCTGTGCCTCCCTCATCCACCCGTCACAACGAAGGACGCCACTCATGCCTGAATCGTTCTGGGGCTCAGCTATCTTCTCCGTCGTCCCGAGCCTGGTGGTGGGGCTCATCTTCTGGTTCGTTGTCCGGGCACTCGTGCGCGCCGACCGCAACGAACGGCAGGCCTACGCAGCGATCGACAAAGAAGAACGCGAGCGGGCCGCGCAGCGACGTGGCGACGCGCCAGAAAACCCCGACGGCACATGAGGCCGCCAGTCGAGGTATCGACGGCTCCCGCGGTCATGCCGTTGCCTGCTGCTTTCGCGGCCGCGGCGGCAGGCGGAGCCGTTCTTGATGGCGCCTTTCCCGACAAGAACTGGTGGCCTCTAGCCTTCCTGGGGATCGGGTTGATCCTGGCGGCCCTACCCGGACGACGCGCAGGGGCAGCGTTCTCTGTCGGGCTTGTCGCAGGCGTTTCGTTCTACGGCTTCCACATTCAGTGGGTAGCGCTCTTCCTCGGGCCCGTCCCGATCACCGCGCTAGTTCTCTTGCAGGCATTGCTGTTCGCTGCGGGATGCACGGCAATCACCCTGGCGTATCGATGGCTCCCCCAACTGTGGCCAGGCCCGTGGGGAGCCTGCCTCGGAGTCCCTGCCGTGGTGGCGGCGGTGTGGTGTGCCCGTGAGGCGGTGTCGAGCACCTGGCCGTACGGCGGGTTCTCCTGGGGTCGGGCCGCGATGTCACAATCCACCAGCCCTCTCCGAGAGTCCTTCGCGTGGCTAGGGATATCTGGTGTCGGGTTCGTCATGGTCCTCGTTGTCGCGATGATTCTGCAGATCGTCAGCACCAGAACGCTGCGACACCCCGGCCAATGGATCGCACCGGTGGCCGCGGCCGCCATGCTCGTGGGTCTGCCGGCGTGGCCCCTCGCGCAGACAGGGACAATGCGGGTGGGCGCTGTACAAGGGAATGGCCCAGCGGGCTACTTCGACGACAGCAACCCCGGGGACCTCACCCAGGCCCAAGTAGACGCCACCACGCCCCTTCTCGATGAACGTCTCGATGCTGTTCTCTGGCCCGAAGGCGCCACGGACCGAAGCCCCCTCGATGACGACGACACGGCTGCAACATTCGATGCGATCGCCCAGGCAACCGCTGCGCCCCTGATCGGATGGGCCATCACGGAACGTGACGGAAAGACCTACAACACGGAGATCCAATGGGAGCCAGGCGCCGGCCCTGTCGACTTCTACGACAAGAAGCACCCCGTCCCGTTCGGGGAGTATGTCCCCGACCGGGCGTTCTGGCGATCCCTGGCACCTGACCTGGTCGACATGGTCGCTCGCGACTACACCCCAGGGACAACCGACCCCATCTTCGACATCTCTGGAGTTCCCGTAGGCATAAGCATCTGCTTCGACATCGTCGACGACGACGTACTCCGCCAGTCCGTCACCGAAGGGGCCCAGGTGCTGTTCTCGTCGTCCAACAACGCCGACTTCGGACGCTCCGACCAAAGCGCCCAGCAACTCGCTATCGCCCAGATCCGTGCCATCGAACTGGGGCGAAGCGTCGTCAACATCTCCACCGTGGGGCGCAGCGCGGTGATCGCTCCCGACGGGTCAATCTCGAAGGAGTTGCCGTGGCACGCTCCTGGCGCCCTCATCGCTGATGTGCCGCTTGCAAACTCGGTAACACCCGCCGCACGCTGGGGTGGAGAAATCGAAACGGCTCTTGCCGTTCTGGGCTTTGGGTCACTTATCGGCGCGTTTCTCGTGCTCCATAGACCGCGCTTAACCTCGCGGAGCTGCCACAGAAACGTGCCCTAAACACACCAAGGTGTCTATCCGTGAGCAACGGTTGCGTTTCCTGTGACAGCTCCTGGTGGGGCGTCAGTTCCGTCCCAGAGTTATGAGGTGGCTGCCGCCCGTCGACGGAGGAGCGCTTTGACCATTGGGTAGGCGGTGACAAGTCCGAGGATCAAACCGACCTGCATGAGGAAAAAGAACCGGACGTCGGTCGGAGAAGGCATGAAGTTTCCGAAGTGCATGAAAAGCATCCATCCCCCCATTCCGATGTCGAATGCCAAAACGGTGAGGGTGGCGGTGATGACCATGACGCCGATGTTTCTCTTCCCGGCTCCTCCGGAAGCACTGGAGCTAACGGCGTATTCGAAAACGAAGAGGAGGCCGATCGCTAGGGCGGCGATGACGATGATGAGCACCCAGAGGTTGGTGCCGGCAATGGTGAGGCCGCTAGCGACCACAAGTGGCACGCCAATGAAGTGACCGACAGTTGCTGCTGCTCCCCCAGGTGCGCTACCTGCAATCGTCTGTGCGGCCTCTTGGTCATCGCTCGGCCCTGAGTTCGGCCGCGCAGGGTTGGTCGTACCCCATCGGTTATAGGCCCAGATTGCAACTGGGCCCAAGAACAGAGCAGCTACCGGCCAGACGACGTTCATGGCTAGGTCTTGCTTTCGCTGGTGGCGCCCTCGGGTGATGATCTGCAGCAGCACAACGGCTGCGCTGATCACCCCGAGGCCAACGAAGAACCAGGAAACGGGTGTCACCCAGGCGGGGAAAAGGGGATCCATAGAGGACATGTCACCATTCATGACTAAAGGTCTTTCTGTAAGGGGGTGAGAATTAGGGGTGCCTCAAAGATCACGCGCCAAGGCACGGCCAAATGAGGGCTTCGTCAAACCGGAACAAGGTCAACGAACCGCTTCTCGGAGGCTCGTAAGCCACCGATGCGGTCGCAATGTGAGTCGCCTAGTGCGCCGTTTTTTTGCCGGCTTTAACGAGAGCTGAGGAGGGCATCCATTTGATCGATCTGTGCCGCCTGGGTCTCGACGATGTTCTTCGCCATCTCGACTGCGTCCGGGTTCTCCCCGCCGTCGACTTCCTGCTGCGCCATGTCCACGGCGCCCTTGTGGTGCTCGGTCATCTGCTCCAGGAACAGCCGTGACGCCTCAGCACCCTCGGCGTCGTCCAGAGCCGTCATGTCGGATTCGCTCATCATGCCGTCCATGGAGTGATCCATCGACGCGGACGTGTCCTGACCCCAGTCATCCAGCCACGTGGTGAGCTGGTCGATCTCGGGGCCTTGCTCGTCCTTGATCGTTTCCGCCAAAGCGAGAACGTCGGAGTCGACGCTGTCGCCCTTGGCGATGAACATGTCGCTCATCTCCACGGCCTGCTCGTGGTGCGGGAGCATCATCTGGGCGAACATGACGTCCTGGTCGTTGAAGACAGCTGACTCCGACGACGAAGAGCTATCGGAGGAAGTGTTACCGGCAGTGTCGGCGCAACCAGCCAGAGTGAGGGTGGCGACGATGGCCGTGGCGCTGATGAGCAGAGTTTTGGTGCGGTTCATAGTTGTCCCTTGGGGTGAGAAAAGTGACGACGCGGTGACGCGATCGCGGGTCTCATGCGGGGAGCGATCCCCAAGGGTCGTTTAGATGCGGAGAATGTTCAGCTGTGTCAAGTCTGGTGTCAGACGTGGAAGCGTGAAGGACGGGGCAATCGGGCGTGTGTTGAGGGTCTTGGAGAGGGTGAACAACGCACGTGTCTGACGTCGCCAGGTTGCTGACCAAGCGAACAGGACGAGGACCACGAGGCAGGCCATGCCCATGATTGCGCAGAGCATCGTGCAGTCGTCCTGCATCGCAGAGGAAGCGACGGGGGCAGCTTCTGCATAGGCAGTATGCGCGCTCTCGGTCTCGGTGTGATGGCTGGCCATGGAAGGAGGGCACCCCTCGGCAGGGCCCGCGAGCGTATGCATCAGTAATGCGCTACCGATAAGCACAAAAATCAAGAGGACAGCCATACCCAAACGCCCAAGGCCCAGCGGGGATCGGGCGTGGACGGCGGGCATGCGATCTCCTGAGGTTAGTTCGTTCGCGAGTTTACAAGTCGTGTGCTTCCTGCTTCGGGAAACCTGGAAGCGTTGAAACTCTTGGTGGCAGTCTCCGAGGTTCGCCCTGGCCCTGGCAGCATTTGGCACCTGGCACAAGGGGAGGTACCCGATCGGTACAGCGACGCCTGGATGCCAAGGCTGACGCATAGGTGCGACCACACCTCGCCTGGCGACTCGTGCTGCTCTTCGCGCATTGCACATGGTCGGCGTGTGCTCGCCTGCCTCTTAGACCGTCGGAGGTGTGCCAGACGCTCGATGAGAGGTGGGCTTTGAACCGGACGCCACGGATACAACCGCGAAGCTGATGAGACCGACTGTGGTGAAGATGTCGGCGACATTGAAGATGGCAAACCAGTCGATCGCGATGAAGTCGACGACCTCACCAGACAAGGGGCCTTTGTCCGCTCGCGAGATGCGGTCCCAAACGTTGCCCATGGCTCCGCCGAGAACGACCGCGAGAAGGAACGTCGCAAACGTCCCTCTTCCCTTCAGCGCCCGAACAAGGACCCAGGCGGCAAGGGCCGCAACGATCACGATGATGCCAACGGTCAGGGCTGGGCCGAACTCGCCCCCGAGACCAAACGCGACACCGGGGTTGAACACGAGCCGGAGACTTGCGCCGAGTCCTAAATCGATTTGACGCTCTGCGCCGAGATACGACAGCGCCCACGCCTTCGACACCTGATCAAGAACGAACGCAGCCGCACTGATCACGACTGCACCGGCGACCCGCCCCCCGGCCGTCACGACAGGGCCTCGACGAGCCGAATGAGCACGCCGGACTCGATCAGGATGTAGAGCCCGAGGCCAATGAACACTGCGGGCACGAGCCAGTGCTCGACTCTTTCGAGCAGCTCACTGACGGTTTTGCTCGTTCCGATGAAGCGAGCGATGAGGCACCACACCGCCACCAGGACAAGGAACACGATGATTGTGACGACGGTGTCCTGCACAGGATTTGTCCGGAACACGGGCGTGTAGAGCGAGATGTTGTCGGCACCGTTGGCGATTGTGATGCCGGCGACTCCTAGGAGACCAACTGCGGAAATTGCGTCATTGTCGTCGTCATCATCGCCTCGGCGCCGAAGGGTGCGACCGAGACCGTAGATGCCGATGGCGAGTGGAATGAGGCCGAGGAATCCGACCCATTTATCCGGAACGATGGTGAGCCCGGCGGCGGCCACCACGCTGATGGCGACGAGGGTCACGAACCCGGCGTATTGGCCGGCAACGACCTTCCACCCGGGCAGAGAGCCTCGTGCCGAGGCAACGAAGAGAACGGTCAGGACGACGAGGTCGTCGATGTTGGTGGCCGCGAAAAGACCGACCGCGGCGACGATGGTGCCGATCATCGGGTCTGACTTCCGTAAGTCGTGCACAAGTCGACCTTGTGCCCGGTAGAGGCAAGGAGCTGCTCGGCGGATTCGAGGACGTCGAGGACTTCCGGTGTGGCCACTGAGTAGAAGTTCTGCCGCCCCTCGGCGCGAGCGGTGACAAGGCCACAGTCTCGAAGGCAGGCAACATGCTCAGAAACAGTGGACTGGGCTAAACCGAGTTCATCAGTGAGATCCCGGACACGCGCTTCGCTCTGGCTGAGTCGGCGCAGGATGAGCAGACGGCTCGGGTCTGCCAGCGAATGGAACAGCGAGACCGCTGCAGTTAGTTCTTCTATGATCGGCACAAGCCGATGATATCCCTTACCGTCGATGTGCTTCTACTGTCTCGATAGACGATCCCCTATCGGGCGCTCCAAGCACGCGCTTCTACAGGGCTGAACGTCGGCGCATGCTCGTGGTTGCATCAGGTTCGCGACCGCTTCGTGCAGCCGCATCAGTCGGCGGCCGCCGACTCCCTTTTCCGTTTCGACGAACGAGTGAGCAGGAGAAAGCATCATGAGCAACACCGTCATCCATGACTTGGTTTCCGAGATGCTGAGTCAGCTTCCGTCCGGTGGAGGCATCGTGGCTGTGGATGGCGATGCTGGCGAGCATCTCTCGGACATGGGCAGTCAGTTAGCTCGGGAGATCAGCGCGAGAGGCCTCACGTCGTCGGTCCGATCATTCACGGGCGCAGACTTCGAGTCTTCACCCGCCGGCACGGACGTGCTGTTGGTCGTCGGCGAAGGCGCGTTGCAGCCTGGCGTCCGGACGCGGTGGAACTGGACTCTGTGGGTCGAAGCCTCCGGGGTGCGTGATCCGGCGAGCAACGACCGCAGTGCGGTGGCGTTCGAGAGCTACCGGTCGCGTGACGAGCC
>NZ_BAAGVB010000008.1:0-3399 GCF_054781095.1 Frigoribacterium salinisoli
GGGGTGGTGTCAATGGATGTCCGGCGGTGTCCTACTCTCCCACAAGGTCCCCCTTGCAGTACCATCGGCGCTGAGAGTCTTAGCTTCCGGGTTCGGAATGTGACCGGGCGTTTCCCTCTCGCTATGGCCGCCGAAACACTAGTGACGCTGCCACCGGGACCGGCCCAGCAAAGGGCGACGGTGACCGGTGGTGGTCAAGTCTGTGTCTCATACCATCAGTATGAAATTGTGTGGAGCGCCCCTGTGCGGGGCGCGGTCCGACCGTCGGTCGGGAACCACAAAGTGGACGCGAGCATCACCCCCTGAGGGGATGGTGTTGTCAAGTCATCGGCTTATTAGTACCGGTCAGCTCCATGGGTCGTTAGTCCCCACTTCCACATCCGGCCTATCAACCCAGTAGTCTAGCTGGGAGCCTCTCACCCCGAAGGGTATGGAAATCTCATCTCGAAGCCGGCTTCCCGCTTAGATGCTTTCAGCGGTTATCCGTTCCGAACGTAGCTAATCAGCGGTGCCCTTGGCAGGACAACTGACACACCAGAGGTTCGTCCATCCCGGTCCTCTCGTACTAGGGATAGATCTTCTCAAATTTCCTACGCGCGCAGCGGATAGGGACCGAACTGTCTCACGACGTTCTAAACCCAGCTCGCGTACCGCTTTAATGGGCGAACAGCCCAACCCTTGGGACCTACTCCAGCCCCAGGATGCGACGAGCCGACATCGAGGTGCCAAACCATGCCGTCGATATGGACTCTTGGGCAAGATCAGCCTGTTATCCCCGAGGTACCTTTTATCCGTTGAGCGACAGCGCTTCCACAAGCCACTGCCGGATCACTAGTCCCGACTTTCGTCCCTGCTCGACTTGTCAGTCTCACAGTCAAGCTCCCTTGTGCACTTACACTCGACACCTGATTGCCAACCAGGTTGAGGGAACCTTTGGGCGCCTCCGTTACTTTTTGGGAGGCAACCGCCCCAGTTAAACTACCCACCAGGCACTGTCCCTGAACCGGATCACGGTTCGAAGTTAGATATCCAGAGTGACCAGAGTGGTATTTCAACAATGACTCCACCCGAACTAGCGTCCGAGCTTCACAGTCTCCCACCTATCCTACACAAGCCACACCGAACACCAATACCAAGCTGTAGTAAAGGTCACGGGGTCTTTCCGTCCTGCTGCGCGTAACGAGCATCTTTACTCGTAGTGCAATTTCGCCGAGTTCGCGGTTGAGACAGCTGGGAAGTCGTTACGCCATTCGTGCAGGTCGGAACTTACCCGACAAGGAATTTCGCTACCTTAGGATGGTTATAGTTACCACCGCCGTTTACTGGGGCTTAAATTCTGAGCTTCGCTTGCGCTAACCCTTCCTCTTAACCTTCCAGCACCGGGCAGGCGTCAGTCCGTATACATCGTCTTGCGACTTGGCACGGACCTGTGTTTTTAGTAAACAGTCGCTTCCCACTGGTCTCTGCGGCCTTTCCCGCTCCCGGAGCAAGTCCGTTCACGGTTCCGGCCCCCCTTCTCCCGAAGTTACGGGGGCATTTTGCCGAGTTCCTTAACCACGATTCTCTCGATCTCCTTGGTATTCTCTACCTGACCACCTGAGTCGGTTTGGGGTACGGGCGGCTAGAACCTCGCGTCGATGCTTTTCTCGGCAGCATAGGATCACTGATTTCCCCCGATCGGGGTACGCATCGGATCTCAGGCACAGAGACGACGGATTTGCCTATCGTCAGCCCTACATCCTTACACCAGGTTCACCTTACGGATACCATCGCCTGGCTCAGCTACCTTCCTGCGTCACACCTGTTAATACGCTAGCCGCACCAGCATGGGGTCGAGCGTTAGACCGGCCGGCATCACCCCGAAGGGATCCGCTCAGCCGGGTTAGGACTCTTAGCACCACTGGATTAGCTTGGGCGGTTCTTCGCCGGTACGGGAATATCAACCCGTTGTCCATCGACTACGCCTGTCGGCCTCGCCTTAGGTCCCGACTTACCCAGGGCGGATTAACCTGGCCCTGGAACCCTTGGTCTTTCGGAGGACGGGTTTCTCACCCGTCTTTCGCTACTCATGCCTGCATTCTCACTCGTGTGGCGTCCACGGCTGGTTCACACCGCCGCTTCACTCGCCACACGACGCTCTCCTACCACTCCGTACGACTGGACCACGAAGGCCTGTCACAGTACGAAATCTACAACTTCGGTGGTGTGCTTGAGCCCCGTTACATTGTCGGCGCGGAATCACTTGACCAGTGAGCTATTACGCACTCTTTCAAGGGTGGCTGCTTCTAAGCCAACCTCCTGGTTGTCTCTGCAACTCCACATCCTTTCCCACTTAGCACACGCTTAGGGACCTTAGTTGGTAGTCTGGGTTGTTTCCCTCTCGACGATGAAGCTTATCCCCCACCGTCTCACTGCTGCGCTCTCACTTACCGGCATTCGGAGTTTGGCTGACGTCAGTAACCTTTTGGGGCCCATCGGCCATCCAGTAGCTCTACCTCCGGCAAGAAACACGCAACGCTGCACCTAAATGCATTTCGGAGAGAACCAGCTATCACGAAGTTTGATTGGCCTTTCACCCCTATCCACAGCTCATCCCCTCCATTTTCAACTGAAGTGGGTTCGGTCCTCCACGACGTCTTACCGTCGCTTCAACCTGGCCATGGATAGATCACTTCGCTTCGGGTCTAGAACATGCGACTCATTCGCCCTCTTAAGACTCGCTTTCGCTACGGCTACCCCACACGGGTTAACCTCGCCACATATCGCTAACTCGCAGGCTCATTCTTCAAAAGGCACGCTGTCACCCCTACAAGGAGGCTCCAACGGTTTGTAAGCAAACGGTTTCAGGTACTATTTCACTCCCCTCCCGGGGTACTTTTCACCTTTCCCTCACGGTACTTGTCCGCTATCGGTCATCTGGGAGTATTTAGGCTTATCAGGTGGTCCTGACAGATTCACACGGGATTTCTCGGGCCCCGTGCTACTTGGGATCCCCATTCAGCCAGCGCCAGCATTTCGGCTACGGGGTTCGCACCCTCTATGACCAGGCATTCAAACCTGTTCGCCTATACTGCGCTGTAACTGCTCCTGTCCGGCAGAACAGGACAACGGGTCCCACAACCCCGACCATGCAACGACCGCCGTCTATCACACATGACCGGTTTAGCCTCTTCCGATTTCGCTCGCCACTACTGACGGAATCACTGTTGTTTTCTCTTCCTGTGGGTACTGAGATGTTTCACTTCCCCACGTTCCCTCTACCCGCCCTATATATTCAGGCGGGAGTCACCAGGTCAACGCCTGGCGGGGTTTCCCCATTCGGAGATCCTCGGATCAGGGCTCGATTATCAGCTCCCCGAGGCTTATCGCAGATTTCTACGTCCTTCTTCGGCTCCAGTG
>NZ_BAAGVB010000008.1:3491-5368 GCF_054781095.1 Frigoribacterium salinisoli
AGCGACAGACCCTCACGCGACCAAAGATGCTCGCGTCCACTGTGTAGTTCTCAACATACGGGCGGCCCCACAACTCACCGACCAACCGGCCGACTCGTCATGGTCCGAAGAAACCAGACCACCCACCCCCGAAAGAGCAGGAAGCTTGGTCCCTCAGGACCCAACAGCGTGCACGCCCACCAACTCCAGCACCCACCCGTTCCAGACCCCGAAGAGTCGTACTGAGCTGAGCACCTTCACCAGAAGGCCATCGTCAAAGTTCCACCCATGAGCTACCGGCGAGAACATTCGTCTCGATCCGGCGCCTGGACACCCACCCTGAAGCGGATGCCAGATGCTCCTTAGAAAGGAGGTGATCCAGCCGCACCTTCCGGTACGGCTACCTTGTTACGACTTAGTCCTAATCACCGATCCCACCTTCGACAGCTCCATCCACAAGGGTTAGGCCACTGGCTTCGGGTGTTACCGACTTTCATGACTTGACGGGCGGTGTGTACAAGGCCCGGGAACGTATTCACCGCAGCGTTGCTGATCTGCGATTACTAGCGACTCCGACTTCATGAGGTCGAGTTGCAGACCTCAATCCGAACTGAGACCGGCTTTTTGGGATTCGCTCCACCTTGCGGTATCGCAGCCCTTTGTACCGGCCATTGTAGCATGCGTGAAGCCCAAGACATAAGGGGCATGATGATTTGACGTCATCCCCACCTTCCTCCGAGTTGACCCCGGCAGTCTCCTATGAGTTCCCACCATGACGTGCTGGCAACATAGAACGAGGGTTGCGCTCGTTGCGGGACTTAACCCAACATCTCACGACACGAGCTGACGACAACCATGCACCACCTGTGTACCGACCTTGCGGGGCGACCATCTCTGGCCGTTTCCGGTACATGTCAAGCCTTGGTAAGGTTCTTCGCGTTGCATCGAATTAATCCGCATGCTCCGCCGCTTGTGCGGGCCCCCGTCAATTCCTTTGAGTTTTAGCCTTGCGGCCGTACTCCCCAGGCGGGGAACTTAATGCGTTAGCTGCGACACGGAGACCGTGGAATGGTCCCCACATCTAGTTCCCAACGTTTACGGCGTGGACTACCAGGGTATCTAATCCTGTTCGCTCCCCACGCTTTCGCTCCTCAGCGTCAGTAGCGGCCCAGAGATCTGCCTTCGCCATCGGTGTTCCTCCTGATATCTGCGCATTCCACCGCTACACCAGGAATTCCAATCTCCCCTACCGCACTCTAGTCTGCCCGTACCCACTGCAGGCTGGGGGTTGAGCCCCCAGTTTTCACAGCAGACGCGACAAACCGCCTACGAGCTCTTTACGCCCAATAATTCCGGACAACGCTTGCACCCTACGTATTACCGCGGCTGCTGGCACGTAGTTAGCCGGTGCTTTTTCTGCAGGTACCGTCACTTTCGCTTCTTCCCTACTAAAAGAGGTTTACAACCCGAAGGCCGTCGTCCCTCACGCGGCGTTGCTGCATCAGGCTTTCGCCCATTGTGCAATATTCCCCACTGCTGCCTCCCGTAGGAGTCTGGGCCGTGTCTCAGTCCCAGTGTGGCCGGTCACCCTCTCAGGCCGGCTACCCGTCGTCGCCTTGGTGAGCCATTACCTCACCAACTAGCTGATAGGCCGCGAGTCCATCCTTGACCAAAATTCTTTCCAGCTCCTAGCCATGCGACTGAAGCTCGTATCCGGTATTAGACGCCGTTTCCAGCGCTTATCCCAGAGTCAAGGGCAGGTTACTCACGTGTTACTCACCCGTTCGCCACTAATCCCTGGAGCAAGCTCCAGTTCATCGTTCGACTTGCATGTGTTAAGCACGCCGCCAGCGTTCGTCCTGAGCCAGGATCAAACTCTCCATAAAAGAACGACAGAC
>NZ_BAAGVB010000009.1:0-152 GCF_054781095.1 Frigoribacterium salinisoli
TGGGAGTCGGTCCCACTTGAGGCCAGCCGAGCTACGCTCCGCCGCACCTTTGGGGTGACGAGAAGAAACAATACACACCGTCGAGCACCCCCCGCCAAACCACGTCGCATCCCGGGCGTGTCGCGACGCGCCCTGCCACGTCCTCAGGTCCC
>NZ_BAAGVB010000009.1:250-1572 GCF_054781095.1 Frigoribacterium salinisoli
CCCAGGTCCCCAGGTCCCCAGGTCCCCAGGTCCCCAGGTCCCCAGGTCCCCAGGTCCCCAGGTCCCCAGGTCCCCAGGTCCCCAGGATCACGGAAGCTCATCCGCCTGGTCTTCGTCAACAGCGCGGGTCGAGGCCTGGCCCGTCCGAAGGACTTCCCTGCCCGCTTGGCTTCCCGCAACCACGGATCCGCCATCACGGCATCGATGTCCGAGGACAGGTGCTCAAGGGTCGGGGAGAACGGGGGCGTCGACGCGGTGCCCCAGGCGCCAGCGTCTCCGAGAGGGGCGCGCTACCCGTGGGACGAGGCCGACGCAGCGACTCGAACGCGACGAGCTCCCGTCACCCTCGCTGGGCGGGGGCGATGGCGTCGCTCGTGCTCCTGATGGGTGGCGCGACGACCCGGCGGCGTCACCGTGGTGTCGGGCGCGTCCTCACTGGGGACGCACACCGGCACGGGCAGCGCCAGCCAGAGCAGCGGCTCGGCCAGGTGCACGTCGACGGCCCGCGCTCCGCTGCACCCTGCTCGACGGAACGGCCGATCGCTCAGGATCGCGGAGGTCTTCCGCGCAGCGACAGTCCGTGACCGAGGACGTCTCGGGCGGAGGCAGCCCGAGCAGAGTGCGGACACGCAGGAGATCGCACGTCTGATCGGCCGACGCGTCGCGCGAGAGGGCCGAGCCTGGGGTCGGAAGGGCCGGCCCCCCGAAGGCCCGTCCGCCGACGAGCCGAGACCGTCAGGACACGTCGCTCAGGGCCGATCGGCTCGGCGGCGCTCGCTGCGCCGGCGCCCACGTCCGCACCGGGCCGGCGTCGGGGCAGGCCGCGTCCTCGCGGTGCACGCCCCGCGCCTCGGATCCAGCCCTGGGGTCGCGAGCGGTCTCCCTCCTGGCGAGGCGACAGGACCCGTCGAGGACGGCACGGACGGCGAGGACGAGGACGAGGACGAGGACGAGGACGAGGACGATCAGGGTGCCGGCCGACCATGGCGGCTAGCCGCCCAGCCGCCGCGGGGAGCCACTGAGGACAGCGGGCACGGGTGCGCGGGATCATCTGCCTCGCGCTGCGACGAGCCCTCGAGGCCCGGGTCGTCAAGCTCGTCCTCGCCGGCAGAACGACCGCGGCACAACGACGAAGAGCCACCCCTTGGGGTGGCTCTCCTGGTGTGGACCGGCTGGTGTGAGGGTCCGGGCTGTAACGCAGAAGAGCCACCCCGGTGGGGTGGCTCTTCTGGTTCACCACCCCGTGGGGTGGTGTCAATGGATGTCCGGCGGTGTCCTACTCTCCCACAAGGTCCCCCTTGCAGTACCATCGGCGCTGAGAG
>NZ_BAAGVB010000010.1:0-969 GCF_054781095.1 Frigoribacterium salinisoli
GCCTCCGGGGTGCGTGATCCGGCGAGCAACGACCGCAGTGCGGTGGCGTTCGAGAGCTACCGGTCGCGTGACGAGCCCAAGGGCGCCGCCTCGGCCATCGTCGACGTCAGTGACCCCGAGGCCTATCGCCGTGACTGGAACGACGCCTGTTCGATCTGAGCCACTCCCCCACGCACCCTCGTCGTCCGCGGTCAGGGCAGGGGACGGGGAGGCGCGAGGAGCGTTCCGCGGATGACGCTGCCGTGGAAGGTGCGCGCGGCGACCGTGATCCAGGCCCCAACAAGCCCGAAGTAGAACACGACCGCCAGTACCTGCAGCGCGACGAGTCCCGTGTGCAGGGCCAGACCGTTCAGGCCTGTCACGCAGGTGCCGACGGGGAAGGTGAACGACCACCAGGTGAGTGAGAACGGGAGCCCCTGGCGGATGGTGCGGAGGGTGATGGCCGATGCCAGTGCCGCCCACATCAGGGCGAATCCCAGGGTGGGCACACCGTAGACGAGCCCGAAGACGAACAGGGCGTGCGAGGTTCCCTGGTCGACGGCGAGGTGGGCGTTGCCACCGAGCAGGTTGGCCGCGGTGATCGACTGCCCCAGGGGGCCGAGGACGATCCAGAGGGTCGGGACCATGCCGGCCGGGCCGATCTTGTGCTGGGCCAGGCGTGACCAGATCAGCGTGATGATCACGATCGACGCCAGCAACGACAACCCGAACATCGCGTAGCACCCCCAGAGCATGTTCTGCCTGGCCTGCCCCGCGGGCAGGAAGGGCAGCAGCAGCGCACCGGTCGAGGCAGACACCATCGGGGGAACCACGGGCATGAGCCAGCCGCCGAACGCACTGTCGGGGGCCGTGTCGTGCCGGCTGAACGTCAGGTACGGGACCGCGATCGCGCTGACGAGGCCGAGCACCGTACCGATGGTCCACAACACCCAGTCGATGCCGACCGCCAGGGGCGTACCGAGGACGTCT
>NZ_BAAGVB010000011.1:0-783 GCF_054781095.1 Frigoribacterium salinisoli
GGGGTGTTACTCGGTGGCGGCGGTGATCTTGGCGACGCCGACGAGCATCTCGTCCTGGACCTGGTCGGTGCCGAAGGTGTCGTTGAGCAGGTCCGCGGCGGTGGGGCTGATGTGGACGGTGGTGCCCTCGAGGACGGCGTTGGTGCCCTCCATCTGGATGGGCTTGAGGGTGCCGCCCCAGAGGTTGAAGAGGTAGGCGTCCTCGGCGGCGACCTCGCCGTTGGCGGTGACGGTGCCGTAGAGCTTGCTCTCGCCCGGGTCGATGCGGAAGTCGCTGAGCTCGACGACGGTGTCGCCGGCGGTCAGGCTCAGGCCGGAGCCGTCGTGGTCGATCTCGCCCTGGACGTAAGGGCGGACGTCGCTGTCGGGGCCGTAGTAGTCGACGTTGCCGCCGGTGATGGGGAACGAGAAGGTGCCGTCGGTGAAGGTGGCGTCGCCGACGACTCCGGGGGTGAGGCCGAGGGTGCCGAGGGCGTCGACGAAGGACTGGTCGACGGTGACCTGGGTGTCGACGCCGTTGCTGAGGTCGGCGATCGAGGCGGCGGGGGTCGCGGCGGCGGACGGCTCGGACGAGGCCGAGGACGACGAGGAGGTGTCGGTGGTGTCCTCGGCGCCGGTGGAGCACGCGGCGAGGCTGAGGGCGAGAGCGCCGGCGGCGGCGACGCCGATGCTGCTGCGGACGATGCGCTTGCGGGAGAAGGCGTTCATGATCAGGTCCTTTGCTGTGGTGTGCGTTCCCTGGTGAGGTAGAAGGGGTTCGCCACCGGACGCCGATCGGTTTGG
>NZ_BAAGVB010000012.1:0-513 GCF_054781095.1 Frigoribacterium salinisoli
GTACTTCCTCTATTTCCTGCTGCTGTCGCTGGGGCGCGCGCTCATTGATCGCGGCACGGTGAGCAACAGCGCGCCGATGTGGGTGCTGCACATCCTGGTGACGCTGGGTGCGCTGTGGATGTTCCGCCGTCAGTTCAGCGCGTGGCGCGTGAAGGGAGCCGATGCATGAGACTGCCGATGCCGCGCGTGAAGCAGGTCGACCGCCTGATCGCGACCAGCGTGCTGAGCACGCTCGCCATCGTCTGGCTGATCCTGGTCGGCTTCGACACGCTGGGCCAGTTCCTCCGGCAGCTCGGTCACGTCGGCGATCACGGCTACACCCTCAGCAAGGCCGCGATCTACATCGCCGACACCATCCCGCGGCGCATGTACGAGCATTTTGGCAACGCGGCGCTGATCGGCGGTCTGCTCGGTCTGGGCGGTTTGGCCGGCAGCGGCGAACTGACGGCGCTGCGCGCGGCGGGCATGTCCAAGCTGCGCATCGCCGTCTCGGTGACGGCGGTGGTCGCCGTG